>JAWLEI010000016.1:0-44174 GCA_041686195.1 Desulfovermiculus sp.
AGCAAGTGAAGGCGCGTTTTGAGCAAAATAACGGCCGAATGGCCATTTCTTCAGTCACAGTAGGAGAGCTCGTGTTTGGCGCTGAGCGTTCCCAGCATGTGGAAAGAAATCTGACCGATATCGAAGCATTGTTCTCCCGGTTGGACGTCTTACCTTTTGACAGCAAGGCAGCCTACCACTTTGGGCAGATACGGGCCGCCTTGTATCAGGCGGGCCAGCCAATTGGTCCTTACGACATGATGATCGCCGGTCAGGCCAGATCCTTGGGGCTGATTCTGGTGACCAATAATACTAAGGAGTTCAAGCGGGTGCCTGGCCTTATTATGGAGGATTGGAGTATTTCCTAGGTGTTGAAAAAACGGGAACCGTTTGAGATGTAGCATACTATGTACCGGCAGCCTTCCTAAATGCTGACCAGGCATAAGCAGGCTGGATGACCATGCCTTGACGGGAATGCCAAGGAAGGATCTATATATGATAGATGTATATCCAAAGGGGGAATCCATATGCAGGTTTGTAAATGGGTCAATAGTCTGGCTGTTCGTCTCCCTGCATCAGTGGTCAAGGCACTGGACCTGCGGGAGGGAGATGATATTGAGCTGTTTGTAGAGCATGAACGGAGTTTTGAAGTCAGGAAAAAAGCCGTCCGAGAGTCTCTTTTAGCCAGGCTGCGGGAGTTTCGAGGAAAGCTGCCGTCTGATTTCAAGTTTGACCGCGAGGATGCTCATGCCCGGGAGTAAGGCCTTTGTGGATTCCAATGTCCTTTTCAACATCTATGATGCGATGATAGTTTCTGCTGCTTTGCTCGCTGGCTGCAGCTTGCTTTATTCAGAAGATATGCAGCACGATCTTGTTGTGAACAATACATTACAAAACGACTTATTGAGCATTTGGAAGAATCAATTAAGCACTTAGATGTCAGTGGCTTTGAACTCCTGGAGCTCCTAGATATCCGGAGTCAGTTGGCTGCCAGGGAACCGATTATGGATGATGAGGAGAAAGCCAGGTTGGAGAAATTTGACCAACAACTGGCAAGACATGCATCATATTGTGCTGGCCGGATTTCAGAAGTAGCTGATATGTCTGCGATGCGAAAAGGGGCTCATGTGCTCCCCTCCCATTGGTGGTGGTACCTTGATGAATTTAGTTTTGGCAATCAAGGGACGATGGCAGGGTGATCATTACTGGCAAGCTGACAGTGACTTTTTGTACCGCAGGCTTTTTTCAGTGTAAAAACTATTTAATACGAGTTCGCCGGGCGAAAGCTCGGATCACAAAATAAGATCAAAACGTTTTTTAAGGCAGCCCGATGAGTACTTTGCGTATAAAATATTATGAAAAGCTAAGGGGATACAATCATGGCCCAACTTATTTACCAATTCTACATCAGCCTGCGGGAGATTGAACCGCCCATATGGCGGAGAATCCAGGTCCCGGATACCTACACCTTCTGGGGTCTGCACGTTGCGATTCAGGATGCTATGGGCTGGCTGGATTGCCATTTGCATGCCTTCAGATTACGGCCAAAACACATGCGGGAGATCGTGGAAATCGGCATCCCGAATGAGGCCTGGGACGACCTTGATACCCTTCCGGGATGGGAAATAAAGATTTCCACGTACTTGCATGAGCCGGGGCCATGGATGGAATATGAATACGACTTTGGGGATGGGTGGGTGCATGACGTGCTCTTTGAGGGAATTTTGGTCAAAGAGAAAGGGGCGAGATACCCCAAGTGCCTTGGAGGCGAAAGGGCCTGCCCGCCCGAGGACTGTGGAAGTATACCGGGGTACTACGAACTGTTGGATATATTGAAGAATCCAGAACATGAGGAATACGAAGAGATGATCTCTTGGCTGAAAGGGCATCTTAAAAACTACTATCCGTATGATCCTGAGGCCTTTGAACCGGAAAAAGTGCGTTTTTCCAATCCAACAACCCGGTGGAAGAAGGCCTTTCTGAGAGATTGAGGCCTCTTTCTATCGAGACCACGTCCATCTAATGAAGCCTGGAGCGTAGCCATGCGTTTTTTCAACACCGCAGGACCGGTTGACTGCCAAAGGCATTACTGCCTGCCGCCTTTGCAGCGTTTTGATCTCTCTGAGGTCGAGATGCTCATTGAGCAACAGAAGTATTTTGTCCTCCACGCCCCCAGGCAAACGGGCAAGACAACCTGCCTTTTGGCCTTGATGGATTACCTGAACGAGCAGGGACGGTATCAAGCGGTGTATTGCAATGTGGAACCGGCCCAGGCAGCCAGGGAGGACGTGGCTCAGGCCATGAACGACATCCTTCGGGAAATGGCCCGCAGTGCGCAGATTTATCTGAAGGACAATTTTTTAGACCAGAATAAATACCATTTTTTGGAGCGCGGTGGACATGGAACTGCATTGAGTTCAGCCTTGAGTGCATGGGCTGAAGGATCGGATAAGCCCTTGATCATACTCATGGATGAAATCGACTCCTTGATTGGCGACTCACTCATTTCCGTCCTGCGCCAACTGCGGGCCGGGTATACGCGGAGGCCGGCGTATTTTCCCCAATCCATTGTCCTCTGCGGCATTCGGGACGTGCGGGATTACCGTATTCATTCCAGTGCCACCAAGGAGGTCATCACTGGGGGAAGTGCCTTCAACATCAAGGCCGAGTCTTTGCGCTTGGGTGATTTCATCAAGTCCGAGGTGGAGTCGTTGCTGGCCCAACATACTGACGAGACCGGACAAAAGTTCAGCTCTGAGGCCGTGTCCTGCATCTGGCATCTGAGCCAGGGTCAGCCCTGGCTGGTCAATGCCCTGGCCTATGAGACCTGTTTTAGGATGAAGGAAGGCCGGAACCGGTCTGTGCCCATTGCTAAGGAGATGGTGGACCAGGCCAAGGAGAACCTGATTGCCAGACGGGAGACCCATCTGGACCAGTTGGGGGATAAGCTGCAGGAGGAACGGGTGCAGAGAGTGATTGCTCCTATGCTGGAAGGGCAGGACCTGGAGGTCCGTCTGGATGACCTGCAGTATGTTCAGGATCTGGGGTTGATCCATGACACTGATAAAGGACCCCAGATCGCCAACCCTATCTATGCTGAGATCATCCCCCGGGAGCTGACAATCAGCCAGCAGGCCAACCTGGAGGCTCGGTATGACCAAGCCTGGTATGTCCGCACCGATGGGTCCCTGGACATGGACAAGCTGTTATCCGCCTTTCAAGAGTTTTTCCGGGAACACTCCGAGGCCTGGTTGGAGCGCTTTGCCTACAAGGAGGCCGGACCGCAGCTCTTGATGCAGGCCTTTTTGCAGCGAGTGGTCAACTCCGGGGGGCGAGTGGAGCGGGAGTTCGGCCTGGGCAGGATGCGAACCGACCTCTTGGTCCTGTGGCCGCTTACAGCAGCAAAACCGGGACAGCCCGCCTGGACCCGCTGGCAGGGACCGGTACAGAAGGCGGTTATTGAGCTGAAGATTCTGTATAAGAGCCTGGAGAAAACCATCCAGGAGGGTCTACACCAGACCTGGGAGTACATGGACCGCTGCGGGGCGGAGGAAGGTCATCTCATCGTCTTTGATCGCCGAGTAAATGTATCCTGGGAAGAGAAGCTCTTCAGGCGGAAAGAGGCATATCAGGGGCAAAAGATAACGGTTTGGGGGATGTGAGGTAATCGGGAATAGACTGGTGCAGCTGGGCCAAATTCAAAGAAAGGGGATACACACCTATGCAGTCTGAATGGGTGACACATCAGGAGCTGGAGCGGGCCGAGGGTTATGTAGAGCAGACCGGGCATCATGTCTTTTTGACCGGGAAGGCGGGCACAGGCAAGACCACTTTTTTGAAAAAGCTGCAGAACTCTTCCAGCAAGCGGATGATTACCACCGCTCCCACCGGGGTGGCCGCCCTGAATGCCGGAGGCGTGACCCTGCACTCTTTCTTTCAGCTGCCATTCGGTCCTTTTGTGCCCGGCAGCGAGGCCTTTGAGCGGGAACAGCAGCGCCAGTTCAGGTTCAGCAGGGAGAAGAAGAACATCATTCAGAGCCTGGACCTTTTGGTCATCGATGAGATCAGTATGGTCCGGGCCGACGTGCTGGATGCCGTGGATGCGACCCTGCGGCGTCACCGCCGCAGTACCCAGCCCTTCGGCGGAGTACAGCTTTTGATGATCGGAGATCTGCATCAGCTCTCTCCTGTGGCCAAGCCGGATGATTGGGAGATTTTGCAGGCCTATTACGAATCAGTGTATTTTTTCAGCAGTCAGGCTTTGACAGAGACCCAATTCATAACCATAGAGCTCGGGCACATCTTTCGGCAGTCGGACGACAGCTTCATTCAGATCTTAAATAAAGTACGGGACAACAAGCTGGATGAAGAATCCATTCAAAAACTGAACACCCGCTACTGTCCGGACTTTGCCCCGGACACGGAGCAAGGCTACATCACCCTGACCTCCCACAACAGAAAGGCTCAGAACATCAACCAGCACAGGCTGGATGAACTTAAGGGCCAAGAGTATAGCTTTCAAGCCACGATATCGGAAGAATTTCCGGAATATATCTACCCGACCTCGTCTGAGCTCCTGCTCAAAAAAGGGGCCCAGGTCATGTTCGTGCGCAATGACCCCAGCCCGGAAAAGCTCTATTACAACGGTAAGATCGGCAGGATCACGGCCATTTCCCAGGAAGAGATCCAGGTCTTGTGCCCCGGAGACCAAAAGCCGATCAAGGTGGAACCGTTGACCTGAGAGAATATCAAATACACTGTCAATCCGGAAAGCAAGGACATCCAGGAAGAGATCATCGGTTCCTTTACCCAGTACCCCCTGAAGCTGGCCTGGGCCATCACCATTCATAAGAGCCAGGGACTGACCTTTGACCGGGCCATCATCGATGCCCAAAACGCCTTCACCCACGGCCAGGTCTATGTGGCCTTGAGCCGGTGCAAAAGCATGGAGGGCATGGTCCTGAGCTCCCCACTCGCCCCCCGAGGCATGAGCCCGGATAAGGCTATCCTCCACTTTGACCGCCAGGTGAGACAGAACCCACCCACGCAGGAGCATTTGGAGCAGGCCAAGGTCTCCTTTCAGCAGCAGTTGCTGCTAAAGTGTTTTGATATGGGCCCGTTACGGGGCCGGCTTGGGTACTTCGCCCGTTTGCTTGGTGAAAACAGTCACCTGGTTCAGCTTGCCGGCATTCCTGATATTGGCCAGCTCCAAAGCATGGCAGGAGAGGTCTTTGAGGTCAGTAATGTCTTTTTGCGGGAGCTCCGGGGCACTTTCAGTCCGGACCGATTGCCGGAAACGGATGCCTATATCCAGGATCGGATCAGCAAAGGGTCCAAATGGTTTCAAGACAAGCTGGACCGCAATCTGTCCCAACCACTGTCCGCAATTGGCGTGGAAACGGATAACGCCGAGGTGGAGAAAAAGATCATCAATGCCTAGGGGAATCTGCAAAAGGAGCTGGAAGTCAAGCTGGCTGGGGTCAAGAGCTGTGAACAGGGATTTTCTTCGGCCGCATACCTGCAGGCGGTGGCCAAGGCCGAAGTCGATTTCAGTCCCCAGAAGAGGAAAAAGCCGGAGTCCGCAGACTACACTGAAGCAGATATCGCCCATCCAGAGCTTTTTCAAGCTTTGAAGGAGTGGCGGACGGCCAAAGCCAAAGAGCTTGAGCTGGCCCCGTATCAGGTCGTGCATCAACGGGTGGCTGTCCAGATTGCGGTTACCCTGCCCCAGACCCTGGCTGAACTGGAGAAGATACGCGGGGTGGGAGCCAAAACCGTGGCCAAGTTCGGCTATGAGCTGGTCGATATGGTGGTTGCCTATCGCCGCAGACACGGAATTGAGCAAGTGGTTTTGCCGGAAAAACCAAAATCGGCGGAGAAGCAGCAGCCCGGCCGGGCAGGGCAGGCAGGAGAGACCAGACGGATAACCCTGGAGATGTTTAGAAAGGGGCACAGCCTGGAACAGATTGCTGCAGCCAGGGGCTTGGCCCAGTCGACCATTGAAAGTCATTTGAGCACTTTAGTGCAACAGGGAGAACTGGGCATCGATGAGTTGTTGTCCGGGGATAGGCAAAAAGCCATTGAACAGGCCATTGCCTCGGCTGAGGGAAACTCATTAAGGGAAATTAAGGAGGTGCTCGGCGAAGAGATCAGCTATGGGCAGATTAAGATCGTCCTGGCCCATCAGGGAATCCTGGTCCGCTAAGGGGCAATAGGGTATAAGGTGCAAGAAGAGTTGCTGGACGCATAAGATCTGCGGAGGATATGCCTTTGAGTGACCGGGAAACCCTTATTCCCCAACATGGCGGGTACCGCAATCTGAAAAGCTTTCAGATTGCCCAGCTGATTTATGATGTAACCGTGCGGTTCTGTGATCGGTATATTGCCACGAGGAGCCGGACCCATGATCAAATGGTCCAGGCGGCACGCAGCGGAGTGCAGAATATAGCTGAAGGCAGCAAGGCCAGTGCGACCTCCAATAAGATGGAACTCAAGCTGACAAGCGTGGCCAGGGCAAGCCTGGAGGAGCTGCGCCTGGACTATGAGGATTTTTTGCGGCAACGGGGGATGCTGCTTTGGGATATCAATGATATGCGCCGCCAGGAACTCGCCTCACGCCGATGTCAGACAGCGGATGATGTAGCCGATTGGGTCAAAGAGATAGCACAGAGGGAGTATGGACGTTATGGACATAATGGACAAAATGTTCAAGTGCAGAAGCCGATTCAGTCCATTAAGTCCATGTATCCCGAGCTTGCCGCTAATGCGGCTCTGGTTTTGATCGGGGTGGCCTGTTCTATGCTTGCCCGCCAGCTCGAGCGTCAGGCCCGGGACTTTGAACTGCAGGGCGGGTTTACAGAACGTCTGTACCGAGTACGTTCAGCCAACCGAAGAAGAAAGCAATGAAGGTCAAGGGACAAAGCCGAACTGCTTCTCGAGGTCTTCGGCAGTGTGGAAAAGGTGTTTACAGCCGAATATGAAGATCTTCGCCGGGTCAAAGGGATTGGGCGGACAACAGCGCAAAGGATTCGGGACATGGTCCAAGAGGTTGCTGCCGATTACAGATAAGAAACGTAAGGCCAATTCCTGTCCATAGGTTGGGTTATGAATAAGAAGCCAGAAGCTGACAGTGGTCCCGTGTATTCCACGGACAAAGGAAAGGTGTGTCCCCAGTGCGGTGAGCCTGCGGCCAGGTGCCGATGCAGGAACAAGGCGGCGCCTCATCCCGGAGACGGGATTGTGCGCATTGGGCGGGAGACAAAGGGCCGCAAGGGCAAAGGGGTGAGCCTGGTGACAGGCCTTCAGCTTCAATACCAGGACCTTGCCCGGCTGGCCAAGCGCCTGAAGGCCAAGTGCGGCAGCGGGGGAACCGTAAAGAACGGGGTGATCGAGATTCAGGGTGATCATCGGGATCTGCTGGTGGAAGAGCTGAGGAAAGAGGGGTTTACGGTCAAGCGCAGCGGGGGGTGAATGCCCCGGTGGAGATTGTCAACAGCAGAGCGGATTCTCTGAGCGCTTATCGCTTTTTCTGCTTTTCAGGCAAACGGGATAGGCCAGAATCGGCCCTGGTAGCTTATCCAGGCTTTGTCCCGCTCCTCGTCGAACTGCAGATATTTGGACAGAGTGATCAAGGCCCGTTCAGAGAACTTTACTCTTTCGCTGTCCAGATCCATGTATAAGTGGTCGTTTTGGATGAACAGCTTGTCTGGAGGGAGGGGGACTTGCTTCCCGGTATTCAGCTTGAGCACCACTTCCTGGTCTTTCTCCTGGACATCAAAGACAAAAAGAGCAGTATCCTCATAGGGAAAATAGATCTTTTCCCGGTAATGGGGATGATCCTGGGTCAGGAAGTAGCCATGTTCATCGTGTTGGATACAGGCGTGAAAATGAGCAATGATTTTCGGATTGCGGAATTTTCCATGCTGGTTGCGCCAGCGGCCGTCTTTATCAAGCCAAAAAACGGCTTCTTCCTTAGGGATGGTGCGTATAGGCAGGGGAGAAGTGATCTGAACTGTCATAGCTTATACAGGTGGGGTTTGGGGAATCATCTGGGGGATACAAAGCCGGGAAAGAGCCGTAGGCCTGGAACGTGCTGAAAGTGTTTGTCGAAAGTTATAAGTACAGATCCACTTTCAAGGGCATGAGCGCTGTCTGAACTATTTAATGGTTCATATTGTATATATTATAGTTCAAAACAATGCAGAGTCAAGATTCAAGCTCCAAGAGCTTGGCTGCGTTTTGGCCCAAAACAGCGCCTAGTTCATTCTGATCCAGTCCTGAATTTTCAAGTTCCCGGAAATAGCGCTTGGGCGGGAGGAGGGGGAAGTCGGTGCCCAGAAGCAGCTTGTCCAGACCTACGGCCTCGGCCATGGCCGGGAGGGCCTGGGGACGGTAGAGAAAGGGCATGGCTGCGGTGTCGAACCACACGTTGGCCAGGGTTTTCTGCACCTCTTTTTTCAGAAAGGCGTAAAAGGGCAGCCCGCCCCCCAGGTGGGCCAGGAGCCAGCGCGTATTCGGTGTGGCCTGGAGCAGAGCATAGAGCTGGGAAAGGGTCATGGGGCTCTTGCCCGGATAGGCATGCCCGATGGGCTCATTGGTATGCAGGGAGACAAGGGCCTTGGCCTCGGCACAGAGCTTGGCCAGGGGAATCAGGGCTTTTCTGGCTTCTTCATCTATGCCCGCGGAATAAAAGGCCAGCTCGCCCACTCCCCGGGCTCCGGTCAGCAGGCAGCGCTCGGTTTCCTGTAAGGCCCCTGGGTGGGTGACGTCGAAACAGCAAAAAGGGATGAGCCGGTCCGGGAAGCGGGCCGTGGCTTCCAGGACATAGTCGTTGTTCAGTCTGAAGTTGGCCTCATGCCGCCAGGGAAAGCCAAAGACCACGGCCTTGTCCACACCCTGATCGTCCATGGTCTGGATGAGTTCCACTGCCCCCACCAGCTTGGCCCTGGGATCTTTATAAATTGCGGCAAATTCCGGTTCATTGGGAAGATAGTCCTCACGTTTGTTCCGGACTTCCGGAGGGCAGATATGGACATGGGCATCGATGATCATAGGGGCCTCATCGGGAATGTGCAATTGCAAATTTCAAAAGAAGAACCTTCTATCCACGGGCCGGTTTCATCCTGAATCACACGGGCGGCTTCTTACAAATAACGAATAACGAATAACAGGCCCGCCGGAGGCGGCGCTGAAATCTGCCTGAAGCTCAATTCACTTCCGGATCACTGTGAGCTTCCACTCTTGCGCTTGCCCAGCATGATATCCAGGATGGTGGCCCCGGTCTGGGGCATGCCCTCCCGGCACAGCCGTCCCAAATGGGCGATGCTTTGTTCCGGACTCTGGCCCAGGATGCCTTCCACCGGGACGGCTCCCACATTCCGGCTGGCCAGCAGGGCAGCTTGAACAGCAGACCCGGCTGCAGTTGCCAGCTTTAAAGCGCACCCGGTCTTGGCCCCGTCGCAGAGCACCCCGCCCAGGTCTTCGATCACATTGTTTATGGCCCGGGTCAGGCAGTGGATATCACCTCCCAGGGCGTAGGCCAGGCCGGCAGCCGATCCGGCCCCGGCAGCCAAAGAGCAGCTGCAGACTGCGGAAAGGCGGCCGGTATGGGTTTTGATATAGGCGGTGACCAAGTGACTCAGACCAATTGCCTTGAGCAGGGCGGTCTCCGAGCAGTCCAAAAACTCGCCGGCAGCCCAGATGGGCAGGATGGCAGTGAGCCCGTTGTTTCCGCTTCCGGCCGAGCTCATGGCCGGAAGATCCGCTCCGGCCATACGGGCGTCAGCTGCAGCCGCGGTCCAGATCTTGGCCTTCAGGAGCATATCCTTGTGCAGGACGTTGTTCTCAGCCAGATCGGCTAGGGCCTTGCCCACGCCAAGTCCTGGGGCGTGTTTCAGACCGAACTCAGCCAGCTTTCGGTTCATATCCACCCCCTGGCGCAGAAAGCTCAGATCCTGGTCATCGATTTGATTGACAAGATCCAGGAGGGACGACAGAGACTGCTCTTTGAGCCAAGCCTCCAAATGGCCAACGCCATGGTGGGCAGGTAAGGTATTCAAGTCCTGGTTGTCGGCCAAGAGGACACTGTCCGAAACTTTGAGATTGTTGAGCTGAAGATCAACAATGCTGTCATGGGCGTCCTGGATGAGTGCCCGGGCTGTGTCCCGGCCGGCTGTAACCTCAGCCTGGATAAACAGACCTTGCTGATCGGGGTCCAGATCTACTTCCACCCGATTGGAGCTGACCAGATCAGCAGCCTGCTCCACCTGCTCGGGACTGAGGCCTTCTAGAACCTGCATGGATCGGCCGGCGTCCCCGGCCACTGCCCCCAGGGCCGCGGCCAGATCCAGGCCCCGGCGGCCATCAGTTCCCGGGATCATAACCGCCAGACCGTTTTTGAACACATTGCCGTCCACTTTGATTCGAATGCGGTCCGGAGAGCGCGTGGGGAGGAGGCCAGCGGCAGCGGCAGCGGCCAAGGCGACGGCCACCGGCTCAGTACAGCCCAAAGCCGGACTGACTTCCAGGGCCAGGAAATCTTTAAAGGTGAAATTCATTTGCTCCACTCCTCTGTTCAGTCGGGCCTAAGGAACCGGATGCTGAGGGAAAATAGTGAACATTTGAGCATCAACGGTTCTGTATATGGAAAAGTCTCTCCGGTCCAAGGTGGCTATATGTAAGATTTTGGATTCACTTGCGAGACAGACAAGGGTTGCGTCCGCAAAGTCCATGGGCAGGTCGGCATACTTCTCTATCAGCCAGCGAATGGTGGATAAACAATGTATATCTGAAGGAACCAGGGTGACAATCTTCCGGAGAACAAAATCCAAAGCTGCCTGCTGGGCCTGGACCGAAAAGTTGAGAAGATAAAGGACTTCGGTAAGTACTGCTTCTGTTGTGTATAAGGTGCCGGTAAAGGTCTCAAACCACTGCATACACAGCGTATGCATGGACTCGCTTCGATCAATGAGAGCAACCCAAGGTCCGGTGTCAAGCAAGGCTTTCACTGCTTTCTTTCCTGCATTCGTCTCAAAAGATGACGCCTGTGCTCGGTCCCCAAGTCAGATACCCCGCTTTCAGCCACACCAAGGAGATCCCTGGCTCTGGCTGCTGGGCGCTCTTCCGCTCTCTGTGAATCAAAGTCTTCGATAAATTGCTTTATGGCCAATCGAGCGACTTCGGATCTTTTTAAGCCGGTCCGCAGTGCGATATCATCGATGCGGGTCTTGTATTCGTCAGGTAAGCGGATGGTCATTTGCATGGCAAGGTCCCCTGTGATCGTTTAGATCCCAAATGTAATCTTACTTCAGAAACCGGTCAAGCGGTTGGAGGATTTCAAAACTGATCAGTCCCGCAGAGAATTGGAAGCGCTGCGTGCTGAATTGGAAATATTGTGAACTGAGTCTGGAGTTTTTAGCCTGCAAACATGAGATCTGGTCGATTGGCGGCAAAGAAATAGAAAAAGGCGCACAGGACCAGGGAGTGGGTGATCTGTCCGCTAAATATCATTTGGGGCACCGCGGAAAGGGGATAGAGAATCGTTTCAATGTCCTCCTTGGCGTCCAGGTCCTGCAGGCCGGTCTTTTTTACGTCCCAGACCACAAAAGAGTGGCATTCATTGTCCTGAATGGCCGGATTGGGATGGACCTTGCCCAGGAAATGGATGTCCTGGCCTTCATACCCGGTCTCCTCTTTGAGTTCACGGAGGGCCGCAGATTCCGGATCGTCGAAAGACTCAACCAAACCGCCGGGGACCTCCAGGGTGCTCTCCTGTATCCCGTGCCGGTACTGGCGGATAAAGACCACCTCTTCGTCCGGAGTGATGGGAATAATATTCACCCAAGGTGCGGATTCCAGGATATAAAAGTCATGGGACTGGCCGGTACGGGGTGAAACAGCCCGGTCGGTACGCAGGTTGAAGATGCGGTAAGAGCTCTTGCTGGAGTGGACAACAGTCCAGGGATGAATCATGATGGGCTTCCTTGTTCAGCTTTGCCTCCGGCAAATCTGAAATATTTTTTTGCGTTTTAGCGCAAAAAAATGCCGGATTGATCGGGGATGAAACTTTCGGACAATCCGCCCAGACGATGCCTCGTTTCATGCCAGGGCTCGTATGTTGAGTTGAGATGTAGTGATGAGCATAGCGCGAGTTGGAGTGATGTTCAATAAGGGTTCAGTTTAGTAAATAACGAATAACAGATAACAGGCCCGCCAGGTACGGCGCTCGTATGAAACGAGATTTACCTTTGAAGAGGGCCTGCCCTTGGGGGCAAGGGCGGCCTACTTGCGAGCCGGGCTTTTGCGTCGGGCGGGCCCGGCACTCAGATCCAGTTGGAAAGTCAAAGAAAAAAACAAACGCCCATGTTGGAACTGAGTGCCGGGCCCTGCCCTCTTGGTCAGTTTCATTCATGATCACTCCGGCAACTTTTCTTTTTTTGCCCGCTTTGGGGCAAAAAATATTTCAGATTTGCCGGAGGCAAAGCTGAACACTAGAATCGGCTCTTGGCCTTTGCCAGGGAGTCTGGTAGGAAAAATTCAGCCCCACGGCTCCCGGTCCTAGCCGGGCGGACACGATTTTTCTCCACAGGAGCATTTATGTTGCACCGTTTGGCGGTCAAACTGAAAACCCACCTGACCGACATGCAAGGCCGGGGAGTGGCTTCGCGCATAGGCAAGGAGCTGGATCTGCAGGTGGACAGTGTGGACTTGATAACCGTGTACACCCTGGAAGGCATCAGCCGGGAGCAGGCCCGGGAAGTCATTGATCAGGCCCTGCTTCACGATCCGGTCCTGCACGACGTGTCCTTAGAGCCCTTGGCAGCAGAGTTTGACTGGATCCTGGAGATCGGCTTCCGGCCCGGGGTGACGGACAACGAAGGCCGGGTGGCCGCCGGGACAGTCAAAAACGGGCTGAGCATTGGTTTCGGCCAGGATGTGGCTGTGTACAGCGCGGTGCAATACCTGATTACAGGATCTTTGTCCCGGGCACAGGTGCAGAGCATAGCCACCGATCTCTTGGCCAATGAGCTTATTGAGCGCTATGCCCTCAGGAGTCGTTACGAGTGGGAGCAGGATCCCGGATTTGCGGCCCAGGTCCCCCGGGTCAGCGGGCGGTCTACGGATCAGGTTGAGGAGATTTCCCTTCTTGGGCTGGATGATAATGCATTGCAGCGTCTGAGCCAGGAACGGATTTTGGCCCTGAGTCCGGCCGAACTGCGGACCATTCAGGCCTATTACGCCCAGGTGGAGGTACAGAAACGGCGGACCGCAAGCGGCCTGTCCGTTCATCCCACGGATGTGGAACTCGAGGCCCTGGCCCAGACCTGGTCCGAGCACTGCAAGCACAAGATCTTCAATGCCCGGATCACCTACAAAGACAAAACCCAGGGCCGGAAGCAGGTAATAGACAGCCTGTTTTCCACCTATATCCAGGCCAGTACGGCTACCTTGCGGCAACGGATGAAGGACAAAGATTTTTGCCTCTCGGTGTTTAAGGACAACGCCGGGGTGATCCGTTTCGATACCCATAACAGCGTGTGCGTGAAGGTGGAGACGCACAACAGCCCCTCGGCTCTGGACCCCTACGGCGGGGCCTTGACCGGGATTGTAGGCGTGAACCGCGATCCTATGGGCACCGGACTGGGGGCCAACCTGGTGTGCAACACGGATGTCTTTTGCTTTGCCTCCCCATTTTATGATCAGTCCCTGCCGCCGCGTCTGCTCCATCCCCATCGGGTCCTGGAAGGCGTGCGCCGGGGAGTGGAGCACGGCGGAAATCAATCCGGGATACCCACAGTCAATGGGGGATTGGTTTTTGATGAGCGCTTTCTGGGCAAGCCCCTGGTCTTTTGCGGTACAGTGGGCATGATGCCGGCCCAGATCCAGGACCGGCCCAGCCACGAGAAAGAGGCCCGGCCCGGGGATGTCGTGGTCATGACCGGAGGTCGGGTAGGCAAGGACGGCATCCACGGAGCCACCTTCTCTTCCGAGGCCCTGCACGCCGAGTCTCCGGCCACAGCGGTCCAGATCGGGGATCCTATTACTCAGCGCAAGATGTACGATTTCATCATCCGGGCCAGGAACCAGGGCTTATACAATGCGATTACGGATAACGGGGCCGGTGGGTTGTCCTCTTCAGTGGGGGAAATGGCCGAGGACACCGGGGGAGTTGAGCTGGACCTGGCCCAGGTGCCTCTGAAGTATGACGGTCTGGTCCCCTGGGAGATTTTGCTCTCCGAAGCCCAGGAGCGAATGACCCTGGCTGTGCCGGAAGACAAGCTGGATGTTTTTTTGCGTATGGCCCAGGAGATGGACGTGGAGGCCACCCCTTTGGGCCGTTTCACCCAGAGCGGGCTGTTTAGGGTCTGGTATGGGGAGAAGCTGGTGGGCGAACTGGAGATGGATTTTCTGCATCACGGCCTGCCGCAAATGGAGCTGTCGGCCAAATGGGATCCCAAGCCGCAGCAGCCAGTCCAAGTGGCCGGTCAAGATCGGGATCAAGCCCGGCTTTTGCAGCGCATGTTGGGACGCTTAAATATTTGCAGCCGTGAATACATCATCCGCCAGTACGATCACGAGGTACAGGGCGGAAGCGTGATCAAGCCCTTGACCGGCGTGATGCAGGACGGCCCGGCTGATGCCGCGGTCATCCGCCCTGTTCTGGACAGCGACAAGGGCCTGGTGGTCTCCAATGGTCTGTGCCCCAGGTATTCGGACCTGGACACCTATTGGATGATGGCCAATGCAGTGGATGAAGCGGTGCGCAACGCTGTGGCCGTGGGTGGCAACCTGCGGCACATGGCCGGAGTGGATAATTTCTGCTGGTGCGATCCTGTGCACTCGGAAAAGACCCCGGACGGGGAACACAAGCTGGCCCAGCTAGTCCGGGCCAATCAGGCTCTGGCCCATTTCTGCCTCGGCTTTGGAGTCCCCTGTATTTCGGGCAAGGATTCCATGAAAAATGACTATACCATTGACCAGTACAAGATCTCTATCCCGCCCACTGTCCTGTTTTCAGTCATCAGCGTCATCCCGGACGTCAACTTGTGCTGCACCTCGGACTTCAAACAGCCAGGAGACGTCGTGTATCTTTTGGGCCGGACGGGAAAAGATCTGGGGGGCAGTGAACTGGTGAGCGAGCTGGGGCTCATGGGTGGATTTGTGCCCCAGGTGGATGTGGTCAGTGCCAGAAGGAGATACCTGGATCTGTATTCAGCGATGAGACAGGGATTGGTTTCGGCCTGCCATGACCTCTCGGACGGCGGTCTCGGTGTGGCCACGGCTGAGATGTGCATCGGAGGCAATCTTGGGGCAGAGCTGCATTTGGATCGGGTCCCGGTCAGCGGTGGGGAGGAATACGCTCTGGAAGAACTTTTGTACAGTGAGACACCCAGTCGGTTTTTGGTCAGCGTGCCTGAGGATAAGACCCAGGCCTTTGAACAGCTTTTTGCCGGGCAGTGCCTGGCCCGGGTGGGGCAGGTGCGGGAAGAGCCAGTCCTCACGGTGCAGCAGGGTGGGGAGGCTTTGATTCGTGATGAGGTTCAGAAGCTGAGGACAGCTTGGCAGGGGACGTTTAAAGGATTTTAAAAATCATTTCCTGGAAATGATCTTTAAAATCCCAGATACCACTGCCAGATCTGGGGGCCGCACAGGATATACAGCATGCCTCCCAGACTGAGGAAAGGACCGAAAGGCACAGCAGTCTGCAACCCTTTGGCACTGGCCCGGCGCAGATAAAAAAGACTGACGGCCAGAGCACTGACTGCGGCCATAAATACCACCAGGGGCAGGGCCTGCCAGCCGAGCAAAGCGCCCAAAAGGAACATGAGCTTTATATCCCCGGTCCCCAGTCCTTCTCGGCCTTTGAGCCATCTGAAGCCCTGCTGCAGGGCCAGGAAAATGCCCCCGCCGGCCAGGGCCCCGATAAGGGATGCGGACCAGGAAAGATCCAGGAAGTGCCCAGCGGCGATCAGGGCGGCCAGGGCTCCGGGCAGGGTGTAGATGTCCGGAAGAATGAAAACTTCCAGGTCGATGAAGCTGATGATGATCAGGATCTGGCCAAAGAAGAGATACACGGCGAAAGCGGGGCTCAGTCCGAACTTGAGGGCCAAGAGGAGGGCCCAGAGTCCGGAGAGGGCTTCGACTACAGGATAACGCCAGTGGATGGCTCCCTGGCAGCTTCGGCATCTTCCGCGCAAGAGGATATAGCTGATCAGGGGGATGTTTTCCCACCAGGCCAGTTTGTGCTTGCACAACGGGCAATGGGAAGAGGGAAAGACGATGGAACTCCCTTGCAGGTACCGATGAATGCAGACATTGGAAAAACTCCCCAGAATGAGTCCCAGGATGCAGGCCACAAAAGGAAACAGGCCGAAAAGGTAAGCGGTGCTGGTCATGGCTCTCGGGTAAGGTGAGACGTGTATGAACAAAAGCGCAAAGAAACCCTATCGTTTTTTTTCCGAGTGTACGCCAGAAAATCTGGCTGAGCAACAACTGAGCGGTCTGCAATGGACCCTGAAGCACGCTTATGCCGGCAGTTCCTATTACCGGCGGCGGCTGGACCAAAATGGAGTTGATCCCCAGGGAGTCAAGAGCCTGGACGATTTGGCTCATCTGCCCTTTACCTCTGTGGACGATCTGCGCAGCGACTATCCCCTGCCTCTTCTCAGTGTGCCAGAGGAAGAAGTGGTCCGAATCCACGCTTCATCAGGAACTACAGGCAAGCGCAAGATCCTGGCCTATACCCAGGATGACATTGATACCTGGAAGCTGATGATGGCCAGGTGTTTCGAGCTGGCCGGGCTGGGACGAACCGATCGAGTCCAGATTGCCGTGGGCTACGGACTGTGGACCGCCGGAGCTGGTTTTCAACTGGGCTGCGAACATTTCGGGGCCATGGCCCTGCCTCTGGGGCCCGGGAATCTGGAGATCCAGCTTCAGTTTCTCACAGATATGAAAACGACCTGCCTGTGCTCTACCGCTTCCATGGCCCTGCTTCTGGCCGAAGAAGTGGAAAAATATGGACTTCAGGATCAAGTTCATCTGAAAAAGGCCATTTTTGGGGCTGAGCCGCATACCCCCAAGATGCGCCAGCGGGTAGAGGAGGTCTTTGGCCTGGAAGACTGTTTCGACATCCCGGGCCTGACCGAGCTGTATGGACCGGGAACCGGCCTGGAATGCCGGGAACACCAGGGCCTGCACTACTGGGCGGATATGTTTATCCTGGAGGTCATCGATCCCAATACCCTTTTGCCGGTGCCTCCGGGCGAGGTGGGGGAAATGGTGGTCACCACCCTGTGCAAGCGAGGGACACCTTTGATCCGCTACCGGACCCGGGACCTGACCCGTCTGCTGCCCGGGGAATGTGCCTGCGGTCTGGGACTCCCCAGGCACGACCGTATCCTGGGCCGGTCCGATGATATGTTCATCTTTCGGGGGGTGAACATCTATCCCGGTCAGATCGCGGACGTATTGCATGAATTTGCTGAACTGAGCTCCGAATATCAGGTCGTCCTGGGCCGCAAGGCAGGAGTGGACCAGATGCTGATCAAGGTTGAACGCCGGCCTGATGCCCGTTCTGATTTGGACAGCGGCCTGTCCAAGGCCATTGCCACCTCATTGCGTCGTCATCTTCTGGTCCGGAGCGAGGTGTTCATTGTCGATCCCGGAAAGCTGCCCCGGACCTTTGCCAAGAGCAAACGGATCCTGGATCAGCGCAATGGGGAAGAATAAGGGGAGGGAAGCCCTTTTCTTATTCAAAGATCGGAATCAACCTGGCCAGGACTTCGGTCATAATATGTTCAGGAACACTCTCCAGCTTTCGGGCCTTGCGAGGTTCAAGGTCCAGGACTCGTGGTTGATCGCAACGAATAATACCGATGGTCTTTGTGTCAGCTGCAGTAAGGGAGACAGCAAACCCGGCTGTACGTGCAAACTGCCCTTTACTGGTGATTGGTAAAACGACGGGGGTTTTTGTGACCTGGTTGAAAGGGGTCGGGGAAACTATCAATACTGGGCGTCTCCCTTGCTGTTCATGTCCGGATGTAGGATCCAAGGACACGAGATAAATATCCCCCCGTTCCATTACAGAAGCTCATTCCCTACCGGCTTGGTTTCAAGCCATTCTTGATCCTCCTCGGTCATGTTTGCCGATCCATCGCATTGGGCGAGGAGTTCATCCAACGAATAGCGTGGGCTTGGATGAGGCTCAATGACGAGCATGTTGCCGTCAACCGTCACACCTACTGTAGATCCCGCCTGCAGATTCAATAGGTCAAGTATAGACGGGGGAACAGCCAACATAATCGATCCGCCAACTTTGCGAAGATTTGTTGTGTGCATAATGCAACCTCTCTTTGAATATTTTATAAAAATATAACAAAGAGGTTGCTGGGTGACAAGCCCTATCGACAGACTTCGAGTTACGGCACCAGGGCAGGCAGATTCAGGCCGGTAGTGAGCGGCAGTTTGCACATAAGGTTGGCGTTGGCCAAGGCCTGGCCCGAGGCCCCGCGACAGAGATTGTCGATGGCTGAGACGATGATCGCCCGCCCTGTCCGTTCGTCCAGAACCACTCCCATATCGCAATACATGGTGCCTCGAACGTTCTTCAGCTCCGGCAGAACGCCCTCAGGCTGCAGACGGATCCAGGGGTGCTCCCGGTCAAAGGCTGCATAGGCTCGGCGCAGGTCTTCAATTCCGACCCCAACCAAGGCCATGGTGTACAGGGTGGTCAGAATTCCTCGGTTGACGGGCAGCAGGTGGGGATTAAAGGAGACTTGGACCGTCTTTTGGGCCATGCGGCTTACTTCCTGGTCGATCTCCGGAGTATGCCGGTGGGTGCCCAGGCCGTAGGCCTTGAAAGTATCGGATACTTCGCAGAACAGGGTTCCGACCTTGGCCCCCCGTCCGGCCCCGCTGGCTCCGGATTTGCTGTCGGCCACAATGCCCTGGCTGTGGACCAGGCCGGCCTGAAGGGCCGGGTACAGGCCCAGAAGGACTGAGGTGGGGTAGCAGCCGGGATTGGCCACCAACCTGGCCTGGGCGATATCTGCTGCGTAAAGTTCAGGCAGGCCGTAGACCGCACCGGACAGAAGCTCCGGGGCCTGGTGTCGGCAATTGTACCAGCTCTCAAAGGCTTCCTGGGATTTAAGTCGGAAATCGGCGCTTAAGTCCACCACCTTCGTCCCCCGCTGGACAAGGGCCGCGGCCATATGCATGGCTGTTCCATGGGGAACGGCCAGAAAGACCAGATGGCAATCCCGGGCCAGTTGGTCCACATCCGGTTCACTGATAACCATGGTTCCCAAAGCGGTGCTTTGCAGCTGAGGAAAGAGCCGGGCAATGGTTTTCCCCGCTTCCTGCCTGGAGGTCACGGTTGTGAGTTCAAAACCAGGGTGATGCAGAAGACAACGGAGCATCTCCATGCCCGTGTAACCGGTCACTCCCACCAAACCCACTGCGTATTTGTGCTTGGACATGTTCGTCATCCCGCCTTTTGGACATATTTCATCCGCAATTCAAAGAGGATGTTTTTCAGCAGACCTTCTTCATCCGTACTCAGGTTGCCTCTGGTCTTTTCCTCCAGCATGGCCAGCATATCGATGGTGTGCCGGGCCAGATTGAGGTCGGTTTGACTTTTTCCAGTCTGGGGGTCGTTGACTTCGCCCAAATGGACCATGGCAGAGGAGCTTAAGGACAGAATGAAGGTGTTCATATCCACCTTGGGCAGGGGATCCTGCTGGGCCTGCTCCTTGGCCTTGTCTTCATAGGCCTCGGCTGCTTCTTTACGTTCTTCAGACGTCTGTTGCGGTTCGGTTTCCGGCCGGGTGGGATCTTGATTGATCATAATTGTTCTCCTGTATTTTAGCTGACAAAGATGATTTTTTTTGGGTGACATTACATGGCTGATAAAAGCTTATCCACTGCCGAACGGGTATCAGCCAAAGCCTGAGTATAGGCGTCCATGGCCTGCTCCAAAGCATCTTTCCGGCCTGTGCCGGGCAGGTCCGGCCCCAGGCAATGTCCCAGGGCGGCCAGCCCGGCCATAATGTCTCCCCAATCCACATATCCCATGTGTCCCAGGCGGATGATCCGGCCCTTGAGCTCGTCCTGGCCTCCGGCCAGGACGAGATTGAAATCAGCGGCCATCTTCTGCAAAACGGCCTGGGCATCAGTATCTTCAGGGACCCAAAAGCTGGTCAATCCCCAAGTATAGTGGGTTGGGGCCAGAAGCCTCAAGCCCATGGCCTGGATACCAGATCTGGCCATCTGAGTCAGGGCCCATTGTTTGTGAAAGATAGGTTCCAAATTCGGATTGAGCAAGTGATTCAAGCTGGCTTCCAGGCCCATGATCAGGTTGATGGGTGAAGTGTAAGCCGTCTGCCCCTGCTCCCATTTGTTCTTTTCTTTGACCAGGTCAAAGTAGAAGCTGGTGCCGGACAGGCTGTCCACTCTATCCCAGGCCTTATTGCTTAAGCTGATCAGGGCCAGACCAGGCGGGAGCATGAGACCTTTTTGGGACCCTGTCAGCAGGCAGTCGATATGCCAGTCATCCATAGGACAGGGAGAGATGCCCACGCCGGAGATGCCGTCTACTATCAAGAGCGCCTGGGAGTCCATGGTTATGCGACCCAGCTTCTCAATGGGATGCAGGACCCCAGTGGAGGTCTCGGAGTATTGAACCAGAACACCGCGCAGGTCAGGATCCTGGTTCAGAGCGGTTTGAATCTCCTCCGGGCTCACGGCCTGACCTCGCTGCACCTTGAGGCGTTGGACCTGGAGCCTGTTTTTTTCAGCAATCTGGGCCCAGCGCTCTCCGAATTTGCCTCCATCTACTACCAGAACCTTGTCTTGGGCGGAAAAAAGGTTGTCTATAGCGGCTTGCATGGCCCCGGTGCCGCTGCAGGACAGGGGAAGCACCGGCTGGCTGGTGGCGAACAAAGTCTGCAACTGGGTTTGGACCCGATGCATGAGGTGGACAAAGCCTTGCTTGCGGTGATGAATCATGTCCTGGGCCAGGGCCAGACGGACATCTTCCGGAAGGGATGTTGGTCCCGGGGTCAGCAGGCGTTGTTTGTTGAGCATATGTAAGCCTTGGTTTGGATTGAGAAAATTTTCTGTCACTGGATTATTTTGATCTCACGCCTTGACATTTGTATGCGAAGAGCTGTTCATTCTTTGCCCTTTGCCCTTTGCCCTTTGCCCTTTGCCCCTTGCCCTCTGTCTTTTGTCTTCAATGCGCCTCAGCCCAGCTGCGGCCAGTGCCCCACTCGACCACCAGGGGTACGTCGAGCTTTATGACCGAAGACATCAAGGCGGCTGTCCGCTCTCCACTGGCTCGAGCCGCATCTGCCGGGACCTCGAGGAGGAGTTCGTCATGGACCTGTAAAATGAGTTCAGCATGGAGCTCTTTGAGCTCTTGATCCTCTTCCGCCCGGAGCATGGCCATTTTGATGATGTCTGCGGCACTGCCCTGGACAATGGTGTTGATAGCCATGCGTCTGGCCTGTCCGGCCAGGTTTTCATTTCTGGAGTTGATCTCCGGCAGGAGACGTCTCCGGCCGGAGATGGTGGTCACCGAGCCGTTGGTTTTGGCCTGGGTCTCCACATGATCGAAAAACTGCCGCACATTTTGCAATGTACTGAAATATTTTTCAATGAACTCTTTGGCTTCATTGAGGGAAATACCGAGTTCCCGGGACAGCTTTTGCGGACCCATGCCATAGATGAGGCCAAAATTAATGGTTTTGGCTTTGCGTCTCTCATCAGCGCTGATCCGGTCCTTGGACTTGTCCAAGAGCAAGCTCGCGGTGCGGGCATGGATGTCTTCGTTGGCAGCAAAGGCCTGAATAAGATGCTGCTCCTGGGACAGGTGGGCCAGGACCCGGAGCTCGATCTGGGAGTAATCAGCGGCCACCAATGCATTGCCCTTCCTGGCCACAAAGCAGGAACGCATGCGGGGGCCGAATTGCCCGCGGATAGGAATATTCTGCAGGTTCGGGTTGCTGCTGGACAAGCGTCCGGTGGCAGTGGCCAGGTTGTTAAACGTGGTATGCACCCGGCCATCGGCATGCACCTGGCGAGGGAGAGGGGCCAAATAGGTGGAGCGCAGTTTCTCCAGGCTGCGGTACTCAACGATGTCCTTAATAATGGGATGCTGGTGCTGGAGGCCTTCTAAAACGGTTACCGAGGTGGACGGCTGTCCTCCCGGGGTCTTTCGACCTGGGCGCAGGCCCAGGCGATTGAAGAGAATCTCAGCCAGTTGTTGCGGAGATCGCAGGTTGAATTCCTGGCCGGCCCGGGCATAAGCAGATTGGGTCAGCCGTTCCAGGTCGGCCTCAACCTCTTGTAGAAAATCCTCAAAGGCCTGCAAATCGATTCCCACGCCCCGGCGCTGCATGCGGACCAGGACCGGAATAAGCGGGATCTCCAGCTGGTCCATGAGGTTTACCAGACCAGCCTGCTCAAGTCGCTGGTGCAGGATCTGTCCAATGCGCAAAGCAGCCAAGGCCTGATTTTCGATATGGACCCCAATCTGGGGCAAAAACCCGTGCAGTATCCTGGTCCAGGTGTAGTCCCGCTCTTCAGGACTCAGCAGGTAGGCAGCCAGGCTGAGGTCAAAGACCTTGGCCGGGGAAAGCTCTTCCCAGGCCGCATCCTGTTCACAGAGCTCTTTGAAGGAGGGGACAAAGACAAGAGGGCATTGAGCCAGAGCCTGGACCATTTCCTGGCATGAAAGGCGCAGATAAGCCTCCTGTTCTTCCCATCCAACGAGCAGACCGTCCTCGGTGCAGACCAGCCCAACCTGATGCTGGGCAATACCCGGGATCGAATGGACCTGGGCGGGCTCGATGCGCTGCTCTGATTCCTTTTCCTTTCTGGCTTGCGAAGATTCATGGTTTCCGGAATCAGCGTCCAGTTCCTTGATCAGGCTGGAGAATTCATAGGTTTGGAAAAAATTTCTCAGTTCTTGTGAGTTGGAGGGGCGACAGCCAAGATCTTCCTGTCCTATTTTCAGGGAGACATCGGTTTTTAAGCGGGTCAACTCCCGGTATTGAAACACGACCTGCATGTGGGGGCCGAGTTTTTGCTGCTCCCTGGCGCTCAAGTGATCGAAATTGGCCTGCAAGGCCTCCAGATTCGGATACCGGGCCAAAAGCTTTTTGGCCGTCTTCGGGCCTACTCCAGGTACACCAGGGATGTTGTCGCTGCTGTCTCCAACCAGGGCCTGATAGTCGGGCCACTGCTCCGGGGCCAGGCCTTCCTCCTGTTTGAAGTCCTGCAGGGTAATCAGTCTTTCCGTTCGTTGCCCCGGGTCCCAGAGGACAACCGAGGTGTCCAGGCATTGGCGCAGATCCTTGTCCGATCCAACGATGACCACCGGTCGGTCCTTCTTGGAGCGGGCGCATAAGGTGGCGATCACATCATCGGCTTCCGCACCTTCGGCAACCTGGACCGAAAATCCGAGAAGCTGTACTCCCTGCAACAGGGGCTCAATCTGCTGACCCAGGGGCTCAGGCATTTTCTGGCGCTGGGCCTTGTAGGAAGGCATGATCTCCTGGCGGAAGCTGGGCCCTTTGCCGTCCAGAACAAAACAGGCCTGCTCCGGGTGCTCCTTTTTAATGACCTTGAGAAGGGTACGCAGGGTGATGAACAGGGCATTGGTGGGAAAACCGTCAGAACGGGACAGGTCAGGAAAGGCATAATACGCCCGGTATAAAAAAGAGCTGCCGTCAATGAGGTATAAGGGGGAATGGGACCAATGCATGTCGGCTTGCAGGGGCATGGGCTCCTCGGGAGTTGGGGGTTCGAAGGTGCAAAGAGTGTTCAGCACAGTCCTTGATTGTGAATGAACACTTTTTCTCATCCCTCCGGGTTGTGTCGATCTGAGACAATGAGCTCTTCTTCTTTCAATTCAAGGTCTTCGTCGGCAAACTTGCCGTTTTTGCTTTTACTTATGATTTTGCACTGCTGCAAGCGCTCCCAGATGAATTGCTGCGGATGTTCCTGGCCCAGATTGTCCAGAGGGATTTGGGCTCTGGCCATGGACTTGTGTCCGCCGGCGGATCCCACGTTTCCGAACAGGCGGGTGGCCAGGGAGCCCATGTCTCCTTTGACCCCATCGCCGCGAAAGATGGCTACCAGGGTATTGTCAATGGTGCCGGTAACAATATCCCAGGAGATGTCATGGATACGGAGGAAGAAGTCGGCCAGGATGACCAGGATATCTGTGGAGTCCACCTCCCCCATATACACGGTCAAACCATCGCCCCAGAGACGAATTTTGCGAAAGGCCTGTGAAAAGTACTTCAACCATTCAACCCGGAATTCGCTGCGGACGATCTTGCGTAGAATGCTGTGATCGGCATATTTGCTCAAGTATCGAAAGGCCTTGATGTCCGCATCGTGGAAGTGCTGTTCAAAGCTGTGGGTGTCGGTCTTGATCCCGTAAAGCAGGGCAGTGGCCAGGTGTTTTCCGGGACGCAGGTTCAAGTTATACAAGAATTCGGTCAGCAGGGTGCTGTTGGAACCGTAATTGGGCTGAATCTCTACAAATGTGGCCTGGACAGGGGACTCCGGTTTCACTGGGTGATGGTCGATGACAATGGAGAAGTCAAATGAGGCAAAATCCGGATGATGGTGAGGCTGAGAATCGACCAGGGCGAAGCGATCGAACTGGGCAGACAGGGGAGGAGTCAGGCGCTGGACCGGAATCTGCAGATAGCGGACCATGGCCAGATTGTCAGGCCGGCTGAGTTCATTGACCATGGCCAGGCCGACTCCCTGCACTCTTCTGGCCATGATGCGCTTGAGGGCCATGGCTGAAGCCATGGCATCAGGGTCAGCATTGAGAAGAATGAGCCAGCGCTCATTCTTTTTGCACAGGTTGAGCAGATCCGCCGCCTTGTGCTCTAATTTGCGAAAATATGACATAACTTTCTCCCGGGCCTTCCCCGGATGGGTGGGCCAGAGGGGGTAAATTTCAATTCCTAATCCAGGTGGAAAAAATGTCAAGGGATGCTTGCAGGTCCGGCCAGGAAAAGACCTCCAGGACCACCACCCCATCTGCCGGAAGCAGACTCAGCAGGTACCGGAGCGCATCTTGATCCTGGTCCGGCAGATGCGTCAAGCCCTTGTGGGTATGCCCGCCAACCGGGGCATAAATGTGGAGCATGCTCAGGCGATTGAGGACCAGATCTTCCCGGAGCAAGGCCCACTGGTCATAGACAGCCAGATGACCGTAATCCAGGCAGATGCCACAAGCAGTCTCTTGTACAGCCGGCATAAGAGAGATGAGATCGTTGTCCTCTACATTTTCCAGGAGCAAGCTGCGACTGGAAAGGCCAAGTGAACACCAGCGGTGGTGAAAACGAAGAAAGGTCTCTGCAGCTTGTGGAGGATGGAGTACAAAACTTTTGGGCCGGCAAAAGGCGATTTTCTGGGCCAGGGAGGCAGCCACATCGGCCGCAGCCTCTCCCCCCTGTTCCCAGGGCAGGTCCAGGGGCAGGTGCAGGTGATAGGACAGATCAAGATTGGCCATCCAGGCCGGAAGATCGACCTGGTCATAGTCCAAACAGCCCTGGGTCTGGAAAAATACCAGGGCTGCTTCGTCGACAATTCCTTCCAAGTACTTGCAATTCTCTCCCACCCCGGCCGGCCAGATAAAAGAGGGTGCGGCCACCCGCCAGGGCGAGGCCGGGAATATTTTGGAACCGGATATTGTGGTCATGGGAAGACCCTTGATGATTGCATGATGGTTACCTGGTTTTCAGATTTTCGGAAGGCAAAGCACGTATGAAGCGAGGCACCGACAAGAGTTTCATCACTGATCAATCCGGCAAATTCAGTGAATACAGCCCATTGAACTCACTTCAGCCCATCCAGCAGGGAGAGCTGCCTTTCTCGGTGTCTGGTCCGGGCCACGGTGTGCACTTTGCTTACCCGGCTCATATCCAGTTGCTGCAAAAGACGGCTGGGAGACAGGTGTACCTGAATATGGCCCAGGGTTCTGCCTTTGGCACAGCTCATATACACCTGACTGTGGGCCCTGGTCAGGCCGACGTACAAGAGGCGCTTTTCTTCTTCCGGATCCGGAGCTGTTTCTCTGCTGTCCGGCTTTTTCGGGGCAAAGAGTTCCGGTCCGGCAAAAGGCAGGATCCCCTGCTCCAGGGCGGGCAGGAAAACGGCTTCAAATTCCAGGCCTTTGGCCGCATGCAAGGTGAGCAGGCGGACACTTTGGGCCTGCTGCCGGATATGGGCCGCATCAGACTCCAGTTGGATCCAGGCCATAAGTTCGGTCCAGCTCCCGTTACGGTCAAAGGCAGTGCACAAATCGTTGAAAACTCGGCTGGACCAGAAGGCGTGATCGAAGTGGGAATCCTGGGCCCAGGCAGAGGCCAGGGCTTGGGGCCTGTGGGCCGTCATCCACTCCGGAGAGTCCAGGACCTTGTCTTTATGGTCAAAAGGCAGGCCGAGATTACGGGCTACGGTACGCAGGATGAGCCGTATCCGTTCGTCCTGCCAGAAAGGCGCAGATTCGGGAACAGAGCAGGGGATTCCATGCTGATCCAGGGCCTTTTGCAGTGGTGGCATCAAGGCCTTCAAGCGGACCAGGACAGCGATATCAGCTGGAGCGAGACGCCCTTCTGACCCGGCCTGGTCGGCCTGGAGGTGACTTGTTCCCCCGATCAAGGACTTTATGTGTCCGGCCAGCCAGTGTGCTTCCTGGATTCCACTTTCGGCCTGATACCAGGTCAATGCAGCCCGGGGGGCGCTCTTTTGGGCCTGAAGGCGAAGGGACTGGGGGCACAGTCCAGTGCTTACATCCAGAATCTCCTGTCCCGAACGGTAGTTGCGATACAGGGTGATGATCTCCAGGTTGGGCCATTGCCTGCCGAAACGGGAAGCCACATCGCCCATGGCCCCTCGAAAACCGTAGATGGACTGATTGGGATCACCGATTCCGAAAAATCCGGCTCCGTCGTCCGGGACCAGGGACCGGACGATCTCTCCTTGCAGTTCTGAGAGATCCTGGATTTCGTCCACCAGGACCTGAGAATAGATGTGATCCTTGGCCCTGTCTTGCAGCTCCTCAAGCCAGCTGTGCAAAAGATCGGTGTAATCAGCCAGGTTATAACATGCCTTGTGCCGGGAAAAGGCCTCCAGGTAAGGCACGAGCTCTGAGAGTACTTCCCCGCTTTCCCGCCCCCGGGCCAAGAGCTCCCAGACGGTGCTGAGATCCCGGCCACTCAGCCCAGGGTTGGCCTGGGAAAAAATCTGCCTGGCTTCCTGTTCAGACATGAGTACCGGGGGCTGGCCATATCGTTTCCGCCACTGCTCAAAAGCCAGGGCATGCAGGGTATCGGCCCGGGGCAGGACCTGGTCCGTTCCCGGGCTGTTTTGCAGGCGTTCCTTAAGTTCCCGGGCTGCAGCCCGGGTAAAGGTGACCACCAGGATCTCGGCCGGATCCAATCCCTGGGAAATCAAATGCTGGACCCGGCCAATAAGGGTCCTGGTCTTGCCCGTTCCCGGGCCGGCCAGGACCAGGAGGGGATGAGGCCCGCTTCTCACTGCCTGCTGTTGCTCGGCGTTAAATTCCTCACTTTGGGAGCTTTTGGTCTTTTCTCTGGGTATCTCCGTGGGCCCATGTTCTTTTTGGCGGGTTGGTGCTGGCGGTGTGGGCGCCTGCGGGCTGGCCCACAATGTTTTCCCTAAAGCGAATGCCTTGCGTTCTTGTGGGGAAAAGACCGAGATCTGGCCGAATTCTCCATCAAACCCTGATTTTCGGTGCACTTCTTTATGCCGCATCCGGTGCAGACCTTCGGCCAGGGCCGGAGACTCGGCTTTGATGTCTTCGATCGGTATACTGCGCAGAACGTCCAGCTCTGAACCAAAGGCCTTGATCAATCGGGCGTAGACCGCGGTGACCGCCTTGGTTTTGGGGCCTTTGCCCAGAATTTCAGATATGACCTCAGATAAGGGGATTAGGGAGGTAAAGCCCGGGACCGTATCCGACTGTTGCGGGCTGTCTCTGTCGGCCAGGGCCAGGATTCGGTTGAGGACGCCCACAGTGAGTTTCCCTCCACAGACAGGACAAACGCCTCCCAACTTGGCGGTTTGCCTGGGATCCAAGACAACCCCGCACTTGCGGTGCCCGTCCAGATGGTATTTCCCTTCTTCCGGAAAGAACTCAATAGAGCCCAGGAAGCGCTGGGTTGGGCTGAGGCGCTGCAAGGCCTGCAAGATGTTTTCGTAGCTAGGCTGACCTGCAAATACATTGGCTTCCCGGGCCAGTTTTTCCCCGGAATGGGCGTCAGAGTTGGATACCAGGGTATACCCGTCCAGATCGCTCCACAGCCAGTTCATCTCTGGATCAGAGGACAGCCCGGTCTCCAGGGCAAAGATATGGTTGCTTAAGTCCCGGAAGCAGTCTGTTAACCGGTTGAAGCCGGACTTGGATCCGAACAGGGAGAACCAGGGGGTCCAGATATGGGCTGGAATAAGAAAACCCAAAGGGTCGGTCTCCAGGACCATCTCTAAAAGATCGCGGCTGTCCAAGCCCAAAATGGGCCTGCCGTCGGACAGAAGATTGCCCACTTGCCCCAGCCGGCGGTTGAAGCTGCGCACCTTGTCCAGGGAGGAGAGAAAGACCAGGTTATGGACTTTGCGTACTGTGCCCTGGCTCTTATAAATGGAACTGATCTCAGTACCCAGGATGAAGAGCGGAGCCTTGGGCTGGGATTGCGATTCCAGCCAGGGGATTTCCGGGGGCAGGCAGGACACGTCTTTGAGGCCAAGCAGTCCGTTTCCGTTTTCTTCCAGGATGTCTTCAATTTCCTGCAGCCAGCCGGGGTGGGTGAAGTCTCCGGTAGCCAGGATGTCCAGACCCTTGATCCCGGCCCAGGCGGCCAGGCGGGGAATAGAAAGGGCCTTGCTTGTGGCCCGGGAATAACGGGAATGAATATGCAGGTCAGCTGTGTAGATCGTCATGGGTCATTTTGCATTCAGGGAGTTAAGGATTTGAAGAATTTTTCCTTTCCGGGAGATGGGCGGTGCATTGTGTTATGATCTTGGCCGTGACCCCGGGTTCGGATCCAGTGTTCTGGGTGATGATGATCCGAGCCCGGTTGGAGTGGGCCTGGCGCTGGGCGATAGACAGGCCCAGGCCGGACCCCTGAGCCCTGCTGGTGACAAAAGGATCAAAGAGTGTGTTCATAATCTTGGGGTCCAGGCCGGGGCCGTTGTCGGAAATAGCAATATATTCGTTTTCCCCGGTCTGTCCCCACTCTATGCGCACCCAGGGTCTTTCCCGCTCGGAGGCTGCCTGGGCCGCGTTCATGAGCAGATTGAGCATAACCTGATGCAAATGATCCGGATCCCAGTGCCAGCATGTATTTTCCAGCTCTTGTGCAGTCTGAAAATGCACATGAGCAAAATCGGTCTTCAGGGTGAACAGGCAGGCGCGAGCGATCTTTGCCAGGTTGACAAATTGGGGCTTGGCCTGCCTGGGGCGGGCAAAAGCCAAAAAATTGGCCAGCAAATGGTTCAAGCGCTGCACATCGCGTTCAACCACAGAGTACAAACGCCGGCGCTTGTCTTCAGGCAGGGAGCTTGAGGGCAAGAGCTGCAAGCTGGCCTTGATCCCGGACAAGGGGTTTTTGATTTCATGGGCCAGGCCGGCGGCCAGTTCGCCCACAGTGGCCATCTTTTCCATCTCCTGGACCTGTCGCTCCAACTCTTTGATCCGGGTGATGTCGGTAAACAGGATCAAGGTGCCCTGATCTTCAGGGAGTTGGGTGAGTGTGGCCCCAAAGAGTAGTTCTGACTGGCAAAACTCCGTACGTAATGATGTCTTACCGTTCCACTGGTTCCAGATTTTATGCAGGCTGGGAAAGAACTCAGCCAGGGAGCGGGACACGGCCTGACCTGGGTCCTGGAGCTGAGCCCAGGACGTGGCCTGGGCATTAATGGCTGAAATCCGGCCTTTTGAGTCTACAACCAGGAGGCCGCTGGGCATCCAATCCATGACCTTGCTTTTAAGGGATTCCGAATGGCGCAGCAGTCTGTCCCGTTCCGCCAATTCCTGCAAGAGGTAGTTCATGCGTTTGGTATTCAGGCGGACTAAAAGGAGCATCAAGCCCAGGGCTAAAAGATGCAGAGAAGTATATAAACAGGCCTCCTGCAGAGCCAGGGGCTGGAGGAAATGCATGGTCTGGGATACAGCCAGGGCAGAATAGAAACCGGTAAGGCATAAAGCCAGAATGTTGGCGGCGTGCATGCCCAGAGTGCGCCCATAGAGAAAGAGCAGGGCCAGGCCGAGAAAAGCGAAATTGCTTTTCAAGGCTCCAGTGATCAGAATTAAAAAGCAGACCAGGATGAAGTCCGTGCCCAGCTGGAACCAAAAGAAAGCAATGCGATTAGACAGCCGATTGCGAATGAGAAGGAAGAAGATGGTCAGGATAAAGCCGCAGATGAGAAAGAATTGATAGCTCGGTTCAGGCGCAGATCCGAATCTCTCGAGCGCCCTGGGGGATATCAGCCAGGTAATACCTAAGGGGATGAGGAGAAATAGGAGGAAGACGAGTCTGGCCAGACAGATCCGCACGGCCAAGTGTTCAGGTTCCAGATGTCGGGATTGGTTTCGGGGCTGCATGCAACGGTTCCGGAATACTTACCTGCACAAATCTTCTTTTAGCCGCAGTCTGTCGGATCTCCATGGATTTTGTCCAGGGTATGATTCAGGGCAGGCAACAGCGGGGCAAGATTCTCGCGGACGCCCTTGGGGCTTCCGGGGAGGTTGATGATCAGGCTGGAGCCCAAGATACCAGCCACAGCCCTGGATATTATAGCATGCGGGGTGACAGCCAGGGAAGCGCTCATCATGGCCTGTTCAAATCCAGGTAGGCGTTTGTGAATCAGGGAGGCCGTAACGTCGGCGGTTACATCCCGGGGAGCGACACCTGTGCCTCCGGTGGTAATGATCAGGTCAAATCTTTCGTCCAGGGCCAGATGGGTGATAAGGGACTGAAGGGATAAGGCCTCGTCCCGGAGCATAAAACCTTGACTCAGACACAGGGGGAGGTGGCTGGAAATCATCTCTGGGATTTGTGGACCGCTGGTGTCTTGCCGTGTTCCAGCAGTTCCGGAATCACTGAGGGTGATCCAGGCCAGACTGAAGCCAGACTTGGTGATCTGCAGCTCACAGGGGAGAAAAATATCTTCCAGGTCCTTGCGGGTTAAGACCCAGAGCCCCTTTGGCCTTGGCTGTCCAGGTCCCCAGCAGTGACCGTGCACTTCAAGCCAGGGCTCATCGTCCGGGGGGGCAAGCCTGGATCCCACGCTGATATTGTCGGGCAAATCCGGGCTGACCGCAAGGTCGGTAGCACAATGGGGAAGAAAGTAAGGACAGAGCAGAAGATATTCTCCGGCCTGGATCTTAAGGGGTGAAATCTGTTCCAGGGTGCAGTGCATATCATCCTCAGGTAACAAGAAAGGGAGCATGACTGCTCCCTTGGAGTGCTTGAGGTGTGAGATTCAGCTGAGTCGGCCCGGGGCCCAGGCCAATAGACCTGAGTTATGTTCAGGTCCATGAGCACCAAGCGCAGGAATGGGTGCGAACCGAACAGGTGACATACTCTCAGCTCAGCACATACTTATCTTTTTGCCAGGGGTTTTCCTGGCCTTTGGCCAGACGCAGGATGTTCTCCCGATGCTTGGAATACACAAGGACCATGACGATGAGACTCAGGATGAGATAGGAAAAGGAACCGGCAAAGAGGATAAACAAGGGCAGCACAGTAACCATGCTCAGGGAACCGATGGACACAAAGCCGGTGATCCAAATAAGCACGATGCAGACCACAACAGACCAGAATAACGGGGTGGGGGTCAGGGCCAGAAAAATGCCGATGGTGATGGCCACCCCTTTGCCCCCTTTCCCGCCCAGGAAAGCGGAATAGAGATGGCCCAGAACCACAGCCAGGCCGGTAAGGGTCAAAAAGCTCGCCGAGTTGTTGATGCCCATGGCCACGAGCATAGGAATCAATCCCTTGGCCGCGTCAAGCACAAACGTGAGGATCCCATAGCCGGTACCGCACGTCCTGGCCACATTGGTAGCCCCAATGCTTTTACTTCCGATGAGTCTTGGGTCTATCCCATTGGCCAGTCTGGATACAAGCAGACCAAACGGAATGGAGCCAATAAGGTAGACCACAAGGAGCCAGCCCAGACCTGCAATCACGATGTTCATTACTTCTCCCTCGCCTTGATAATTTTGATGTCATTGTTGAGGGGATCGATTTTTCCCAATTCGAGATCATACCATGAGCCAGGGATTATCTTGTCCCCGAAGAGCTGTTTTGGCCCGCGCAAAAAGAGCTGTTCCTGGGGCAGGCAGACAACGACATGCTGTCCTTCTTCAGCAACAACCACCCCTGACCACATCCACTCTTTACACCACATTTGAAAATAAAGCAACTTCCAATACCTGGTCCGATAGCGCTGGATCTTGGCTACATCCTGCATCCTGGCCGTGAGCACGGGCAGCATGGATTTGAGCTCTTCTTCAGTCCACTGCGGCTGGCCGCTTTGCAGATATACAGCCGCTTGAGTCAGATTCATCAGATCCGGATATCTGCGCAGGGCGGAAGAAATCGGGGCATAGGCCCAAACTCCCAGGCTGGCGTGGGGCATTGGCTGTACATCCAGCTTGGAGCTGTGTAAGGACCGCATGGCTTCATATATAGCCACCGGATCATCCCAAACCCCGGCCAGATTCTTGGGCAGCTTGATGTCCTGAGTCCGATAGATCAAGGGCAGTCCGTGCTGCCTGGCCCAGGCAGCTACGGCGGTATTGACCAGGATCATCAGCTCACTGACGATAAGCTGAGCCCCAGGGGTGCTTTCTGGCTGATCCAGGCGGATTTCTGTCTGGCTGTTCTCGCTTTCCAGGTGCAGGACAGGATCGGCCTGCTCCAGGATGACCGCACCCTGCTGGATGCGTCTTTGGCGAAGAGTTGCAGCCAGGGTATGAGCTGGTCCGAGATTGTATCTTTCCGGATCGGTGTTCAGCAATTCTTCTGCCTGCAAATAGGTCAGATTGTCTTCAATCCGGACCCATGAAACGCGCATTTGCAGGTCCTGGATTTCACCATCGGGGTCAACGGTCATCGCCACAATAAAGGCCGGGGAGGCCTGACCGGCCCGCAGGCTGTAGAGGTTAAGCCCGATGGCCTCGGGCAGCAGGTGGGCGGTGCCTTCGGGCAGATACAGGCTGCTCATGCGTTGAGCAACCTCAGCATCCAGGTCAGAGGAAAAATCCCAGGTCAAGCCCGGCCAGGCCAGCGCCAGGGTCAATTGGTAACAGCCATTTTGGTCAACCTGGAGACAGAATGCATCGTCCATGTCCCTGGTAGTGGCGGAATCAATTGTGATCAGGGGCAGGTCTTCCGGGCCTTGCTGCAGGGAAGCCCAGAGTTTTTGTTGACGGCTGATTTCATCCCGGTATTTCTCGCTCCACGAATCACCCCAGGCATAGCCGATCTGATCCAACAGGACATTGTAATGGGCTGGGACCAAACCCCAGGCCTGAGCCAAAAGCAGGGGCAGATGTTCATGTTCGGGCAGGCCGCGGCGCACCTCAGACCACAAGCCGGTCAGCTGTCTGTGGTCCGGATCAGCCATGCCCTGCAGCAGAATTTTTTTAAGTTCATCCGCCACTTCCGGGTCAGGGTCTTCAGGTTTGGGTACCTGGCTGGAAGTGATGTGTTTCCAGAGGTTTTTCAGAAATTCGTGGCCCTGGGTGACAATCAGCTGCCGCCTGCGGTTGGCTTCAATGGCCGCCAGGTTGGCCTCTACTTTGACCGGGTCATAGATCAAAAAGTTTGGGGGCTGGAACTTGAAGTAGGCCTTGTGCTGCAGCAACACCCGGCCCAGAGCGGCGATCTGGTCATGATTCGGATCGGCCCATATCAGGCTGGCCAGCCACTTGATGTTTCCGGTGTCTATTTCAGAATGGGTCAGCTCCCAGAGTTCCACAGCATTGATCTCAGCCTGCAGATCCAGACGGTTCTTGTGCCGCAGCTCCAAGTCATTGAGCATCTCCTGACGGGAGCTTCCGGCCGGAAGGACCGGACCGGACCAGGGCAGAACCCGGCTTAAGGAAAGTTTGATGACCCGTTTGTTAACATTTAAAATACGTAGGTGTTTGCCGCTTTCCTCCATAACACAGCCTGCTATGGGCTGGTTGTCTTGCAGGTATTCGACCACACAATTGGCAGTGACTGAAGAAAAGGTCGAACTCATTATCTGGCCTTTGAAGTCTGTGGTTAAAAGGGTTCCAGGTGCACGGTTCATGCGGGGTGCAGAAAGATATCCTGGATCAGACGTTGGACCCGGAGCCCTTGCCGGTATTGGTCACCTTAGTGCTTGAAAGACCGCTGACCGGTAAAGACCATGGCCACCTGGGGGTCGGCCTGGTTGACGGCTTCGATAACCTGGGCATCGTTCAGGGAACCCCCGGGCTGAGCGATAGCACTCACCCCTTGATCAATGGCCAGATCCACGCCGTCTCGAAAGGGGAAAAAGCCGTCGGAAACCAGGACCGAGCCCTTCAGACCGGCCAGATCCGCATTGGTACGGGCCTCGATATCCTTGAGGGTGTTTTGGGCCCATGCTTCACTTTGAGCTTTTTGCCGCAGCTGGTAGATTGACAGTCCTGAATCTTTAAAAGCCATGACATCGGCATACTTGGTCCGGGCCTTGTATATGGTCAAGTCCACACATCCTACCCGGTCCTGCTCCCCAGTTCCGATGGCCACTGTGGCCCCGTTCTTGGCGAATATAACTGAGTTTGAACTGACCCCGGCTTCTACTGCCCAGGCAAAGAGGAGGTCCTCGCTTTCCCGTTCTGTGGGCTGTCGGGCCATGAACACGGTCCCGTCCTGAGTATTGGTTTGCGCCGGAAGCCAGTCATCAGCAGACAGAATTCGATTCCTAAACGAGAATTGAGCTATCAGACCCCCGTCCACCAGGGATTTCAGATCCAGGTACGGAATGTTGAGCAGGGTCTTGAGCTGAGCCAGACCAGGGATTTTTAATATGCGCAGATTCTTTCGCTGGGTGAGGATGTCCACTACCCCGGGGTCAAAGTCCGGAGCAGCCACAACTTCGAAATAGGAATCATTGATGAATTGAGCTGATTCTTTATTTAAGGGCATATTGACTACAACCGTTCCCCCAAAGGCGGCTATGCGGTCTGACCAGTAGGCATTGGAAAGTGCCTGATGAATGCCGTGATCCGACCAGGCTGCTCCGCACGGATTGTTGTGTTTGAGGATAACGGCGGCCGGCTTGGCGCTTAAGTATTGCAATATATTGATTCCGTTGTCGATATCCGTCAAGTTTATTTTTCCCGGGTGCTTGCCGGACTGGATCATCTGCTCTGAGAGAAGAGAGGAAATCAGGCCCTGCCGGGGCGTACGGAAGCTCACCCCTCCGAGCTCCAGTAAGCCCTGGTCCAGCTCGAACAAGGCGGCAGGCTGGTCTGGATTTTCACCGTAGCGCAAGCCCCGCTCTTCTCCGCCAATGGTCCAGGTCTTTTTCTTGAAGATGAGTTCGCGGTCACCAACGGTCAAATGCAGCTCCCGGGGAAAAGGGTCATTCTGCAAGGAATAGTACATGCTCTTGATGTCGCTCATATAGATGCTCCTTGTTTTTGACTGGCCGGGGGCCGTTGCAGTCCAAAGGTCCAGGGCAGGAAAAATTCTGTACCATAACCCTTGAACAGTGGCAATTTTGCAGGCTATGATGGGCCAGACGCATTTCCGGCACCGGGATTGTTTTGTACAGGAAACTCTTCAGGAGGACATCGACTTGGAAGCCATGTTGCAAAAAATGGCCAGACAGTTGGCTTCAATGGATGAGGCCTCGCTGATGGCCCTTTGGGACACGTATCACAGCCGGGTCAAAGCGTTTGAACCCACCCGTACTTGGGAGGAAGCCTGCATCATTTTCGGTCTGATCCAGACCGTACGCTGGAAGAACCAGCTTTTCAACAACCTGTGGTCAGAACAAAAACAGGCCGGGGAGCAAACAGAACAGACGGCCGGGCAGGACATGGAACAGACAGAAAACCAGGATGCGGATTTGATTTCCAACTCAGAGCGAGGCAAAATTATACAATTTCACCCCCGAGGGGAGTGATTCCCTGCGGTCTGATCTCACGTGCTAAGTGGTCTGAACAAGGAGATATTCATGGCCGAAAACGTAGTGGTTGTTGGTGCGCAGTGGGGAGATGAGGGCAAGGGCAAGATCGTGGATCTGCTCACCGAGAAAGCGCAGGTTATTGTCCGCTTCCAGGGGGGCAATAATGCCGGACATACTCTGGTGGTCAAAGGACACAGGGTTGTCCTGCATCTCATTCCTTCCGGGATATTGCATCCGGGCAAGCTTTGTCTGATCGGCAACGGTGTGGTTTTGGATCCGGAGGTCTTTTGTCAAGAGCTGGAGGGGTTGCAGGGCCTGGGGGTTGACGTAGGACCTTCCAGTCTGAAGGTGAGCCGCAAGACACACCTGATCATGCCCTACCATAAGCTCTTGGATAGCGCCCGGGAAGAAAAGAAAAAAGGCCCGGACAAGATAGGAACCACGGGCCGCGGTATCGGTCCGGCCTATGAAGACAAGGTGTCGCGGGTCGGAGTCCGGGCTGCAGACGTCCTTAAGCCCAATCTCTTGCTGTCCAAGATGGAAAAGGCTGTTGAGGAGAAAAACATCCTTTTTCAGCATCATTTTGATATGCAGCCGGTCAAAATCAAAGATATGTGGGAGGCCATTCAGCCATGGACTGAGCGGCTTAAGCCTTATCTGGCCGATGTTTCGGCGGAAATAGCAGCAGCGCAATCGGCCGGAAAGCCGGTGCTCTTTGAAGGGGCTCAGGGAACGCACCTGGATATCGATCACGGGACGTACCCTTATGTGACCTCATCCAATACACTGGCCGGGAATGCCTCGGCCGGGAGCGGCTGCGGCCCGGCTTCCCTGCACAAGGTGGTGGCAGTCGTCAAGGCATATACCACCCGGGTGGGTGCAGGGCCATTCCCTACTGAGCTGGATGATGAGACCGGCAGGCATTTACAGGCGCAAGGGGCCGAGTTCGGGGCCACAACCGGCAGGCCCCGGAGATGCGGCTGGCTGGACCTGGTGGTCCTTCGCGAGTCCTGCCGCTTAAACCATCCCCAGGAGATTGCCCTGACCAAGTTGGATGTGCTCAGTGGATTACCGGAAATTCAGGTTTGCACCCGCTATGCCTCATCAGAGGGCAACCTGGCCTTTCCTCCTCAGATGGAGAATGGATTGGGGCAGGTGGATCCCAGGTATGAAGCCCTGCCCGGCTGGGAAGAGAATATCTCCGAAGTACGCTCATTTGACCACTTGCCGCGTGCTGCCCAGGATTATATCCGGTGCATTGAAGACGAGCTGGAGGTCAAGGTAGGGATCATCTCTGTTGGCCCGGACCGAGAGCAGACCCTGCTGCGGTGAATGAAACAACACAGGTGTGTCTTTTCTGAATTCAAGATGACCCAGCGAACTGCTCAGACTGAAGTCATAAGTGAACCATTGCCCGCATCCTTGTCCAGGCCGGAAGGACAGGATCGGGTGGTGTCCTTTCTGCATCGCCTGGCTGGACATCCTCCGCAGGTGCTGTTGCTTGAGGGAGGGAGCCCGGAAGAGCGCCTGGGGTTGGGGCTGTATTGGGCGGCGGCACTCAATTGCCCGGCCGCTTCCCCGCCCTGCTTGCTTTGTCCGGTATGCCGTCAAATTCAAGGCCAGAGCTTCCGTGATCTCTTTCTCTTTTCCGGGCTGGAAGAGCAGATAAAGATCGACGAGGTGCGCCAAATTCGGGCCGACATGGGCCAGCGGCCGGATCAAGGGGTCTGGCGGGTCATCATTTTCCATCAGGCCCAGGAACTGACTCCCTCGGCTGCCAACAGCCTGCTCAAGGCCATGGAGGAACCGCAAGCCGGCAATGTCTTTGTCCTCCTCGCTCCTTTGCGGGCTTGGCTTTTGCCCACTCTGGTCTCCAGAAGCCTGGTCCTGACCTTGAGCTGGTCGGTCTCACCCCAGCAATCAGAGCAGATCCAAGAATGGCAGCAGCGCCTGACAGACTTTTGGCGCACCGGGCGAGGCCTGTTTGAGCATACGTCCCGAAAAGGGGAGGTCTCCCGGACCCTGGTCCAGGAGATTACCAGTGCCTGCCAGCGGTCTTTGCTGCAGGCCATGCAGGATAAGAGAGATGACCAGATGGCCGAATTTCTGGCCCGGGCCCTGGATTCCGGGGGACTGGCCAGACTGGACCTGGTCCTGCATAAGGCACATCAAGCCCTGAATTTGCAGACCACCCCCTCTCTGGTTCTGGACTGGGTAGCGGTTCAGGTGTGGTCCATGGCTCGGACCGCGAATACTCAATAACCTATCTAGCCTGTTTTAATCCCAAGAAAAGTGATCTGTAATGCAAATTGATGCCCCTTTTCTGCTCACTGCCCTGGGTTTGGCCTTTATTCTGGAGGGGCTGCCCTATTTTTTGTTTGCCGAACGTATGCCTTCTGTGCTCCAGGCCCTCCTGGAACAACCCCCTGCTGTGCTTCGGGTCATGGGAGTGGCCGCCATGCTGGCCGGATTGGGATTTGTGTATTTGGGAAGGTATTTCAGTTGATTTCAAGAGCTCCACATCTTTCTGGCTGGACCAAGAAAGAGGTCTTACGTTATGAAAGTCAAAAAATTATAAAAGATCACTTGGTGGCGTTATGCAGCCAGACAATGCCTGCAGTCAGTGAGCGGCCTGTGACCTGGGAGAAGCCGGCCTGGCGCAGTTCTTCTTCAAGTGCGGGCGCAGACGGAAATGCTTGTATGGTTTCGGCCAAATAGGTGTAGGCCTGTTTGTCCCTGGAAATGAGCCGGCCCAGGCGGGGCAGAAATTGACTCAGGTACAGGTTGTACATTCCGCCCAAAATGCGGTTCTGGCCAGAGCCAAATTCCAGGATGCAAAATCGTCCCCCGGGGATGAGCACCCGCCGGATTTCGGCGTAGGCAGCCGTTCTGGGCCGTATATTGCGCAGGCCAAAGGCGATGGTGACGCAGTCCACGCTGCTATCAGGCAGGGGAAGGCTTCGTCCGTCCGCTCCCAAGGGGAGAATCCGGGCATTTTTGATCTTTGATTGCCCCCTTTTGAGCATGGGCAGGGATATGTCTGCGGCCATGATGGTTAAACGAGGAACCCTGGCGTGCAGTAAAGCAGCCACATCCAGGGTTCCGGCAGCCAGATCCAGAACCACGCCTCCGGCAGGCGGGGCCGCAGCCTGGGCCAGGGCCCTGCGCCAGGACACATCCAGCCCCAGACTCAAAGTCCGGTTCAAAAGATCATAGGCCGGTGCAATGCGGCCGAACATTTCGCCTACAGCCCTTGGGGCCTGGGCCTGCAAAGAATGATCAAGGGGCTGGCGTGGTTTCATTATCCGGTGGCAGTGATGGTGAAGATTCGATGGTGCGCAGGACTTCCTGATAGATGGGGGCGAAAAACTGCTGGAAGTTATTGGGCGAGATGCGGCCCACTTCGATGAATTTGACGATGATCTCTTTGGTCACTTGTAAGGCCTGTTTCTGTATTTTGCTGTCCATATCTCACTTGCCAACCTTTAGGGCAGTTACGCAAAATCAAAACTTAGACAATCTCATTCGGCTCATGAGTGGTTTTTATGGTTCACGGTTCAAATTTTCCAGAGGAAAATTTGAAAAAACCCGTCCGGAGGGGAAATGGCCTTGACCCAACATGAGACAAAGGCTCCGGACGGGAATGGGGAGAAACCGGAAAGCACCCCCCCTTTTTTAGCCATAAAAAAGGAGATTGAAAGCTGTTCTTTCTTATTCCTCTGAGACGTTTCTTTCCAAATCCTGTTCTTCTTCGCGCAGGGCCTGGATCTCTTGGCGAACGATCTGAGCGGCGGCCAGGGGCACAGCCTCTTCTATGCGTTGACTGAGCTCGGTCCACAGCTCGTTTTTCAGGGCGCTGAGAGTTTCCGGGCCCAGGGCATAACTGTTGATCTCTTCCACCTTTTGGGCCAATTCCCGGACCTCTCCTTCCCGGGCAGCAAGCTTGTCCTGGCAGGCCGTTTCGATCTCCTGGTGCAAAGCTTGCTGGGCCTTTGTGATCCGTTCTTGAACCATGTCCTCCAAGCGGTTAAGAATGCGGTTTTCAACCTCTTTCCAGGACTCTCGGTTTCCTGAGCATGTTCCTTGTTCCAGATGTGCAATTCTGGACTCAAGGGCCTGCAGGCTGGCCTGCTCCCCGCTGCGGGATGCACGATCCTCCAAGCGCTGATTCAAGGCCTGAATTTGCTTCTCTGTTTTTGAATTGCCGCCCTGCCCATTTTTGCTCCCTAAATAGCCATCCTGGTCTGGATCGAGATCCAGGTCCAATTCTTCGAAGAGATCTTCAAGATCGTCGTAGTCTTGGTTCTCAAAGCGCCCTTGTTGATTCCAGGACTTTTGGGGTGAGGACTCGTTTCTTTGGCGGTTGCTGTTTTCTGAACTCTTGGTGTCCTGCAATAAGGAAGAGAAATCAAAATCATCCTCATCATCTGCTTCAGCTCTTTGTCCCTGGCCTTGAGGCCGATTGAGACCCGTGGTTGGGCCATTTGGAGAGCTGGAGCCATCGTTTTGTTCCCCGGAGGCGAAAGGGCCGGCAGCCGGAGATTCATCTGGCTCTTCGACGACCTCGGTCAACTCAATGATCTCTTGATCCTGATGGTTTTCTTGGCCGGAACGTGTGCTCATGTCGGTCTCGACTTGGTTATTTTTGGGGATGACATTCAGCGCAGTTTTGAAAAGGCCCATGTGCTTTGCCTTGTTTACTTTTTTCAATATGGCACCCCAAGCAGCTGAAGTCACTCTCCCGGTTGTGATAGGCATTGTAGGCGGCGCGTACTTCCTGGATTTGAGCACCTGTGGCCCCAATCAGATCGTGGCATCCAGGGTGAGAGCATTTGCGAGGTGACTGCGACTCGTCATCCCATGTATGGTGACATGACTGGCAGTTATTGGAAACGTGCAGTTTATGGGGCATACATACCGGGGCATACAAAGGATTGTCCACCTTGCCCCGGGCGTGATCCATGAGAATTTTTTCCGGGATGTCCATGGAGGCAGCCTGCAGCAGGGATGTGCAGGTAAAAAAGGTGCTCAGCCCCAGGCAAACCAGAATCAAAATGATTGCTCTGTTCTTCTTGCTGGTTATGACTTGAGTTTTTCCGAAGCTATTCATGGGCTCCACCCATTTTAGGTAAGGGATCTTTGCATACGAATAATTTCTCCATTCTTGCATAAAAAGCGGAAGCAATGCAAGAAAAGCTTTGTCATTTACAGATCGGGAAAATTTATTTTTCTGGCTGCTTCCAGGGTCTGCTCCAGATCCTGATCAGTATGGGCAAAGGAGGTGAATGTGCATTCAAATCCTGAAGGGGCTATATATATCCCTTCGGAGCGCATGTGGCGGTAAAAATGGGCAAACAGGTCGGTATTTGCTGTCTTGGCTGTTTCAAAGTCCGTGACCTCAGTTGGGGTAAAAAAGAGGGTAAAGGCTGAAGCCAGGCAATTCAGTGAAACCGGCGCCCCCTTTTCTTCCAGGATGTTTTTGAGTTCGGTGGCAAATTGTTTAGTCCTCTGGGTTAACTGGTCATAGTTTTTTTGCTTGAGTACAGACAAAGTGGCTGCGCCAGCAGCCATGGCCACAGGGTTCCCGGCCAGAGTGCCGGCCTGATAGGTCTGCCCGCAGGGAGCTAAGTTTTGCATGATTTCTTTTTTTCCTCCGAATGCTCCCACCGGAAAACCGCCGCCAATGATTTTTCCCAGGCAGGTCAGATCCGGAGTGACCTCGAACAGAGTTTGGGCTCCCCCATAGTCCATGCGAAATCCGGTGATTACCTCGTCAAAGATGAGCAGGCTCCCATGTTCCTGAGTGATGCGGCGAAGGCCAGGCAAAAAATCGGGCTGGGGAGGGACAAGGCCCATGTTTCCGGCCACAGGCTCAACAATCACAGCGCAGATATCGGATCCATGCCGGTCAAAGAGGTCCTGCACGGCATGTAAGTCGTTGTAGGGTGCGAGCAAGGTGTCCTGGACTGTATGCTCCGGCACACCCGGGGTCCCGGGCAGAGAAAGGGTAGCTATCCCGGATCCGGCCTGGGCCAGCAGACTGTCCACGTGGCCATGGTAGCAGCCAATAAATTTCAAAACTTTGCTCCGGCCGGTAAAGGCCCGGGCCAGACGCAGTGCGGTCATGGTCGCTTCTGTGCCGGAGTTCACCATACGGACCATGTCCACTCCGGGCAGAGCCTGAGTGATGAGCTCGGCCAGGGAGATCTCGTGTCTGCAGGGAGCGCCGAAGCTGGCTCCCAGGTCTACAGCCTGATGCACGGCTTCCAGAACCTCTTGTGGACAATGTCCTAAAAGAAGAGGCCCCCAGGACATGACATAATCGATGAGCTCCTGGCCGTCTTCCGAGACTATGTGACTTCCCTTGCCCTGACGGATGAAAAGAGGGTCAGTGTGGACACCCTGGCAGGCTCGGACTGGACTGTTCACCCCGCCGGGGATGAGCTTTTGGGCCTTGGTAAAGAGTTCTGCTGATATGCTCATGCCCATGAACCTCCTTGTTAAAAGTACTGCATTGAGGTTTTTTTCAGTTCTTGGTGGCTGAAGAGGAGTTCAAAATGCTCCAGGCCGGTCTGGTGCCGTAATTGTTCGACCACTTTTCGGCAGTCGGCCTCGCTTCGGCCGTGGACCATAGTGTAAAGATTAAACGGCCATTCCCGGCAATTCCGGCGTTGATAGCAATGAGTTATCTCCGGACGGGCGCACATGGTCTGGCTCACTTCCTCTATATCCCGGGAGCTTGGGACCTGCCAGGCGACCATAACATTCCAATCGTAGCCCGCTTCCTGATGACGCAAGGTGGCTCCAAAACGGCGTATAATGCCTTGGCTTTTGAGCTCTTGCAACAGACACAAAACCTGTGTTTCGGATACGCCCAATTGTTGGGCAATAGCTGCAAACGGGGTGGGCGAATCGGGCAGTGTGCCCTGCACCAGGCGGAGAATGCCTTGTTCAGTGGAATCAAAAGGACGTTCGTTGTGTGCATGCATGGAGGCCGCCTTTCGGGTTTCATTCTCAGAGGGCGGGCATTCTTCGATCAGTGCTGTTTTCCTTGCCCATGGACCGTTTTTACCTTTTTACCGCCTCCCATGCAAGTTGTTGCCTTGACCTTGTCTTCACTTCCCGGTATCTGAAGGCAGAAGATGAAGGATGGATATTTCAGGTAATCACTACCTCACTGGGCAGGCATGTACCTTGTCTGCATCAGCATCATGTGCACAGGTGGGATCATGAAAATAACTGTGGTTGGGGCCGGAGCGTGGGGCACGACCCTGGCAGGAGTGGTCGCAGACAAAGGCATATCCACTTCTTTGTGGGTCAGGGAAGCGGAATTGGCTGCGATTATTAAAGAAACATCGATAAACAGCTGGTTCCTGCCCGATGTAAAACTGCCTCAGACATTGGCCGTATCCTCGGATTTGTCCGAGTCATTGGACAATGCCAGCTATGTGCTCATGGCCGTACCCTGCCAATTCCTGCGCCCGATCTTACGCCAGATGCGCACCTCCCTGACCTCAACTCCGGTCATTGTTTGCTGCAGTAAAGGAATCGAAATCGATTCTTTAAAACCCATGTCCGGGGTGGTTCATGAAGAATTGGGAGATCTTGACCCCAGATATGCAGTCCTTTCCGGTCCCTCTTTTGCCCGGGAAGTAAGCCAAAGGCTGCCCACAGCGGTCACGTTGGGCACTGCTGATCCGGGTTTGGGGGCCAAGCTGCAAAACGCACTGTCCACAGAATATTTTCGGGTCTATCTGAGTCAGGACTATCGGGGTGTGGAGCTTGGCGGGGCTTTGAAAAACGTCATGGCCATAGCTACGGGCATTTCCGATGGCCTGGAGTTTGGGACCAATGCGCGGGCGTCTTTGATTACCAGGGGTCTGGCCGAGATATCCAGGCTTGGGGAAGCCCTGGGGGCCAATGCCCAGACGTTTATGGGCCTTTCCGGACTGGGGGATCTGGTCCTGACCTGTACCGGTGATTTGAGCCGA
>JAWLEI010000017.1:0-43990 GCA_041686195.1 Desulfovermiculus sp.
TGGATCTGGCCGGCCCAACCGGGGGCTACAACCTGCAGGCCGCCTTTTCCACCGGCTGGCTGGCCGGGAAAAGCGCAGCTGGGCTGTGAGTAATGGCTCAGCCCAAAGTGAGTACAGTGAACTGGCTGGGAACGCTGCACATTCCAGGAGCATTGGGCAACATGCCCATGGTGTTCTGCCCCGTCACACTGGTTAGACGCTGGGCCGGGGGGCCGTCCACAAAGATGGTGAAACAGCCCAGGAGATAAATGGCCTCTCCAGCTTCCAAGTGGGAGACGACTCCCAGCAGCACGCCAGGTTGATCCCCAACGCTGACCAAGCCTTCAGAGGTCTGGTTCAGGGTGGGCATGCACTCGGTAAGTACGTTGTAGGCCGCAGGCGCCGAGGTCACAGAAAAGGCCATATCCGGGTAAGGGATGGGCAAGGGTCCCACCGGAGACGGGGTCAGACAGACGTCGGGGAAGGCCATATCCATGCCCGCACCCATGGTTAGTTGAAACATAAGGACCTCCTAGGGTTTCATTATTTGCTTGCAACCACATGGACATTTCGGATCCAGATTTTGAGAAAAGCCAGGTTGGTGTCTGGCGGTTCCAGCAGGATCATAAGGTTGAAGATGTACACTGCAGGAAAGACCTGCGGGAATCTGTTCCCTCTGGATGTTTTGCAAGTTATGTCCCCCCCCGCCCACCTAGGGTGCTTTAGTTACTGTTTTTTTATGTTTTTTTCACCCCAAATGGACTTCCTGGCCATCGGCCTTGACGAATTCCTCAGCCTGGAGATATGTCACCCGGCCGTGGACCAAGGCTGTATCCCTGGCCAGGGTCCGGCTGGTCCCGGTCTGGGTTTCATCCAGGTCCTGGACATGGCGGTGGCAGTCGCCCAGGCGCTGAGTCCAGGTTTCGGCCGTTGTTTCCCTTTCTTTGCTTGATTCCCGCCAGAGTGAGCACACAGCCTCCACAGTCTGGCCCAGCACAGAAAAGGAGTGGCTCAGCCAGCGGGCTGATTTGCTGAGAAAGGTCATTCCCTGGGCGGATGCCTCCAGATTTTCTTCTGCGTGTAAATGCAGATCGGTCCCGGAGGAAATCCGGACCGCCCCGCTGTCCGCAGCCAGATGTGCGCCTGGGTTCAAGTCAACGGTCAGCGGCGCATCTGGTTCAGCCCTCTCCAGGACAGCCAGTATGTAGGCCGCCTCGTTCGCCTCCCGGGGCAGGGAAACCAGGGCCAGGTCTCCAGATTCAGGGCGCAGCAGGCAGCTGGCTGCCCTTCTGCAGGTGTGAGTCCCCCAACAGCTGCCAATCATAAGCAATCCGTCTTCAGCGACCAGGACCCGGGCCCGGATGATACCCGCATTCTGCTCATGATCCTCCGCCCGGGGGCTTTCTGCGGACAGCCCTTCTCCTTGTGCATGATTTGCATGTGCACTGCATGTCATCATATCCTCCTCACGGCTTGTTTAGCCTCGAGTTTATCGACATATGGAAGCAGGTTCAAAGTCCTTGCCCCTTATTTACTCCGTTCTGCTGAGAGCTCCGGGCCTTAGGTCGGGGGCTGAAAATCTTCAGCCTCAGCCAAGTCTTTATCCGGCTGGCGCAGGTAAACCGTGTTGGCCCCGGAAAAGGAAGTCTTGTCCTGTAGCGTTTTGTGGATACAGGCCAGATACAGATTGGCCCGGGAAAAGTCGGATGCAGTCAGGTCGGCATGGCTGAAGTCATTGCTGAAACAATCGGCGTCCATAAAGAGGGACTCCGTGATTTGGGCCTTGGTGAATTTGCAGTCCTTCAGGGAAGCACTGCGGAAATCAGCCTGGTTAATGTGGGCCTCACCGAAAAATGATTGCTCAAAGTCTCCTTTCTGAGCCCTGACCTTATTCAGTATAGCCTTGGCGAACATGCACTGCCTGGCTGTGACCCGTTCCAGCAAAGCGCCGGAAAGGTCCGCCCCCTGCAGGACGCAGGTGGAGATATCCGCGTCCTGGAAGGAGGCACCGGACAGGTCAGTGCCCATGAAGTTCACCGAGCGCAGCTTCTGTCCGGAAAAGTCGTGTCCGGCCAGCCTGGCTGCGGACAGGTTGACCCGGTCAAAGCTCACTCCCCGCAGGTTGATCCCTTCCAGGACAGCCTTGCGCAGGGTGATCCGTTCCAGCTTGGCATCCTGCAGGTCGGCCTGGGAAAGGTTTGCCTCCAGGCCCACGCATTTGACAAATTCAGCTCCTTGAAACACTGCCTCGCGGCAATTGGTCTTGTCCAGAAAGCTCCAGTGAATGCGGGCTGAGGAAAAGTCGGCCTTGGAAAATATTGATCCGGAACAGTGACAACGCAGAAAAAAGGCCTGCCTGAAGTTTGCGCCTTGAAAATCAAGACGGCGCAGGAATATATCTGTGAAGCTGCACCCGGAGAAATCCGCATCCTGAAATGAACAGTCCGCGAACCCGGTTTTTTCCAGCTGCTGGCCCTGAAAACAGGTCCGGTCCAGATTGCAGCCATTAAAATTGGCCAGATGCAGATTTTCCCCGGACAGGTCCAGTCCGGAAAGATCAACATCCCGAATGCTCTGCTTGGCCTCCAGGGCTGAGCGCAGCTCTTGCAGGCTCATGCTGGGCTGGTTTTGGGTCATTGTATATAGCCATCCTGCTGTAAGGTCCCTTCCTGGCCAGCCAAGAGGCTGCGCTTGAGATTTGTGCCCTCCATGCGGGTCTGGCCCAGAACAGTGTACAGAAAATCCACGGCAAAACAGTTTGCCCCGCGCAGATCAGCGTTGACCAGCCTGGACTTGCGCAGGGAGGCCATATGCAGATTCACAAAGCGCATGTCCGCGGACTCCAGATCGCACTTCACAAAGCGGCAGCGGACCAGGCCGGCTCGGCTCAGATTGGCCTGGTGCAGAGTGCAGGACTCAAAAATCGTTCTTTCCAATGTGGAGCTGTGCATATCAGCCAGGGAAAGATCAGCTGTGCGGCAATAGCCCTGCTTCCAGGTCACATTGACCAGGTTGAGGCCGGGAAATGATGAATTATGAGAGATGCGGAACTTGAACAGATCAGATCCGGCCAGGGTCACCTCCTGGCCGCTGCAGGTGTGGAACAAGGTGGCGTCCGTGCTTATCCCGGTTAAGGAGGCCTGATCAAGGGTGATTTTCTTGAAAACGCATTTTTCGAACCTGGCCTTGTCGGCCAGCAAGCCAGTGGCATCGGCCTCGGCAATAATAGACAAATACAGCTCAGCCTGGCTCAGGTTCAACCCGGCAAACACACCCTTTTGAAACACAGTCTGGTTCAGCCTGGCCCGGGAGAAATCGGCCCGGGTCAGGTCACACTCCTTGAAGATGGGCATATCAGCCGCTGCCTGGCAAAGCAAGGTTTGCTTGAAGACACATTTTTGAAATACAGTCCGGCCCAGGATTACTGCGGTGAGATCAGCCCCGGAAAAATCGCAGTTCTTGAGCATGGCTTTGTCCAGCCTGACCTGGGTAAGTCTGGCCTCTTTGAACAGGCAGGTATCTACCCGGCACTCGGACAGATCCAGTCCGGACAGGTCCTGGCCGGAGAGATCCAGGTTTTTCAGGGTCCTGCCCTTGAGCTCCAGTTCCCCTCTTTGGGCTTTGGTTACGACCTCCATGGGCTGGGGCTTGAATTTGTCCGGGTCCATACCCGTCCTTTCAAAGGCGGCCCGGGCTTGGGGCGGTGGATCAAAGGCTTTGAGTCTGGCCATGCCTTCGGACTTTTGCTGATCCCACTGCGGGCCTGCTTCCCGCATTTTGGCAATGGCCTGGTTGTATTTTTCTTCGTCTTCCGGGGCCAAGGCGCCCATTTTTTTCATTTTATCCCGGCTGGCCGCAACCTGATCGGCCCGGGCATTGAGCTCCTCGGTCATGGAGCGGGGTTGTGCAGCAGGTGCAGGTTCGCTGGGTTCAAAGCCTTCCCTGCCCATTTTGTCCCTGGCCGCATCGGCCTTTTGGAGCAGATCCGTCTTGCGGGCCTCAAACTTTTCTTTCTTGGATGCATATCCCTGCGTGTACCCGTCCCGGATCATGGCTCCCATGCCGGCTGCAGACATGATATCCGTCAGCTTTTTGGCTCCTGGTTTTTTGACGCCGCCCGGAGGGTCAAAGACCAGGGCATGCGTTGTGGCCTGGTCCTGAGGGAGCTTTTCCACCACGGCTTGGCGGATATCTATGTTTGCGTTGGCCGGAGGAAAGATGGTCCGGGCCTTTTGCAGGACAGCCAGGCGGGCCTGGGGCAGAGCCTGGGCAAAGGCCTCTTCCCGGCCGGCCCAGATACCTTCTTCAGCCACCAGAACAATGACCAGGCCCTGGTTGTGCACGACATCCTCGGCCGGATCGGGCAGGGGTTCTGCAGGGCCGGTACTGACCGCGATATGGGCAAAATCGCCCACCTCCTGCTCGGCATAGGCGGCCGAGAGTTCGTCCGGAACGATAACCAGGATATTCTGCTCTGTAGCCGCCTCCAGAAAAAGGAGTTCTTCCCGGGAGCCTGGGACCAGGATCTCCGGGCTGGAGGCATTCAGAGGCCCGGGCCGGACCAGCAGGCGGACCAGCTCCCGGCCGGCAAACCTGGGCAGGACCAGCCCGGCTGGAATCTCAAAACTCTCTTGGCCAGGTTCGGCTTCCAGCCCCCAATCCGCACATTGTTCTTTTCGTGGTTCAGGATTCCAGGCCAGCCAGCGGCTGCTGATGGTTTCGTGCTCCAGACCCAGCTGTTTCAGCTCCTTCTGTCTCTTTGCATCCAGCTTCAGGCCCAAACGCCAGGAAATCAAAAGCGGGAAACCCCGGGCATGAAAGGGCGGATCAGCCGGGGAATCCATGATGGTCTCCGGGTCGATGCCGCCCTTGACCAAAAGCGGTTTCATCTCCGGCCGTTGCAGCGTCTCCTTGGCCTTGTTCTTCAACTCGTCCCGCCGCTTTTCGACCTCCCTGGACTTGGCCACCTGTTTCTGGACCTTGGATTCCATGGCCTGGGCCTGCTGGCGAAAGCGGGAAAACAGGCTGAAATCAATATTCATCATATGCCCGAAGCGGCTGTGCAGGTCGGTGGCTGCAGCCTCTACACCGTCGATGGTCTGGTGGAGGCGGGCCAGGCTGGCCTGGGCGAGACGCCCCAGATCATCCGGGGTGTAGCGCATAACCGGGGCCTGGCCCTGGTTCTTGGCCAGATGGCCTTTGATCTTTTTGGGCAGGTTTAGGACCTTTTTGGCCGCTCGGGCCATCTCCTGCTCATATTTCTGCTGCATGGCCGGGTCAAAAGGCACACTCAGATCAGCTTTTTTCAACTGCTCGTTCCGGTAGTACTCCAGGGACTTTGGGGGTTGGTCCGGGTCCTCGTCTGCGGTGAACAGCCTGGCCAGATCGGAGTACTCGTCGTCCACGCACCTGACCAGGCCGCGAAAGAGAAGAACGCCGCGCAGAATATCCGGGAACAGCCATAGGGTCTCGGGCTTGAGGGACACTTCTTCAAAGGTGGCCCTGTCCAAATCTTCAGGATGGTCCATATCCCCGCGGGTGACAAAGGCCCGGACCCGCCTGGCGGGCAGACGGGACTTAATTGCCGGCATATCCGGGTGCATGCCCTGTATCAGGATGTCTTCAGATCCCTGAAAGTGCCCGAGCAGAAATTGATCTTCCGGAGCCAGGCAGAAAAATTCGTAGTTCATGTCTTCAGGCAGGGCAGGCCAGCGCTCTTTGAGCCATTTCTGATCATAGGTTCCATTCTTCTTGGCCCGCTGAGGCCACATCAGATCCAAAGGGGCGAATCCAGCAGGTCGGGGGCGGTCCGTGGTCGCCCCAATGAGCGGCTCGCCTTCTATGTTGGGCAGGGGTATCGCCTTTTGGCCGTTTTCTCGAACCGTCCGGGCTATGCCCTTGCCTTCAGGATTTTCTTTATATTCCGGTCCGCCAAAGGCATGAGGCCAGTCCAAGGGGATGCGGGAAAAGGGCTCGGCCTGGGTCATATGCATCAAACCTGTTGACCCGGTAACCCAAAAACGGTCTCCAAAGATGTTCAAGGTTTTGTCCACCGGCCCGGCTTTGAGCCGCACCTGGGCAGCAGATACAGTTGTGCCCCGAGGTGCATGACATGATCCCCAGCAGAGGACCTCTCCCCTGGGCTTGGGCCAGCCCTGATCCAGGCTGGTCTGACCCAGAACAGGGGTCAGCTCCTGCCACAGCTCCTGCTCAGTATGCAGATCGTCCGGGGCGGTGAGATCAAAATAGAGCATGAGGCCCAGGCTCAGGTAGTTGACCCCGCCAATGTCCACGGGTCGGTTGATCAGGGCGTGGCGGCGTTCCTTGTATATCTTCATGGGTCAGATAGTTTCCTTGATGCCTATGAGCTGAGTCTTATCACCGGCTGATTGCATAACTTCCCCTATGGCCTGGGTCTTTTCTCCAATACAATCCAGTGCTTCGCCCATTGCTTTGCTCACCACAGCTGCCATTGAAGTTTTGTCTGCACAAGTCTCTTCCACTGCATCGGCTAGTAATGCATTTGCTCCCGCCATTTCAGTTACTTCTGCGGCCAGACGTTCCGAAGCCCCTGCCAGTTTGGATACATTGCCCACCAAATCCTTACGGTCTGCAATAAGCTTGTCCACCTCACCCTGCAAATGGGATTTCACTCCCTCCAAGGTGTTTTCCTCGGCAACAAACTTTTCCTTGGCCTCATGAAATGTCCATTTCCACCCATATCCGAATTCACCCTGAAACGGCCCTGTTACCTCCATGACTCCGGATAAAGCCAGGGCCAGCTTCAAATCCAGGACTACTTCTTCCACGCCCCCCAGTACGCCGTCAAAGACATTGCCTCCAACCATATCCGTCTTAAAGCCGCCCACAAATTCTGTAACTGCCCCATCAATGATATGCCGCTTTTCTCCGTTGACCCGGCCGAACTCATCACCGTGCACGATGGTGCAAAAATCTCCGGATTCAAGGGTCAGGGTCTTTTCTGTGTTGGCTCTGATCCCCTCGGTGTTGTCATGCATACAGTCACCCTGGGGATCATCCACGTCCTTGGTGTGCTCTTCGTCTCCATGATCATCACCGTTGTCATCTCCATTGTCGTCCGGATCGTTTCTGTAGCCCACTCGGATGAATGACCCGGCGGTGGGTGAGTGCATGAGGATGCGTTTCTTGTCCTCTTCGTCCTCCATGTGCAGCACATTGCCCCCGCTGGAGTGCAGCCGGATCTGGGTCTGGTTAGTGTCCCTGACCACGCTGGGGGTCTGCGGATTGGGCACTGCGGACTGGATGATGGGCCGGTCCGGGTTGCCGTCGATAAAGGTCAGCAGGACCTCGGTTCCCTTGTGCAGAGGACAGTGCATGCCGTGGTTAGAGCCGGCATACGGGGTGGCCATGCGCAGCCAGCAGGAGGCCTTGCCGTCCTTGCGGCCGGAACGGTCCAAGGGCAAGACCACCTTGTACCGGCCCTGCTCATCCAGCTCTGCGTACTTGCCGCTGCCGGCGGCATCGATCTTGGCGTGCATGGAGCCGTGGATGCGGGGTTTTTCCGTGACCCGCTCCGGGCGGAACTGTACGCTGGCCGGGATGGCGGTGAAGCTGTTGCGGTAGGCCACAGACCCGGAAGGAGTATCCACAGGCAGTCCCAGGCCGCTGTATAGATAGGCCTCCTGATTGCCCTCATGCCGGGCCTCAATGTTTAGGTAGTCGGTATTCATGTCTTCCCGGTAGTGCCTGTCCAGGGTGAAGGTGTACCCGGGCCGGATTATAGGCACAGTGGATTCGCCGCTGAACAGCTTTTGGCGGCAGATCTGCTCCTCGGCTCGAATATTGGCCAAATCCCGGCCTTCCTGCAGGCTCCGGAAATGTTCTCCGTACAGGTACATTTGGCCCCGGCCCTTGGGGCTGACTGTTGCGCTGGCCTCCATGTCCAGATCCGGACGCTGGCTGTTGTAGTCCTTCAGCAGCACTTGGGCCGGCAGGGGGCGTTGAGTGCAGACAAAGCCGTTTATCACCTCTTCCCGATGCGGGGCCTCCAGGCCCGAGGGCTGGTAATAGGAAAAGGTCCGGCCCTGGGGCATGGGCTCGTGGGCCATGAGGGTGTCGGTGATGATGACCTTGTCCGTTCCGGAGGTATGATCAAAGTAGTAGTAGATGCCGTTTCGCTCCAGCCAGAAGGAGAAAAAGTCAAAGTGGGACTGCTGATACTGGCAGACATATTCCCATTCCGTGTAGTCCTTGGAGAGCTTGAGCTGGAAGTCCAGGCCCGGGGAGAGGCCTCCGTCCTGGAGCACGGCTTGAAGGAATTGGGGCAGGGTCTTGTTCAGAAAGATCTGGTTGTGGCAGGTCTGGGTCAACCACCACAGCTTGGGCCGGAGCACGGCCTGATAAAAGGTGTACTGGTCCACCTTCTGCATCTGGTGCAGGGATTCCAGAATGCCGTGGATGGGAATATCTCCGGACTGGCTGTGCATGGTCAGAGTAGCCGGGGCGGAGAGGACGTCCTCCAGGTCCAGGCTGTCCTCAGAAGAGATCAGGGTGATCTGGAAAAGAAAGAGCTGAGACAAGCCTTCCTGGCCGGTGAACCTGACCACCGTAAAAGCATCCGGGTCCAGGGCCAGAGAGGCAAAACTGTAGGTAAGGCCTTGGTCTTCAGGCATAATTCCTCCTCAAATGGGGCACAAAACAAACTATCCAGCTGAGTCAGGCTGGGAGATCGTTTTTGGTTCTCTGTTCATGGATCTGAAGGCACAGTAATTTGTATCCTCTGATTATTTGTGGCAATGTCCGGCCTGATGTCTTTATCTCCGGTGTTTTTCCGGGGATAGAGCACCAGGCGCAGATAGTCCGAATGCCGGCCGAAAACGGTCCTGGTTATCGGTCCGGTGGAGAAGTTCTGCTCGCGTTTGACTTCATGTCTGTCCACGTCCTGGAAATCAAGGACCAATAGGGCCGGATCCTGAAGGGTAAAAAAGGTGTACTTGGGCGCATTACGGGCAAATGTCAGCTGGATGCTCAAGCTGTCTTCTGTGGGGGTATACCGGGCTTGAGTCAAGGCCCCGGGCTCGGTGCCGGCCTTTTCCTCACCGCTTTGATCCTGGTCCGGAACATCATCCGCCTGTCGAGGTGATGTCTGGTCAGCCTGCGCATTCTCCGTATCAATCTCCCCCCACACCGTATTGCGCACCCGCAGGGCAGCACCTGTGGCCAGCCGGTCCAGTTCGCGGCGGATCTCACCCTTGCGGGCGGCGTCCACCAGCAGATCGAAATCCCCGTGAATGGCTGCGGCAAAGAGCAGGCCCACCCCTGCCAGCCAGGCGGCGAGCAGGATCAGGGGCAGCATTCTGGGAGTGACTGTGAACATACTCAGGCCCTCTTAATTATGCCATTCCCAGCAGCGGGAAATTTTCTCCGGCGGGCTGGGGATACTTTGCAATACCAGGTCCATCACCGGTTCGGCTCCTTGGAAGTCAAAGGCCACGGTGATCTCGGTTGCATTCAGGTCCTGCAGCCTGTCTTTGTGCTGAGGGAAGTCATCCGGATGATAGGTCCTGGAGCCTTTGGAAAAATCCTGCAAAAAGCTCTGCATGCCGGTATGGCCCTCCCAGGTCTTGGTTAAGGTCTGGTCCGGAAATGTAATGGACAGGGTCACATCCTGGCAGGTGTCCGGTTTCCACTGAAAATCCCGGGTCACCGGGTAGTTGAAGTTTTCCAGCTTCTGGGGGTCCCCTTTGCAGTCCAGCTGCAGCCTGGTGGACACCGGGTCCTGGGTCGCATTCCGGTTCACATCGGTGGGTCGTCCGCTGATGCGCACGGTGTATTCGTCCTGTACCGCCTCCTGGTTTTGGGAGGCGGTATCCAGAAATTGCAGAAAGTTCAATTCAAAGGGAAAGGCAATGTCTTGAAGGCGCTTGGGGCTCCATCCGTTTCTGGTACGCCGCAAAAAAGGCCCGGCCTGCTTGGAGGCGAATTTCTGGACCAACCCCTGGTCCCCGAAGAGGTTTTGGCGCAGCTTGGACTGAGGCATGTTGTCCACCTGGGCCAAAACCTGGTTTTCCCAGAGCTGCTGGACCTGACAGGATGCCTCATGGGTCAGGTAGGTTATCATGTAGGTGGTCGGTCCCTGGCATACATCCCAAAATGTCTGACTGTTATCCACTGCTGCTTTTCGGTGCGCATCCATCAGCCCCCGCAGGGTATGCATCGCACCGTCTGCATCGTCCAGAGGGGTGGAGCTGTTGGAGTCCCCTTGGGCGTAAAGTTTGGATGCGAATTTGTAGCCTTTCTCCTGGCTGGAGGTTGGGGGCAGAAACTCTTGCAGGGCATCCATATATGTGTTTAAGGCCTTGGTGGCGGTGACTTGGGCCTCCAGGGACTGCAAGGCCTGGGAATCCACCTGCCCCAGGAGTTTTTGGCCCTCTTTGCTGGCCTCTTCCTCCAATTGCTTGGCCAGGGGAACATCCTTTTTCTGGGTAACCACTGCCTGGCGCAGTTTGAGGAAATCTCCGGCCAACAGGCCAATGGCCGGGGGGGCATGCAGGTCGGATATGGGCTCAAAAGCGGTGTGGATGCGCTGTAAGAGCTGGAAATAGGGATTGTCCAAGGTGGTCATGTTCGCAGCCTGCTGTTGCCAGTCTCTGGATGTGAGCAGCCGGTTCTGGCCGTGGGAGAAGTCCCGGGCAAAGTCTTCCCAGGCCTGATAATACTGTTTTGCATACCAGGAGCGGAAACCCTTTTCCCGCCGGGCGAAGTTGTCCTGGTCCTGGGCAGCGGCTTTGATCTGGCCTAAGAACTCGTCTATGGCCGCATAGCCCTGAGGAGTGAAAACACCCTCCACCTCGGATTGACTGTCGTTCGCCCAATCCGAACCGTCCCAGAATTCCTCAAGGGTGACCGGGTCCAGGCCCGGGCGCTCCCGGGCCCAGTCCACCAGCCAATGCAGGTGGACTCCTTCCCGGGCAATGAGCCTGTCCAGCCACATGCGCAGTTCCTTGGCCTCGGCCTGAAGGACCTGCGGGATATCTGTCCATTCCAGATAGGACATATAGGCCTTTTCGAACAAGGGGGCGATTTCGGGCATGTGCCCGCCCAGGACCAGGGCCAGAATTTCATCCAGGGGGAATTGGAAGGTGTGGGGATCATGGCCGTTGAGTCGACCTTGGATCATGTTCAAGCGCCAAACGGCATAGGTAATGTATTGGCGGATGTTTTGACTCCGCTCGTGAGCATCCATTTGGGAAAATTTGCGGTTCAGCTCCTGATCCAGGGGAAATAAAAGCTGATGCTGAAAAAGCTCCAGGTAGGTCTTTTGCAGCTCCCGGCCGGCCTGGTCAGCATGATCAAACCCCACGGGGCCCATCCAGCCGGGGCCGGAGTGCTCCAGCATCAGATCAATGCTTTCCGAAAACAGGCTCAGCCGGTACACATCCTGAGATATCTCCTGGGTCATTTGGGGCGGCTGGGAAAAATGTTCAGCTACGATCTCCATTGATTCCCGGTTGAGCACATAGGAATAGCTGAGCAGTCCGGCCAGGGAAAATGTGAGCAGCAGCCAGGAGATCAGGGCCAGACTGCGGGCGCTGGCCCGCCAGTGCAGAAACTCCTTTAAAGGGTGAAATATCCCTCTGTCCCGGGGCATGATAAAGACAAAAAGATCGGTGAGAAATATGCCCCGCTCGGATTGAGGCTGAGAAATGGTCTGGGTGTTCTGAAACAGTCGGGTCTGATTCAATATGGGGGTTCGGGTCTGACCGGACTGCCGGGCACTGGAGAAAAAGATGCCGCGTAAAAAAGGAGTTTCTGTATACGGGTTTTCTCCAAAACAACCGCTCATGAACGTAGCCAGGGCCGGAGCCAGGGCGGTGAGTTCCTGGGGCAGAAAAAGGGCCCCGGGGCTCGGGGTCTGGGCCTGGAGCAAAAGAGGCAGACGCAGTTCCCGCAAGCGGTTGCTCACGTGTTCCACCGCATCCCAGGCCGCTTTTTCCGGCGCAGGGGCCGGACCGTCCAGGGCCAGTCCCATGGCCTGGCGGGCCTGTTTCTCGGAGACCAGATCCAGCAAGGAGCTCAGGCCCAGAACCTGATCCAGTTTGGTGACCAAAACATACACCGGAAATCGGGCGCCCATGGAGTGCATCATTTCATCGATCCGGCGGCGCAGAGAAAGTCCGTACTCTGTGATCTCCCGGGGCGCGTCCTGGAGCAGTTTGTCCGCTGGTACCGTGACCACCAGGCCGTCCAGGGGTTCTTTGCGCCGATATCGGGTCAGCAGGGCCAGGAACTCTTCCCATTCGCTGCTGTCCGCACTCTTGTCCAGGGGAACAGCGTAGCGTCCGGCCGTGTCCAGGATGATGGCCTGGTCAAAGAACCACCAGTCTACATTGCGGGTCGATCCCAGGCTGGCCGGTCCCACCGGGGATGTGTCGGCCAGGTCGGTATGTATGCCCCTGAGACCAGCCTGCTTGATTGCTGTGGTTTTGCCCGAGCCTGTTTCTCCCAGCATCATGTACCAGGGCAGAACGTACAGGGGGTCTCCGCGCAGGCGGAGCTTGGAGCTGCGCAGGATGTCCACGGCCTTGGACCATCGGGACTGGAGTTCTCTCAGCTGCGTCTGCTCGGACCGTTCTGCGGCCTGAATGACGCTCTCGTCATGGTCGATGACCCGGCGCACAAAGCGTTTTTCCCTGCGCCGGAAGTAGAGGCGGCGCAGAAAAAAGAGCAGAAAAATCCCGGCCAGGATGGCGGCGAAGACCGCTCCGCCCATCCACAGAGGCCAGTCCCGCCACAGGGTGAGCAGATAGCAGCCCGCGGCCAGCAGGCCCAGCACAAAGAGGGCGAAGAGCACCTTAAGGATTTGAAACAATATCTTGGACATCGGTGCGGCTCCTGCGCTCAGTACGCGGACAGCAGGTTGTGCAGCATGTCCGCCAGCATGCTGTCGTATAAGAGATAAATGCCGGCCAGGGTGACTATAGGCCCGGCAATCAGGGCCGCCATCCCCGGACTGAGAATGCCTTGCCACTTGCTCCGCCTTCTGGTGCTGAGGGCATAGGCCCGGGGAAAGAGCCGTTCTGCGGCCAGAGGTGCGTCTGAATCGGATATGGCCTGCAGGCAGCGCATCTTGATTTTTTGCAGTTCCCGCTGCTTGGCGTCCTGATAATAGCGGCCGGTGAAGCCCAGAGCCAGACAGGCGGCGTACACCTCCACCACCTGGTGGAGAGCAGAATCCACAGAATGGGACATGGGGTCTAAAATGTCTTCCACGCCTGTCTCATCCGAAGCATTGGTCTCTGCAGCTGCCGACGCAGTGAGGAGCTGATCCAGTCGGAGAAAAAACTCCTCCCCAGCCCGAACAGTGCCGTATATCCGCTTTTGCAGGGGGGTGGATACCCACTGGTTCCGGCCCGGCCAGGCAGAGCTTAAGAGCTGCTCGTCGATCCAGGCACAGACCGCAAACCGGGCGGCATCAAAGTGGGCTTGGTCCAGGCCGGGGACCTGATCTGCGGCTTGAGCCAGGATGGCATCCAGATCAGTCCTCACAGTTTCGAAATCCGCACCTTCCCGGTCTGGTTCCCGGAGGAGCAGGCTGACATAGGCAAAGGAGTCGGCAAAGGCATCCACGATTCGCATATCAGCGTTCCATGCCCAGTACGGCAATCTGAATGGTTAGATCTTGAGGCGCTTCGTCCCAGAACAGGGTCAACTGCCCGCTTTCAAGTACCTCCTGCCACAAGGATGATTGGGTATCAATGCGAAAATAGACGGTGTGCGGACGTCGGGGCAGGCCGGCTGGAGGCGATGTGCTCCCGAATACCGGTATCCCGGACACAGCCTTGGCCACCAGGGTGGTCATGCTGGAGGAGGGGCTGAGCTTGAGGAGTCTGCCCGCAGATTCCAGGACCCAATCCGGGTCGGCCTCAGTACTCAGCTCCAGCCAGAAGCTGCGGCCGCCTTCCAGGACCCGGTCGGGCAGGTCAGCGTGGTAAAACTGTCCTTCCAGCTGCATGGTCAGGGTGAGTTCAGGCCCGGTTCCTATGGTCTCCACAATGCGCATGACCAGCTCGCCGGCCGCTGTGAAGCAGGCCATCGGGTCGGTGTGGTCATAGGCCGGCAGCAGGCGCTTTCCTTTCTGGTTGAAGCCCAGGACATCCACATCCTGGGCAAAGGTGGACAGCTCGCCCACCAGTTGGCACAGCACACCATACACCTGCCAGGGATGGATGGATGCGCTGTCCCTGATATGGGAGCACAGGGCCGCATATCGGCTTAAAGTGCGCAGAGCCATGAGCAAGATGACATAGCTCATATCCGCTTCCCGGCCCTCCGTCTGTCCCGGGCTTTTATAGCCCTCCATCTGGTGGCAGCGGGCGATCAGCTGGTCGAGTATATTGTCCAGGATGCGCTGTAAGGGATCAAAAGCATGCAGGTCCAGGCATGGGGGGACATAGTCCTGATCCAGCTGAACTGTTTCGCTGCGTTTGATCACCCGGGCCACGGGGATGTGCTGATATCCGGTGAGGGCTTCCAGCTCATGCTCAAAGCGCAAGACCAGAGTGTAGCGCAGAAACTGCACACCGGCTTCAGGGCCGTCTCCAAGGAGATCCGGGATGTCCTCCGGAGTGCTGGGCACGTGAAATCTGGTCTGCGTTGCCCCTGCATCGTCTTTGTTTTCGACCACAGTGGCGTTTTTGCCCTGTGGGTCCCATTCCTTGACCAGGACATAAACTAGGACAGGATGATCAGCGGTTACTTGGGCCTCTTCCAGGGATCGCGGCTGTACTATGGAGTTTTGAGGGCAAGCGGCCAGGGTGCCGTCCGGAAAAAGAAACCGGCCTTGAACCAGGCGCAGTGTGCCGGATTGGAGCGCACCGGAGTCAAAGGCCACCTGGTGCACGCCCCAGAAATATGGGTGCAGAAGGTCCTTGAGAGGCTGGAGTTCAGAGCGCACCCACTGGTCCTGCAACTGCAGGTGGTGGGGCTGGAGGAACAAGCCTTGATGCCAGTAAATGGGCTTTGCAGTCACTAACGTTCTCCCACGCGTTGCATTGAATGTGGGCCAAGCAGTACCCGTATGGTCAGCTTGCCCGGGGTATAATTATCCTTGGACCACCACAGGGCACCGGAAGCCTTGTTTTCCAGGGGGATATGATACAGCCTGGTCACCTGCTCCGGTTTGAGATGGTAATATCCAGCCACCAGGCCCACGTGCCGGGCCTTTTCCGCCCGGGCAAAGGTTTGGGTCCCGTTGTGGCCCGGCTGGATGAACATCCTGTGGGCTTGGACCATGGTCTGGTCCGAGGCATTGCACTCCAAAAGTTCCTTGATCCCGGACCGGGTAGCGGCCTTGTTCTGAAAGGGTCCGGGCCGGGTGAGCTGGTAGATGCACAAGGTGGTGGCATGCGAGTACCCGTGATAGCTGTTGAGCTCTTTATCCGCGTAGATGGTCAATTCCAGGGCGTCTGGTTCATAGGTCCAGTGGACTTGATCTTTGCTTTGGGCTGGAGCCGGTGTGGTGTTCGGGATCTGGGACTGATCCGGTTCGCTCTTTTTTCCCCCGCAGGAAACAAGCAACAGCATAAGACAGCATATGCACATGCACATTGCGCAGAGCAGATGAAAACAAAATGGTCTGTATACAGGAGCTGATTGTCTGACCACGAGAAACCTCTTTTAATCCAGAGCTGGTGGCTCAAGAAAGATTGCTGCGGCGAAAACTCCTCCCGCCGAAGAGACCAGGCAATAAGGAATTATAGGCAGAGCCCTGGCTTGCAACATATATTCGTTAAGGTATTTTGCCCTACTCAGACAAGCTGCAACCGGTACAGCTCTGCTGTGTCTGCCTCAGGCAGGGGCCCGAAAAGCAGGGACCGGGGCATTCCCTGGACCTGGACGTAATAGGAGTCTGAGGCGGATAGGGCATTGTGCACGGCCCAGGCAGTGTATTTTTGATCTCCGCTTTCCAGGGTCATGCCCTGCATCTGGTATTCAAGAATCGTCTTTTGCGGGACCCTTCCGGCCGGGCCCACGCCGTGGGCGGTGATCTGACCCTGATCCAGCCCCAGCATGGCCCCGGCCCATTCCCGGCCCGGAGGCGGACCGAGCTCCATCCATTGACCCAAGCCCGGTAATGGATGCACCGTAAGCCGATACTCAAGCTCTTTTTCCGGCACAGGCATGTGGACCCTGGCCGTCAGCTTGGGCCCAAGGCCGGCTTCCTGGTCCAGGAGCTCAGCCCCGGCCAGGGGCGTGGGCAGGATCAAAGGTTCATCGCTTTGTGGAATGTGGACCACTATAGGCAGGCCCAGGTCTCGACGGCCTTGCAGGGCTAAGGCCAGCATGGACAGACCGTATAGGGTTTCTGGCCGGGCCAGGCTATCATTTTGCCCGGCAATAAGCCACATTCCGGTCCCGGATTCGCTCATGGTCTGCAAAGGACCGGACCAGGCCATTTTTTCCAGGTCATCCACCCAGAAATGGCCATCGGCCTCCATCCCGTATTGAGTCACTGTCTGGTACAGCCTTTGGGCCCTGGGTTCGTCTTTATCCAGCATGGTCAACCAGACGCGCTTTTTCATACTCCGGACTCCTGTGCTCCCCCGGCGGCTTCCTGCAAGGGAGTTTCGTCTTGCTGTGCTTGAAAGCTGTATTCCATCTGAAAACTGCCCTGATCATCCACTGTCACATGTACGGCCTGAGGCATGTCCTGATCCGTCATCCGGGACAGGATGTCCCGGGACATCTGGGGAAGGAGATTGCCCCGCAGGATGAAGTCAATATTGCGGGCCCCGGTTTCCGTTTCTGTGCATCGCTGGGCAATGGTCTGGACCACAGCCTCATGGCAGGAAAAAGCCATATGGTTGTTGTCTGCCAATTGCCGCCCCAGCCGATTGAGCTTGAGCCGGACGATTTCCTGCAGGGCCTCGTTTTTGAGGCTGTAATACGGCACCACCGTCATCCGGGCCAGGAGGGCGGGCTTGAAGTGCTGGGAGAGCAGAGGCCGCACTGCGCCCAGTACGGCATCGTCCGGGGGATCCTCGGTGCTGGTCATCTCCTGGATCACGTCCGAGCCCAGATTGGAGGTCAGGATGAGAATGGTATTGGCAAAGTCAATCTCCTTGCCCTCCCCGTCGGTGAGCACACCCTTGTCAAAGACCTGATAGAAGATATTCATCACATCCGGGTGGGCCTTTTCCACTTCATCCAAAAGAACCACGGTATAGGGATGCTGGCGGACGGCTTCAGTGAGCAGGCCGCCCTCGCCATAGCCTACATAGCCTGGGGGAGACCCAATGAGCCGGCTGACCGTATGTTTTTCCTGAAACTCGCTCATATTGATGGTGACTATGGATTTTTCCGAGCCAAAAAGCAAATCCGCCAGGGCTAGGCCGGTTTCGGTCTTGCCGACCCCGGAGGGACCGGCCAGAAGGAAGACGCCCAGGGGCTGCCGGATATCCCGAATCCCGGATTTGGCTTCCTTGATCACATCTGCAATGGCTTCCAGGGCCTGATCCTGACCCTTGATCCGTTCCTGAAGGTTCTCTGCCAGGTGGAGGACGGTCCGGGCCTGATCCCTGGCCAGTTTGCCCACCGGGATTCCGGTCCAGTCCGAGATGACCTGGCCCACCAGGTCAGGGGCCACTTCAATCTCAACCAGAGGGTCCTCCCCCTGCAGTTCTGCAAGGGAGGCATCCAAGCGGCTGAGCTCTGCCCTTACCTGTTCAAGCTTCTCTTGCGGAGTCTGAGCTATCCGGTCCCGGACCTCCAGGACCTGGGAGGCTGCCTCCCGCTGTCTGATCCAGTCCGCAGACAGCTCCTCCACCATGGTCTGGAGTTCCTCCATGCGCGTGCAAACAGTATCCAGCTGCTCTTGATCAATGGGCACGTTGTTGCCCTGGTCCCGGAGCAGGGCCTGCTTTTCCCGGTCCAGGGCCTGAATTTCCCGTTCCATGTCCTCCAGGCGGGCCGGTTTGGTGTCCAGGTTGACCTTGACCCGGGCACAGGCCGTATCCAGGAGGTCTATGGCCTTATCCGGCAGGAATCGGCCGGCGATGTAGCGGTCGGCGTACTCTGCGGCAGCCACAATGGCATCGTCACGGATAATGACCTGATGACTCTGTTCATAGGCTTGGCGCAGACCGCGAAGGATGAGGCTGGTAGTGTGTACAGACGGAGGGTCAAGCTTGACCATTTGGAAGCGGCGTTCCAGGGCTGGATCTTTCTCAAAATACTTTTTGTACTCCTTCCAGGTGGTGGCTGCACAGGTCTTGAGTTCTCCCCGGGCCAGGGCAGGCTTGAGCAGGTTGGCTGCATCCGACGACCCCGAGGCCCCGCCCGAACCGATCAAGGTATGGGCTTCGTCGATAAACAGGATGATGGGCTGGGAGCTGGCCTGTATTTCCTGGATAACCCCCCGCAGTCGGTTCTCGAACTCGCCCTTCATCCCGGCCCCGGCCTCCAGGGCCCCCATGTCCAGCCCGAGCAGGCGGACATCGCGCAAAAAGGCGGGGACATCCTCCTGGATTATGCGCAGGGCCAGTCCTTCCAGAACAGCTGTTTTGCCCACCCCGGGCTCCCCGACCAGGATGGGATTGTTCTTTCGCCGCCGGGCCAGGATGTCCACAATCTGGCGAATTTCCTGGTCCCTGCCGAACACAGCGTCAATCTTGTCCTGCCGGGCATTGGCAGTGAAGTCAATGCAAAATCTGTCCAGTGCGGAATCGCCTTGGGCCTGATCCGGCCTTGGTCTGTCCGGGGCGGAGACCTCAGGTCCGGTGGTGGGCGCGTTTTCTTGAGATCCCTGGGTCAGATCCCAGAATGCCTTTTGAATCTGGGGTCGGCTGACCTCCTGGAACAGGCTCCCAAACCGGGTGGAGGCGAAGTAATTCGGTTTGGCCAGAAAGGCAAGCAGAACTGCTCCGGAACGGATCCGGTGCTCACTTAAGTCCAGGGAACTGATCAGCCAGGCCGATTCCAGAAGCTCGATAAGCATGGGGGAAAACACGGGCTTGCCTGCATTTCCGGTCTGCATCTCTTCCAGGGCTGCATTCAGACTGGCCTGGATTTGCCCCTGGCTGAGGCCTGAGCGGCTCAGAATGAGGGGCAGATCGGTATTGGTGGTTTCCAGGCATTTGCTCAGGAAGTGCTCCACAGTGATTTCATAATGGGTGCGGGACACCGTCAGGCCGGCACTGTCGTGCATGACTTGGGTGCACACGTCGTTGAGCTTGGCCAGCAGGGATTTCATGTCCACGTCGATCATAGGCTTTCTCCAGGGTTCAATTCAGCAGATAGGGATGGCTTCGCAGCCGCACCTTTATGATATCCGGCTTTGCAGGCAAAAGAGACCGTTCCCGGCTGGTTCCAGGAGCCGGCAATGAGCCAGGTGTCCAGGCCCAGGCGAGACCAGGCCTCACTTCCCAGGGTGGCGGGGGGGCGCTCTTCCGGGTGGACAGTGAGACTCAGGTCATAGTCCAAAGGCTGGACCTGAAACATGGCTATATGTTCGATAAGGGCCGCATGCAGGGCCGAGCCAGGCAGCAGGCGCTGAAAATCCGCGGCGTCCAAAGGTCCGATGTTAAGTCTGAACTTGCCCATGCAGTCCATGACTTCCGATCCGAGGGTGGTTTCCTCACCCAGGGTGTTGCAGTTCTGGCCCAGGCGCAGGCGCTGGTCTGCAGGAACGGACAGCTTCTGGGGCACGCATTGGGTGATTTGGACCGCTATTCCGCCCAGACGGTCGGTGAGCATGGTCTGCAGACCAAGGGCGGATCTTGGGTATTGGGTGTGCAAGCCGGTGTAGCGCAAAATCTTGTAGGACTCTGTGCATTGCTCCCGCAGGGAAGTATGCCCCAGTCCGATGAGGCAATAGGCCCGCTCCAGGGCCTCGGGGTCCTCTTCTTCGACAATACGAACAGCCAGCCGGTTGCGGGCCCAGGCCCTGTAGAGCTTAATAAAAAAGGGATTGTTCAGAATATCCAGAAAATCCCGCAGTCCGGAGAAGTCATCCCGGGCTTCATCCAGGAGTTCCTCGGTATAAAAAGACGGCAGGGGGGAGGAGGAGCCGTACAGTCCGAGAAATGAGGCCGTGATCCGGTATTGTTTTCGATCCCCGTTATCTAGAACCTCCAGCCCGCAGACATCTGTCCCGGGAAAGCCCAGGGACAGATCAGGCCGAACCCGCAGAGTATGAGCCAAAAAATCCTGCAAGGCCTGGCCACTGGTCTGACCAGTAATCAGCTTGAGCAGACGTACGACTTGAACAAAGGCATAGGCCTGCGGTCGGTCCAGGAGGTGCTGGGCTATAGAAGGGGACGCTCGCCGAGTCTGGCCGGCCATTGGAAAAGCTCCTTGCCCAATGTGTCACGGACTATGAGCCGTGTGTAGTTGTTCATGGCCGCGTAGCCGGCCAGAAAGGTGTCCAGCACAGAGCAGAACAGGCGGATATCTCCCCGCCCGGTAAATCCATTCGGATCCAGGGTCAGAACGATGTCCTGGCCCCGCAGGACCTGGCCTTTGAATATCCGGTGTGCAGGATTGGTTTGCAGGTCAGTTAAGGCCTCTATGCGCCTGGTATTGGCCAGGACCTGGTTTTGCTCCTTGGTCTGGGAAAAGATATACAGCTTTAAAATTTCCCGCAGACTGGTCACATCGGCTATGGACAAATAATTGAGGTACAGGTGGGACAGAAAGCGCCAGAGCATATTTTTGCCCAGGGGGGGCTGAGCCGGGGATGTAGGGGTGCGGATGTTTTGAAAGGTGGCCAGCTCCGGGGATGTTTCCGTGGGCTTGTTGATATCTCCAAGTTCCAGGCTTTCAGGCAGGTCTGCGTTGGTGCACTGGATATCAACGGACAGGGTCTCTGTGCGCGGATTGCTTTCCTGCCCGGTATAGGCCACGGATAAAAACATCTCTGCCCTGTCCCTAAGGGCGGAGTGCCGGGTGTGGACCGTATAGACCGGAGCGGCCTGGGCCTGGGGGTTAAACATCTCAAAGGGCAGATATTCCCGGGTGGTCACAGTGCCCTGTTCAACGCCAGTGACTTTGTCTACAGCATAGACCTGATAATGGTCCTGCGTTCCTTCGCTGGGCCGGAGTATGTATTCCGATTTGCGGTGATCCAGGAGAATTGGCTCGGCCGAGGCCGGAAATATATTGATGATTGGAGCGGCAAACAGGGCGAAATGGCCGGCCTTCAACTCCGGATCTGCCTGCGGGGCCTGGTAAAGCTCGAAGGTGAGCTCAAAGCGGGTCCCATTTCCCCGGTTTGTCCATTGTTCCAGGCCGACAAGGTCGAAAAAAAGAAATTTCTCCGGGAAAATAAAGTATTCCTGAACGATCCGGTAGCCGGGAAAGGCATTGCCCGGATAGGGCAGCAGACTCTCTTCAGGAGCAAAGCCCACAGGTTGCCAGGCAGAGCCAGGCAGAGTCATTCCCTGGCCCCCGGATGCGGGTTGAACCCGGAGAGAACGGATATTGTTGGCCAAAAGGTCAAAGCGTTCAGCTGCCCGGGGAAAAGGCCCGGCCAGATGAAAACGGAGAGGGCCGGGGGACCAGCTGTTCAAGGTTATCCCCTTGAGCTCCAGCTCCAGGGTGACTTTGGGGGACTCTCCCGGGCCCCGCTTGTATTCAGCCCGGGTCAGGCCCAGGGGGTGTAAGGGGACGTCATAGCAGGTGGTGAATCCGCAGGAGACGGAATTGACGGGCACAGAGTCGATACGGGTTCCCCGGGGCACAGTGACAGTTTCCCGCAGGCTGGGTTTGGGAGTGAACTGGATCATGGACATGGAGGGGATGGGGCGCAGGTAGTGGGGGAGGACCAGACGCATGAGCCCGTGCACGATTTCCGGCAGATCGTCCTCGATCTTCTCACTGAGCAGACCGGACAAAAAGGCGGTTCCTTCCAAAAGCCTCTCTACGTCCGGATCTGCGCTTTGTTCGGAGAGCATGGGGGCCAGGGCCGGATGGGCCCGGGCAAATTCTGCGGCCAACTCCCGCAAATGGGCCAGTTCGCGGCTGTAATAAAATTCAGTCATGATTTCCTGGTCACTCGGAGATGCTGATTTTCCCGTCAGGTTCGAGCACTGTTTCGAAGACGACCGGGATTTGTTTGTCCTTGTAGCGGATGTTTCCCTTTAACCGAAAAGTGAGCCCTAGGGCTGACTGCCTTTTTTCCTGATGGTGGATGACCTGGATATCCCCCAGTCGGAGTTCAAATTTGAGAATCACCCGACGCACTTCAGTCTGAATAGTCTCAATGGATTGCGGTCCGGTGTCAGCCAGCGTATTGGTGAAGTCGGGCACTCCATAGTCAGGAGCTATCTGCACGGAACCCTGGCGGGAATTCAGGATATGGCGCAGGTGCACGGTAATGGAGTTTTTGAGCATGGCTGCGCTGGATTCCAGAACCCGGCTGGAGGCCTGTTCCACTCGGCGCATACGCTCTAAAAGACGTTCTTCCCGTACCTGCATAGTGTTTCCTGAACATCCCTGGCAGGCAGAAGAATAACTGCCGGGGATGCTGACGGTTATGACTTCCAGTCGTCTGTATACTCAATATTGCCGTCGTTGTAGGTCCAGGTGATCTTGGAATAGGTCATGGAGACATCCTCCATGTCGTGATAGGGCTTGTTGTCCGGCAGAAAAGTCATGGGCGTGTATTCGCGCATGTTGACCAGGATGGCTGCTTCCAGTTTGATGGTGAAATATTTCTCCTCTGTCCCGTCGTCCTTGATCCGGTAGTAGTCCAGGGTTGTATCACATTGTTCCCCGGTGCAGCAGGCCTGGAAGAGTTTGGGGGAGGCCTGATCTTTATGCTTGGTGACTGTAAAGGGGTGATGGATGCGCTGGCCGGTGGGCAGGCCGGTGTGGGTGTCCTTGGGGATCTCCACTTGATGGTCCACCTGGTAGATGAGCATGGTGTCTTTTTTGTCTCCACCCTGGGTGCAATCGCCCTTGATGTCGCCCTGAGATTTGCCTTTGATTTTCATGTACGCGGTGAGAGCCATGTCATTCTCCTTTGTTTCCAGGTTGCGAAGAATTATTCTTTGTCCAGTTTGCCGACCAGGGACAGGGTGAAGGAGGCCCCCATGTACTTGAAGTGGGGCCTGGCCTTGAGGCTCACCGCGTACCAGCCGGGATCACCGGCCACGTCCTGCACAGAGATCTGGGCCATGCGCAAAGGGCGGCGGGAGCGGGTGCTGGGGTCAGGATTGTCCATTTCCGTTACATACTGGCTGATCCATTTGTTCAGTTCCCGGTCCAGGTCCTGACGTTCTTTCCAGGTCCCAATGTTTTCACGTTGAATGACTTTGATGTAATGGGCCAGGCGATTCATGATCATCATATACGGCAACTGGGTGGACAGCTTGAAGTTCATCTCCACCTCTTTGCCCTCGGCTGTGTTGGGGAAGACCTTGGGCTTCTGGCAGGAGTTGGCCGAGAAAAAGGCGGCGTTGTCCGATCCCTTGCGCATGGTCAGGGCGATGAAGCCCTCCTCGGCCAGCTCGAACTCGCGGCGTTCAGAGATCAGGACCTGGGTGGGGATCTTGGTCTGCACCTCGCCCATGGACTCGAATTGGTACAAGGGAAGGTCTTCCACTGCTCCCCCGCCTTGGGGGCCAATGATGTTGGCGCACCAGCGGTATTTGGCAAAACTGTCCGCCAGACGGTTGGCAAAGGCAAAGGCAGTGTTGCCCCAGCAGAAGTTGTCGTCGCTTTCCGAGACATTTTCTACAAAGTTGAAGGTCTTGGCCGGTGCTGTTTCCGGGCCGTAGGGCAGCCGAAGCAGAAACTTGGGCAGGGTCAGGCCCACGGACCGGGCGTCCTCTGATTCCCGAAAAGACTGCCATTTGGCGTACTGGGGTCCCTCAAAGATGGAATGCAGGTCTTTTAAGTTGGGGAGTTTGTCCCAGGAATCAATGCCGAAGAAATCCTTGGATGCCGCGGCAATGAAAGGAGCATGGGCCATGGTGGCCACACTGGCCACGGATTGCAGAAGCTGGATGTCCTGAGGGCCGGGGCCGAAATCGTAATTGGCGATCATGGCCCCGATGGGCTGCCCGCCGAACTGGCCGTATTCAGCGGTATAGACCTGTTTGTACAGCCCGGATTTGACTACTTCAGGAGCATCTTCAAAGTCGTCCATCAAATCCTGCTTGGACACGTTGATGAACTGCAGTTTGATGTTTTCCCGGAAATCGGTGCGGTCCACCAGGAACTTCAGAGACCTCCAGGAGGACTCAAGCTGCTGAAATTCAGGGTGATGCATAATCTCATTGACCTGAGAGCTCAGCTTGGCGTCGATATCGGCGATCATATCGTCCGCCAGGGCCCCAGAGATCTTGGCCTCTTGTTTGTTGCCGGCCACAATTTGCTGTAAAAATTCCTGCAGGCCGCGACGGGTCATGGAGTAGCCTTCATCATCAGGCTTGAGGTTCGTGGCCTCGACGATCTCGTCCAGCAGAGAACCCTGGGTCTGAGTCTCCTGCTCTTGTTTTTCCTGTTTTTCCTGTTCTTCAGCCATGCAATGTCACCTCCACTATTCGTCTATGCCCAGTTCCTGGAGCAGCTTTTGCTGTGCGTCCTCATCCTTGACCAGGGCCTGAATCTTTTTCCTGAACTCAGCCACATTGGCCAAGGGGCCCTTTAAAGCCTTCAAAGCGTTGCGTAGTTCCATAAGTTCTGCCAGTTCCGGGACCTGAGCGGCAATGGCATCCGGTTCAAAATCGGACATTTTCTTGAATTTGAGATCAACAGCCATCTGGGCCTCAGGGTCATCGGACAGATTGTTCTTCACGTTCGCCGTAAGCCCCAGATCTTGACCGGCCATGACACTTTCAAAGTTGTCCTTGTCTACATTTACCGGGTCGCGATCCTCAAGCATCCGGTCGTCCTGTTGGTTGGTGAAGTCGCCCAGAACCATCAGCTTTAAAGGCAGCTCCACTTCCTCCTTGGCGTCACCTGTGTCAGGCTTGTATACAATGTTCACCCTTTCTTTGGGGGCTACCGAGCCTTCTTTGGCCATACTTTATACCTCCGTTCGTGTATGTTTTTTCCCTGGGGCATTTTCTGCCTGCCCTTTCCCTAAAGACGAACCAAACAGAAAAATGTTTTACATATTTTCAATCTTTCTCCGCCAGGCCGGTCCAAGCCAGAGTTCGGGCCGGTCTTATGCGCCCCATGCGGGCGAACAGAGCCCGGGCCTGGTCCTTATCCCCTTGATCTGTGCTCCCCCGCAGGGCTGTGTACGCCGCCTCCAATCCCAGAAGGGCCAGGTCCGGGTCCCAGGTGTCCAGACCAAACCGATCCAGAGTGGCTACAATCTCCTGCGCATAGGCGGGACCAACTTTTTCAGGACCAAATTGGGCCAGGAGCTGCAGCAGACTGACTTGCAGCCGGTACCGTTCGCGCATTCTTCCTTCCCCCTCCAGGGCTGTCTCCAGACAGCCCAGAGCACCCAGGATATCGTTTTGGGCTGATTTGGTCCGGGCCAGGGCCAGGGCCTCCTGAGCAGGATCTTGGGCATCGTTGGACTGCTGGTTAGGGCGGTTGGCCAGGGATTGGAGCCAGTCCCGAGTTTGCTGGCGGCAAAACGGGGTTCCGTCGTTAAAGGCGAGGTCCTGGAGACCCGGGAGGCGACGAAGAAAGAGGGCAGTTTCAGTTTCCAGAACATCCAGAGCACCGGCACCGTCTTCACCCAGCCCTTGCAGGGCCTGGGCGCTGGCCCAGGTCAGATCCAGCCAGAAAAGATATTGGTTGATCCTGGATTCGCTTTCCTGAAGCACCTGCCTGAATTTGGCCTGGCTGAGCAGCAATTGGATTGAATGCATCACCTCTGGTTCCGGAGGGGGAATATGCGTGGCTGAGCCCTCGGTAGGAGGCAGAGTCTGGATCCGGCTCCAGGCCACCCAGCGGATGATGCGAAAGGCCAGGGGAGAAACGGGGTCCTGGGCCAGAAGCCAGTCCCGATAGGTAAAAAGCTGATCCAGGCCATGCTTGAAAATCTTTTCTGCTTCCTGAGCATCCAAATTTTGGGTACCCATGGGGGACTGGTCAAAGTAGGGTTCTGAACGGGCTGGTCCAGGGGGTGCCTTGGCCTGAGGAGAGGGTTCTTCTTTTGGGGTTGGCTGCTCAGGTTCGGTGACAGCTGGCCCTGAGGGTTCAGATGCAGAGGCTGAGTCATCAAGTGGGGACTCTCGGACTGGAATCCGCTGCACCAGATCCCGTATATCCCGCAGGGTGGGAGCGTCGTTTGACTTTTGTCCCAAATCTGCGTCCAGATCTGAAAGCGCTGAACTTAAGGTATGCAAAAGGTTTTGGTCCTGAGGAGAATCCGGGGCAAAGTTCTTCAGATAGGAAACGGCCCTTTCTTTCCACCAGGCAAAGGCATTCATTCGACCCCGCATCCGTTTTTTCGGCGGGTGCATGTTCTCCCAGAAATTGGCTGTCAGGTCCCGCAATAATCCGGTCCCATCGGCCAGGCCCTGTAGGCCGTTGAGCTCCGTGAGGGCACCAGCAAGATAGGTGGCCACGAACAGGTCTTTAGACTGGTGGGTTAAAATGGAGATGGATAAATCCCGGACTCGTTCCCAGTCAATAGGATGGCTGTCGCTGCCGATTATTGACAGTTTGCCAATTTCAGCATGCAGCGATTCAAACTCCTGGCCCTGGCGGATGTCGTCACCGGCCGGGTTGTCTTCAGTTATCGGTTTGGTCCCGAGGCTGTATATATCCATAAAACTCAAGCATTCGAAGTTGTTGAACTTATATCCCCGGGGCTTCGCATTTTCCAACGCAAACTTGAACCCATCTACACTTTTTTCACAGTTTTTAGAAAGTTAGCAGGATAGTGGCAAAATTTCAAGAAAATTATCAAAAAAATGTGCCAATAAAATGACTGTGGACCACATAAAAAAAGCCGCTCCATCATGGAGCGGCTTATTTTATGTGGTATAGATTTCCATGAGCAAGGCTGGCTAAAAGCCGAACTCGTCGTCCCCGGCTGCGCTTCCGCCAAAGCCGAAATCCGGTTCTGGTTCCTTGGAGGCACCGCCAGCTGCGGCTGCCTCTGGGGCTGCTCCGCCTTCGCCGGACACAGTGACAACGCCGTGTTTTTTGACCTCATCGATCTTGGCCAGCAGTTCGTCCACCTTTTTCAGATAGTCTTCTACCTTGGAGGCTGAGGCCATGATCTGCTTTTCGCCCTCGTTCTTCATCTGGGCTTCATAGTCAGTCACCTTGCTCTCCAGAGCGGCGATCTTCTTCTTGTTTTCTTCCTGCACGCCTTCGTACTCAGCCAGTTTATCTTTTTGCTCTTTGATCGTCTGGCGGTATTCATTGAGCTTGGAAAATACAGTGTCTGTCTCTTCCTGGGCATCCGTGGGCAGGCTCATAATGGAGACATTGTCCCCGAGTTCAGTCACTTCTTCCTTCTTCAGACGGGTCAGTTCCGGATGCTGCTCATAGATCCAGGCCTTGCTCAGAGCTGAGGCAAAAGGAGCGAGCTCCTTGTCTACGTCCTGCTGGGTCACGAATTGGAGAAGCTCCATAACGTCCTGCTTGTAGCTCCCGGCCGGAGCCCGCAAAAAGGACACGAAAGTTTGCATGGGAAAGACCTTGCGCGCATCAGCCATGACAGCCTCCTTGTTATACGACAAAAAGTTTGTTTTGGTTCTTCTCGACTTCAGTGGATATGCGCCCGATCCGCCGAGCATAGGTCAAGGCTGCCACCCTGTAGACCAAGTGCCCGAGTTTGGACCACGGCAGATAGGCTATGAGCATGAAGACCGAGATGAGGTGAATATAGTAAACAGGGTAGGCCAGTCCAGGCACCCCGAGTAAACGGAAGACTTGGCTTAAGATCCCGCTGATTGCCACAACCCAGAGCACATCGATCAGGTACCAGTCATAAAAAGAGGAAGAGTCCTTTTCGGTGTCTGTGAGCCGGCGCCGGGTGAGATAAACCAGGCCCACGACCATGGCGATGGCTCCTGCATTGCCCAGGATCTTGACCGGATTCCACAAGGGCATGGGGTAGGGCATATGCAGCAGGGGCAGAATCTTGCCTCCCCAGTGGGTCACGGCCACTACGCTGGTGACAATGAACAGGGCCACAAAGGCGTAGAACAAAACCAGGTGACCCTTGAACTTGACCTGGTCCGATTCGGTATCACCACAGTCTTTCCATTTTTTGTGGGTCACCACCTCTTCCTTGATCACCTGCCACAGGCTGACCAAAAGGTTTTGGGGCGGTTTATAGCCCACGACAAAGGTCTTGGGCTGAGACGCAAAGGCAGCAAACAGATTCTTGATCCCGGTATAGAAGCTGTAGAGAACAAAAAGGGCGGCCAGTCCGAAAATAGGGTCAATACTGTAGTCGCCGGGAAAGATCATCCCAAAGACGATCTCGCCTTGTTCATTGACCGGAAAGGCGCTTCCCTGAATGCTGCCGGTGATAATCCAGACAATGAGGTATATAATGGCCGGAATGGCGATGAGCTTGGGCAAGTGCCGGGCCGAGCTCATCCACTTCCCTAAAAATGTTGGTCCGACCAGGTTGCGGTAGGCCATATTGCGCATAGAGGCCATGAGCTCCCCGGGTTTGGCTCCCCTGGGGCACATTTCCGTGCACTGCCCGCACTTGTGGCAGAGCCACATATCGATGTCATTCACGAGTTTATCTTTAAGACCCCACTGAGCCCAGATCATTTCCTTGCGCGGGAAAGAACTGTCCATGGGCGATAGGGGGCAGACCACGCTGCATGTGGCGCACTGATAGCACTTCTTCAGATCCTGTCCGCCGGCAGCTTGGAGTTCTTTCACGAACTCGATATTGGGTTGGATGCGCAGCACCTCGGACATATATCCTCCTCCTAGTATCCCTTAAATGGGTTCGGGCCCAGTTTGAAAATTTCGTCCACAAAGGAATCAATAAGTTGGGGGACCCGGTGGTAATCGTCAATAGCCACCTCTTCCTGCCGGACGCGTTCGAGTTCAACGCCCAGGCGGTCCAGGGTCTCACCAATGTTCTTCATCCGCCGGTTGCACAGCTCCGAGCCCTTCATGAAGTGGCATTGATAGTCGTCACCGTACCTGCAGCCCAAGAGCAGGCAGCCGTCGTTTCCTTTGGCCATGGCATCGGCGATCCAGATGGTATTCACCGACCCCAGGCAGCGAACTGGAATGATCCGCACATATGGGCTCCAGGTGTGCCCCTGCTGGGCGGCCATATCCAGAGCCGGATAGGCGTCGTTCTCGCAGGCAAGGACCAGAATGCGGGGGCCGCCTTCGTCCATGTCATCCGGAACCTTGACCTGGGTGATCATGGATCCGATCTGGCCCACGCTGTAGTTGTCAAAGGAAATGACCCGTTCCGGGCATGCGCCCATACAGGTCCCGCAGCGGCGGCACCGAGCTGTATTCGGTTTGGGGGTCCCTTTTTCATCGTCGTCCAGGGCCCCGAAGGGACATTCCTCTGTGCAACGTTTGCACTGGGTACAGCGGACGAAGTTGAACTTGGGATAGGTCAGATCTCCGGAGCGGGGATGGACAGAGATGCCTCTGTTCACCGACTCCAGGCACTGGATGGCTTTTAAAGCCGCCCCCTGGGCGTCAACCATGGATCTGGACAGGGTCATGGGCTGGTGCACGGTGCCGGCGGTATAGATGCCGGTTCGCCGGGTTTCATAGGGAAAGCAGATATAGTTGGAATCGGCGAAGCCGTCAAAGAGATCCAGGTCTGGAAAGGCCTGACCTTGTCGGTAAGCCAGCTGGATGACTGGATCCAGGGCCGTGGTCGGGACCAGGCCGGTGGGGACGACAACCAGATCAGCTTCGATTTCTATATTCTCTCCGAGCAGGGTGTGCTCAGCCCGGACCAGGAGATTGTCCTTGGCCCCGGCTTCAATGGAGCTCACTTCCCCTTTGGTCATCATGATTCCGGGATCGTTTTGGGCTTCTTTGTAATAGAGCTCATTGATCCCTGGAATCATCATATGCTCATAAATAATGTAGGCTGCCGACTCGGGCAGAAACTCCCGGATGTAGCCGGCCTGCTTTAAGGCGTTCAGTGAGGTGATCTCTGAGGTGTAGCTCATATGCCTGTAGCTTTCGGTCTTGACAAAGACCTCCTCGATCACCGGCTCTTCATCAGCCTGTTCGGCCTGGGCCGCCTTTTCCTCTTCCAGACGCCGCTTTTCCTCTTCCTCCTGCTCCGCAATGTTCTGCAGAAGCTTGCTAAAAGCCAGAACGAAAACCACATTGCGCGGGGCCTTCCCGTCGCTGGGCCGGGTGATGGACCCTTTTTTGGCCATTTCCTCCAGCTCCATGGCAGTGACCACATTGGGACTGGAGCCGTAACCCAGCGGTTTTAAGTACTTGGTGTCCTGAGGTTCCCACCCGGTAGCCACGACCATGGATCCGACCTGTTCCTGGACCTCTTTCTTCCCGCTTTTTAAATTGGCGGTGTATTGGCCTGGCTGCCCGGCCAGCTCCTCCAGGGTGGTGTCAGTGTATACCTTGATCTTGTCGTGATTCTGAACAGCTTCTATCCTGGAGTCGATGCCTGTGTCTTGAGCCTGCGTAAATGGAGAAGACAGAGGAAAGGTCTTGTACATTTTGGCTGCATATCCACCGAGTTCTTTTTCTTTTTCCACCAGGATCACATCGTATCCGGCCTGGGCAGAACTCAGGGCAGCGTTTAAGCCGGTCCATCCACCGCCCAGGACCAGGATGGTCTTGGTGGTTTCCAGAGCTTCCGGCTCAGGGACCTCAGTCTTTTGCAGCTTGATCACCCCCATGTTCACATAGTCTGCGGCCATATCCATAAGCAGTTCAGGAGGATCACCGCCAGCCTGGGGCTTGGTACCATCCGGGTTCTCATAGGCCCAGGCTACCTGTTCCCGCAAATTTACCCGGTCCACAAGGATGGACGGCCCAAAGTCAAAAAAATCAAAATCGACCCGGGGAGAGGAACCGCAGACACAGACTGCATCAATTTCCCCGGCGTCAATATCGGATTTGATTGTCTTGTGTCCCGCCTCGCTGGCCAGGATAGGCTCCACCTTGACAACAGGGACCGCATTGCCCCATTTGTTTTTCACCTTTTCCGCCAGGGCCTCGCAGTCCAGGAGCGGGCCGATATTCGCCTTATCAAAGTAGACACCGATTTTCTCGGCCATGTGTTACCTCCCTCTCACCGTTTGAATGGCTTTCATCGCCGCGCTCGTTGCTGACTGGGCTGATTTCATCACATCCAGCGGTTCAGACGCACACCCGGCAGCAAAGATGCCGTTGGTTTCAGCGCTTATAACAAAGCCTTCTTCGTCCATTTCCGTACTCAGGGGCAATGGGTGGCCGGCCAGACTTGGCTGCATACCAGTGGCCAAGACCACCAGGTCAAAACGCTCCTGCATCTTATTTCCGCTTAAGGCATCTTCAGCCGTAACCCAGACCGATCCGTCTTTTATGTCCTCTTCCATCTCGGCCACCTTGCCTTTCACTGTTTTGACCAGGGGGTCGTTCACCACCTCCTGGGCAAAGTTTTCGTAGCGGCCGGGAGTGCGCAAATCAATATAAAATATGGTCACCTCTGCGTCCGGGTATTGGTCACGCAAGTACCTGGCCTGCTTGAGGGAGGCCATGCAGCAGATATAGGAGCAAAAGGAAAGATGGTTTTCATCCCGCGAGCCGGCGCACTGGACAAAGGCGATCTTGTGCGGAGGGCGGCCATCGGTAGGACGCAGAATCTGGCCTTGGGTCGGACCTGACGGTGCAGCCAGACGTTCCATCTGCATGTTGCTGATGCAGTTTTGAATCTGACCTGCCCCCAAGTTGGTCAGATTGGTCACATCATAGGGTTTCCACCCTGTGGCTACAATAATGCTGCCCACATTTAAATTAATGTTCTTTTCCTGGTCATTGAGATCAATGAAGTCGCTCTGAGACAACTTCTTGCGGTCTTCTTCGTCAATATGCTCAGCATCCAGGACATAACGCTGGGGAAAAGCAAAGGGCACGTCCATGTATAAGGCCTTGCGCGTGCTTAAGCCAAGCTCGAAATCGTCGGTCACCTTCTGGCTCAGGCTTTCAGCCATGGCCTGGAGATTGGCACTACAGGGAGCGGTGTATCTGGGCTTGATGCGGACTGAGACCTCAAAATTCCCGGACCGGCCGCTGACCGAGACGACCTCGGCCAAGGTCAGGCATTTCACTTTGGGATTTTTCTTGATGCGTTGAAACTGGATTTCCAAGCCGCATGATGGCGGGCAGAGCTTGGGGAAATACTTGTTGAGCTGCATTACCCTGCCCCCGAGATACGGACTCTTTTCCACGAGATAGACCTCATGGCCGACCTCGGCGGCTTCCAGGGCGGCTGTGATCCCGCTAAAGCCCCCCCCAATGACGAGTATGCTTTGTGACATGTGGTTCCTCCTCAATCTAACAGCTTGAGACTGGTATCAATTTTGGAACGTAAGAGATATATGACAAAAAGTTCCACACCCACTTCAGTGTGGTCCCTTGCAAGATGGAGGGTTGCAGTATGGCGGTGAATCGATGGATTGCCCCCAATCAAAGCCCGCGCTCAGCAACGAAAACGGCCTGAGGCGAAACAGGACACATTCCTGCTTGAACTCAGACCATTTTCATACCTAAAAAGACCGCAGGCGTCTAGCACCTGCGGTCTTGCAGTTTATGCAACTACGGGCTCATGGGATCGGGAATGACCTGGATGTAGGGGCGTTTGAACAGGTTCATCTCGCCCTTGTCCGGATCGTACTTGGAATTGACGAAGCATTTCCACTTGGCGTCGTCAATGCCCATGTAGTCGGTACGATAGTAGAAACCGGGATAGCGGCTTTCCTTACGGAACTCAATGTGCTGCATATGCAGGCGGACGGTCCACAGGCGGTGGAACTGTTCCCAGCAGCGCAGGAGTTCGTGCAGGTCGCGGGCGCCCAGCTTCCTGGAGTCTTCTTCCAGCATATCCAGGAGCTGGAAGCCGGTCTGCAGCATAGCCTCGGAGGTATTGTACATGGTGGCGCAACCGCCGCCGTACTCGTCCGTGTGCTTGATCAGCCGCATCATGAAGTTTCTGGGAGTGATGTAATTGGGGTTCACGGTAGGATCCGTGGACTCGTCTTTGGCTTCCAGGAATGTATACCAGGGCTGATAGATTTCTTTCTTCAGCTCTTCAGCGCTTTGCTTCAGGGCCGGCTTGTAGTCCTTGTGGTCCACGCACCAGCGGATGAGCTGCTTGGCGGCCATACGACCCTCGGCATGGGAGCCGGAGGAGAACTTGTGGCCGGAAGCACCCACGCCGTCTGCGCAGGTAAACAGGCCATTGACAGTGGTCATCCGGTTATAGACCTTGCCGTTGTCGGCCTTGATCTTGTAGTCGTCCGGGACCCAGTCTTCGTCCGGTCCGGAGACCCAGATGCCGCAGCAACCGGAGTGAGAGCCCAAGAGGTAGGGCTCAGTGGGCATGATCTCGGAGCCCTTTTCTTCAGGCTTGATGTTCATGGCTGCCCACAGGTTGGCCTGGCCGGGGCACATATCCAGGAAGTCTTCCCAGGCTTCAGATTCCAGGTGCTTCTGTTCCGCCTTGGACAGTTCCTTGAAGGTGTTCTGCAGGGCAGTGGCGGTATCCATGAAGATCGGCCCCTTGCCGTCCCTGATCTCGCGCATCATCATGTGGTTCCGCAGGCAGGTGGGAACAACCGCGCCAACTGCGTATCCGCGATCCTGATAGGGCTTGAGCATGGCCGCATTGGTCTGAGTGTAGTCTTCGCCCTTGGCGTTGGTGGCCTTGGCCTTGAACAGCAGGAACCAAGCGCCGACCGGGCCGTACCCGTCCTTGAACCGGGCGGGGACGAAGCGGTTTTCCATCATGGTCATTTCCGCACCGACCTGAGCGCACATGGAGTAGGTGGAACCCGCGTTCCAGACCGGATACCAGGCCCGACCCATTCCTTCGCCCACAGAGCGGGGACGGTACACGTTCACTGCGCCGCCGCAGGCCACAATCATGCCCTTGGCCTTGAAGATAAAGACCTTGTTTTCACGCACGGAAAAGCCAACAGCGCCAGCCACCCGGTTGGGCTCATTGGCGTCCAGAAGCAGCTTCACAACAAATATCCGCTCCATGTAGCGCTCTTCGCCCAGGGCGTTCTTGGCGGCCTCAGCCACGATGACCTTGTAGGATTCACCGTTGATCATGCACTGCCAGCGGCCGGAGCGGACGACCTCGGCCCCTTCCCGGACCTTGAGGCCTTCTTCCTTGGCCTTGGCACCGTCGTAGTTCTTGCCGTCTTTCTTGACCCAAATAGGCAGGCCCCATTCTTCGAACAGATGGACGGAGTCATCCACGTGCCGGCCCAGGTCGAAGATCAGATCTTCGCGGACAATGCCCATCAGGTCGGTGCGCACCATGCGCACGTAATCATCTGGTTCATTGTTGCCCAGGTAGGTATTGATGGCAGACAGCCCGGGTGCAACAGCACCGGAGCGCTCCAGGGCCGCCTTGTCCACGAGCAGAACCTTCACTCCGTGCTTGTCGCCCCAGCGGACAGCTTCAATTGCTGCGCCGCAGCAGCCCATGCCGCCGCCGATCAGCAGCGCATCGGTCTCGATCTCAACGACTTCCGGCTCTGCCAACGGCAGGCCTTTAGTTACTTCTTTAGATGGAAGTTGAGGCATATGTCTCTCCTTGTAGCATTTGGTTTACGCGCAGTACTTGTCAGACAAAAAGCAGCGATCAGAATCAGCCTAGCGATTGCCGCCGGAGCACTGCGTGTCCAGCCAGCACTGCGTGGTGTCCATGTCCGAACATTCAAACTTCTTGTTCAGTACTTCCTTCGGGGTCTTGAGCTCTTTTTCGGTATAGAGCAGACCATCTTCCAGGTCCCCGGGTTCAGGCTTTCCGGCAAAGGCATCGATGGAGCCTTCAGGAGTGGTCCGGATGGGGAACTTGAAGCGTTTGACTTCGCCGCTGCGGAACTGAATGGTCCACATGATGTCTTCCGCGCTGCGCAGAGGGATGCTGGTTGCACCCATGGGGGCAAAGTCGGCGTAGGGCCGGGCGGTCATCGCGCCCTGGGGGCAGATCTTGATGCAGGAATAGCATTCCCAGCATTCATAGGGTTCCTGGTTGTAGGCCTTCATCTCTTTTTCGTCCAAAACCATGAGATCATGGGGGCAGACGTACATGCATGCAGTCTTTTCTCCGCCTTTGCATCCGTCGCATTTTTCAGGGTTCACATAACTTGGCATCGTGACCTCCTTGCAAACTGAGTTTGAGTGTTAAAACCCTTAAGTAACGTGGAGTCCTGTATGTGTACAAGCAGGGGTAAGTCCCCTGCTTTCTTGCTGAACCGGACCCGGGTTCTGCTTCCTGAAGGGGAGGTTTCCCCTTCAGGGCCGTTTGTTTCAAGTCTTGTTATTCCAGTTCCTTCAAAGCATCTGTGACCACTTCCAGGCTCTGTTTTTCCACGACCTTATCAAACAGCTTGTTTTTCACCTTAGCCGGCAATAGCTCGATGCTTCCGGTGGTGGATGTATCGTGCTTGGCCCCATACTTGTTGACCAGGGTCTTGGCCTCTTCGTCAGTGGCATAGACCACCAGGACCTTGAGCCCGGCCAGACGTTCTTCGGTGTGATGGGCCAGTCCGGCCTTCTGCAGTTGTTCGTAGCGTTCTTCGTTGACCCAGACGTAAATAGGATTCTTGGCAGCAGACATATGTGTTGACCTCCTCAAGGTGTCCGACTACAGGGGTTCGATATTAAAGACCGGGGTGCGTTTTTCCAGGTATTCCTCTGTGACAAACGGGGATCCCTGACCGTACTTTTCAGCGCACTCCATGATCTGGTCAAAGACTTCAGGCCGGATGATCAAGCGCGGAGGCTTTACGCCGTCGGTCACAATGCTGCGGATCAGGGTTCCGCTGAATTTCTGCTGCTTGTCCTTGTGGTTGCACAGGCCTTCGCTGGTGATTTCCGCACACACCGGGCAGTACAGCCAGTTCATGGAGTAGACCGGAGTGATATCCAGCTTGTCCCGAACACTATCCAGGAGATGATGGGCCTCATATGCGCCATAATAGTCACCGACTCCGGCGTGATCCCGGCCATACATATGGTGGGTGATGCCCAGGTTGGTGCGCAGGATGGCATGGAAGATGGCTTCCTTGGGGCCGGCGTAACGCATATCCCAGAAAGTCAAGGTAGTGATGTGGTTTTGAGGGCCAAAGTAGCCGGCTTTTTCCAGTTCGTCCTGGCAAAGGATAATGGCTTCGTCGATATAGTCCTTGACCCGCTTTTCTCCGATAATGGCGTTGACTACCACACCTACTTCCGGTTTTTCAATAGGCAGGTCGGCATAGGTCTGAAAGAAAGCACCTTTCATCAGCCATTCGTGACCGGTATGGGGCACGTTCCTGGTCTGGTGGGCCACGGTCCGGCTCCAGCCCTTACTCTTGATCGCTGCGCGCATTTTAAGGGGTGGGAGGAAATAGGGCCCGTAAGGATCATTGATGACCGGCTCATTGACCAGGGTGATCTTGCCACCCACAAACTTGTCGGCAGTTTCATAGATCCTTTTGCATCCCGGGTGCTTCTCTTCGTCTGTCCCAAAGATGGACTTGCACATGGCTTTTTTGTCGTATTCAAATACGTCGTTGATTTCAAAAAGGGCCATGGGATTGCCCTGATAGGTAAGCACAACGGTCAGGCCGCGCTCTACTCCGTATTTGGCAATGTCTTCGTCCGAGAGATCGAAAAGAATAGGGATGGGCCAGATGGTTCCATCATCAAGATGCATATGTCTGACGACGGCGTCCACGTCCGCCTTGTTCATGAAGCCTTCCAGGGGCGAAAAAAAGCCATAGGATATACCGATGACCTCATTGGCCAACTGGCGGCTAATGGGAATCTGGGTGAGGCCATGGATTTTTTTCTTGGCCTCAGCCGGCGCCATAATGCGTTCTTTGATTTCTTTTCCGCCGTGTCCTATTTCAGCCATATACCGTCTCCTTTCTGTTGACGTTGCGAGCCGAGATGACCAACATAACACTAGCTCCAGGCTCTAAAATACAGTACCGTTTTCCCGATGGATGGAAGTGTTTTCATAACATGCTAAATATATTGAATTAAATCGATGCATCTGCCTCCCGCGTTGTGCTTGTGCAAAAAATAACAAGAGGGGGTCAACCTGTCAAGCAAAAGGCGTATGGAAGTGGAAAATACCGGTTGCCGCCCGGGTTGGCCATGCAGGCAACAAGGAAAATGCAGATAGATCATTTGGGATAAAAGTGGGTTTTGCCAGCGGGCTGCTCTCTTTGTGAATTATGGAGCATGTTATGTGCTCCACCTTTTTGTGAAAATTTAAACGAATTGTCAAGCCCTAAATCTCTCAGGGCTGGAAAAGCATCTTGCCCGAGGCGCGGGCATGCATTATGATGTGTGATTGCTTGGCCAGGATGTACTTGGGCCCGGAAGAATAACATATAGGCAAACGGAGCGGGATACATGAAGCGGGGACCTACGAACAACCGTCCTTCATCTTTTAAATTGGACAGTGTGGATCGGAAGCTGATCCAGCTGTTGGCTGAAAGATCAATGATACTGGCTCAAGCTGCCAAGGAGCGCAAAGGCAAGGATAAATCCTTTGTCGATCCGGAGCAGGAAAAGCGATTGTGGGGAATATGGCGACAGGGAGTTGAAGAGCACGGGCTCAATGAGAGACTCTTGCGGCGCATATTCAGCCAGGTCAATAGCCTGGCCTACGAGCAGGCCGAGCGGAGGGAGGACTGGGTCATGGCCCTGCGGCCCAGGCTTGAGCCGGTGGAGATCGATCTCCCGGGTCCCTTAGATGCCTTAAGTACCCGCATGTGGCTGATCATGGCCGCGGCCCTGGAACAAGAGGCCCGAGTCAACAGGGCGATTCTCAACGATGATCTTATTGAACTGATCAAGGCCTGTAATCAAGCCGGGGCCAATATGAGCTGGGATCAGGATGGGGCAGAAGCCAAGCCCGCCTGTTTGGAATTTGATCATACTTCGATATTCGCCGGCCAGGATGCTTTTAATTTCTACGCCCTCCTCTGTCTGGCCATGTCTGCTCCCGGAGTGTGCCGTTTTAACGGAGGAACCCGGCTCAAGTCCGAGTCCATGGGCTTTGTGTCCAGTGTGCTCTCGGCATTTGGCGCCCGTCGCGTTTCACTTGTGCCGGGCAGTGAAGGGGTCCCGCTCCGTTTGGAGGCCAGTGGTCATATCCCCGGGCAGTTGGACGTTCCGGAAAACGCTCCCCAGGAACTGGTCCTGGCCTTATTGCTTGTGGCCCCTCTGTGGGCCCGACGCAAAGGCCAATTCCGCCTCATTTTTCCCGCGGAACCGGCACAGTATTGGGGGGTGAACAGGGTATTTTCCATCTGGTCTCAGATAGGAGTCAGCTGGGATGTTGAGGGCCGGGAGGTGGTGCTCAGGGAAAGCGAGCTGACATTTCCCAGCCAGCCCCAAGTGGACCTGGATCCTCTGCTGGCCGGATATGTGCTGGCCATGCCCGCATTCCAGGGCGGACAGGTTGTTCTGCACGGGCATTTTCCCCATTCGGGTCCAGAGTTGGAGAGCTTGAACCAGGTATGCGCTCAAGCCGGCCTGGGGCTGAGCATCCAGGAGGATCAGGTCCAAAGCCGCTGTTCCCAGCCCTTGTCTCAGGGTCTGCACCTGGATTGCCGCCCGGCTCCGGTGTTTGTGCCCCTGAGTTTATCTTTGGCCCTTGCTGCTGGTGGAGAAAGCATCATCTGTCTGGAATCAGGACAGGAAATGGATTTTGCCACCCACATACTCAGTGGTTTGAATATGGAATCAGAGCAGAGAACGGCCCAGGAGCTTCGTATCCGCCCGGCCCGGGGACGTCAGCAGGAACCCTTGAGTGTGACCGCGCCAAATGCCTGCTGGAGCCTGGGGTTGGCCCTTATCGCCATGACCGGAGCAAAAGTGAGCATCAAAAATCCCGGGGTCCTGACCGGGCTGTGGCCCCAGTTTTGGTCCTTATATAAGGAGTTGCCCCAGCCCAAGGTCAAGACAGTGACCTCAGCGGTTAAAAAAGAGGAGAGCGACAATGCCCAGAAGCGACGACGGAGAATTGTTGAATGAGCAGGATCTGGCCGAGCTGGAGAGCAAGCTGGAACAGCTTGGCCGGGAGAAAAGTCAGTGCGAGCACAAGATCAAAGAGTTGCGGCACACGGAAGATCCGGAGCGGGAAGTATTTTTTGCTCAGGAGATCTTTGCCAGGCAGCAGGAAAAATTGCGCCTGCAAGTAGAGATGGATTTGGGCCGGGCCAAGAAGAATCGCTTTCTCCTGGCCCGGGAATGGGGTGAGGTCTAGATGACAGAGGACAGAGGACAGGGGACAGAAGTCAGAGGTCGGAGATCAGAAGTCGGAAGTCAGAGGTCGGAGATCAGTCCCGCCATGGCGGGACCGCTGGCCGCAGACGCCCAGTTTGATCAGATATGAAACTGGCTGTGAAGAGGGCTGGGCCCAGTAGCCTGGTCCTCTCCGAGGGCCAGAGGGTTTAAAATGATGGATGAGGCTGGATCTCGGAGAGAACCAGCACTACCCGGAAAAGCCAGAGCCATCTTAGGGGTAAAATCTTGTTTCATACGAGAGGACAGAGGACAGAGGACAGAGGTTGGAAGTCAGAAGTCGGAGATCAGATGTCAGCGCCGCCTCTCAGAGGATATAACTACTGGTGAGCGCGACTTGTCCTGTAACATTTTGTATTCTTGCTGACCTCTGATCGCTGATATCCCGTATGTCTAGATTTTGCTTTTTCCGTCACCCCGGCGTAGGCCGGGGTCCAGCTCTTACATTTCAGTCTGGATTCCGGCTTTCGCCGGAATGACGGAGGGGGTTACCCACCAGTTTCATCCTCGATCAAACTGGCGGCCGCCGCCAGAGGCGGCGTTGACGTCTGGCCTCTTATGAGAGGTGTTTTTCCATATGCATGACATTGCCCCCTTCCTGCTCAGAAAATCCATACTTTAAGATATCCACGGTCTTGCGGATGATGTACAGCCCCATACCGGTTTCCTGAGGATTGGTCACATCCGGAGTGGGGATGTGGGAAGGATCGAAGCCCGGACCGAAATCAATGACCTGAAGCACAATGCTGTTGTCATTGAACTGCAGCTTGAACTTGAGGATTCCCCCTTCCTGGGGAGAGTAGGCGTGACGGATGACATTGGAGCAGGCCTCATAGATGATGAGCTCCAATTTGTAGGCCAGCTGGTCCTCTCGGCCCTGAAGGCAGGGATGGCGGGAGAAAACAGCCTTGCAGAAATGCCCGATGGCCGGCAGGTACACGAGATCAGCCTTGATCTCCATAATGATGTCTGGTTTGGTCAGGTATGGTGGCATGATCGCATCCAGGGTCAGTACTGTTGAAAAGAGATAAGCTCATGAGTCATTGCGCAGATGCGTGGGCTGTCCAGTGGATTCCAGGACTGCCCGCCAATAGTTGGAGTGCACATTGAGTTTGCGTCGTTTCTGGGTCACCAGCTCCAGGGGCAGGTAGACATACCGGTCCTGGAGTCTGGTGACCACCATGTTCGTCTTCCCGGCCATGGCGGCATGGACTGCATGTTGGCCCAGAAAACCGCAGAAGACATTGTCGCTGGAGTTGGCCGGAACAGAACGGATTATATAGCTGGGATCAATAAACTTGAGGGTAATGGGCATACCCTGCTCTTTGAAAAAATCCTTGATCTTGTCCTGGAGCAGACCGCAGATGTCGGCCAGGACCGGATTTCCGGAGGCATCGGTGCGGATCTCTCCGTTGCTGTCCACTTCATAACGGCACAAGCCTTGCCCAGCCCCTTCCGCCACCACAATGACCGCATGCTTGCGTTTTACAATGCGCTCCTTGAGGTGGCCCAAAAAGCCGTACGGGGGGGCCATATGGAAATCCTCTTCCGGGATGAGCACAAAATTGACGTCTCTTTGAGCCAGAGTGGCCTCGGCGGCAATAAAGCCCGATTCCCGGCCCATGAGCTTGACCAGGCCGATTCCGTTGGGCGCGCCCTGGGCTTCGGTGTGCGCGCAGCGGATGGCTTCAGTGGCCTTGGAAACTGCAGTGTCAAAGCCAAAGGACTTGGGGACGAAATAGATATCGTTGTCTATAGTCTTGGGTACACCGATTATTGACAGCTTGATGTTTCGTTCCTTAACCTCCTGGGAGATGGTGGAAGCAGCTTTCATTGTTCCGTCTCCGCCGATAAGAAAAAGAATGTTCACGTTCATCCGCTCTAGGGCATCCACGATGCCCTCAATGGGTTGATGGCCGCGGGAGGAGCCCAGTATTGTTCCCCCGAATTCATGGATGCGGGTTACAGTCTCCGGGCCGAGCTCCATCACGGAATGGCCGTATTCAGGGATAAAACCCTCCAGGCCGTAACGGATGCCCAGGGTGGTGCTGATCCCATATTGATGGTGGGCCTCCATGACCAGAGCCCGGATGACGTCGTTGATACCAGGGCAGAGTCCCCCGCAGGTGACAACGGCACACTTGGTCTTGCTGGGATCAAAATAGATCTTTTCTCTGGGCCCGGCTTCTTCAAACTCATAGTGCCTGGGCTCAGTCTCGGCATCCTCGAGCATCTCCTGGGAGATGTGCATGGTCAAAGTCTTGTCTTTGGGAATGAATCGTCCAAATGGCAGCGGGGAGTGGGCCTTGCAAGCCCCCAGTCGTTCAGTGTGAGCCTGGATGGGCTCGGGTTGACTTGGCATGCGAAAAAACTCCTCAGTTGAGTGATCCACAGGTTAGACGAAAAGGCACAAAAACGTTTTCACTTGATTTGAGATAATGTTAGCCCCTGATTTTGGATTCGCTTTTTCCGGGATTTCTTTCCAGATGCACATAGCGTCTGGCCGCAGACTGGGCCAGGCGGGTGAGTATAATGTTGAGATCAGAGCCTTGTTGCAAAAAAGCGTACCTGGAGTTGTCGGCCAGCTTGTGGCTTACTGTGTAGGGAGGATCAGACACCGGGTCCAATTGGACGTCCTCGTATTCTACCTGGACCGAGTCCTCCAGGGCCCGGGACAAAAATTCCCGAGCGGTGTACACAAAGAACTTTTTGACGTCTTCCGGAGATTCAGCAGTGTTCAACCGGTTGCGGTAGGCGGGTCTTAAGTCGTTCTCAATCTTGGTAAAAGACAGCTGTTCAGACATGTCACCTTCTCCCCTGTGGTTGAGGTGAAAGTTCATCGGCCCTGGAAAAGGATGTACAGGGCAAGATTGTTTGACACGTTGAGTATTTTTTCGGCGGCCAGGGCAAGAGACGAGGCCGATATCCGAAACACCTGGCAAGGGTTGGCCTTGAAACTGCTTCATCTTATCGATTTTCAAGAATAGCAGGGAGGAATACAGGATGCAAGCCATAAATGTTCAGAGTGCAAAACGGGAAGAGCTCATCGACATTACCGGTCAGGTCCGGGAGATGATCCGGGAACAAAAGTGGCAAAACGGAGTCCTTCTGCTCTACTGCACGCACACCACGGCCGGGATAACCATAAATGAGTCGGCCGATCCCAGTGTGGTTCGGGATATCCTGGTCTTTTTGAGCCGAACCGTGCCCAGGCAGGGGGATTATAAGCACCTGGAGGGCAACAGCGATGCCCATATCAAGTCCAGCCTCATCGGGTGCAGTGAGCAGGTGATCGTGGACCAGGGCAAACTTGTCCTGGGTACCTGGCAGGGAATATTCTTTGCAGAATTCGACGGCCCCAGGTCTCGAAAGGTGATGGTCAAGTGGATTGGAGATTGAAGATTTTGTAAATGCTGGCATGCTGGAATACTGCATTCTGGAATTATAAGAGATGCTACCACTCCAGCGACATTTTCTGTTCTTTTCCGTCATTCCCGCGAAGGCGGGAATCCAGTCTTGTTTCATACAAGGTGACCTGGGCTTTCTCGCGGTCTTTTCAGCATCCGCTGCTCTTTTTTTCAAGGCCAGCATCCCAGCATTCCAGTGTTTCTCAGGTTGTCAATGCCAGGTCCTCAGCCGTCGCCACCAGGGGTGTCGGGTCTCCACTGCTTCCTCAATCCGGGGCAGGGCCTCCAGGGCCGCCTGCCGCCCTGAATCCAGCATCTCATCCAGGCGGTGCATCTCATTCCAGCCCACATCCTTGGTGTCCGGTTCAATGATCACGTCTGCATTAGCTGCCTGGGCCCGGCACAGATAGGTGAGGTTTATCTCTTCAGCCCGGATCATGATATCCAGGGCGTTTTGAATCGGTTCCTGGGGATTGATCTTGGGCGGAACGGTTACAGCCACCAGGACGTTTTCATCCAGGTCATGGGCATACTTGACCGGGACCGGGCAGCAGATGGCCCCATCGCTGACCATTGAGCCGTCAATGTCTACAGGGGGTAAAAAACCAGGGATGGATGAGCTGGCCAGTACAGCCTGGATCAGGCTCCCGGCGCACAAGGGCAGGTCCTGTCCGGTGCTGATGTTGGTGGCTACGGTGACCAAAGGCAGATGGCACTCCTGGAAGTCCCGGATATGGATGAGCATCTCCAGGCACTCGATGTATCGCTGCGCAGAGAGCAAGGATATCCTGCTTTGGGCCAGGTACAGAGCCATGGTGTCCCGGATGCGGCAGGAAATCTGGTCCCAGAAGCTGGACTCCCGGCCTCTCTGGTTCATGAACCGGGAAAAGGCCGAGCCCTGGAAGGTATCGCTGGCAATGAGTTCCCGGAAGCGGTGTTCCAGGATATTGGCGTCCATGGTCTCGGCGAACATGGCCCCGACAATGGCCCCGGCACTGGTCCCGGCGATGCGGCCGATCTCATAGCCTTGTTCCTGCAGGACCTGCAGGACGCCGACATGGGCTAATCCCTTGGCCCCGCCGTAGCTCAAGGCCAGGGATATTTTGGGTGTGGACATAGACTTGGGCTCGTTTAAATGAACAAAAAGTGGGCGATAGTCAACCATCAATAATATAACTATAGACTTTTCATTTCTG
>JAWLEI010000018.1:0-43551 GCA_041686195.1 Desulfovermiculus sp.
GGGCTGGCCCTCTCCGAGGCCCAGCCTCTTTGATCAACGCACTCCCGGCCCTCGGAGAGGCCCGGGCTACTGGCCCCAGACCTCTTCATAAACTATTTCTTTATTGATCAAACTGGGTGTCTGCGGCCAGAGGCGGCGCTGTTCTCTAACCAGTGCACAAAAGTCTTCGAGCACTGGTCTTTACGACCCTATCCCCAGAACCCGGGGCAGCCACAGAGCAAGGCCCGGCCAGAACAACAACAAGGCAACACACAAAACAAAACAGGGCAGCAGCAAGGCAACCCCTTTATATACCATGCCTAGACTCACGTCCTTGTCCATGGAGGCTACAATAAATGTGTTGATGCCCACGGGTGGGGTTACAGCCCCCATGGTAGTCACCAGGGTGATCCAGACCGCAAACCACGCAGGATCGTACCCCAGGGACTGAGCCACTGGAAAGAAAATGGGAATGGTGATCAATAAGAGCGCCAGAGCGTCCATAATCGCCCCGCCCAAGAGATAGATGCAAAAGATACAGCCCATGATTATGACCGGGGAAATGGACAGCGAAGCCACCAGGCTTGAAATTTCGTACGGCAGCCGGGTCACGGTCAGGAAACGGCCAAAGATAACCGCTCCCAGGATTATGACCATGATCATGCACGAAATGCGCAAGGTATCGTCAAAGGCCCGCCATAAGCTGCGCCAGGACAAACGCCCGCCCAGGACACTGATGAGCAGAGCCAGGGCCGCGCCAGCCGCGCCGGCTTCTGTAGGGGTAAAAAAACCGGCCATCAGTCCGAACATGATCAGGGCAAACAGGATGAGCATCTCCACTGCACCGCTGAGTGAGCGCAGACGCTGGGCCCAACCGACTCTCTCCCCTCCCGGACCCAGGCCTGGGTAGCGGGTGCACACCACCCATATGGCCAGGATAAAGGAGAGACACAGGACCAGACCGGGTCCCAGGCTGGCCCAGAACAAAAAGCCGATGGACTGCCCGGTCTGCAGGCCGATTATGATCAAGACCACACTGGGCGGAATGAGCACTCCCAAAGTAGCTCCGCTGGCCACGACCCCGGAGCTGAACATGGGACTGTAGGCATATTTTTTCATCTCCGGCAGGGCAACACTGCTCATAGTGGCCGCTGTAGCTGTATTCGATCCACAGATGGCCGCAAAACCAGCACAAGCCAAAACCGTAGCCATGGCCAGACCACCCCGGATATGACCCAGCCAGGCATGAGCCGCCCGGTACATGCGCTCATTGACCCCGGAGTAGAAACAGACCTGGCCCATGAGGATAAACAAGGGAATCACGGTCAGGCCATACGAGGAGAGGACCTCCCAGGTCTGATCTCCAATCATGCCCAGAGCGGCCTGAAGGTTGACCATTTTCCAGAACCCCAAAAAACCGATCATGGCCATGGCAAACCCAACGGGCAGGCGCAGGAAAAAGATGGCCAGCAAAAGTAGGAGGATGCCTAACAGCCCTGTGAACATTTAAATCCTCGTTTTGGGCAAAAAATCCAAAGATTCCCAGCCGATCATTTTGGTCTGCTCTCTTTACGTACGGGCAGTACTCCCCATGTCTGGTGGATCAAATTCAGACACAAAATGACAAATCCGAGGCCAACCAGGAAAACGACTGGATAGAAGGGAAGGCGTAGTGTTTCCGACAGCTCTCCGCTTTCTTGCAGGGCCCAGCTGAGTTCAAACAAACGCCAGGCGACCATTCCGAAAAACAGGGTGGACAGGATATGTGCTGTTGCATCCAGGCCCCTGCGCAAGCCGGGGGGCAAAATACCATCCAGGACAGTGACCTGGATATGGCCTTTGGCCTCCTGGGTTCCACCCATGGCCAGGGCGGCGATCATGGCTCCGCCCAGGCCCATGAGTTCATAGGTTCCGGTCACCGGCAATCCCAGACTGCGCAAAACCATATTTGCCCCCCCCAGGGCAACCATGCAGAAGAGAATGCAGGCCCCAATGCCGGTGCTGATGGTATTCAGAACCCGAAGTGGGTCTTTATTTCTCTGCTCTTGATCCATGCTCATATTTTTCTTTTAAAGACAACATGTCATTGTATATGGCCTCTGCCGGGAGACCGGCCTCTGCTGCTTCTTCTTTCCATTCCTCAATAATTGGGGACACCTTGTCTTGAAGCTCGCGCATATCTTGATCAGACAACGTATCCACTTGGGTAGAATACTTATCCTGCGCATACTCCAGGGCCTCTTCAACGTGCCCATCCATATACACCCCGGTCCACTCCGCCTGTTCCCGACCCAATTCATCCATCACTTTCTGCACATCAGGAGGCAGACTCTCCCAGACCTCCTTGTTCATGACCACAGCAAAGGGGTAGACCTGCAGGTTCAAGATGGTTTGATATGGGCAATAGGCGGCAAAGTTAAAGTCTTTGAGTACTTCCAGGGAAGACAACAGGCCCTGAACCACTCCTTTTTGCAAGGCTTCAGGTGTCTCGGGCATGGGCATGGATACCGGGGTGGCCCCCAAAAGATCCAGGCTTCGGGACAGACTTCCGGAGGCCCTGATTTCCAGGCCCTTGAAATCCTCAAGCTTGGTGACCCGTTTCTTGGACATCAGATTGGATGGGGCGGAGGTAAACATGGTTAACACCTTGACATCCGAAAACTCATCAGGATCATATTTGGTATACAAATCCCACAAGACCAGGCTAGACGTTTCGGCCGAAGTAAAACCCACCGGCAGGCCGGCCACCGAGGTCATGGGAAACACACCGGGCTGGTAGGCCATGCTCAGGCAGCCGATATCCGCCTGCCCTTGCTTCACTCCCCGGAACATGCCCTTGGCCCCCAGCAAGGTCCCGCCGGGAAAGGTATTGATCTTTACTTTCCCCTCGGTCCGCTCTTCCACTTCCGTTTTCCAGCGCTCCATCTGCACGCAGGGAAAAGTCGGAGCCGGGGGGAAATTGGCATAAGAAAGCTCAATCTCCTTTGCCCCCACGGGACTACTCATCCCCAGGACCAGCAAACAGACCATCAGCGCCAACACCTTGTTCATGGCATTCTCCTTGGGTAAATGATGCATAAAAAAGGCCGCAAGTTTTTACTTGCGGCCCAACAGATCGTTTTCATGCCTGAAATATTTAGAAATCGCCCCTGTCTGGACCGCACATATCCTTGTGCCAGGGCCACCAAGCCCAAGCCAGGGGAGAGCTCCAAGGTAAAAGGTCCAAGCACTTGTTTTGAGGCATGAAATGATATTGTGCTAAATGCCTGCCTCTGTCAAGAATTTTTCCCGGTAAGGATTTCCGCTTCTTCTTTTTCCCATCAAATCTCGGTAGCTTTGGCCATATCTGCTGTGCACAATTTCTGCAGTCAATCCATACTCTTCCAGATCATAATGGTGCGTGCTGCGATAGGAATCGGCCGCCTCCGCCTCCTGACCCAGGATGGTGGCATACGTATGGGAAAGGGGAATATGAAACCGATCATATATGCTCTGAACACAAGTTTTTATCCCGGCTTGCAGCTCGTGCATATCAAACAGCAGATAGTCCTTCTCATTCTTTGTGGATAGCACCTGGGCCAGGTGAGAATAATAATACTCCATCAAGTCCAACCATCGGTCACGAAAAAGCTCCGGGGCGAAGGGATTGGCAAACAGCCGCCAGCCTTCTTCCATGGCGCTGATCTGGGAGGGTACGGCTTCCAGAGGGGAGCGGGCGCAGGCTACCAGACGGGCCTGGGGGAAGGTCGCGAGCAGGCTCTCCAGCATGGGAGTAAAGGAGACGTTTTTGGACAAGAATATTTTGTGGTCTCCAAAGACATAGAGATGTCTCTGGACCATGGCGTAATAAAAAGCCATAACCCGCCGGCGTTCGGATGGCTTCACGTGGTCATCAAAAAAAGCCAGATCCTGTATCTTTGGGGCAAAGGGAAAAGGCACAATAAGCAGGAAGCAGGACAATACCGGGGACAATAGAAGAAAATCCTCTTCCGCATCCTGGAGGGTGATGGGGTGTACGTCATCCAAGGCAGAAGCCATCCGCCGAGAGAGCCAGAACATGAGACGACCGCCCGGTTGCCCCAGAAAACGATCCATCCTGGATATGCCCAGAATAAGCAACCGCTCGCAAATAGCCGGGGCAAAAAGCAGCTCCCAAAGAGCCGTGGTGGTGAACTGCTCCCTATCCCGGGCCAGGACCCGGTGCAGGAAGGTGGTCCCGCTCCGGGGTATGCCAACCACGAAAGTCGGTGCCTTGGGAGAGACGTGGCGGTAATCCGGAAACAGCACTTCATCCAGGAGTAAGGCTATCCAGTGCACGACCTGGAGGAGGGCAAAGGCGGGCAAAAAAAAGAGCATAACCCCCGTCCGTTTCAGCGACGGCGGCCGTAGATATGGCTTTGGAGGCCAGAATGTCCGCCCGGCCAGTCGGAAAAACATCCGAACAGAGCAGCCGAGCATGGATAAGGAAACCGGAGAGCATTTCTCGGAAAAGACCTGATCACCTGATGAACACTGCGGCCCGATTGAACCCTGTCCATGCTCTGGGTCGGTCGACCGTCGTGAAGTCAGAATCGCCCGACCTGCCCGCCAGGCCGAAATCACAAAGATTCCTCCGGCTACGACTCCGGCCATGGCCAGCGGCGACTGGGACAAAAGCCAGGGGATGCCTCCATTACCGATGAGGGCATACACAATGGTGCCGGGCAAAGCCCCGAGCATACTGCCCATCAAATAGGTGCGGAACCTGATGCGGCTCAAACCCAGCATCCAGCTGACAGGCGGAAAGAGATAAAACAGAAGGCGGAGGAGGACCACAGTCTTGATCCCGCTTGATTCCGGGCTGTTACCGAACCTGTGTATACGCTTGGGAATATGAGCGGCAAAAAAATCCCGGGCCACATACCGGCTTAGGAAAAACCCAAGGCTGGCAGCAGCCATACCCCCCAGAAAGGAAATGTGCAATGCCGCTGGAAAAGACCACAGCAACCCGGCGGCGACCACGAAAATAGCTGGGGGAATACCCAAAGCCCCACCCAAGACAAAAAATCCGGCAAAGAGCAGGAAGCCCTGCCATCCTCGGCCATCAACCAGAGCAGCCACAACATGTGGTTCTTGGACCACATCCCCCAGCCCGGTGGCCCAGAAAACAGAGAACAAGGCCAGAATACCAAGGGCGATCAGGGGCTTCAGCCATTTTTTGAGTCTGGCAGGGATCAGATTTGGATACCGGGATTTCATTCCCTCTCCGGCTGAATCTGCCCATCCCTTGGCCCATCTTTACGGCAGAAAGTGTTCCAAAAAGAGAGGAAGCTGTCCCTGGATGAGAACTTTTGGGCAAAGTTTCTGGCCTTTTGGCGCATCTCAGTCGTCAAATCCGGATTGTCGCACAGCCGGAGAATGGCCTGCACAAATCCATCGGCCATTTGGTCATCAGCCGGGACCACAATGCCAGTTTCTCCATCCACCATATTTTCTCTCGGCCCCCCTTGGTCAGTCACAATCACCGGCAAACCTGAGGCCTGGGCCTCGATGACCGCACTGCCCATGGTATCCACAGTGGAGGGAAACACAAAGATATCACTGGAGGCATAGGCCTGGGCCAAGTCATCGCCGCGTAAGTAGCCGGTAAACAGGACCGGCAGATCCCGGCAGGTGTTTTGTATTTCGGTGAGATACGGACCTTCGCCAACAACAATCAGGCATACATTGTCCCGAACTTGGCTCATAGTGCGCATGATCGTCTCCAAGACCTGAAGATTTTTCTCCTTTGATATCCGTCCGACATAGATTAGCTTAGTGCTCGGCTCCGGCACGTTGTAATGAGTCTGAAAATAGCCGTTCCGCTTTGCCGGATGGAAATCGGAGGTATTGATCCCTGACTGGTGGACAACCATTTTTCCCCTGGGCAAGCCCTTGGAGGCCAGTTCATCCGCAGTGGCGGTCGAAGGAACCGAGATCAGGTCCATCTGTCCGTAAAACCAGGTCACATATTTCCAGACCAGCCCTTCCATATGCGAATCTCCAGTCACGGCCCTTACAGTTTGAGGCAAAGATGTATGGTAGGTGCCCTGAAAGGGAAGACCCAACAAACGGGCCACGGCCAGGGCCGTAAGGCCCATGGCTCCAGGAGTTTCAGCGTGAATACAGGTGAAGCGCTGCTCATAGCAGTAGGCCAGTATATCCAGAAATGGCGGATAGTGTACCTGCAGCTCCGGGTACTCCGGGAGATCGAATTCCCCGATAGGTTCAAAAGAGGCCACATTGGTTTCCTGCTCCCGGCCGGAAGCGCAATGCACCACGGTCAAGGGCTTGCCGGTCAAACGGGCAGCCTCCAGCCGCAGACGGATAGCTGTAGCTACCCCGTTTGTTTCATCAAATGTATCTGTAAATAAGGTCAGACCCTGCCCGTTGCTTTGCTGAGCAGAGCTTTGACCATCATGCCATTGCAGACATTCCAGGCTGAACTCCCTGTCTCTGGCAAACAGGGAATAGGAGATGAGATAGGGAGCAAGCAACAGGTGCAGTGAGGTCATCGCCCCCAGGGAGGGAAACAAAGACAAAAGATCTGCATTGCTCAGCTTGGTCAGCATATCCCGGCCTGTATCTGCACTCAGATCAGCAAATACCCGGTGGACAAAGGTTTTCCATGTCTGACTTTGCTCCCTAGGACTTAAGTCTGTCTCCAGGATATGCTCCAGCCAGCTGGGTTGGGCAGAAAGGACCCCATGGGCCGCCTGCAGGAATTGCCCCGGAGAGGAGGTGCCCCAGAAGGCCATATCCGGCATCCCCCAATCGATTGGCTGCTGACTATCTCTTCTTTCCCTTTGGTCCACAGGCAGGAGGGTCTGCTCCAGAAAGATGAATGGGGCCATATCCTGCACGAACTGGCGAAAGGGGAAGGTTTGGCTGTAATACTGATATACTATGCTGTACAGGTTATGGGCCAAGTCCTGGGGACCTGCCTCATGGGTGTGCACACTATGGGCATTATTGGCTATACCTCTAAGAAACGTCTGCACGCAGTCCGCCTCAGGGACCTCAGTATATGAAGAGCCCATGTACAAAGAGGAATGATCGTCTGAGCCACTGATCAGATATTTTCGGCTGGGCTGCTCTCCACTGGGAGCAATGGCATAGCGGTCGGCCAGCTCAGAGATTCTCTCGTGGCTCATGCCGGTCAGGATTCTGCGCAGCACAGTATTCTGCAGATTGTCCCGGGCTCCGTTGAGCTCAAAATGGCTAAACAAAAGCAAAAGCTGCTGAAAATGCTCAATTTGCAGCGTGTTATCCACGCTGTACATGGGATGGGCCAGGGCATGGAATATATTTTCGGTCTGTAAATACTGGACCAAGTCAAAGACATTTTCCCGCAATCTGGAGATGTCTTGGTGCTGTTTTTCGTTAATATTGTACACCAAGACGTGCACCTTGCATTTATCCGCCGGGAAACTGGCAGTCACTTCCTCACTGATAAAGGTATGCGGTAGATGGGCAATGTCCAGATTTCCGTCAATCGTGTCGTGATCGGTGATAGTGACCAGATCCATGCCCCGATTCTTCAAGCTCTGATACAAGTACTGTGGGTCTGTATAGCACTCGGCGCACCCCATCTTCCTGAGCACCCACACAGAGGGATGCCGTGAATACCAGGAATGGACGTGCAGGTCCGCTTTGCAGGTCATATTTGTCATGCTCTGACTCGCTTAGTTGATGCTGCCGCCAAGGGATTCTTTAGCTTTCGCTCTGTATATCACAGTACATTATTTCTTTATAGGTCAAAAAACGATCGAACCTGGCCAAGTGCCTGCTCAAGTCTGCCTTCAATGGATAATGGAGATCATCCGGATGGATGGCAACTCGCAATGGACCCATAGGCCAAGCCCGGTTGACAGCATTCAGGAACTTTAAACACAGGCTTCGGATTGGTGTATCGGCCATGTATCCGGTAAGTGGCATAAACCGGTAGGTATTTTTCCGCACATCAAAGACCCCGGTCAGGGTTTCATAAAGATCAAAAGGAAGGCTGGAAAGATCCTTGCGAGATATGCTCCCAAGGGACCAGACCGGGGGGACATAGAGGAAAGGCTCAACCAGTCCGGCTTGCTGAAACCAATGATACGAGCGGCATATTATCTCCGCGATTTCCTGCCTGGTTCTCGATAAATGCTCGGCCTCATCCCGGGATATGACCTGGGCATGAATTGCATGCCACAGACCTTTCTGGCCCGATATCCTATGCTCCCACCCGTGACCGGCCAGATCAGCTCCATGGTCCTGCCAGGTCAGCAATTGACAGACCTGTCCGTCTGTCCACTCCATCCCCGGCACAATCAGAAGCGTATATGTATGCACTTTGTGGGCATGTAGGAATTGAATAACTTTTTCCACTTGGGGCAGTGTACTCGGCATCACATCATGGATGGAGACGACGGCGGAATTTAGCAACATGGCCTTGTTACTCCCACCCAACCCCTGCGGACCTCTTTATACTTTTTCAAGTTAGGAGATGACATTAATATTTTCCTTTTCACGGATGTTGAAGCTTGACCCAATGAGGAAAATGTAAAAAGTATAGAGACGATGTCAACACAGAACTCTTGGGTATTGTGTCTTCATGACAGGATTGTAATCATAGAATTTTGATCCGGATACATTTTGGGAGATTTCAAGTCATGCGAATGCCCTTGATTGAAGACGACCTAGACATCGTCTCATTTATACGTTTCGGCTTCAAGGAAGCGGCTTTGCTGTCGACGTGGCCTTCAGAGGTGGCAAAGACCCTAAACTCAGAGCTGATTTCAATCGTATGAGCCAAGTTATGTCCAACCTTTTAGATGCAGTTGCTCACCCTTGATGTTCAGCCGGAGTATGTACTTTATTCTCCATTACTTTCAAAAGCTGCCAGCCATTTTCCCCGGTATCGATCTGGCCACTTTCCTGACCGCCCCGGATACGGTACTGGATAAGGGTCAGCCCGGAGAGGAGGAAATAGCCCTCCAGGCGGTGACCGATTTTAACCTGATCGCTCTGGTGTCCAAGGATTGAGGAAGTCCTTAGAGATAAAAACCATTGACCAAAGCAAACTCTTGTTGATAAATTATCATTTATTGCATATTTTATGCATCTGGCTTGAGAGTACAGACTCGACCTCAAGCCCTTGACCTTGAGGCTGGACATGTGCCCGCAGGCCTTGCCCCTTCTGCAAACAGAAAATTTTTTTTATTACGTTGGCGAGTCCATGAACGAGACCACAATCCTTATCGTTGAAGATGACCAGACCGTCCGGGAAGTACTCACTGACTATCTGAGCGAGATGGGTTATCATGTCCTGACTGCTGCAGATGGACTGGAGGGTATGGATAAGATAAGATCTCAACATTACGATCTGTTGCTGTTAGATATCCGCATTCCATATGTAAGCGGTTTGGGGTTACTGAACATCGCTCGTGAACTCTATCCCGACATCCCTGTTATATGCATGACCGGATACGGGGCTTCTCCGGAAAGAATCGCTGCCGAAGAGCAGGTGGAGTGCATTCTTTCCAAGCCCTTTGATCTCAAGGAAATGGCCCAGGCCATCATAAAGCTGGTCCCTGAGCGTGGATAACAGAGCAGTGCTCTGTGCATCAGTCTTTTTGTCAATGCCATTGCCCCCCACAGAGATATGAGCTTTCAGAAACCAGTCATAATCGGCAGCAGCCCAGCCATTCAAAAAGTGAATGAAATCACTCAAAGAGTGGCTGAAATAGATCTCAATGTGCTCATAACCGGTGAAAGTGGGGTGGGCAAAGAGTTGGTGGCCAGGGCCCTTCATTTCTATTCGCCTCGCCAGACCGGCCCCTTCATCAAGGTCAACAGCGCCGCCCTCCCCTCTGAACTCATAGAATCCGAGCTCTTTGGCTATGAAAAAGGCGCCTTCACCGGGGCGGACAAACCAAAAGCGGGAAAGTTTGAGCTGGCAGCACATGGATCCATATTTCTTGATGAAATTGGAGAAATCCCGACGTTCATGCAGGCCAAACTCCTGCAGGTCCTGCAAGATAAAAGCTACTATCGCATTGGAAGCATCAAGGAAGTAGAAGTCAATGCCCGGGTTATCGCTGCCACCAACCAGAACCTGGACCAGGAAATCCTGCACGGCCATTTTCGTGATGACCTTTTCTATCGCTTAAGCACCATCTCCATCCACATTCCACCCTTGCGCGAACGCAAAGAAGACATCCAGGATCTCATTGATTTTTTTTGCACCCAAATGCAAAAACAGCACAATCTGCCCCGAATACACATCAATTCCCGCTTGATGGACCTTTTTCATGAATACCATTGGCCTGGAAATATCCGGGAGCTTGAGAACTACCTCAAGAGACTCAGTGTCCTGGAAAATTACAATGAAATAGCCCAGAAGATTCAGTCCAACATAAACCACAAACACGGGGCTACGCCCCACTCCGTGGATGAACCGTGCGAAGCCGGCATACCTGAGGAAGTGATCAAAGAAAATCTGCAAAACAAGGTCTTTCCTTCCCTGAAAGAAGTACGGGATCAGGCCATTCACCGAGTGGAAAAAGTGGTCATAGAAAAAGTCCTGGAAGACACCGGCTGGAACCGCAAACGAGCCTCCCAGGTACTTAAAATCAGTTATCGGGCTTTACTGTACAAAATGAAAGACCTGAACATCTCCCCTCCGTACAAATAATAGGCGGCTGCAAAGAGCATTTGGCCACCTGCGCTGAAATATCCCTTCTTTTCTTGGAGAAAAAACTGCATGCATTTTAAAAGCCGCAAAGGACCATACCCTTCCGCACTGGAAGCGGCCCACTCGGCGCAGGAAGCGAAACTCACACCGCAATGCCAATCCCAATCCTATAAGCTCGCTTTTCAAGATCCAGATTTTCTGCTCTGGGACGAACTCCGCCCTACCCGCATGCAGCTGGAAATTTTGAAAACAGAGCTCATGCTTCAGGATTATCAGATAGAGTCCACAGTGGTTGTTTTTGGAAGCTCACGGATCCTGGAGCCGGAAGTGGCTCAAAAGCACCTGGCAGAGGTGAAAGATAAAATAAACCTGGAACCGGAAAACCTCTCTTTGGCCCAGGAGCTCAAAACCGCACAGGCCGCAGTGCGTAACAGCTCCTACTATGAGCAAGCCCGGCGTCTGGGGCAGCTGATCTCCCAGTCCACCGCAAACGGCCATATGCTGGTTATCACCGGCGGAGGGCCGGGAATTATGGAGGCGGCCAATCGGGGCGCGCATGATGTGCAGGAAAAGTCCATAGGCCTCAATATCGTCCTGCCTCACGAACAGACCCCTAATACATTCATCACCCCGGAACTGTGCTTTCGCTTTCACTACTTTGCTACCCGCAAGATGCACTTTTTGATGCGGGCCAAGGGGTTAGTTGCTTTTCCTGGTGGTTTTGGGACCCTGGACGAAATATTCGAGACTCTGACCTTGTTGCAGGTCAAAAAGATAAAGCCCATCCCTGTTATTCTGTTTGGCCCGGAATTTTGGACCAAGATCATCAACTTTGAGGCTATGGTGGAGGAAGGGACTATCTCCTCCGATGACTTGCGCCTCTTTCAATATGTGGAAACCGCAGATCAAGCCTGGGATATCATCGCCCACTGGAACAATGTAAGCTAATTCCTGTCCTGCCGTCATCCATACCTTCAGACAACACGCTGCATTTTCCTGCTCCTGAATGCTTACCTTCCCTCTATCCCGTGAGTACACAAAAAAATAAAACCAATCTTGAGCTCAAGATTGGTTTTATTTTTGCATGAGAGACTGTGTGCAATATTTCACGTTGCCATGCCACGGACACAAATGAGCTTTACCCGCAACCTCCGGAGTCAGCATGGGCCAAAAGGATAATAGGCTTGAACAACGAGCAGAACCGCGTTTTCCCTTGCATTTTCATGCATCTTTGAAAATCTCCCGCAATGGATCGAACTCCCTTGCTGGCCACATGAAAAACATCAGCATGCACGGAATTATGATCAATGTTGCACATCCTTTGCCAGAATATGAAACGGTGGACATAACATTTCATGTGCCTCAATTACGCGATGTCGTCCACACCCAAGGCATTGTCAAATGGTGCCGCAAAATAAAGGAGAGCTATTCCCTCGGCATCCGCTTGTTGGAATCACCAAATTTTTCCATCCCTTTTCACCAGATGTGCATGGCTTATGATGCACTCTCTCAAAAGATACCCAAAGGCTCTCATCCTCAAAGTAAACATTGCGCCGGGAACCAAATATTTCATTTTCATGACGAAACTTATTGTGGTTTGTTCTTTTCTATATTCAAAAAAGCTATCCACAAAGATCTCATGAAAGCTATTTTTTCCATTGATATCATATCTTTCTATATTCAATCTATGGCAGATGATTTAGATAAAATTGAAAACAAAAACTTGATGAAAAAATATTCTCAAGATGCTCTCAAAAAATTACTTCACTTAAAAAAACACTCTGAAAATATTACTTATTTCCTTAGTAAAGGCATAAAAAATGATGTTGTTCTTTCCTCCTATACACATGAAACTCTGGACATTGATATGATTCTCTCTGAATGCATTGATTCATTTAAAATGAGCCTTGATCATACCATGTCTCCACCCCAAGGAAAGATAACGTATACTGTCTACGATACACCCAGAATTTCAGGAAGCAAAACTGAATTCATGAGCAGCTTTGAATACTTAATTCTTTTTTCATATCAATGCATATTTTCTCGAAAAGCCAGGAACATAAAGATAGAGCTTAACACATCAAAAGATTTTATTCTCATAGATTTTATAAATGACGGTTCTCAAATGCTTCAGGATAAAGTGATCGAGATTGAAGCATCATCAATTAATAATCTTCAAAACTATCATCATAAAGACCACAAGTATATCGTCTGGCTCTGGTATACAATATCCATTTTTCAGTTCTCTTACCCTAAACTCTGCATTCAAAGCGAGTCGGGCAAAAATGTTATAAGGCTTCAAATCCCTTTGAACATATCCTAAGAGATACATAGTATACGGTTCAGCCTTCTCAGACCAGATGGCCATCCGACTCCTCACCTTTCTTCACTCTTTCCCACAGATCGTCCTTATCCTCAATGCTCATGGCCGACCAGTCCAGGCCTTCTTTCCGGGCCAGATCGAGCATAGCTTCAAAACGACGGATAAACTTGAGGTTTGCTTTGTGCAGGGCGGCATTGGCCTTGATCCCGCGTCTGCGTCCGTATTCAACCAAGGAAAACAACAGATCCCCGAATTCATCTTCTTCTCGATCTCGATCATTCTCAGCCCGGGTCTGTTTCCACTCTATCCATTCCCTGTCCAGGGCAGCCTCTTGATCTTGCTCTGAATTCCAAGTGAAACCGGCCTTGGCCGCTTTGGCATGCAACCGATAGGCCCTGAGCAATGGGGGTAAGGACCCCGGGATTGAAGCCACTGATGACCTGGCATACTCAGTTGCATCGGCAGTTCCTTTTTCCCGCCTTTTGATTTCCTCCCACTTTTGATGCAGCTCATCCCGGGTGCTGCATTCAAAATCAGCAAAAACATGCGGGTGCCGGCTCTTCATTTTTTGGGCATTGGCCTCCCACACGGCTTGCAATCCCGGAATTTGGTTTTGATCGGCCAACAAACGGCTGAGGAAAAAGAGCAGGAAAAAGACATCGCCCAGCTCTTCGGAAATCTCATGGCTTGTGGCCCCTCTCCGGATGGCATCTATCAGCTCAAATGTTTCCTCGACCAGATAGTCGCCCAGACTTTTCGGCGTCTGTTCTCTGTCCCAGGGACAGCCATTGGGACCCAAAAGAATTTGAATCACGTCCTGAACTGCGTGCAAAGAATCCTGCGACATCACCATCTATCCTTATTCATAAGTTTTCCTTTTCATTTTGCCGCTCATACAACCGGCTTTGTTCCCATGCCTGGTGCATTTCCCGGCTTTTGTCTTTAAAAGACTCTTTGAGTTCGTTCGGAACGAGAATGATCACCTCCTGGGTTATGTGGTTCAGGTGGGGTGAGATTCTTGATTCCGCTATCCATGCAGCATGGGGTGAAACAAAGAGGGTCAGAATAAAAAGCACCAGGCAGCTGATCAACACCCCTTTGGCCAGACCAAAAAATCCCCCACCCAGCCGATCGGCCCAGCCCAGAAAAACTGCATGCACGACCTTGCGGACCAGTGCACCCAGCACCACTACGCAGACAAAAACAGCTAGAAAGACCCCCACATAACTCAACCCAAGCGCCACTTGTGGATTCCCCACCACCTGCTGCACAGAGCTGCTGACTGGCAGCGCATACCGATCGGCCAGAATGAAACCTGCGGCCAGAGCGATCAGGGAGCTCACCTCCCGGACCACGCCCCGCCACACTCCGCGCAGCAAAGCAAGCCCAATGATCAGAGCAAAGGCAATATCCAGCCAGTTCACCCTCATACCTCCTGAAGGATTACGAACGGCCAATATACGTTGAGGCCCCATCATGCGCAAGCCTATCCAGGAAACCAGGCACGCACACCTTGACAGCCCGGAAAGGAGTGCCTACGTTTCTTCATCAAACCAATTTTCTGAAGGAGAGTACCTATGGCTTATGATATCAAGTTGGTCAAACTGATCAATGGAGACATGGTTCTGGGCAAGTGGGATGAAGAAGGACAGAAAATTAAAGATCCGGCCATACTGCAGACTATTCCCACCCAACAAGGGGGAGTGCAAATGGCTCTGCTTCCTTTTGGTTATCCTTTTGACACTGAAGTCACAGGCGAAATAGATCTCAAGCATGTTATGTATGTGTACCAGAACCTGCCGGAAGACCTAAAAAACAAATACCTTGAAGCCTCAAGCAACCTGACTATCTCCTCAGCCAACGATCTGCGCAACCTGCAAGGCATGGCCGGCGGAGGAAACCAAGGCGGGGGAATGACCAATATCAGCGACCTGCTCAAAGGCTAGGCACCACACATTCACCCCTGTCCTTTTGAATTTGATTTCGCCTTCAGCATTCCCCAGCTCCCTCCCTGAACAGTTCAGGGAGGGAGCATGGGGTGGTGCGAAAAACAAATACCCCCAAACCCCTTACTGTTCACACCACCACTGAATGGCCAATACTCAAGTGCATCCGCTTTTACCCTTGCTGCCCCGCCCCAGCCACTACCTCGGAACTGAAGTCAATGCTGAGACCAAAGAACCGGCCGGCATTCTTTTGCGCTGGGGGCTGGCCTTTCCAGACCTCTATGAGGTGGGCATGTCCCATTTGGGGCTGAAGATCCTGTACCATATTTTAAACACAAGCTCCGGGATATGGGCTGAACGCGTCTTTGCCCCTTCTTTGGAGGCGGCCAAAATCATGCGCGCCCACCAGACGCCACTGTCGACCCTGGAATCCCAGACCTCATTGGCTGCCCTGGACATCCTGGGATTTAGCCTGACTCACGAGCTCTGTTACACCACGGTCTTGTATATGCTGGATCTGGCCGGAATCCCGTTTCGCCGCGGACAACGCGACGCAACCTGGCCCTTGGTCGTTGCCGGCGGCGGAGCGTGCGTAAATCCCGAGCCTATGGCTCCTTTTTTTGATCTCTTTGTTATTGGCGATGGCGAGGAGGTGATCAAAGAGCTGAGCCATGAAATCGTCCGGGGCAAGCAGGCCCAGGCCTCCCGGGAGGAGATCCTGGGAGAATTGGGCCATATTCCAGGCATATATATCCCTGAGCATTTCCATCAGACCGGTTCAGGCCATGTTGCCCGGCCCTCTTTTCCCGAGACCCGGCACGTGGAAAAAAGAGTTGTTGCGGACTTAAACCAGGCCCCGTTTCCCACCCGGCAGATCGTGCCTTTTGGCCAGGCTGTCCACGACCGCTTCACATTGGAGGTAGCCAGAGGATGTACCCGCGGATGCCGCTTTTGTCAGGCCGGGATGACTATGCGTCCGGTGCGGGAGCGAAGACTTCCCCAACTGGACGAGCTTTTGGAGTCCGGCCTGGACAGTACCGGGTTTGAAGAATTGTCTTTTCTTTCTTTGAGCACTGGTGATTTTTCTCAGCTGGAGGCCCTGTTTGCCCAGAGCCTTGCCCGGTGCCAGGAAGAACAGGTAGCCATTTCTCTGCCCTCACTGCGCGTGGGATCACTCAATCCCAGTCTCATGCACAGCATGGCCACCCTGCGCCGGACCGGGGCCACACTGGCTCCGGAAGCCGGCAGCCAGCGCCTGCGCAATGTCATCAACAAAGGGATTTCGCAGCAGGCCCTGCTTGAACATACCCGCGATCTGTTCGCCTGTGGATGGAGGCGGCTCAAGCTCTATTTCATGATCGGACTGCCCACAGAAACATATGATGACCTGCAAGCGATCTACGATCTCTGCCTGCAGGTCCTGGATACTGCGGGAGCAGACAAAAAGAAAATCCAGCTCACGGCCTCCATCGCCCTGTTTGTTCCCAAGCCCCACACCCCTTTCCAATGGGAGGCCCAGGATGATGTGCAGACTGCCGGGCAGAAAATTTCCTTTCTGCAGGATTTGTTCCGAAAACCGAAAAACCTCAGTCTCCGCTGGCATGATCCCTCTATGAGCAGCATAGAGGGCGTCTTTTCCCGCGGAGACAGCTCCCTGGCCCAGGCAGTGGAAGAAGCCTATGCCCGGGGAGATATCCTGACCAGTTGGCATGAACACTTTGATTTTTCCGTGTGGGAAGAGGTCCTGAGCCGGAATCGAACAGGGAGAGCTGTCTGGCTTCAGGCCAGAGAGCTTGATGCCGACCTGCCCTGGGCGCATATCAATTGCGGAGTTCACCCGTCCTTTCTGCTTCAGGAACGGGAAAAGGCCCGGCAGGAGGCCATGACCCCGGATTGCCGCTACCAGGGGTGCAGCCGTTGCGGGGTCTGCACCTCGCCTCGAGAGGGGAGTGCGCTGGCCAGGCAAGAACAAACAAGGGGAATACGCCCTGTGGTCAACCAGGACCGCCGGGATCAGGAAGGAGAACGCGGGCCTACGCCCCCGGCCAGGTCTGAGGAAATCTGGGAGCAAAAGACCAACAGCCTGGTCTTGAAGTATGAAAAAAAAGGTCCGGCCGCTTACTTAAGTCAATTGGAGCTGCAGACTGTGTTCGAACGCCTCTTCCGCCGGGCCGCCCTTCCCTTGAGCTTTACCCGCGGATTTCATCCCATGCCCCGGTTGTCCTTTGGTCGTGCCCTGCCTGTGGGGGTAAGCAGCGAAGAGGAAACCTGCATGATCGGCCTGCGTCGTTCCTGTCCTTTCCCCGATGTCTGCGCCCACTTAAATCGATTTTCCGTTCCTGGGTTGCTCTTTACCAGAGCTCACGAAGTAACGCCTGGGTACAAACTGAAGCAGCCCCGGTGGGAGCAATTTTTCCTGTGCTTTGAGCTCTCACTCCGGCGAAGTGAACAAGAGCTTGAACGGTGGGTGGAAATTGCTCACGCTGACAAGTGGACGGTTGTTCGACAGACCAAGAAGGGAGCCCGTCAGGTCGACTTGCGTTCCAGATTGTGTCACGTGGAAATCCAGCCCCCTGACGGGGTGATCATTACCTTTGATTGGGACCCGGGATATTTAAATCCACTCTTTTTTGTACACAGCATGCATCCTGACCTGGATCCCCGGGACTTTACCCTGACCAAGATCATTTCTCCGGAAAATGAATAAAGGCTGGGGTCGCTTACCTTGAAGTGCGAAACATCAGGCCTAGTGTTTCGGCGTGCCAACCACCAATACCGGAATAGCCGAACGGCTGACCACGCCCAGGGCCACCCCTCCAGTCCGGGGTCCGCGCAATTTGCCATGTCCTCGCCGGCCCATAATCAACATGTCATAGGCTCCGCTCTCGGTCTCATCCAGGATGGCCTCCACCGGGTTGCCCATGCGGATCAAGCTGTGCTGAGGACTGACGACTGTCTGGGCATTTTCAGCCTTGAGCTTGAGTATGAGGTTGCGGATATGATCCCGGGCCATTTCTTCCGCCCGTTCCCGCCCCTCTCGAGATATCTGTTCCCTGCGTCCGCTGTCCCCGATTTTGGGGTCGCTTACCGGTACACCGGAATAACCCGGCCCATAACCGTACAACAGATTGGGACCACCGGAATAATTGAGCTCCTTGGGAAGCTCCGGCAAGACATGGAGACAGGTAACTTGAGCCTTGTTCTGTTTGGCCAGGGCGGCTGCATAACGCAGGGCCTGCCAGGCGTTTTTGGAAAAATCCGTGGCCAAGAGAATTTTCTTGATCACCAGTTCCATAGAAAGCATCCTCCATTCAGGATCAAACATCGGCGGAAGCCCGGCATCAGACTCCCAAGAAAGTTTGTATTTATAACACGGCAATAACTGCAAATCAATCTCGTAAAACGCACAGGCTGCAGAGGCTGTTTTTTTACTTGAACTGCTGTGAATACAGGGCTGGCTTGACGGTGTGTGTAAATTCACCTACAAAATGTGTCTTTACGTATGGTCGTCATCCAGTCCATATCCAGACGAAGCCGCAAAAAGCACACAACAAGCACTTGAAGCATATAACAACTCAATTTACCTAAAACCTGCTGTTCACTAGGATTTGCCTGCAAATACAGTATCTTGCATCCACATCTGTTCAGCCTGCCCTTTCAAACGGAGTATGAAGCATTGGCCAAAAAAAAACAAAGCGCACCCCAGAGCCAAGTCCTGCAACAGCGCAAGGCGAAAGCGGCTTTTTTGGAAGATGCAGGAGTCCATCTTTTTCCCAATGACTTTCAAAAAACCAGGGACATCGCCTGGATTCAAAATACCTATGCCCATACCCCATCCGAGGAGCTGGAAAAGGACAAAACAGAGTTTGCCCTGGCCGGTCGAATCGTGGCCCTGCGCTCTTTTGGGAAAGCCACCTTTCTGCACCTTCAAGACGAATCAGGCCGAATGCAGGTCTTTGTGCAAAGAGACACCATAGGGCAGGAAGAGTACACCAGATTTAAAAAATTTGATATCGGGGATATTATCGGGGTACAAGGACCATTGTTTCGGACCAAGACCGATGAGTTGACCCTCAATGCCCTGACTGTTCGACTCCTGAGCAAGTCCTTCAGACCCTTGCCGGAGAAATACCATGGGCTCAAGGACGTAGAGGCCAGGTACCGGCAGCGCTATGTGGATCTTATTGTGAACCCCAGGGCTCGAGAAATCTTTGTTACTCGGACCAGGATCATCCGTCTGATGCGCAAGTTTCTGGACAGCAAAGACTTCATGGAAGTGGAAACACCCATGATGCAGCCAATACCCGGTGGAGCCACGGCAAAGCCCTTTGAGACCTATCATAATGCCCTGGACATGACCCAATACCTGCGGATTGCACCGGAGCTGTATCTGAAAAGGCTTTTGGTGGGCGGATTTGAAAAAGTTTATGAAATAAACCGCAACTTCCGCAATGAAGGAATCTCCACCCAGCACAACCCAGAATTTACCATGCTGGAGTTCTATTGGGCCTACGCCACGTTCCACGATCTCATGGATCTGACTGAAGAGATGTTCGCTTACTTGGCCAAAGAAATCTTTGGCACTACCCAGCTGACCTACCAGGAACAAAGCATCGACCTCAGTCCGCCCTGGACCCGGCTTTCCTTTTATCAATCACTTGAAGACATAGGTGGACTCAAGCCCGAACAATATCAGGATGCGGAGACAGCCAGATCATTGGTCCGCAAGCTGGGCGAAAATGTGCACGTCAGTGAGACCTTGGGCAAAGTACAGGCCAAACTCTTTGATCTCCTGGTGGAACCCAATTTGGTCCGGCCGCACTTTATCTACCACTACCCGACTGACATTTCGCCTTTATCCAGACGAAATGAACAAAACCCTTCAGTCACCGATCGTTTTGAGCTGTTCATTACCGGGCGGGAAATGGCCAACGCCTTTTCAGAGCTCAACGACCCCAGGGATCAGCGGGAGCGATTCGAAGCCCAGGCTCAGGCCAAGGCCCAGGGCGACGAGGAAAGTCATTTCATGGACGAGGATTACATCCGGGCCCTGGAGTATGCCATGCCCCCGGCAGCTGGAGAAGGGGTGGGCATTGATCGCCTGGTTATGCTGTTCACTGATTCCCCTTCCATTCGGGAGGTGATCCTTTTTCCTCATCTCAAACCTGAAGTATCGTCCGATTAATGCGTTTTGAACTGTTCATAGCCCTGCGCTATCTTTTGTCCCGGCGAAAGCACGGCTTCATATCCGCCATTTCCTTAATTTCAATTTTGGGTGTGGCCTTGGGCGTTGCTGCCTTGATTGTGGTCCTCGGGGTCATGAACGGATTCAGTGACAACCTGCGGGACAAGATCCTGGGAATGAATGCCCATATTGTAGTCACCCAAATGGGGGGTCCCTTTTCCGAGTATCAGAATCTGCAGGACAATATTGAGTCCATTGACGGTGTGCTGGCCAGTATGCCCTTTATCTATACCGAGGTCATGCTCAGCACGCAGCAGGGAGTCAAGGGCTCGGCCGTGCGGGGAATAGTTCCTGATCAGGCCAGCCGGGTCATGAGCCTGGACCAGGACTTAATTCAAGGACAGCTTACAGATCTCGCCCCGGCCGGGGAGGATCTGCCGGGAATCATCCTGGGCAGCGCCCTGGCCTCCCGGTTGGGGGTTCAAACCGGTGAGACAGTGAACATGCTCGTGCCTAGTGGACGCAGCACTTCGGCCGGGTTCACACCACAGATCAAAATCTTTAGTGTGGCCGGGATTTTCAAGACCGGGATGTATGAGTACGACTCTTCCCTGGCCTACATTCACCTGCAAGCGGCCCAGGAAAGCTTGGGCTTTCAAGAGGATCGGATTTCCGGGCTGGAAGTTCGCATTCAAGACGTGTATGCCGCAGAGTCCATTAGTCAGCGCATTGAGCAAAGGACTGCTCCCAGTTCACTGACAGCCCAAACCTGGATGGACATGAACCGGAGTCTGTTTTCCGCCTTGAAGCTGGAAAAAACAGCCATGGCCGTGATCTTGGTCATGATTGTCTTAGTCGGAACATTTAGCATTGTCACTACCTTGATCATGCTGGTCATGGACAAAAAGCAGGATATTGCCGTACTCATGTCCTTGGGTTGCCAGCCCGGCCACATCAAGCGCATTTTCATGCTCCAGGGCACCATTATCGGCCTGGTCGGTACAGGGCTCGGCTTTGTCTGCGGCTTATCCATAAGCACCCTGCTCCAAAAATACCAATTTATAAAACTCCCGAGCGACGTCTATTATATGGACCACCTCCCGGTAAAACTGGAACTGTTGGATCTGGGCCTGATCGGCTTGGCCGCCCTCTTTCTCTGTTTTGTGGCCACAGTATATCCGGCCCGGCAGGCCGCCCGGGTTCAACCGGCAGAGGTCTTGCGATATGAATAACGCCCTGGTCTACGACGTACGGGAGGCGAGCAAATCCGTGCCCGGACCCAAAGGAGAGGTGACCATCCTGGACCGGGTGAGCATGGGAATTCAAAGACATGACAGTGTGGCCATTATCGGCGCTTCAGGGTCGGGAAAGACCACTCTGCTCCATCTTCTGGGCGGTCTCGACCTGCCCAGTTCGGGTCAGATCCTTTTTCAGGGCCAGGACATCGCCTCCTACTCCTGGTCCAAGCTCACTGCATTCCGCAACTCCGAAGTAGGCTTCGTATTTCAGTTTCACCACCTTTTGCCTGAATTCTCGACTCTGGAGAATGTGGCCATGCCCGGATTGATCCACTCTTTTCACAAAAAAAAGGCCTATGCCCAGGCCAGAAACGCCCTGGCCCTGGTTGGCCTTTCCGGGCTTGAACATCAAGCAGTGGCCACACTTTCCGGAGGAGAACGCCAACTTACGGCTATAGCCAGAGCCTTGTCTATGCGCCCTAAAGTCATCCTGGCTGATGAGCCAACAGGCAACCTGGACGAAGACAACGGCGAGCGGGTAGGAGAACTCCTCGTTCAGCTGAACAGGGAAATGGCCACCACCTTGATCGTGGTCACCCACAACCTGGCCCTGGCCCATAAAATGCGTCGTCAGAGCCAACTGCGATCCGGAGCTCTGCATGAGAACTAAGATGCCAATACCTCCCCTGCATACGTCGACAATCATCATTTTCTCCTGTTCTTTGATCTTTTTTTTCCTTCTTTCCTGGCAGCCGGTTTGGGCTGCGGAAGAAAACCAGAGGTTGCTTGTCTTTCCCTTTGACATCAATGCCCCGGATGAACTGGAATATTTGGGCCAGGACATCCCCTCATTGCTCCGGGACGAGCTTCAAGACCGCAATATTGAGACCATATCCGGCTCCAGGACCCTGGAAGTGATCAACCAGAGCGGGGTTTCCGAGCTCAATATCCAAAACGTGAGCGATTTGGCTCAGCAAGCTGAGGCTGACTATGCCGTCTATGGGAGCATGAGCCAGATAGGGGAGACCTTCAGTTTCGATGTCCGCTTGGTCGACCCCGATGATCCCGGCACGCCCCGGGCCTTTTTTGCCACAGGCCAGGGCTTGATCAGCCTGCAGCCCGCCCTGTCCAATATCGCTGACAAGCTGGAAGACAGCATCCAGAAAAGACAAGCCATTGCCGAAATTGATGTTCAAGGCAACAAGATCCTGGGCGACGATGTCGTTCTCACCCGGCTGCAGATTCAGGAAGGAGATGAATACTCAGTTAAGGCCCTAAACGAAGAGATCAAGCGCCTTTATGAAACCGGCTATTTCGACGATGTCCAGGTGCATGCCCAGGAGGGCGCTCAGGGAGTGCGCGTTGTCTTTGAGGTCCAGGAACGGCCCCGGCTGGCCGGAATAGAGGTCAAAGGCAACCAGGCCATTGATGACGATGATATCCTGGAGGCTATGAGCACGACTTCTGATTCAGTGCTCAACCCCAAGCTCTTGGGAGAAGACCTGGACACCATCCGCGAACTGTACCGCAAAAAAGGATATTATAAGGCCCAAATCGAATATTCCCAGGAACAGGCTTCAGATGGCCGGGCCAAGCTGGTCTTGGATATTGATGAAGGGGATAAGCAGTATATTACCAAGATCCAGATCAAAGGCGCAGACAAGCTGGACCAGGGTGAACTCAAAAAACAGCTGGCCCTTTCCGAACGGGGATGGCTCTCCTGGATCACCGGCAGCGGGGTGCTGCGGGAAGAAGCCCTGGACCGGGACGTGGCTGCATTGGAAGCGTATTACGCCAACCGCGGATTTATGGATGTCCGGGTCGGTCATCCAGATGTCTCCTATGAAGAGGACGGCATCCACATCACCTTCCAGGTCCAGGAAGGCCCGCGCTATAGGGTCGGCCAGGTAAATCTGGACGGAGATCTGGTCACCGATAAGGAGGAGCTGCAAAAGGTTATTCAGCTGGATGACCTGGCCCGGGAGGATGAGCCTTTTTCCCGCTCTGCTCTGCGCGAAGACATCCAGAACCTGACCGAGTTTTACTCCAATTATGGGTACGCCTTTGCAGAAGCCAATCCGAGACTGAACAAAAACCGCGAAGACAAAACCATTGATGTCAGATACGACTTAACCAAAAAACAGCAGGTCTATGTCCGCAGGGTAAATATCGCCGGAAACCAGAAGACAAGGGACAATGTGATCCGCCGTCAATTGCTTCTCAACGAGGGAGAGCGGTTTAACGGCCGGCGTTTGTCCCAGTCCAAACAGCGGTTGACCCGGATTGATTATTTCGAGGAGGTGGAGATGCAGACCATTCCCACCCAGGATCCGGAGCTCATGGACATTGAGGTCAAGGTTCAGGAAAAGTCCACCGGGTCATTCAGCGCCGGGGCTGGTTTTTCCAGTGTGGACAAGGTCTTTTTTACCGGGCAGATTGAGGAAAGAAACCTCTTTGGGAAAGGATATGACGTTAGCTTTCAAGGCAGTTTCAGCTCATATACCACCAGATTTCTGGCCCGGTTCTGGAACCCCCACCTGTATGATAGTCCTGTGGGAGCAGGAGTAGATCTGTTTAACATCAGGCGGGATTACGACGACTACGATCTGGACACCACCGGAGGAAAGTTAAAGTTCGCCTATACCATTGGTACCTACACCCGCTTGTTTTGGAATTACAGTCTGCAAGAGTACGAGGTGAGCGATATTGACGATGACGCCAGTAAGCAGATCAAAGAATTGAAAGGCACGAACCTGGCCAGCAAGTCCGAGATATCCGCGGTCAGGGACACGACCGATCGCCGCATCAACCCCACAAAGGGGACAAAAAACACCCTGTCCTTGGAGTACGCCGGAGGTCTGCTGGGCGGTGACGATGAGTTCATAAAACCGGAATATGAATTCAGTTATTTTCGCCCTCTGTTTTGGAAGGTTGTTTTTAACTGGCACTGGAAGCTGGGATGGCTTTTTGAGAACGGCAGCGAGGATGTCCCTGATTATGAGCGCTACTATCTGGGAGGCATCAATACAGTTCGCGGCTACGACTGGCGGGATATCTCCATCACCGATGATGAAGGAGACGATGTGGGAGGTTATAAGACCCTATACAGCAATGTGGAGCTGGTCTTCCCGATCAAGGACGATATGGGTCTTCTGGGAGTGGTCTTTTTTGACGCCGGGAATGTCTGGGACAAGAACGAGACCATCGAACCAGATTTTTATAAGAGTATCGGGGCCGGCATCCGATGGAACTCGCCCATGGGCCCATTGCGTCTGGAGTACGGATATCCTCTGGATGACTTGAAAGGAAACAGCGGCCAGTTTGAATTCACAGTCGGACAGTTTTTCTAATCTCAAACGTTAAAATGTACTCATTGAGTATTTCTGATGGAGGAAGATTATGCATGCATCAGCTCGTTTATTGTGCTTTGTCCTCTTAGGCCTTTTTTTGCTCCCGAGCCTGGCCCAGGCACAAGATATTAAGGTTGGGGTCGTGGACCTGCAAAAAATAATGGAAAAGTCCGAACCCGGGCAAAAAGCCATTGAAGAACTCCAATCCGAATTCAAAGAAAAGAAAAGTGAACTGGACAGCAGGAAGGCAGCTATCGACCAGATGCGAGGCGAGCTGCAGAAACAAAGTATGGTCCTGAGCCAGGAAGCCCAGGAAGAAAAAGCGGCTGAATACAGGCAGAAAGTAAATGAATTTCAGAAGTTGTATCAAAAGCACCAGCGCAGGATGCAACAACAGGAAGAAGAACTCAGAGAGCCGATCATTGAAATGCTGGTGGAAATTATCCGTGAATATGGCCGAAACAACAATTACACCCTGCTCATGGACAAGAACAACAGCGGAGTTATTTTTAATGATCAGGCCATAGAAATCACTGATGCTATCCTTTCTGAATTCGATAAAGCTTGGAAAAACCAGAGCAAATAGACACTGAAGGGTTGTAAAGCATGTCCTGGACCACCCAAAGCATAGCCAGCCACCTGGGACTCTCCTATCAGGGAGAAGACATCGACATACATGGATGCAATACCCTGGACCAGGCCAAAGAGGATGAGATAAGTTTTCTGGCCAATCCCAAGTATGCCAAGCTGCTGCACAGCACCCGGGCTGGAGCGGTGGTCCTTGACCCCTCAAATGCCCATAAACGGAAAAACGCCTTTGTCAGCCACTACCCGTATTACGATTTTGCCCGTATCGTGCAGCTCTTTGTCCCAGCTCAAGAAAGTTGGCAGGGCCACAGCGAACTGGCATATATTCATCCCCGGGCCCATGTCTCGGACCAGGCCAGTGTCTATCCTTTTGCCTTTATCGGTCCCAAGGTGACTGTGAGGAAGGGCACAACAATAATGAGTGGCGCATATATCGGCGAGAACTGCTCTATTGGCCAGGAGTGCACGATTTCCTCCAATTGCTCGCTGATGTCCGGGACCATCCTCGGGGACCGCGTTGTTTTACACTCCGGGGTTGTGCTGGGCAGTGACGGCTTTGGCTTTGCCCAGGGAAACGGGGAGATGCAAAAAGTCCCTCAAATCGGTCGAGTAGTCATTGAAGACGATGTGGAAATCGGGGCCAATACAACAGTGGACCGGGCTGCCCTGGGCGAGACCAGGATCGGTCAAGGCTCCAAGATAGATAACCAAGTGCAGATAGGGCATAATGTCCGGATTGGCAAAGAGGCGATCATTGTGGCCCAGGTTGGAATTGCCGGGAGCAGCAGTGTCGGGGATCAAGCCATACTGGCAGGACAGGTCGGCGTAGCCGGGCATTTGCACATCGGCAACGGGTGCAGGATCGGGGGTCAGTCCGGGATCACCAAATCCGTCCCAGAGCAGACCGACGTGTCCGGTTCACCTGCTATGGACCATCGACATTATCTGCGCTGCGCCACATTACACCAGAAACTCCCGGATATTTATCAACGCATGAAAGCCTTGGAGTCAGAAGTTACGCATCTGCGCTCCATGTTGCAGGCAGGAGGGTGTGCTCATGAAGATGTCTGAGGCCGGCCTGGTCAGCGCGCAAATCCTGGGGCTTTTGCCCCATCGCTACCCCTTTCTCCTGGTGGACAAGGTCGTGGCCTTTGAACCAAACACTTCCTTAGAGGCCGTAAAAAATGTGACCATCAATGAGCCTTTTTTCCAGGGACATTTTCCTGACTACCCGGTCATGCCCGGGGTACTGATTGTGGAAGCCTTAGCTCAGGCCGGAGGCATCCTGGTTATCAAAAGCCAGTCCAGTATACCGGAAAATAAAATCTTTCTATTCAGCGGCATTGAAAAGATGCGCTTTCGCAAACCGGTTTTCCCTGGAGATTGTCTGCACTTGTTTGCCACTTCCTTGCGGCACAAGCAAAATATCTGGAAAATGGAGGTCGAGGCCCGGGTGGATGGCCAGGTTGCCGCCCAGGGTGTCCTCACTGCAGCCATGGTGGACCGCAATGCCGGTCAGGAGAATGATGACCAATGAATGATGCCATCCATCCCACAGCCATAATTCATCCCCAAGCAGAGCTCGGGAAATCGGTACAGGTCGGTGCCTACGCCATTGTCGAACAAGGGGTAAGGATCGGAGAAGGTACCCGGATTGAGCCTTTTGCCCGCATTCAAGGACCGACCACTCTGGGGGCCGGCAATCGCATCCACTCCCATGCCTGCATCGGCGGTCCGCCCCAGGATTTGAAATATAACGATGAGCCCACGGTACTGGAAATTGGAGATGACAATACCATCCGGGAATATGTAACCATTCACCGGGGCACTGTTGGCGGTGGCGGAGTGACCAAAATGGGTTCAGGCTGCCTGATCATGGCCTATGCCCACATTGCCCACGACTGTATCCTGGAAGATGAGGTCATTTTGGCCAATGCCGCAACTCTAGCCGGCCACGTCACAGTGCACAACAAGGCTGTTGTCGGCGGTTTGTCTGCTGTCCATCAATTCGTCCGCGTCGGCGAATCTGCATACATCGGGGGCATGACCGGAGTGGCCCAGGACGTGCCCCCGTTCATGCTCGTAGCTGGCGAGAGGGGCTGGCTGCACGGGATCAACGTCATCGGGCTCAGGCGGCAGGGGTTCACCCGGGACGAGCTTTCCACCTTGAAGCAGGCCTATCAGATCATCTGGCGCTCGGGCCTGCGCCGGGAAGAGGCCTTGCAGGAAGCGAAAAAGAAATTGAATCCAGGCAATCACCGCTTGGCCCAGCTCATAGATTTCGTTGAATCCAGCTCCAGAGGGATAATCAGTCCCAAAAACAAGGAACAGGAGTAAGGACGGTTATTCAAAGGCCTTGATCAAACTCTTCAGCCGAGCTTCACACCATCCCCAACCCTTCGCCAATGCCTATAACGGCGTGAGCCAGCTACTCCTTCCGGCCACATAGCACCACTGGCCGGGGACTCCCCGTCGAGTCTGATACCTCGGATTCTCTATCCAGGACAAAAGGTCCTGATAAGCGGCATATACCTGGCGAAATGCCGCCGGATCACCGCCTGTATCCGGGTGGTTGGCCAGAGCGGCCTGGCGAAAGGCCCGTTTCAAACGTTCTTCTGCCTCCACAGGATGCAGCAGGTCTGTGCGCTGCATTTTGAGCTGACGGAGCTGCTTGCCAACAGTTGTGGCCATTTCCCGGCTCACCGGTTCGACACTTTGCTGTCCGACCAGACAAGTCTTTCCTTTGGACAGAACATGCCTGCTGGCCCGCTTCTCGCTTTTCGTTTTCTCCCGGTGTCCCCACCAGATCTTGCCCAGGGAAAAGATCATCGAATCCATGTCCTGGGCCGGTTTGTGTCCGGGCTGCCGGGTAAAGATATATGTATACACTTCCTGACGGTGCCTGGGCAGGATATTGAGCACCAAGTGGGCTTCAGTAAAAGAAAAAGTGGCATAGCGGGTCTCAACCACCCGCAACAGGTTGTTGAGCCACCCCAACTTCAAAGTGAAATCGTCCTTACACTGGCGTGAACAGTACCTGAGCCGGCTTTTCTCCAAGACCCGGCCACAACATTGGCAGTGCTGATAGGCTGAATGCGCTGCGCGCAGTCTGGTTTGATCTGTGGTCTGATACATGCCAAGAATCTAGCAGTCCACTCAGGTCAAGGCAAGGTCAAGTAATCCACCATTCCCCGGGGGTTTATCACCGAACCTATCACATTCCAGCCCCATGATCACATCGCTCGCTTGCAGCCCCCTGGAAAAAATAGACCTTAAAATCAACATATGCTGCTTGCAGTGCTGTCTCCGCAGTGAAGAGAAATTTGACGCAGGTCAAAGACCTGGGCAATATTATGTGTATTGTGGAAATGAATTGCACGGGAGCCTGGCTTGGTTAAAAAACATCCTGGATAAGTCTGATTTCAAGCCAGGGTCAAAATGGAACCATAAACCATAGTGGAGGCAAGTATGTTGGACATGTTTTGTTATCAGTGCGAACAGACGGCCAAGGGCGAAGGCTGCACCAGGGTCGGTGTGTGCGGTAAACAGCCGGATGTGGCCGCTATGCAGGACCTCCTGATCTATGTGCTCAAGGGATTATCCCAGGTAGCGGTCCAGGCCCGGGAAATGGGCATCACCGACCATGAAGTGGATGTGTTTACCTGCGAGGCTACCTTTGCAACATTGACCAATGTCAACTTCGATCCGGAGCGTTTTGTCGATTATGTGAACCGGGCTGTGGAACTCCGCGAGGGCTTGAAAGAACAGATCAAAAAAAGCGCCGGCCAGGACGCCTCGCTGTGGGATAAGGCCAAGCAGGCCATCGGCCTGGGAGGAGAAAAGAGCGAGGTCAGTTTTCCGGAAGGTCCGGCCACCTTTGAGCCGGCGGCTTCCCTGGAACAAATGATTGAGCAGGGACGGGAGCATGGTGTCGACCACGACCCGGAACCGAATAAGGACATCAAGTCATTAAAGGACGCCCTGGTCTACGGGATCAAGGGCGTGGCTGCCTATGCCGACCATGCCCAGATCCTGGGCCAGGAAGACGATGAGGTCTACGTCTTTATCCAGAAGGGCCTGGCCGCTACTCTGCGCCAGGATCTGTCCCTGGACGATTGGGTGAACCTGGTCCTGGAGTGCGGCAGGATCAACCTGCGGGTCATGGAGCTTCTGGATGCGGCCAATACTGGACATTACGGCCATCCTACACCCACCGAGGTCCCCCTGGGACACAAACAGGGCAAGGCCATCCTGGTCTCCGGACATGACCTGCGCGACTTGGAACGTATCCTGGAGCAGAGCAAGGACAAAGGGATTTATGTGTACACTCACGGGGAAATGCTCCCCTGTCACGGGTATCCGGAGCTGAAGAAATATCCTCATTTCTACGGCCATTTTGGTACAGCCTGGCAGAACCAGAGAAAGGAATTTGCCGAATTTCCCGGTCCCATTGTCATGACCACCAACTGCATTCAGAAACCACAGGAGGCTTACAAGGCCAATATCTATACTACCGGTCTGGTGGGCTGGCCCGGAGTAACCCACATCCAGGACAAGGATTTCACCCCGGTGGTGGAAAAGGCTTTGGAGATGGAAGGCTTTACCCAGGACGAAGATAAAGGCACGGTCATGGTCGGATTCGGGCACAATGCGGTCATGTCCGTGGCCGACAAAGTGGTTGAGGCGGTCAAAAACGGCAATATCCGTCATTTCTTCCTGGTCGGAGGCTGCGACGGAGCCAAGCCGGAGCGTAACTACTACACCGAGTTTGTGGAAAAGGCGCCCGAAGATACGGTTATCCTGACCCTGGCCTGCGGCAAGTTCCGTTTCTTTGACAAGAAACTGGGAACAATTGGTGACCTGCCTCGTCTCCTGGACATCGGGCAGTGCAACGATGCCTACTCGGCCATCCAGATCGCCATAGCCCTGTCCAAGGCCTTTGAAGTGGATGTGAATGAACTGCCCTTGTCGATGATCCTGTCCTGGTATGAGCAAAAGGCCTGTGCCATCCTGTACACTCTGCTCTATCTGGGGATTAAGGACATCCGCCTGGGACCTTCTCTGCCCGCATTTGTCAGTCCCAATGTCCTGGACGTTCTGGTCCAGAACTTCGACATCAAGCCCATTTCCACCCCGGATGAGGACTTAAAGGCCATTTTGAGCTCATAATTCAGTTCAGCCTTGCCTCCGGCAAGTCTGAAATATTTTTTGGGCCAAAGCGCCCCAAAAAAAGTCCAAAAAAAGGATCCCAGACAGGGATCCTTTTTTATTGCGTGTGGCGGTTACCAGACATCACCCTTGCATTCCATAATCTTTAGAGCTAAATTTCACAATAAGATGGAAGGATGCAGTCAACCGGCTTGCCGGACTTGCTCCGGGGCAGGCGGAGAAAGCAAAGTCTCGTATCATGCTCGATCAATCCGGCAAAACCTTTTTTGGGCTCTTTGGGCCCAAAAAATACGTCAGATTTGCCGGAGGCAAAGCCGACCGCTGACCTCTCCCCAAATATTGGCCCTCAGCCGTCTCCTTCCTCCTTTTTTTCGATGTGCGGCTTGATATCCAGAATGGGCGTACCGTCCAGCATATCCACCCCCTTGACCTCAAGGACATTTCCTTTCACCTTGAGTACCTCCAGGACGGACAAACCGATGGGGTTCGGCCGTCGGGGGGAGCAGGTGCTGAATACCCCGAAGGACTGGTCTTTATGGGGAGGCGTCTGGACCAGGAGCTTTTCGGTAAACGATGGGCTGTTGTGAAAATGAAACAGGACCACAATAGACTGCCCGGGTTGGATATCCCGTAATCCTTCTGCATATTGAGGATCGATCTCCAGGGTTCCCTCCACCTTTGATAGACTCCAGTGCCTGGGGATATTGGATTCCTGGGTGTGTAAAGTTCCGATGGGATGCAGGGTCACAGGCATGGACCTCCTCCTGTTTGCAATGAGTGTCATCTTTTTAAATATCTTCACATGCCGGCCATGAGGTGTCAAATTGTTCATGTTTTATGAATCAAGCTTGCTTTTCAACGCCTGATATGGATAATCAGGGCATGTCAGAGTTGCGGTTATCCTTATTTCTTGCCTTGGCCATTGTCCTGATCAGCGGTTGCACGGCCCTGGCCCCGCCCCAACGCTCACTTCAGCCCATAGAGCTTCCAGCCGGTTATGCCTGGAATACGAACGGAACCTCCCCGGTACAGGCCTGGTGGGAGGAATTGAACAGTCCGGAACTCAACCGCCTGGTGGATATGGCTTTAGAGGATAATCTCGATATCCGATCCAGTTGGGCCAGATTGCGTCAGGCCCAGGCCGCGGCCGTCAAATCCAGAGCCAGCTTTTTTCCTGCAGTGGATACCGGATTGGAAGCCAGCCGGACCCGCACCTACCGTGATTATGATCTGCTGACTGACTCTCAGTCCTCTTCCCTGGATCTGGCTGCCTCTTTTGAACTCGATTTGTGGGGCCGGGTCAGGTCCGGATATAGAGCAGATCAACTCAGTGCCCGGGCGGCCCATGAAGATTTACGAGCGGCGGCCATCTCTTTAACCGGGGAGATTGTCGACACCTGGGTGGAGCTCCTGGCCGCCAGACAGGAAATGCAGGTGGTCAAGGAGCAGATCCGGACCAATGAAAAGCTGCTTGAGTTGCAGGCCACCCGCTTTGAAAACGGGATGGCCTCAGCCCTGGATGTCACCCAGCAGCAGGAGCTTCTGGCCTCTTCCAAATCAGCACTCCCCCCCTTGCAGACTGGAGAACGGATGGCCCTGAATCAATTGGCCCTCCTCTTGGGGCAGGCCGACGCACAATCCATATCCATTCAAGGACAAAGCCTTCCAGACCCGGTCCCCCAACCGGAAACCGGTGTTCCGGCTGACCTGTTGATGTCGCGTCCGGACATACGGGCGGCCTTTTTCCGTCTGCGGGCTTCAGACTGGGAGGTCAGCGTGGCCCGGGCCGACAGGCTCCCCTCCCTGTCCATATCCGCCCGGACCGGCCTCAGCAGCGACAGCTTTTCCCTGGCCTGGGGAGACTGGCTGACCAGATTGGGAACCAACCTGGCCGCGCCTGTATTCGATGCCGGGTCCAGGCAGGCGGAAGTGGGCAGGGCCAAAGCGGTGGCAGAGGAACGCCTGGCTGAATATGCCTCCGCAGTCCTGGAAGCAATCAGGGAAGTCCAGGACGCTTTGGCCAATATTGACGGGCAGCAGGAGCGGATTGCCCGATTAAAGGATGAGTTGGATGCGGCCCAACAAGCCCGGGATCAGGCCAGACTGCGGTACCTGAAAGGACAAAGCGATTACCTGAACTTCATCACTCAGGAGCGAAACGTGCAAGGGCTGCAGCGAAATATGGTCGGAGCCCAAGCTGATCTCTTGTCCTACCGGATAGCCTTGTACCGGGCTTTGGGGGCGGGGTGGTCAGGTGACAAACCACATTGATTCTCCTTGGTATTTGTTCATATGTTTATGAGATGGTCTTGAAGGAACCCAAAGATTAATTAAGTGGAATATCCATGAATCGTTTTGCAAAGATTGTCCTTGGTCTGATCATTCTCAGCCTGGGGACAGGGGCAGCTTATTACTTCATTTCCAACCAGCCAACGGTCAGCAGACAAAAACCGCAGATCAAGTCCACGTTGGTAGAAACTGAACCAGCCCAACCAACTGAGGCCGCAGTGACCATCAATGCCATGGGCACAGTGGTTCCCTCCCGGGAGATAACTCTTCGCACCCAGGTCAGCGGTGAGATTATCCAAGTTGCTGAACACTTCACTCCCGGCGGACAAATGCCTCAGGGCAAAACAGCTGTGCGCATCGAGCCGAAGGACTATGAGATCAAGGTGCACAAGGCCAAAAGTTCCCTGGCCCGGGCCCGGGCTGATCTCAGACTAGAACAGGGCAAACAGGATGTAGCCCGACAAGAGCTGGATATGTTCGCTCAGGGCTCAGAACTGGCATTGGAGGAAACAGATCTGGCCCTGCGCCGGCCCCAGTTGGAGCAGGTCCAGGCCGAGGTGAGCAGTTCCCGGGCAGATCTGGATCAGGCTGAGCTGGATCTCAGCCGGACTCGGATAAATGTACCCTTTAACGCCCTGATCACTGAACGTAAGGTAAATCTGGGCTCCCAGGTCAACGTACAGGACAGCCTGGCTACCCTGGTTGATACCGACACCTACTGGGTCCGGGCCTCAGTCCCGGTTGACCGCCTGCGATTCATAGATTTATCCGCCCGGGAGGGCAACCCGGTGCGCATCACTTCCCAATCCGGCACTGGAGAATGGAAAGGCCGAACCCTGCGCCTGACCGGAGAGGTGGACCAGGACACCCGCATGGCCACCTTGATCATTGCCGTGCCCAATCCTTTGGAGCAGCAGGAAAACGGCCCTCCCTTGATGCTGAACGACTACGTTCAGATCAAAATTCAGGGCCGAACCCTGCACGATGTCACTCCCCTGCCCCGAAGGGCCCTCCGAAATGATCAAAAGGTCTGGGTGGTCCAAGATGGACAGCTGGATATCCGTCCGGTTCAGATAGCCTGGAAAGACAGGGAACAGGTGTATATTGATCAGGGGCTAACACCTGGGGATCAGGTGGTGCTGAGCCCCTTGTCCACACCTGTGCAGGGAATGAGTTTGCGCGTGAGTGAAGGCGAGGACCAGAAATGACTTCAGACAGTCCACACCCTGATCCTGCATCCCCGGGCCCCCTGGCCTGGATGGCCGGCAATTCAGTGGCCGCCAACCTGATTATGCTCCTGTTTCTCGTCGGGGGCCTGATCACGGCCTTAAACATCAAGCAGGAAGTCTTTCCAGAGTTTACCCGGGATATTGTCAGGGTGAGCGTTCCCTACCCCGGGGCCAGCCCGGAGGAGGTGGAACAAGGCATTGTTCTGGCCGTGGAAGAGGCCGTGCAAGGCCTGGAGGGGGTAAAGGAGGTGCGGTCCACTGCTTCTGAAGGCCGGGGCCAAATCCAGGTCGAAGCCCTCGCAGGGCAGAACATGAACCGTCTGTGGCAAGATGTGGAAAGCGAGGTCAGCCGAATTACTACCTTTCCGGATGAGGCAGAAGAACCGGAAATATCCATTTCCGCCCACAAGCGGGGGGTGATGACTCTGGCCCTGTCCGGTGTTGAGGACGAGCTTGTCCTGCGCGAGGCGGCTGAGACCGTTCGTGATGAGCTGCTGCAGGATCCCGGCATTACCCAGGTCGAACTGGACGGAGCACGCGACTATGAAGTCCATATTGAGATCAACCAGGAAAACCTGCGCCGTTTTGGCCTGACTCTGGATGAAGTTGCCCAGACCATTCGCCGGGCCTCGGTTGATTTGGGAGCCGGAAGCATAAAGACCCGGGCCGGGGACGTTCTGGTTCGAGTCATGGACCGGCGATATTCTGCTCGGGAGTACGCCCAGATCCCGGTCATCACCCGGGACAGCGGGGCTCAGATCCGGCTGGAAGATATCGCTGAGGTCAGCTCCGGATTTGAGGAATCTGAATCCTGGGCCTCGTCCAATGGGTGGCCGGCAGTCATGCTTGAGGTTTACCGGGTCGGGGATCAAACTCCGGGCTCAGTTTCAAAAGCGGCTGATCGCGTGCTCTCGGATATCAATCAATCCTTGCCCGGAAACCTGCAGGTGGAGGTCCTCCGGGATCGATCAGACATTTTTGAGCAGCGGGCCGACCTGCTGCTCAAAAATGCCTACCTGGGCCTGGGCCTGGTCTTTTTCCTGCTCGCTTTGTTCCTGGAAGCCAGACTGGCTTTCTGGGTCAGCCTGGGGATCCCCATATCTTTCCTCGGATCTTTTCTCCTGTTGTCTGGAACAGATTTCAGCGTGAACATGATCACCATGTTCGCCTTTATCGTCACCCTGGGCATTGTGGTCGACGACGCAATTGTGGTCGGGGAGAATATCTACCACCACCGCCGCAAAGGCCAAAACATGCTCCAGGCCTCCATACAGGGAGTGCGGGAAGTGGCCATGCCTGTGGTCTTCAGCGTGCTGACCAATATGGTGGCCTTTACCCCTATGTTTTTCATCCCCGGGGTTATGGGCAAAATCTTCAAGGCCATCCCCTTGGTGGTCATCTGCGTCTTTGCCGTGTCCTTAATTGAGAGCCTGCTCGTTTTACCCTCACATTTGGCTCATATTGGGGAAAAGCGGATGAAGGGCCCTCTGCACTACCTGGCTCAGGCCCAGGCCAGATTCAGCGCCTGGATCGAACATCTGATCGCCAATCATTTCGGCCCCTTTTTGTCTTTTGCCTTAAACCAGCGCTACCTGGTCCTGGCCCTGGGAGTGGCCATTCTACTGGCCACCGTGGGCTATATCCAGTCCGGACGCATGGGCATTGTTCTCTTTCCCACCGTGGAGTCAGACTATGCCTACGCCCAGGCCACCCTCCCGACCGGAGCGGCCCGGGAAGAATTGCAGCGGGTGGAAAAACGCTTGATCCAGGCCGCTCAAAAGGTGATCCAGCAGCAAGGAGGCCAAGAGCTGGCCACATCACTTCTCACCGTGGTCAATGAGAATACGGTTGAGGCCAGGATCTACCTGCCCCCTCCGGAGGTGCGTCCCATCGGGACATCTCTGGTCACCCGGTACTGGAGAGAGCAGACCGGGGAGATTACAGGCCTGGAGAGCATCCAGTTCGAGGCCGATCGTGGCGGACCAGGCTCGGGCAAAGCCCTCACCGTCCAGCTCAGCCATCGGGATCGGGACCTTTTGGAGCAGGCCGGAAAGGATCTGGCCGCTCACCTGGAAGAGTTCTCCGGGGTTTCGGACATTGACGACGGCTCTCCTAGCGGAAAGCAGCAACTGGATATCCAACTCTCTGACCTGGGACGACGAATGGGTCTTTCCTCCCGGGAGGTGGCCAACCAGGTCCGGCACGCCTTTTACGGGGCTGAGGCCTTGCGTCAGCAGGAAGGCAGAAACGAGGTCACTGTCCGTGTGCGCCTGCCGGAAGAAGACCGCAGGAACATGGAAACACTGGAGAATTTTCTGCTCAGGAGCGGTGATCAAGAGATATTGCTCCAGGAAGCGGTTCAGGTTCAGGAGGGCCGTTCCCATACAACCATCAACCGAACCAACGGACGGCGGGTAGTTGAAGTTACAGCCAATGTTCAGCCCAGGGCCAGGGCCGAACAATTGAGTGCAGACCTGCGGGCCGGTGCCCTGCCTGAACTGCAAGCTGCATATCCTGGACTCTCTTATAGCTTTGAGGGTAGGCAGGCCGACCTTCGGGAGAGTGTGAGCAGCCTGCTTCGAGGGCTTCTATTGGCCTTGGTGGCTCTGTACGGTCTGTTGGCCGTTCCTTTCCGCAGCTATATCCAACCCATGATCATTATGGCCTGTATCCCTTTCGGCCTGGTGGGGGCGGTGCTGGGGCATCTGCTCATGGGATATTCCTTAAGCCTGATGAGCCTGTTCGGGATTGTGGCCTTAAGCGGAGTAGTGATCAATAACTCCCTGATCCTGGTTCATTTTGCCAACCGCTTGCGGCGGCAGGGAAAGAGCGTTTTTGAAGCCGTGTCACTGGCCGGAATGCAGAGATTTCGGCCCATTCTCCTGACCACCCTGACCACCTTCGGCGGCCTCTCGCCCATGATCCTGGAGACCTCCAGACAGGCCCGGTTCCTTATTCCCATGGCCATTTCCCTGGGTTTCGGCCTCCTTTTTGCCACGGTCATCATTCTGATCTTGATCCCCTGCCTGTATCTGGTTCTGGAGGATATGACCCAGGCCTGCGGACTGGGGCCTTGTATCCAGGATGCGCCCAACGACTCATGATAGTATGTGCTTTTCATAACAAGTTTGACAATTTTGTGTCATGAATTAGATATCTCCCAGATCAAAATCCCTGCCCTGAGTCCACTCAGTACTTATTGGTCCTCAGGGAGGACCCTGGAAACAAACATGGAGTACATTGTACCCCTTCGGTAGAAGTCTCATATTTCATTAATTGATGATAAAACCAACAAATTTTCTTCTTTTGCCCGCTCTGGGGCAAAAGAAGAAAATTTGCCGGAGGCAAAGCTGAAAGGAGAATACCATGGCTCAACTAACCAATCCATTGGAAATATTCAATCTTTTAGATAAGTCTGATTGCCGGCAGTGTGGGCAGTCCACCTGTATGGCCTTTGCTGCCGCTGTGTTTCGAGGCCAACAAGACATAAGTGAGTGCCCGAAATTGGATGCGGATACTGTGGCCCGGTTTTCTGAAAAGACCAGACAGCAAACCACCCCGGATCAAGAGGTGGAAGAAACGGTCAAACAGCTCAAAAGCGAGGTCCCGAAAGTGGATTTGGCTGCGGCAGCCAAGCGCTTGGGGGGGCGATATAAAAACGGAAAGATCACGGTAAAAGTCCTGGGCAAGGATTTTCACGTGGATTCCAAGGGCCGGCTCTCAGCCGAGATTCATACCAACGCCTGGGTCTCGGTTCCGGTTTTGACCTATATTTTGTACGGAAACGGGGTCAATCCCATCCATAAGTGGGTGCCGTTTCGAGAATTGTCAGCTGGCAGATCCTGGGCCGGGCTCTTTGAGCAGCGCTGCGAAAAGCCCCTGAAACAGATTGCAGATTCCGCCCCTGATCTTTTTACAGACCTGCTGGATCTGTTCAGCGGCCAAGACGGCAGAGATCAGTTTGACGCTGATGTGGCCCTGATTCTCCATCCTCTGCCCAAGGTACCCATGGCCATCTGCTACTGGAAGGCGGAAGAAGGGCTGGATTCCAGCCTGCACGTCTTTTTTGACGCAACTGTGGAGGAGAATCTGACTATTGGCTCCATCTTTTCCCTCGGAGCCGGACTGGTCCGAATGCTGGAAAAGCTGGTCCAGCGGCACCAGCCTCAGGCGGCTGTGGGGTAATAACTTCTTTTCAGATCAGGCAGAAAGAACCTGTCGGAGCTTGTTTCCCAGGCCGGCTGCAGAAAACGGCTTCTGGATAAAGAAGAACTTGGGATCAACCATCCCCCGCTGGACAATAACATTTTCCGTGTATCCTGACATAAACAGAGTCTTAACATTTGGGATTATGGCTTCAATGACGGCCCTTAACTCTTTACCATTCATTTCCGGCAGAACGACATCTGTAATCAATACCTGAATCTGATCAGCATATTCTTTGGCCACTTCTTGGGCCTGCTGGGGAGATTGGGCGGATAACACCTTATACCCTTGCTCTTCAAGAACAGTCTGGGTCAATTCCAGGACCATTTCCTCATCTTCAACCAACAGGATGGTTTCCTGACCGGGCACAGGGCTTGAAGATTGCTCTGATCCTGCATTGGGTATCGAAGCCTGGGTCCGTGGGAAATACAGCTTAAAGGTCGTCCCTTCCCCCAGTTCGCTGTAGACATGGATAATGCCTTTATTCTGCTTGACTATCCCATAGACTGTGGACAGGCCAAGTCCAGTCCCGTGCTCACTCTGCTTGGTGGTGAAAAAGGGGTCGAAAATTTGCTCCTGGGTCTGTCGATCCATGCCCATTCCATTATCACTGACCATGAGACAGACGTAATCGCCGGGAACAGCATATATATGGGTACTGGAATAGGTTTGATCCAGAGCCACATTCAGGGTTTCCAGAGTGATGATTCCGACATTTGAAATAGCGTCCCGGGCATTAATAACCAGATTGGCCAGGATTTGATCGATTTGACTGGGATCAACCTCAATCGGCCACAAGTCTGAGCCGGGATAAAACTTAAGATCCAAATTCTCCCCGATGAGCCTGGCCAGCATAACTCGCTGCTTTTCAATCTCTTGATTCAGGTCCAGAACCTGGGGCTGAGTGAGTTGCTTGCGGGAAAAAGCCAAAAGTTGCCTGGTCAGATCCGCCGAGCGCTCTGCGGCCTGTCTGATCTGTTCCAGGGGATAGCTGAGTGGATCGCCCCCTTTAAGCCGGGTCAAGGCCAAATCCGCATAGCCCATAATTACACCCAGCATGTTATTAAAATCATGTGCTACTCCACCAGCCAAGCGCCCGATGGCCTCCATCTTTTGGGCCTGGGCCAGCTGCTTCTCAGCCACCTTCTTTTCTTCTTCCGCTTTCCGGGTCTTTTCTTCCCGGTACATTCCATGCAAAGCATAGGCAATATCAGTGGCCAACTCATGGAGCAGGGATTGCTCATCCTCGCTGTTGCCTTGTCCAACCGGCAAGGCCACGGTCAGAAATCCGTATACTTTCCCCCTGTACTGGAGGGCGATGCACAAGGTATCGCAGTGTTTACAGTCCCGGGCCAGAGGACAGTCCCGGCAGGTGATTGATGGTTTATCGATAAAGCAAGCCTCATTGTTGCCTATGGCTTGCTGACAGCACTGCGGAAGCTGGCCCTGCTCCAGGGACTGATCAAAGGGGGCTAAGGCGGTACTGAATCCATCCTGGGCATAGAGAACCGGATGGTTGGATTTGTCGGTGAGAATAATCATGGCAGCTTCAAATCCCCGGCTTTGGACCAGGGTCCGGCAGCCCTGCTCAATGAGTCTTGAGCGGTCTTTTTCCGACATGATCAGTTGGTTAATGTTGCGGATGGCTTTTAAAACTCGATTCAGATGCTGGACACTGTCCTGGGCCTGCTTTCTTTGAGTGATCTCGGAGACAAATCCGTCAATTATATACGGTTGGTTTGGGGGGCGCTCACTTACCCGGGCATCTATTGAAAACCAGGCCCAGGTCCCGTCTGCCCGCCAGCCCTGAAATTCAAACTTCTCTACCTGTCCCTCTGCTTCCAGCTGGTCCCAAAATGCCCTTCGCTGTTTGGGATCCACGTACAGGGCCTGGGCCAGATTTTGAGTATATATCTGTTTTTGGGCTCCAGAGTCTATCCTGAGCATCCTGAGCATGGCCGGATTCACTTGCAGAACCTGGCCAGTGGAGTTGGTCCGGAATAACCCGATTGGAGAGTTTTCGAACAGATTGCGCAGGGCATCCTCGCTTTGGCGCAATTCTTCTTTTTGGCTTTGAGCCGCCTGCTCGGCTCTGTCTCGTTGGCGAATAAAGCGCAAGAACATGAATACAGTGGTCGCAAGCAGGATGAGCAGGCAAGCAGGCAATGCTATCTGCCAGTGGAATGGACCCAAGGAATTGAAAAGAGATTTGCTCATAGGACGAGGCGTCCGGACAAGAACATTGTGATGTTCAGAATCACTGCTATGTCCTCATTCTCTCAGGGTTTTTCTCTATCCCGTTCATGCAGGACATCACGCAAGGCCTTGAGGGCCACATTTGTGGCCGGAACTCCGGCATAGATGGCAGTCTGAAAAATAACTTCAGCCACTTCTTCTGTTGTGCAGCCGACATTCAGGGCGGCATGGATGTGCAGGCGCAGTTCATCCGGCTTGTCCAGAGCGGTCAAAGCGGCAACTGTGACCAGCTGCCGGGTAGGATGGGGAATTTTTTCCCTGGCGTACATGGTTCCAGTGATGAACAGGGACAAGTCCTTGGCCAAATCCCGGTCAAAGCTTTTCCATAGATCAAAGGGTCGTTCCCCCGGTACACCGTCAAAATACAAAGCAGCAGTTTTTTTGGTCTTGGATACCAAATCGTCGCTCATCTTTTCTCCTTGCATGTTTTAGCTCAGCGCTGTTGACTGGCAGGGCTGAATAGCTTGAGTGCATTGACCCTTAACAAGGACTGCCAGCTTAATTCCTGGAAGAAAGTGGCAGACAGGATCATAAGGGGTATCAAAAACAATCTTCCGGACAATTCAAACTGCTAAAAGGTATTCGCTGTTGTGTCAAGCCGGTCTTTGCGTTAACTTTTTACTGGTTCAGGTTTTGCTTCACAACAATATTTAAGGCCACAAGACGAATGCCTCCTTGAGAATCCGGCTGGACTATATTCAAGCATCCTGAATCCTGGCCCAAAGAAAACACTTTGTCTACACTCAGGCCCAGCCAGTGGCAGAGCATGACCCGATTCACTCCGGCGTGGCTGACCACGGCCACCGGTCCTGTTGCTTCGGCCAGCAAGGTGGAGAAAACCGGGAGCACCCTGCCCTGGAGATCGGAAAAGGACTCTCCACCCGGTGGCCGATAGTTGGCCAGGTCCCGGCCCCTGTGCTCAAAGGACTCCGGATCTTTTGCCCTGATTTGAGCCATGGGCAGCCCTTCCCAGTCCCCAAGTGATATTTCCCGCAAGCTGGCATAAGGCTCAAGCGCCAGCCCATGTGCATGGGCCAAAATTTCGGCCGTCTGCACACACCGGATCAGATCGCTGCATACAATTCGTTCAATAGGCACAGGAGCCAAACATTGAGCCAGGGCCTGAATCTGGCCCTGCCCATGGCTTGTCAGCCGTGTATTCGTTTGACCGATGTAGCGCTTTATGAGCTGATCTCCGGCCTGACCGTGGCGGATGAGCAAGAGGCGCTTGGTCTGTTCGTGCAAGGCATAAGGGAGCATAGACACGTGTGAAACGAGATCCTCAAGTGATTTGTCACATCTCGAGTATCGCAAAAAAGAACTTTCCCCTGGCCCCTCCCTCCGACCCAAAGCGGCCGCAGGGAGGGGAATCAGAGAAAGTAGCGGATGCTCTCTTCGATGCGAAAATAAGGAATTGACACAGCTTTAGAGCCGAGCCATCTCCAGCAGGGCCTTTCTGGTAAGCACTCCGGCCATATCCCGACGGTATTCGGCGCTGGCCCGCACATCGCTTATCGGGCTTACTTCTTTCCTGGCCTGGGTCGCAGCCTGGTCTATCAGCTCTGAAGTCAGCTCCTGGCCCCGAACCAATTCCTCTGTGCCCAAAGCCCGGATCGGAGTGGGGGCCACGGCCCCGAAAGCCAGGCACAGCTCCTGGCACCTACTGCTCTCCATGCACGCCTTGATGGCCATGGAAATAACAGAAATTGTAAACGCCCTGCGCAGTCCCATCTTGCGCCGATAGGTGTATTCACTCCCCTTCAAAGCTGGAAAACGAATGCTGGTAAGCAGCTGACCTGCCTGGCATGCACATCGGCCCGGACCCTGAAAAAAATCAGTTAAAGGCATGGCCTGAAAGGTTCCTTCAAAATCCACAATGATCGCTTCAGCCTCCAAGGCCAGAAGTGGCGGAGCAGTATCCGCGGCTGGCGAGGCAGTGCATAAGTTGCCCCCAATGGTCGCGCTGTTTCTGACCTGCAAGGAGGCCATGTCCTGTACTGCTTCAGCCAACAGGAGGGCATGTTCTCTGATCACCGGAGATCGAATGATATCCGCCAGGCGGGTGGCCGCTCCTATACGCACATTGCCGTCTTCCAGATCAATGCCCTGGAGTTCGGGCAAGTCCCGGACATCGATGACCCGGACTCCGTCCGGATAGGACCACACCCCTTTGCGCAGACCGGGAATAAAGTCCGTGCCTCCAGCCACCAGGGTCCAGGGATCCTTTTCCCGCATGAGTTGCAAAGCCCCGCTCAGCTCTCCGGGTCGGTGGTAGGTAAGGCGGGGGAGGGCTCTGGAGCCGATAAACGTTTGCATGACAGTGCCTCCATGAATCAATTTTTTTATAGCCTTTCCGGGGCACCGAATGTCCCGGAAACTCGTACCGCGTCAATCGCACGGTGTTGGTTTTCTTTCTTCGTCCCCCCTCGAGAGGTCTGGGGGGTGTTTCTCTTTTTGCGACATTAAGGCATAACAATACACTAGGGTCTTGCCCCTTTTACCACCACTTACCTGCATCTTTTTCTTTTTTGGCCGCCTGCACTGATTTGACGATATTTACATAACCTGTGCACCGGCACATATGTCCCTCCAGACTCTTGCGCACTTGGCTGTCTTGAAGATCCTGGTTCTCATTCAGGACAGAATAAGAAGTCATGAGGATACCGGAAGTGCAGAATCCACATTGGAACCCGTGGTTGTCTATAAATGACTGCATCAAAGGATGAAGCTCGTCGTCCCTGGTCAGTCCTTCTGAGGTGGTTATGGTTTGCCCATTGACAGCGGCAGCCAGGATGAGACAGCTATTTACGGGCTCGTTGTTCAGAAGAACGGTACAGGCCCCGCACTCTCCTTCCCCGCAGCTTCGACGGACGCTGTTGAGGTGCAGTTCATCGCGCAAAACATCGAGCAGAGTGCAATGGGTCTCTACCTGGAGGCGATGCTCTTGCCCATTAATTGTTAAAGTAATATTTTGTCTCATATCTTTCTCCTGTACGACCAACAAGGTTGTGATGCCATGATAACCAAGAGGGGGGCATCTCGTAAGCTCTTGATTAAAATCTCAAGTTTCATCCTGAATCACTTTTGGCGGCCTCTT
>JAWLEI010000019.1:0-42782 GCA_041686195.1 Desulfovermiculus sp.
CGGCCCGGATCATACGAATACACTTTAGCCACGCGTTTCGCGTGGCTCACCGGGCAATCTAGGGAAAGCCATTCTATCTGTTCTGGTTTCCCGCCTTCGCGGGAATGACGGAGAAAGCAAAATCTAGTTTCATACGAGCCTTGGCCGGGATGTAATTCCTTTTTTTCAGCCTGGCCAGCAGTTTTGCCCCCAGTTCTTCATCAGAGAATGATGTTCCATACTGCGCATAGGTCTCCTCCAGTACTTGTTTGAGGCCCATGATCCCGACCTTGACCCCGTTTACGTTGATTAAGCTGTGATCTTCAGCCATTGTTTCATCTCCTTATTCCGGCTTGCAGGTTACATGGCAGACGCCGGTGAGTGTCTCCACTGCGTAAGGAAAGTATTTGTTTTTAAACTTTGTCAAGTATATTGTGAGCCTTGGAGGTTACAGCAGACAAAGGTCAGCTCAGGCCGGATGGAAAGTCACGGGGAAACAGCAAAATATTGCCCAAAGATTCTTCGTTTCAACATCGGCTCAACCCATTTTCCGGAGGATCCATGTTTTTCCCTACTGCTGGAATCGAGATTTCCCCCTGGATCCCTCCCCTTGTAGCCTTTGTAATTTCCTTTTTTACCTCCATGGGCGGGGTTTCAGGGGCTTTTCTGCTCCTGCCCTTTCAGATGACCTTTCTGGGCTACACCAATCCTTCGGTGAGTGCCACAAATCAGCTCTTTAACATCGTGGCCATTCCCAGCGGAGTGTATCGCTATGTCAAAGAAGGACGCATGGTGTGGCCTCTGACCTGGATCGTGATTGCCGGAACCCTGCCCGGAGTCTTTATCGGGGCCTTGGTCCGTGTGGCCTGGCTACCGGATCCAAGGCACTTCAAGCTCTTCGCCGCATGCGTACTCTTGTATATTGGGGCAAAAATGATTCGGGAACTGCTGGGCAAAAATTCCGGCCAGAGCGGGAAGGAGGACAGCGAGAAACGGTTTCAGGAAATGGTCCGGCGTCAACGTGAACAGAGGGACGGAGCTTCAACAGCCCAGGAAAAAGAGCTGAGTGCGGTACGGGTCACTCATTTCAATCTCAAGCGCTTAGGCTATACCTTCTCTGATCAATCCTTTGATGTGTCCTTTTGGGGCATCTTCAGCCTCAGCTTCATCGTGGGCATTGTAGGCGGCATTTACGGCATCGGGGGCGGGTCCATTATTGCCCCCTTTTTCGTGACTTTTTTTGGTCTTCCGGTCTATACTGTGGCTGGGGCAGCTCTTATGGGCACCTTTGTGACCTCTGTGGCCGGGGTGACTTTCTACCAGGCCATTGCCCCGTTTTACCCGGCCATGTCCGTGGCCCCGGACTGGATTCTGGGCCTTTTGTTCGGGCTGGGCGGCATGGCCGGAATGTATCTGGGGGCCAGGTGCCAGAGATATGTCCCGGCGGCAAAGATAAAGTGGATGCTGGCGGTCATCATTGTATTTACCGCCCTGAAGTACGCAGCCAATTTTTTCGGCTACTAACAGGGCGGGCTGTGCCAGAGGATGATAACAAGAGCAAAAAAGGAAAAGTTACAGGCTCAAAAATCTGCGGGCAGAAAGTTTTGCCGTTAATGATCTATAAAATACAGTTAATTATCTGAAGTTGCCATGACGGCGTATGAGGCCGAAAAAGTATGCCTGAAAGAACAGACGGCATTTATTATTATCTCGGAAATGGCAAGGAGCGGACATGGAAATTACAGCCCGCCAGGTGATGAGCAAAATCCGGCATACACTCAAACCTGAGGACACCATAGCCGATGCAGTCCATTGCTTTAGGCAGGCCGGGCGGGAGGAAGGCAAACCGGTTTTCGGCCTGCTGGTAACCGATGAAAGCCTGAGGCTGGCAGGCATGCTCTCCATGTACGATATTCTGCTTTTTATCCGTCCCAAGCATATCGGGATCTGGGGGGAGATGCAGGATTTGCAGATGGAGGGTCTGTATGACAATCTGCTGCAAAGGGCCCGGGCCGTGCAGGTGGGGGATCTGATGAGCAGAGATGTTGTCAGCATCAGCCCGGATACCCACATCCTGGTCATCATTGATATTATGCTCAAAAGGCATATCCGGCGTTTGCCTGTGCTGGAAGGAGAAAAGATTCTGGGCATGGTTTATCTTTCTGAAGTATTTAACCATGTATTACAGGATATCTAGAAATGACAGCCAATACTCACCAGAATATGCTTCCCGGTTTCCAGGTCAGGACGGCCATGCGCAAAAATCCCCTGCGCCTGGACGCGGCAGAAAATTTGGATCAAGCCATCTCCTGCATGATCAAATTTAAGGTCAATGCCTTGTTGATTCACGACCCGAGGAGTGGTCAAGACTTAGGTCTGATTACCAAAAGCGATCTCATGACCCTGTATTATGCAGGCCTTCCCCTGAAGACGGTTTTGGAAGATGTTCTGGTGGCTCCAATATTGACCTGTTCCCAGGATGATACCCTGGAAACCGCCCTGTCCAAACTCTTTGGCAATAGCGTGAAAAGGATCTACGTGTCTGATAACGAGGAGAAGGGCATTGTGGGAGTGCTCTCGCACGCGGATATTGTTGGGCTGCTGTACAGATTTTGCCGCCAGTGCGAAAAGAGTTTGGCCCGGCGGAGAGAGAATACCGGGCTTGATGATATGCTGCTGGTCAATGATATCATGCACCGGGATGTGGTCTCCTGCAAACCGGGCCAGAGCATTGCCCAGGCCTTGGAGCTTTTGTGCACCAGTCCGTTCAGTGCACTTCTGGTCCAGGAGAACACCCACAGTATTCCCGGTGTGCTGTCCAAGACCGATCTGATTCTGGCCTACAGACACAACCTGCCTTTAGAGACCCCAGTTACAGAAATCGCCAAGTTCCCGGCTTTGTGCTGCGGCCGAAAAGAAGCCCTGGTCCAGGTTTTGCCGCGTATGATCTTAGCCGATATACACAGGCTCTTTGTGCACGGAGATGAGCCCTGGGACATTCAGGGGGTATTGTCCCTGACCGATGCTGCCCGGGCCAGATCCGGATCATGTCGGGCTTGCAGTGCGACGAGGCTGCAATAAGGTGGACACTCGCCCTGAACCGTGGACCTTTTCATAAGAAACCTTTCTCTCCAGGCAATCAAGAAAGATTTTTCTTTTTGAGCAAAAAGTGGTGTAAAAACTTGGATATCGTAATATCGAAAAGAGATACGAAATCTGCTTGATCTTCACTTGACATATTTTCTTTATTGGCTATTATGCCAAATATCAAACAGGGCATGCTATGAAGAACGATATCCGCGACCGCTACGAATCACGGGCCAGGATCATGAAGGCCCTGGGACATCCAAGCCGGTTGTTCATCGTCGATGAATTGAGCAGGCAGGATAGGTGCGTGTGTGAGCTGACCGAAATGATAGGTGCCGATATCTCTACGGTTTCCAAGCATCTGTCCATCTTAAGGGAAGCCGGAATTGTGGATTATGAAAAACGCGGTACCCAGATGCACTACCGGTTGGCGGCCCCGTGTGTGCTCGGGTTCTTCCGTTGCCTTGAAGATATGGTTCGGACAAATGTGCAGCGCCAAATGCATTGTCTGCAGGACGATGTAGACAGGCCTGGGAATGCACAATGCACTAAAGATTGTCAAAGATATTAAATACCTGGGGGGGAAGGTCATGTTGCTGGAGATTTACACGAAAGAAATCTTCCGGTCCAAATGCAATACCCAAGCCAAGAGCCTGCACTGTTTTGCCCATTTGGATCAGGATATCTCGGAGGTCATCCCCTATCTGAACGCCGAATTGGGCGGAGATGCCTTCAGCAGGGAACCGCCTTCAGTGACATTTAAAGCCCATGGGAAATTGATCACCGTGCATCCGGACAAGATCGCTATCAATGCCCTGCAGGATGAACAAGAGGCGGAAAAGATCTGTCGGTGGCTGCAGAACGAGATCAATGACATCTGGGAGAGGCGGGATGCGATCGAACCCAGATATGTCGCGCTGGAACAACCCCAACTCCTGAAAATCCTCAAGCTCTTGCCTACAAGTGCTCAATGTTCCAAGGAGTGCGGTCAACCTACGTGCATGGTTCTGGCCAAGCTGGTGGCTGAAGGAGCCAAGTCTCCAGAGGACTGCCCTCATATTGCCCCGGACAATCTGGAGCAATTGCGGAAGTATCTGTCCCAGTTCGAGATGGAGCTATAGGGTTTGAAATTTCAGATCCACGGTTCACAGTTGGACCGCAGTGCGCAGAGGGCATGGCGCATAGCGAAGAATGAAGAAGCGAGAAGAAGCTCATAGCTCACAGCAAAAGTCCAGAATGCTATAAAAGGACTTCAGACCGTAGAGAAGGCATGCCAATATGGATAAAAAGAAGGTTCTTTTTTTGTGTACCGGGAATTCATGCCGCAGTCAGATGGCCGAAGGGTGGACCAGACATCTGCTCAATGACCAGGTTGAAGCGGCTTCAGCTGGAATAATCAAGCATGGGGTTGACCCCAAAGCGGTCAAGGTCATGGCCGAGGCCGGAGTGGATATTTCCGGGCAGGCATCCAAGACAATCGATGAATTGCCTGATCAGAACTTTGATGTTGCGATTACCCTGTGCGATGCAGCCAACGAGAGCTGCCCTTTTTTTCCGGGGCAGGTGATTCGCCTGCATCAGGGGTTTGATGATCCTCCCAGCCTGGCCAGGAACGCCCCAGACGAGGAAGGCGCGCTGCAGATCTATCGCAGGGTCAGGGACAAGATAAAGGAATTCGTTCGGAAGTTCCCGGAGCGGATAGAAGGCAGATGACGGATAAAATTTTTCAGCTTTGCTTGGGCATAGCTGAAAAATTTTATGGTTAATTTGCCAAATAGTGTTCAACGGTTCAAAGGAGTGAGGTGATGAACATCAAGGAAAGGTATAAGCTGCTGCTCCTGGTGGCATTTTTTCTGGTTGCCTACTATGTCCCCTGGAATCATGAAGTCATCCGCCAGGCCGGGCTGGAGGCCTTTATGATGCTCAGGGAATATGCCCGGCAGCATGTGCTGACATGCCTCATCCCGGCCTTTTTTATTGCCGGGGCCATTGCCGTATTCGTTTCCCAGGCTTCGGTGATCAAGTACTTCGGGGCTCAGGCCAACAAGTTTCTGTCTTATTCTGTGGCCTCGGTTTCGGGTACGATTTTGGCCGTATGCTCCTGCACGGTTCTGCCCTTATTTGCCGGCATTTATTCCCGGGGAGCCGGGATCGGCCCGGCCACGGCCTTTTTGTATTCCGGCCCGGCCATTAATGTCCTGGCCATTGTGTTCACCGCCCGGGTTTTGGGCTGGCAACTGGGGCTGGCCCGTGCAGTTGGGGCCATTGCCTTTGCAGCCATCATTGGGCTTTCCATGCATTTTATTTTCCGCAAAGAAGATGAACAGCGCCAGGCCGGACAGATGTATCTTCCCGAGGATGAGGATACGGGCCGGTCTCTGCTTCAAAATGGTCTGTATATGCTGGTTCTGGTCCTCATTTTGATATTTGCCGCATTTGCAAGACCGGCCCAGGATGCAGCCGCCTTGTGGCAGGCTATCTTCCAGGCCAAGTGGTTTGTGACCGCCGGCCTGCTGATCATTCTTGGATTCATGCTTAAATCCTGGTTTCAACGCGAAGAGCTGGGTGAATGGGTGCAGTCCACCTGGGGATTTATGAAGCAGATTTTTCCCCTGCTCTTTGCCGGGGTGCTCTTTGCCGGATTCTTTCTGGGGAGGCCTGGAGAAACAGCCCTGATTCCGGAGCGTTTTGTTGCCGATCTGGTGGGCGGCAACTCAATGCAAGCGAATGTCATCGCCGCCCTGGCCTCGGCCCTGATGTACTTTGCCACCCTGACCGAGGTACCCATCCTGCAGGGGCTCCTCGGGTCCGGCATGGGCCAGGGTCCGGCCCTGACTATGCTTCTGGCTGGTCCGGCCCTGTCCCTGCCCAACCTGATCGTTATCGGCAGTGTCATGGGCTGGAAAAAGACAGGGACTTTTGCCGCCCTTATCGTGGTCCTGTCCACAGTTGTGGGCATGACCTACGGTGCATTTATCGCTTGATGGAAACACGTTACATTTAAACCAAAAAGGAGGTTGGAATATGCGGATGTTAGAAGAATTTTTCCCGGAATTTACCCAGAAACTGGATGAAATTGATGAGCTGTATAAGGAAAAGCGGCTTATTGATGAAAAGACTTATCAATTCATCTGTTTTGCCCTGTCCATTAAGGCCAGGTCCAAGCCCTGCGTAATGAAGCACTTCAAGGAGGCCCTGGAAGCCGGAGCCACGGTAAAGGAGTTGTCCTATATCCTGGCCTTGGTCATGCGTGAAGCAGCCGGAGCGGACGATTGCTGGACTCATGATATTTTGGCCCAATGGCAGGAAATCGTTGCCGGGAACATATCGTGTGAATGTGAAAAATAAATGCATGGCCCAAAGAGGGCTGGAGAAACATGAAGACAGGAGGTCGGAAATGGAAATCAAAGTTCTGGGACCCGGATGCGCCAAGTGTGAACAGACCGAAAAGCTGGTCAAAGAAGCGGTGCAGGAAAGCGGAGTCGAGGCCAATGTGGAGAAGGTGACCGGAACTATGGACATCGCCAAGTACGGAGTATTCGGTACTCCGGCCGTGGTGGTGGATGGTGAGGTCAAGGTGGTGGGCAAGGTGCCCTCCAAGGAGGATATCAAAGGCTGGCTTCAGGGCTGAAAAATGGAGCAGGAGAAGTTACTTCTCCTGCTCCATTTTTCAGTTCAGGACAAGATACCGGTGCTGGCCTGGAGCAGGAAGGCATAGATGTTTTGGGGAACAACACCCAGATAGAGCACTCCCAGGGCCAGGATAACAGCTATGGAGGCCCCGAGAGGGCTCAAGTTGATTTTGGTCGGATCTTCCTGATCCAAGGTGTAGGCATGGCGAACCAGGTTCAGGTAGTAGAAGATGGCCAGGGCGGTATTGACCACCGCTATGATCACCAGCCAGTAAATACCTGCCTCCCAGGCTGAATTGAGCAGGAACAGCTTGCCGATGAAGCCGGCAGTTGGCGGCAGGCCCACAAGGGCAAATGCAGATACGGCCAGGACAAAGGCCAGAACCGGAGAATTGGAGTAAAGGCCTTTCAGATCGCTCACTGCGACATTTTTGCCATCCTTAGAGATACGAGTGATAACCCAGAAGATAGTCAGGTTCATGACCATGTATACCAGGGCATAGTAGGATGCAGCAGCCAGGCCATGGGCACCACCGGCCACCAGACCCATGATAACGAACCCGGCGTGGGCCACGCTGGAGTAACCAAGCAGACGTTTGACATCGGTCTGGATCAGGGCAATCAAGTTTCCTAAAGTCATGGATGCGGCGGCAAACACAGCCAGGACGGTTTTGACCTCCAGGCCTGGATTAAAGGCCATGAGCCGAACCATGATCACGATGGCCCCCAGTTTGGGCAGGGTGGCTGCAAAGGCAGCAGTTTCATTGCTGGCCCCCTGATAGACATCCGGGGCCCAGAAGTGAAAGGGAAACAGAGCGAGCTTATACAAAAAGGCCAGGAAAAAGAGGGTCAGTCCTATAAGAGCCATTGGCTGCTGAGCAAAAGTCCAGTCCATGTTCAAAAGCTCGTTGACATAGGTAGTGTGCTGGCCGGCCAGGATGTAGGATACCCCGTACAGTCCAATGGCCGAGGCCACTGCTCCGAACAGGACATACTTTATGGCCGCTTCCACGGCTTGCCGATCATCGTTCCGGAAGGGGAGCAGGATGTACAGGCTGAACGAGGCCAATTCCATGGCCAGAAAGATGGTGAAAAGTTCGACAGTGCTGGACAAGAGGAGCAAGCCGAAAGCACTCATGGACATGAAAAAGAAATAGTCCGCCTTGTTGGCCTTGCCCAAGGACCCTATCCGCAGGGCATTCCCTGTGCACACGGCCAGGCCTAGAAAGACTATAGTCTTGAAAAACTGCGATAAACCGTCAATCCGGTAGGACTCATAAAACATGTATTCACTGCTGGCAGGCGAAAATGCGGCCAGGGCGGCCCCAATCAAGGCGGCTACAGGGACCCAGTCGATGGTATCCGTGAGCCGACGGCTTATGCTCTGGACGAATAAAACAGCCAGCAAAGCCACCATGAACAGTTCAGGGATAATGAGCTGAGGATTGAAGTTCAGCAAGGCTTGTCTCCTTATGGTCCTGCCTGTGCAGGTTTAATCCGCTGCCATGGATTTTGTTCCCCGGGGCAAGCAGTAAGGGCTGGAGGCCGGCACATCAAATGCAGCTGTATCCAGCCGTTGACCGGTAATGCCTTCAGCAGTTCCTTGCCTGGGCATAAGGGCCAGGGGAAGTTCTGGTCGCTCCGTGGCTTGTGCTTCCAGGTGGATTTCATTGTTGGCCTCAAAATTTACCAGCAGGTTTTCAATGGACGGTCCGAGAAAGCTCAGCGCCCTGCCCGGGGCCACGCCCAGATATATGACCATAAGACCCAGGGGAATTAGATAGACCCACTCCCGGAAATTCATGTCTTTCCAGCCTGGGGCTTTGCTGGGCGTTCCCCAACCAACATTTAACAGCAGGCGAAGCAGGTAGGCCAACCCCAGCAGCAGGCCGACGACAAACAGCACTCCCAGCCAATAATTGACTTTAAATACGCCCAACAGAATGAGGAGCTTACTGAAAAAGCCGTTGGTTCCCGGAAAGCCGAACGCAGCCATGGAAAAGAGCAATAAAAATCCGGTGAAGGCCGGCAAGTGTTTGCTCACCCCCAGGTTGTCCTCAAGCTCCCGGCTGTGACTGCGCTCATAAATGAGGCCAACCAGCAAAAACAGGGCCCCGGTGATGATCCCGTGGTTGAGCATGTGCATAATGGCCCCTTCCAGGCCTCTGAAGGCAAAGACAAAGATACCCAGAGTGACAAATCCCATATGGGCCACCGATGAATAGGCGATGAGCTTTTTCATGTCTGACTGGCCAAGGGCCAGCAGGGACCCGACAATGATGGACACTACGCCCATGCCGATCATCAAGGGGGCGAAAAATACACTGGCTGCCGGGGTTATGGGCAGGCAGAAACGCAGGAAGCCATAGGTCCCCATTTTAAGCAAAATCGAAGCCAGGAGCACGCTGCCAGCTGTAGGAGCCTCTACGTGGGCTGCCGGCAGCCAGGTATGGAAGGGATACATGGGCACTTTGATGGCAAAGGCCAGAGCCATGGCCATGAAGGTCCAGAGCTGGAACTGGAAGGAGTATCTGTGCTCCATGAGCTCAGGAATGGAGAATGTTCCGGTGTTAATGAAAAAGGCCACGATAGCAGCCAGGAAAAGTGTGCTTCCGGCCAGGGTGTAAATGAAGAACTTGAGTGAGGCATAGCGCCTTCTGGGACCGCCCCAGACTGCGATCAGGAGATACATGGGAATGAGCATGGCTTCCCAGAAGATGTAGAACAAAACGAAGTCCAGAGCGCTGAAGATGCCGATGCAGGCGGTGGTCATAAGCAGGAGACAGAAATGAAACTCCTTGACCCTCTGGCCGATATATCGCCAGGAACACAAGACGCAGATGGGCAGGAGAAACACGGTCAGCAGGACCATGAGCACGCTGATCCCGTCAATACCCAGGTAGTAATAAATGTTCCACGGCTCAATCCAGGCTGCCTTTTCCACCAGCTGGAACTGGGCTGTGGTGGTATCAAAACCGGTCATTACCGGCAGCACCAAGATGCATTCAATAAGACTGACCACCAGGGTAAACACCCTGACGGTACGGTCGTCGCGGAGAAAAAAGAGCACCACCGCAGCCAGGAGAGGAAAAAATATCAAGGTGCTGAGCAGGGGGAAACCTGTATTGAGCATGGTCGGCTACTCCGGCAAACGTTGAGAATTGTTGTCAGCTATAAAAGGCATAACAGCGAAAGTCCCTGCCTGTTCAATAGAGCCAGATTGTACCGCAAATGATCAAGGCGATGATCACAGCCATGGCCAGGTATTCCTGGATTCTTCCGGTCTGCATTCTGGACAGTCCACTGCCGGCCGTGTTCTGGACATGGTAGGCGGTGCCGTCCAACAAACCGTCAATCCCTTCCTGGTCAATGGTTACGGAGATTTTGGACCATTCGAAGACCGTGTCCGGCAGTATTCGGTGGGCCAGGCTGTCTACAGCCACCTCGATCCTGTCGGCAACGGCCCGGGCCAGGCGCATGGCCCCGTTGACGAAAAACCAGTTATAGAAGGCGTTGATGTACCATCTGTTCCAGAGAAAGGCATGGATCATACGGACAAGGACTGAGCTGTCAAACACAGCCCTGGGGTCCCATTTCCGGGCAAAGTAGAACATGTAGGCCGGAAATGCCCCCAGGATGACGCTGCCGATAGACAGAGAAACGAGCAGGCTTTTGGAAAAGCTGGGCACCAGATGGGTGGTGGACAGGGACAGATCTTTGACCAATTGTACTTCAAACAGGTGATGCAGAAAGTGCTCGGCCTTGAGTCCGAAGAGGCCGAAGAGAACAATGCCTACAGCCAGTGCGCCGCAGGCAAAGGTTTGGGAAAAATAGCCCTCTCCTACGTGATGGTGCGGCTTGGAAGTTTCTTTTTGGATGTGCGCGCTGGCCCCGCCGTGAAACATCATCCCGAAATACCGTGTGGAGTAAAAGGCGGTGAAGACAACAGAGACCAGGGCGATGGTGAAGAGTATAAAGTGCTGGGATTCTAAAGAGGCTGCAAGCACGGTTTCCTTGCTCCAGAATCCGGGCAAGGGCGGGATGCCGATCAGGGACAGGGTGGCCAGGCCCATGAACAGCCAGGTATAGGGCAGGTATTTGCGCAAGGCACCCATTTCATCAATGTATATGGAATGGGCGGCATGGATGACCGTACCGGCGCACAAAAAGAGGCAGGCCTTGAACATGGCGTGACTCATAAGGTGAAAGGTGCCCGCAGTATATCCGCTGACCAGGACGTCCTGCCCGAATCCGCTGACCCCAAGGGCCAGCATCATGTATCCGATCTGGCTTACCGTGGAGTAGGCCAGGACCTTTTTCAGTTCCGTTGCCACCAGTCCCTGGCTGGCGGCCAAAAAGGCAGTGATGGCTCCTATCCAGGCCACGATGAGGAAAAAGTACATGGCCTCATCCACTCCGGCCGTCCAGTATCCATAATAAAAAATGGGAATGAAGCGGGCGATGAGGAAGACACCGCTTTTGACCATGGTTGCAGCGTGGATGAGGGCTGAGACCGGGCCAGGACCGGACATGGCTTCCGGGAGCCATTCATGCAGGGGGAACTGGGCAGATTTGCCTACCGGGCCGGCGATGAGCAGGATGCTGACCAGGATAATCATCCACGGTGTGGCGGCCATGGCCGGGATCCAGTCCGGTGCAGTGTGGTAGAGCTCCAGGATATTAAAGGTTCCGGAGTAGAAGTACATGAGCAGGATGCCGCCCAGCAAAGGCATATCGCCAATGCTGGTGACGATAAAGGCCTTGACTCCGCAGACTGAGGGGAGGTCGAAAGAATAGGGTTCTGGCCCGCCGATCCAGTATTCGCGCTCATCCCGGTAATAATAGCCGATGAGGCCGTAACTGCACAGGCCGACCAGCTTCCAGCCCACAAAGATGATGATCAGGTTGTTGGCCAGGACCAGGAGCAGCATGCTGCCGATGAAGGTATTCATGAGCATCCAGAAGCGCATGATGCCGGGATCGCCTTTCATGTACCCCAGACAGTAGACCATAATGAAAAAGCTGATCACAGCCACCACATTGGCCACAATGACACTTAATGGATCCAGAAGGACGCCGAAGCTGACCTGGATGGGAGTACTCAGCCAGACCAGGGTGGATTCCAGAGGCAGCTGTTCCGGGCTTGAGAGCAAAGGAAGCATGGAGACTGCAAAGACAGCAGTCAAAAAGGAGAAAAACACGGCTCCGAAATTCATGAGCGGGGTGCTTATGCGGGCCAGAAAAGGAGTCAGCAGGACCCCGATCCAGGGAAAGATCAGGCAGAACCACGCAAGCTGAGTATCCATATGTGTTCCCACCTCAAGGTTTGCAGTTTGATTTCAGATTTGCCGCTGGCAAATCTGAAATAGTTTTGCCCCTGATAATCAAAAACCCTTCTCTCACATATTGGCTACGGCAACGCTGATGACCGGCTCAAAGAGCTCCATGATCAGCGATGGGTAGATGCCCAAAAAGGCCGATACCAAAACAATGAGCATGAGCGGGGCCATCATGGTCCAGGGTGGATCCTTGATATGCTCATCCTGGGCCAGTTCATCCGGCAAAGGGCCGAAGAAGATTATGCGGGTGAAATGTACGGCATAGGAAATGGTCAACAGGATGGCCATGAGGCCGATAATGCCGATAACAAGTCCGAACATGTCACCGCGGCCAAAAATGCCGGCAAACATGATCACTTCGGCAGCAAAGCTGCTGAATGGAGGGATGCCGGCCAGCATCAATCCCCCGCTCAAAAAAAGCAGTGCCGTCAAGGGCATCTTGGTCCCCAGCCCGCCCAGTAAGCGGATATTTCGAATATGAGTGGTATAGACCACCATACCGCAGGTGGAAAAGAAGACCGTCTTGCCCATAATGTGGCTTAAGAAAAAGAAGAGACCGCCTTCTATGCTTGTCGCAGTCAGGGCCCCGATTCCCAGCATGGAATATGCAGTCTGGCTGATGGTGGAACAGGCCGGAATGCGCTTCATGTCAGTCTGGGCCAGGGTGAGAAGGGAGCCGTAGATCATGGTGGCCACGGCCAGGATCATGATCGGGGGGCCGAACCACTGAAAATCGTACCACAGAGGCAGCACCAGCATGCGGACAATGATATAGGCGGCAATATTGGCGTAAACAGCCAGCAGTCCGGCGATGCAGGTGGGGTGTTCGGCATGGACCCAGGGCATCCAGACATGCAGCGGAACTATGGCCAATTTGCCCCACATGCCCACCAGGACCAGGAGGATGGCCCAGAAAGCCAGGGGATCTCCGGCTATGGTATGGATCTGGTCAATCTGAAACGTGCCGGTCTGGGAGTAGATAATAGCCACGCCGGCCAGGAAGAACAGGGCCGAGAACACACCCCAGATAAAGCACATGGTGGCCACCCAGACCCGTTCGTAGTAGCCGAAGTAGGCCATGAGGAAGAAGAGGAAAAGGGTCAGGATCTCCAGGAAGAAATACATGAGCACCAGATCGCTGGCAAAACTGACGCCCATGAAGCCCACAGGAAAGAACAAAAAGAGATAGAAGAAACAGGCGAAGTAGCTGATTTCACCGCGAGTTCCCAGAACCTCCGGATACAGGATCTCGATGCGGTGATACACATACTTGATGGAGTAGGTGCCCAGGGCCAGACAGAGGAGGTTGCAGATCAGGCCCACAGCAATGCTCAGTCCGTCAGCAACCAGGGTAATGCCTATATCCGGATTTTTCAGTATTTGATAATGTTCATGAATGGGCTGGCCTTGATATACTGAAACCAAGGCTGCAATCAAAAGGATGGTGGTGTAGGCAAGGCTTATAACTGCTACCCATCCGGATTTTTTGCCCAGGGAAAACCTGAAGAGCAGGATAACCAGGGCAGCCAGGGCCGGAACCACAATGGTCTGAAGAAGTAGAGAAGGCATCATGTTCGAATATCCCTATGCGATAGGCCTGCAAAGAAGCGTTGTTCCCGCCAGAGGGCGATGAGTTATCCGCGCATCGTGATCAATGTGTCGGCTTCCACATTCTTAAAGCGTTTGAGGACCACCAGGAGGATAGCCAGCAACAAAGTGGCTTCAGCTGCAGCCACACCCATTACCAGCAAAGCGCCCGCCTGGCCCAGCTCATTGGGAGCCGGGGTCAGTTGAGCTGAGGCCATAATGCTCAATCCTGCGCCGTTGAGCATAAGCTCTATGCCCAGGACAATTCCCACCAGGGTTCTTCTGTAGGCAATGCCGAAGATGCCCACAGCCAATAAGAAAATGGCCACCAGATGGTAAATGGTCATCAAACTCATTTCTTCTTCCTCCTCTCAAAGCCCAGAATAACCGCACCGGCCATGGCTACGGTCAAAAGCAAGGATATGAGTTCAAAGGGCAGGATATAGGGCTCCATGAAAAAGCGCCCCAGTTCCTGGACCTCGGTTTCTTCCGGGATCAAAACAGATGGAGGGGCAGTGCGCAGTGCGGCTGAACCCAGAAACACGACTGGAGCCAGGGCAGCCAAAAGGGCAAAGACCATTTTCCGGCCCGATTTTTTCCCGCTCTCATCTCCCCCAGGCCAGGCATTGGTCAGCATGATGGCGAAAAAGATGAGCACGCTGACTGCACCAACATAGATCAAAAGCTGCATCAGGCCGATGAAAGGAGCGGCCATGAGGAAAAAAAGCCCTGCCACCCCGAACAGGGTCAGAATAAGACCCATAAGGGCCCGGACCAGACTTTGGGCCAACACAGTGATGAACCCGCCGGCTATAATGATGACGATGTGCCCGATGAGTACGGCCCAGGCCAGATTTTCATACGCCAGGTTATCCATTTACTGCTCCTTTTGCTCTGCCTGATCATGGAGTCTGGCCAGGAGATCAAAGACGAATTCCTGTCTGCTGAAACCAGCCAGATAGACATCACTGGTATATCGTAAGGCATCTACCGGGCAATTCTGGACGCATTGTCCGCACAGAGAACAGTAATTATAGTCCAGGACAAAGGATTCCAGTTCCGGTTTAGCCTTTTTGGGTTTGGGCTTTTCTCCTGATTCCGCCCCGGAAGTCTCTTTGTCCTCTGCTGCCTTTTTTTGGGGCTTGATCGCTGTGAGTGAGATGCAGCAGGAAGGGCACATCCGAACACAGGTATTGCATGCGATGCATTTGGGTTTCAGTGGGTCATCATCCTGAGGGATCAGCTCGATATGGCCGCGATATCCTTCCAGGGACGGCACTGTTTGCCGTGGATAATGGACTGTTACCTGGGGGCGGGTGAAGTTGAAAGCAGTCACTTTAAGCCCCACCAGCAGGCTCCACAGGCCCATTATGGTGTCGTTGAACTTTTTGACTATCATATGGCAATCACCAATAAAGTTACCAGAAGGTTCAAAACAGCCAGGGGGATCAGCCACTTCCAGCAGATGTTTAACAGCTGGTCGAAGCGGACCCGGGGATAGGTCCATCTGATCCAGATCATGATCAGCAGCAAGATGTAGACTTTGGCCAGAAACCACCACCAGCCGGAGACCACAGGTCCCTGAAAACCGCCCAGGAAAAGAATGGCCGTCACACAGCTGGCCACAACCATATAGGCGTATTCAGCCAGAAAAAACATGCCAAAGCCCATACCGGAATACTCGGTATGAAAGCCGGCTGTGAGCTCGCTTTCGGCCTCGGGCAGATCAAAAGGATTCCGGTTGGTTTCAGCCAATGCGCAGATAAAAAAGATGACAAAGGCCAGGGGCTGGTAGACAATGTACCATTGCCAAGGCCATGCGCCTTGGCCGGAGGCAATATCGAACAGATTGAAGGTGCCGGTCATGAAAATAATGGGCAGAATGGACAGGAGCAGAGGTATTTCGTATGCTACAGACTGGGAGATGTCCCGAGCCGCGCCCAGCAGGGCGTATTTGTTCTGGGAGGACCAACCGGCGATACACAGGGCCAGTACATTGACCCCGGTAAAGGCCAAGATGAGGATCAGTCCGACATTGGTGTTGATGATCTGCAGGTGCGGTCCAAAGGGAATGGCCACAAAGCAGACCAGGGTGGGGGCGATGGAAATCATGGGAGCCAGCCAGTAGAGCACACTGTCTGCTCCGGTGGGAGTGAAGATTTGTTTGCCCACCAGCTTTAATCCGTCGGCCACAGGCTGCAGAATGCCCTGTGGTCCCACTTCATACGGTCCGGGCCGGCGCTGGATAAACCCGGCCACCTTTCTTTCCAGGTAGACCAGGACCAGGGCGTTTAAGCCGATAAAGGCCATGGTTGCGGCCAGGCCCACTGAAATGACGATTAATGGGGTGGGAATTGCTTCTATCATCTGTCAATCTCCGGGATAACCAGATCCAAGCTCCCCAGTATGGACACTGCATCGGCAATAAGGATTCCCTGGGCAACTTCAGAAAAAAGACTCAAGTTGGAAAAGCCGGGCGCACGCAGCTTCAGGCGGTAAGGAGAGTTGCTTCCATCGCTGACTAAATGCATTCCAATTTTGCCCCTGGCCCCTTCCACTGCGAAATACACGTCGCCAACAGGCGGTTTGGGCCGCTTGGGGGCCTTGGGATGGATAAAATCGCCCTCGGGCAGGCTGTCCAGGGCCTGTTCTATGATTTTAATGCTTTCCTGCATCTCATCCATGCGGACCAGGTAACGGCCCATGGCATCACAGGTGTCATAGGTGGGGATATTGTAGTTGAAACGGTCATATACAGAGTAAGGTTCTACCCGGCGGGTGTCGTAAGCCTGGCCTGAACCGCGCAGTACCGGGCCGGTGGCCCCGTATTTGCGACAGGTATCCAGGGGGATTTCCCCAATCTCCTCCACCCGCTTGCGCAGGATGAAGTTATCTGTGACCAGGTCCTTGAACATCTTGGCCCGTTCCTTCATCCGGGCGCACTGGACCAGGGTTTCCTCTCTGAACCGATCATCTATGTCGTGGGAAACGCCCCCAAAGCGATAATAGCAATAGGTGAGCCGGGAACCGGTTATCCGCTGCAGGATGTCCTGGATTCTCTCCCGATCGTCGAATGCATACATGATGGGGGTGAATGCACCCAGGTCCAGGAGATATGCCCCCCACCACAAGAGGTGGGAGCTGATGCGGTTGAGTTCACAGGTGATAACCCGGATATATTCCGCCCTTTCCGGGACCTCCAGGCCCATGAGACGTTCAAGTGCTCCCACATGGGCCCAGCCCCAGGCCAAGGCATGCAGGTAATCCGTCCGAGAGGGGTTAGGCAGATATTGAGAGTAGGTTTTGACTTCAGCCATTTTTTCATGCATGCGGTGAATATAGCCCAGAACCGGTTCGGCTCGAATGATATATTCGCCGTCGATCTCCAGCAGGATGCGCAGCACGCCGTGGGTCGAAGGATGCTGCGGTCCCATATTCAGGATCAGGGTATCATCCCGTTTTGTGGGCTGGAATTTGTTGGCGTAGAAGTCACCGCTGGTGTCTAATCTCAGGTCCAGGCTCATGACTGCGTCCTGCTTTTGAGGTTGGAACAATCTTGAATTTTACGCATGAAATCCTGATCTTCCAAAGAGATCGGGGTATGTTCCCGGTTGGGGTAAAGCTGGTCCAGGCCTTTGCGCTCTGTTTCATCCTTTTGCAGGGGTGGAGGACCTTTATGCTCCGGATCCAGGAGCAGGGGAAGCAGGTTGGGGTGGCCAGTGAAGCGGACCCCGAAAAAATCAAAGCATTCCCGTTCATGCCAGGCGGCACCAGGGTAAATATCGTAGATGGAGGGAACCTGTGGGTCTTGGCGGTCAACTACGACCCGTAAACCGACCCGGCCGGGTTGATCGAAGCGGTCGAAATGATAGACCACTTGAAAGCCTTCCTCCATGTCCAGGCAGGAGATATCTTCAAGGAAGAATCCAGTCTGATCCAGCTTGTGCACAGCATTGAAAAGATCCTTGGCCTGCACAAAATAATCCAGATCATACCCTGTATATTCAGGGCCGGTGCTTTTCTTCTCCTTTGCAGCCTTTTTTTGGTCTTTGGAATTTTCCGCTTTGGGGTCCTGATTGCTCATCCATACCTCCCAATCCGCCGCCAGCGGGGTTCGCATCATACTGGGCCTGGCATCAAACGATGGCTAAGCCGTCCGGGATCGCCGGACGCCGGAGCAGCCGAAGAAGGCAAAAAAAATTGCCGCTCTCACTCATGAGCGCGTTTCATTCTTCTCCTGCTCGGGCATTGGCCACCAACGTCTGCCGGTTATTTTCTTCTGGAGTTGAAAGAGCCCTTCCAGGAGGCCTTCAGGTCTGGGCGGACAGCCCGGGACATAAACATCCACAGGTATGAGCAAATCCACCCCTTCCACAATACCGTACTGGTTTTTGTATACAAAGGGACCACCGGATATGGCGCAGTTGCCCATGGCGATTACCCACTTGGGGGCAGGCATTTGTTCATAGAGACGGGTGACCAGGGGGGCCATTTTGTTGGAAATAGTCCCAGCCACAATCATCAGGTCCGCCTGACGGGGAGAGGGCCTGAACACTTCGGCCCCGAAGCGGGCGGAATCGAACCTGGCCATGCCAAAGCCCATCATTTCAATGGCGCAACAGGCAATGCCGAAGGTGACAGGCCAAAGGGACATGGCCCGGCACACATTGATGATTTTCTGCACCGGATCGTAATTGATGATGGGCTTGTCATGAGTCGTATCTGCATAGGGGAATGCTATATCTTGATCTTCTTGGGCCATGTGAAGACTCCTTTTTTCCAGAAGTAGATGACCGATGCAAAGAGAATGACGATAAATATCAAGAGCTTGATGAAAGAAACCAGGACCGGGCTTTGGGAATAAAAGGTGGCGACCGGGAACAGGTACAAAACGTCGACGTCAAAGGCCAGGAAGAGCAGAGCGTAGAAATAATAGTTGATCCCGAATTTGACCCAGGCTGACCCGTAAGGAGTCAAGCCGCATTCATAGGGCATTCTCAGGTCTTTGGCCTGAGCCTTGGGAGCTAAAAGGTAGGAGAGCAGGAAGGGAACGAGTGCAAAAAGGATAATGCCTTGAACAAAGAAGATGATGATTGCAATATGCAGCCAGGAAACACTCATAGCCGTTTCCTTCCTTGTGGTTAGACATTTGCGAGTGGAAAACAGCCGGGCTCTGTCAAGGTGATGATTTGATGTCCTCCGCAGGTCTCATATTCACTTTTCAAGGACTATTGTTCTGGGATAACGCGCCTATTTTAGGTTCAGGCAATTGGATAGAGCTGAGATACTCGAAGATTTTCATTCTTCGACAGTGTACAGGATGGACGTATGAAAATTCTGCTTTCTTGTCAAGGTTGGTATTGAGGAAATAAAGTTGTCCTGCCGTTACGCATGAGGCCAGCCAGATTTTGTCAGGTTATGTTGTGTTCCGCTTCCTGGGCCGGAGACCATTGGACTGAAGGTTCCATCCCGGTCAGGTCTTTGTAGATATTGCGGTCACGGGCGGTAATCATTCTGCGCAACATGATGTAGCCGGGAAAGGTGATCACATAGCACACAAGCAAAAATACCGTCACTAAAGCCGCCATGCCGGACAAGCCGCTAATCGTGGTCTGCACATCCAAAAGCCCCCAGGCTTGCAATGCCTTATTTAAGGGGGAAATCAATATATCCGGGATCACTCCCATAAGTATTTTGGATATGCCATTTCCCACCCAATCGATAATTGCGGGTTGAACCCGGAGCACAAGAAACAGGCAGACCAAGGCCGTTATGATTGCCGCGGCCAAAAAAGGTCCTGCCTGCCGGGGGTGTTTTTTCAGGCAGCGCACTAGGTAGCTGTTTTGTGACCCGACTTCCAGGTCAGACCTGATTTTTTCCCGGTTTTGGCCGGAATTGAGGACTTGATCCCGAAAAAGGGGAGGGGTGAGCATGGCCTGGGTCGAGGACGTGGCCTCAGGCAGGAGTTCCGGGCAATGGCGCTTGATCTGGGAATCAATGAGGGTATATCCGTGATACATAAGGGTTTCGCGTTCAATATAGCTGAACTGGTCCAGATCGGTCCGCATCCGGGCAATGCCCGGGATGAACTCGGACGGAACCCGATCAAGGGCACGTCCCCGGTCCTTGAGGTTGAGATGGAGGTGGATAAAGGCAAAGCTGTGGGTTTCATTGTCCTTGGATGGCAAATGTTTCCAGCCCACGAGGATGTCCAGGATCTTGTTGCGGACCTGAAATTGGAAGATGCTGTTTATTCTGGTCAAAACCTTGACCAGACCCTGTTTGATGCTGTGCATAGGCTCCATTTGTCCTGAAGCATCGCTGACCAGGAGCAGATTGCAGTCCAAGGAATCACTAATCAGGGATTCAATGCCCTGGTTGTCGGCCACCCCGCCGTCCACCAACACGTCTCCGGAGATCATCGTGGGTGGAAAAAGGCCTGGAACTCCGGATGACGCCCCTACCACTCTGGACAGAGGCAGAACGTTTTTATTCACTCTAGACATTTCATTGACCTGGGATACAGGCTCGCGGGAAAAAGCCACCCTTTCTCCAGTTAAAAGGGAAGTGGTATTGATGAGGAGCCTGGTTCCAAGGTCAGGATCGGCAGGGTCTTGTTCGTTCTTGAGTGCAGCGCTTGGCAGTTGATCCAAAGAATTTTTATTGTAAAACCATTTATCGTATTCAGACTGAATGAGTTCTGATCTGGCTCCGGCTCGGAAAGGCTTCAAGGCCAGGGTCTTGATGAACAGCCAGGGATGGAAAAACGGAGTGAGGATAAGGGCCCTGGTGCGGAGGTTGTTGTCCAGGGCGTGAAAAAAGTCCCTGGCTATCCCTTCAAAGACTCGGACCCGGACCTGTATTTCGTTTCTCTGGTCCGGTTTTTCCAGCCGTAAACGGCGTTCCATTTCGCAAAGATAATAGGCGGAAACAATTGAACCCCCGGATACCGCTGAAATTAACCTGATTTTGGGCATAATACCCAGCTCTTCAAGGCGCCTGATCACCCCGAGATGAAATATGGCTGCCCGAAACCCGCCCCCGGATAAAGCAAGGCCTATACGTGGAGTCTTTGCCTCCTGGTCCTGGTTACCAGGCCTATCGGATCCTGGTTCTCCATTTTTTTGGGATTCAGGGGTTTGGGCCACTTGCTTGGTGATAATCATACAATCTCCAAAGGTGGGGAATTGAAGACAACAGAACTTTCAGGTCGATATTTTTTCCACAAAATCCCCGGATACCCAGCCGGTGATGTCCACCTTTACCTGGTACCATCCGTTTTGCTGCTCAAGAATCTCCAGTTCAGTATTGCAGGACAAGGGCAGGGCTATGGTTTGATTGTGCACGGATGGGCCGGACCGGATATTTAAGGCAGAGGCCCGGACAATCCCTTTGGCCAGGTCTTTGCCCTGGTTTTCGTCTTCGTCTTTTCTGTTGGCATAGAGGAGTTTGTCCCTGAGCTTGTCCAAAGGAAAAGCAGGCCCGGGATCGATTTTGCGGCCAGGTGATATCTCTTCATGCCCCAAAATCTTGCTTATATTGTAGGTGTTTTTCAGGACTTTGCACAGGGTAAAGGCAGTATCTATTTGCTCAGGGGTGTATCGTTCCCAGTATGAGGACTGACTTTCATTCCGATGCATACCCTGGACCACCTCCTCCTCGGGATATGTCCGTCCAAACCAGGACCGCCATACAGGACCGCTTTTTTCCAGCCTTCCGGCGTTCACAATTTCAATGCCGATGGAGAATCTGTTCAGCCCGGTTCTGTCCAGATAGGCACTTTTTCCGGCATGCCAGGCAAGGTGATCAAAAGGGATCATCTGGGTCAGGGAGCCGTCCTTGTCTATCACCACATGGGCCGATGCCTGGACTTGAGGGTCCTTGAAGGTGCTCACTGCCGACTGCAGGCTGCCCCCGCCTGTATAGTGTATGACAATGGTGTCTGGAAGGCCTTGACCAAACCTGCCGCTGGTCTTGTTGATCATTTCATGTCCAGCAAATTCACTGGTCAGTTTATGCCTGGATATTTTCATGATCTTCCTCCGGGGTGGTGACTTTTATTCACCTCTTGAGATCAGTAAGCAATCTGATGGCACTGGAGAAGCATTTATCCCAAAGTTGTGAACACCGCATTGAGGACGCTTTGCGACATTGCTTTCTTATAGCGGTCGATCCTGGCCAGGGTCAGGCCTTTTTGTTTCAGGGTCTCCATCTCTGCAAGGTCCTTTTTGGCCAGCAAAAGCCACTTGAACTCGTCTTTGCTCAGTTCTCCAGCCGTAAGCTGGTGGCTCCATTTTTCAAGATCGGCCCGGGTCTTGTGGACAAAATCGAGTCCGTCCTTGAGCACGTCGTCTTTTATATCCTCTTCCAGTGCCAAGCTTTGACTTTTCAGATCATTCATGAAATTTTCCAGAAAAAGTCTGAAGTCCATCACGGCTACCTCACCTCCGAAGGTCGTATTTTGCCGCTTTCAAGGCCGATAAGAGTGTCAAAGGCATCACTTATCACGCCTTTGGCCTCGCTAATAAAGACTGGCGATAAGGTTTCCTGCTCCTTCCAGCGGAGGATGAAACCGCCCAAGAGTCGGCCATCCGGGTCCTTGAGAATCTTCCACTGCCTGGCACTCAATTCGTTTCTGGGCCTGCCTTTGGCATACTCATAGGCCTTGTCGATCTCATACATCAGGGATTCAACATCCTGGGCATGATCACTGTAGGGCTCATTCGCGCGGTCAATCAAGCGAAGGGAGCTTATCTTTAAGGTTACAGCTTGATCATAGGCATGTTCACTGTACAAAGAGATACCTGGAGCGCAGCCTGAAGCTACAAGGCACATCAGAAAAAATCCAAGCAGAGGCTCCCTTATGCTCAAAAAATTCAGTATGTTCCTGGTATTCATGATTGTCCTCCTCAATCATGTAGTGCAGGCCCCCAGGTGCAAGGAAAAGGGGCGGGATAAAATGATCCCACTTAAGATTCATTGCTACAAGTTCAGGAGAAAGTCAACTGTTTTTGGCTGGAAAACGCAGGTTCAATGTGTTTTTAGATGCTCGAAGGGAAATGAGTTGAGTATGGCGGTTTTTCTCTACTAACCATTTTGGATATTGGATACTGGAGATATAAATGTTTCAATTAGGGATGATAGTCCCTGATTATTCCTTTGTGGTTGGGGTTCCTGGAAAAATCAAGGGGCAGGTAACCGATGAACAGTCATTTTGGATAAAAGAAGCCCCCCAAGCCTACACTCGGCTTGCAGCCCGGTATAAACTGGGTGGAACCTGAATTTTGCGATGACCTGAGTGCCGTGTCATATGTGCAATGATGGTAAAAGATAAAAGTTTTTCTTAATTTCTGGAAAATTCCCCAGCCAGCATAGAAGAACCGATCTTATATACCATGCTCGTTATTAAGCCACGTCTTTAAAAAATCATTTTTTATCGTTCCGAGGTATTTATTATTAAATAAAAAACAGCATGTTAATCCAAAATACAGTTCTTTCATGTTGGACAGAAATCTTTGATCATCTGGAACTTCATCAGTTATTACTTCAATATGTGTGACGTATACGCTATCTAATGATTGAGAGCTCATACGTTTTGCCAGAGACCTTAAGAACCAGCAATGTTCCATTTGAACAACCGAGCACCGGGTTTTGTTAAATAATTTTAATCTTGTATCTCTTTTTCCTGCCAATCTATCACTTGTTAATATATTTCGTTCATAGAATCGTGATTCTCTTTTATCAGCGATTTTCTTGACGATATTCTTAATTACTTTTCTTCTCTTTACTTTTATTGGTTCCATTGTATCAGAAGGAACATCATTACTGCTCAGTATTATATCTCCTTTTTTGAGTTGTGGATCTAATGCTCCTCCACCTCCAACATCAACTATATCTGTGATTAGTCCTGAATTAATTCTATGAATGATATTTTTATGTGGAATCTTTTGCTTTTTCCCAATTCCGGGAAACAGAAAAGTGATGTTATGATTTTTATATCTTATTGTAATCCCTTTGTTATTTGCAAGAGATTGGAATATATTTTTAAAATAATGATTTTGGATGAAATATTTTGGGTAACTTCGGATAAAAAGAATATCTCTTACTGAGTTATGGCTCATAATTATTGTTTATTAATAATGATGTCCATTCCCATTGAGCTCCCATATACCCGGCCGGGATTGCCGGGCCGACTTCAGGAACCGCTTCCTGCGCAGGGCATTGGCCGCCCAGCGGATGTCGCTCTGCCAGGTATAGAACAGATCTCCGCTTTTTCTCAGCTCATCTTCATAATGCTCCCATACGTACTTGCATACTACCGGGATGCGGGCTGATCCCCCGTTTGCTGCAAGAGCTTCTGTGACCAGGGGCAGCAGGTCCTTTTTGGTGAGCATCATCCTTTCTCCTTGGTGTTCATTCAGGTGGAGCAGAACAGAGTCTTGTACTGGTCTCAAAAAAAACAGTTTCACCCTCGAATTTATTTTTTTTATTTCAACAGTTTATTTAATTCGGGATCAATTGTCATTTTTGCAATACCTTTACAGGCGGGAATCAGGTTTTCTTATTAAGTCAATGAAATCATGCAGGTTGTATCTTTTGGTGCAGTGTCTTGCCTGGCAACCTAAAAAGCGCCCCTTGGGTTACCAAGAAGCGCTTAATATTGAAACGTATTGGCAACCCGGCTATCCGGCACTCACTTTTTATGGGCTCCAATTTTTTGCTCAGGCAGATGAACTCTCTCTGAGAGAGTTCATGCCACTAGAGAATAAGTTAAAAAATGAGTGCCGGGCCCGTGGTTTTCCGTCCTATGGTCGCCCATAGTTTGGCATTATTCAAATTCAAAGAACAATAAACAGCCAAGAAGGAAGATGTCAATTGGAAATGAAAAATTTTGCAGGGCGTCAGACAAAGACCTGAACAAAGGAAAAGCTGCGGACATCAAAGAGGCCTTGGTCTGTAATTTTCAGTTCCGGGATGACCGGCAAGGCCAAGAAGCTTAAGTTCATGAAGGGGTCGAGGTCAGGATTGACGTTCATTTCATTCTTTGTCAAGCGGGTCATCTCCTTGAGTCTCTCGGCTGTATCCCGGGCGGAGGCATCGCGCATCAGCCCGGCAATGGGCAGGGCCAGATGGTCCATTACCTTCCCCTGCCTGCAAATGCTCATTCCCCCACCCATCTCAGCGATGTCCTCTACCGCCCGAAGCATATCCCGGGCGTTGTCCCCGATGAGAACAATGTTATGCGAATCATGGGCCACTGTAGTGGCTATGGCCCCGCCGTGCAGGTGGAAGTTCTCAACAAGTCCAAGCCCGATGTTTCCTGTGCCCTGGTGTCGTTCAACCACGGCGATAAGGTTGAGCCCTGGGTTCAGGACCGGATCGAAAAAGCCGGAAGCATCGGCCTGTACCGGACGCACTACGGCCTCAGTAACAATGCTTTGAGGCAAAACACGAATGACATTGGCCTTACTGGTTTGAACAGGCAAGCGAAAATCCTGAACCCCGATTCTGCTCAGAACGATGGAGTTGCCGGGGTTCTGGAAGGAGGGGAACTTTTGAAGTGTCCGGCCGTCTTGGGCCACAAGACGGCCCTGGATATAGACCTGGCGGACGGAAAAATTTTCCACATCATCCACAATGCAGAGATCGGCATCATAGCCAGGGGCTACAGCCCCCTTATGTGACAAGCCATAGCACTGTGCTGGATGCAAAGTAGCCAGGCCGACTGCTGTTAAGGGTTCTACCTCGCAACGGACGGCCTTACGGAGCAGATGGTCCAGGTGTCCCTGAGTCAGAATATCCTCTGGATGCCGATCGTCTGTACATAAGGCGCAGCGGTGAGAATTGTCCGGGGTCAGACCCTGGACCAGGGTTTCCAGGTTCCGGGCGGCCGAACCATCCCTGATGAGCACGTACATGCCTCGGCTGATGCGGTTATGCATCTCCTGGACAGTGGTGCACTCATGGTCGGTGCGGATGCCGGCTGCGATATACGCGTTGAGCTCTTTTCCCGACAAGCCGGGACAGTGCCCATCCATGACCTTTTCCCGGGACAGGGCCAGCTCCAGTTTGGCCAGCACGTCGGCCTGGGCGGTTATCACTCCGGGCACATTCATCATCTCCCCCAAACCCAGCACCCGTTCATAGTTCATGAATGAGGCCAGATCTTCAGCCTTCAGAATCGCCCCAGAGTTTTCAAAGGGGGTAGCTGGAACGCAGGAGGGGAGCATAAAAAGGACGGTCAGGGGCAGAGCAGCGGATGCCTCCAGCATGTAGCGGATGCCGTCGAGTCCCATGACATTGGCGATTTCATGGGGGTCGGCAATGACAGTGGTCGTTCCCCGGGGAAGAATGCTCTGGGCAAAGTGCCCGGGGGAAAGCATGGAGGATTCGATGTGCACGTGGGCGTCAATCAGCCCGGGCAGGACGAAGCATCCATGCATATCCTCGGTATTTCGGGCCCTGTAATCGCCAATGCCCAGGATGCGGCCATCGCCTATTGCCAAGTCCCCGTCAATGACCTGCCGGGAAAAAACATCCACGATTCGGGCGTTGGTAAGGAGCAGGTCTGCTTGCTTCCGGCCTGTGGCCATGTCCAAGAAATGACGGGTGAGTTTTTTGGGGTTCATAAGTATTTCGTGGCCTTGATTGTGCGAAAAAGTTCGAAGGTTCTAAAGTGCTGGAATTCTCCCCGCCTGGGCTCAAAAATGCGCTGAGTTCTTAGTCCAGATATTCGTCTATAAGTTCATTTTCCTGAACTTGATGAAATGTGAGGACCACCCAATCGTGAGCATTTGCCTGTGGTTGGTGCCATACATTCGGAGAAACCGAAGCCCATCGTTCTTCCAGAAGGGCGTGTGGTGAGCTGGTCAGAGTCAGAGTCCTGGGTGATGTCTTGTCCTTGACCACGATCTTTCCCGTGCCCTCAAGGGAGATGACCCTTTGGCGGCTGTTGGGATGCCTTTCGGTCTTGAACTGCGTATTGGCCCGCAGGGTAAAGATACGGGCGGATTCAATTCCTGCAGGCAAGGATCCTTTGAATTTATTCAGTGATACCGGCACTGTTCCAGCCAGGAGCAACGGATCATGTTTCAGGAGTTCCTTGGATTGGTGGATCTCAAGGGACAGGTCAGACGTATGTACCAGCTTGTCCAGCTGTTCCAGCACGGCTCTTTCATCTGTGCTCATATTTTCTCACCTGGGGGGACAATCGGAACATGGCCATGACCGGATTGCCGTTGAACACAATGACTCGAATGTCGGGAACGCCTGCGTATGAAAGCTTTTCAAACATGTCTACCGGACGGATCAAGTCCTCAATGATGGCTACATCCGGGCTGCCGGCCAGGGAATACAGTCCGGCCAGAATGTTAGACAAGTGGCGCTTATGAGGTGTCGCCTTGTTGCACACAAGGTGTACTTATTGAGAAAGATTGGAGTCTACTCATTGAACTTTCAGTGGATTTGAAATGGGTACAATTTATGCAGAGATCTGTAAAGGATAATAAAGTGTTCAAGTCAGCTTTGCCTCCGGCAATTCTGAAATATTTTTTGCCCCAAAGCGGACAAAAGGAGAAATTTTTACCGGGTTGATCAAGTATGAAACTTGGGGTTTCGGCCAGATGCTGAGAGTCATCCCATCTTCGTTCCCAGGGTCCTCCCTGGGAACGTCTTCTTGTTATGGCTCCGGCCATCTTCTCATTTTTTCGATGCGTTAGAAGAAGACCGACAAGTAAGCTAACTTCTCGTTTCATACGAGGCTTCAGTGCAGACTTTCCGTCCTGTCCTTGACACTCTGAATACGTTCTTGGTCCAGAGGGGTCTTCCGGACTCCGCTCTTTGTAAAATCAATTTCCTTGAGGTCGATTTTCCTGACCTGTCTGTTCCAGGCCGTGTGATAATAGGTCACAAGGTTTTTCGTATCGCTGGCAATTGTCCATTGGGTATCAGAGGGCAGGCGGTTTTTTTTGGCTTCGGCGCTTCTATGGCCTTCGCCTTGACTGGCAGGAACGTTGAAGCTGTCCATTATCCGGAAAAACTGATTGACTGTATCCATTCCCCCTTGGGTGGGAAAGGAGGTCTGTTTGAGCATCACGGCCCGGACAAATCTTGAGGGTGAAGTGTAATCACCCGGAAGCCCCAAAAGGCCGGAACCGGATGCCAGCGGGGTTATCTCCAGCTCTCCCCAGGTCTTCTTTTCAAAGGAATCAATCGACAAATTCCCATAGTTCCTGAGGTTTTGCAGATGCCAATCAAAGGTCGGATTGTTGGTGATCACCCCGACCGGATTGTCATAAAAAGTCGGTTTGCCGTCCAGATATTCAATGACCAGTGACTTCCCGCTTGGATCGGCCACAAAAAAATGGACTGGGGGCACCTTGCCGATGCTTGGATCCTGCACCGGCACGACCCGGACCCTCTGCATGCCCTGGCGCACTTCCTCGACAGTAGCGAAGTTAGAGAGGATGTAGGGCAACACGTCGGTGGACGCCATGCTGTGATCCGATAGGTCTGGATCATATTCGGTGTATTCGGCGAACCCTTCATGATAGAACTCTCCAGCGGCAAGACCTTTTTCATTCATTCCGTCGCCGATCACCCTGTCCAGGAGCAGAAAACCCAAAAAACCGTACTTTCCCTTCCAACTCATACCATTTTCGCCTTCCGGAGTCACCCCTTGAAATGAAGTATTCCGAGGATAGACAGCTGCCTGAGTCTTGAAATCAAACCCGGACCATTCCATGGTCCGTCCATATACAGTCGTGTCGTCTTCGCCCTCCAGGACGATGCCGGTGCAGGCCGGGGCGGAAGTGGCCCACACAGTGAAAATTACCGATGTGGTCAGCAGAAAGGCCCACAGAGCACGTGGTTTTTGTCGCATTTGTATCTCCTGAATGATTAAATTTATCCGACATATTGGCTGAGAAATAAGTTGCCGTCAAATCGGGAATATTTCCGGTCATGAGTCATTTTCACCTTCGTCTCTAGAGAGGAAAAACTATTTTTCCAAGCTCTTGGAAAAAGGAGCGGTAATATAAGATTTGCTCCCGCCAAACAGTGAAATACGCCAAGGAGACAAGAGTTATTACGTGGCGATCTTGGTGACTTTGCGAGAGTCCACCGCCTAGCGTTATCACTGTCCATTCAAAGACTGCTAACCTGCTTGAAGCTCTCTGATCCGGCCTCCAGGTTCTCGGTGACCTCTTCAGCCAGGACGTCAGGAACCGGGAGTTCGTCCGAGAGCAGTTCTTCGGTGAACAACTGGTTCATGCGACTGTCTTCTGCCACCAGGACCTCGAGATGACGTTTGTACAGGGCATCGGCTGTCGGATTGGTCATTGTGATCGGTCCCTGCTGGTCACAGACCACGATGCCTTCAGGGTCATTTTCGAAAATCGCCCACAACAGGGCCTCATGGCCGGCCAGGTCCTTGAGGAGCTGTTCACGGTTTCCAGATGATAATCTTATTCGTATCGTATTGTAGATATGATTTCAACAACCTGGGGATATCCGCCCCGGGCGGTTCGGCTGATGACATGGTAGGTGCTGTATTTGATCCAGATGTCCCTGGCCCAAAGAAAAACAAAGATACCGGATGGAGACATCGGCTCAGTCTTTGGTCTTCCCGAGCAGTTCCTGGTAAGATTCCAGGGAAGCGGAAGAGATCGTCAGCGAAATAAGAAATCCCGTCGCTCCTCGCATAAGCTCTCGCAAGGGTTGTGGTGTATCAGCTTGATCTCGATACACTCATCTAGTGCCTGACAGGGAAGGAAGCAGAGGATTTTTCAATAGCCGAAACATTCGGCATTGTTAAGTTACATCTTGAAGCTCACGGAAAACCTTTGGACGATTTCGACTTGACTATTGCTGCTAGTGCCTTGAACTTTAATCTGATCTTGGTTTCCAACAATGAGAAACACTTTTCTCGTATAGAGCGTTTACAGCTGGCGAACTGGACAAAGTGTTGACTATTTGCAGCTGGTCAAATAACTACTCATATTACTAGGTTATCAGTCTGCATAGTATGAAAAATGGTGCAGGTCCGAAAAAGGAGGTTGGTGTCCATGCCCAAGTCTGCACGCAAATTTCTGTTTATCCTTGTCGGGTTGTTCCTGGCAGGATGTCTGCTTGTTTTACTTGCCTGGCTGTATATAGATTCTGATTACTTCAAAGCTCATCTGGAGCAAACCGCCTCCCAGGCTCTGGGAATGAAAGCAGAGATCCAAGGCTCGTCCCGGGTCCTGCTGTGGCCTGTACCCGGACTGCGATTTGAGGATTTTTGCATCAGCAAAGGCGATTCTGAGTGGCTTAAGGCCTCGGCATTGGAAGTCCGGGCCCGGATAATGCCCATGATCCGTGGCCAGCTGGAATTGGCCTCTCTTGATCTGGTGGAACCGAACCTCCGCCTGGAGCGGATTAAAAAAGGAACATTCAACTTTATTCCCGACCATGAGCCTGAGGACTCAGGTCAGGCACAAACTTCGACTATACAAAGCTTTAAGATCCTAGATCTCAACCTGTCCTTCACCGACCAAATGTCCGACAAACGGATAACAGTTAAAAATTGTGACTGGACCGGGCACGACCTGGAATGGAGTCCCTCCACGGCTGATGGATCTGAATTGAATCTTCCGGACTTCAACAGCAGTCTGACCTGCAGTCAAATCACCTCCTCGAACCTGGATGCGAGCGGAGTAGAGGCCAAAATATCCGGTCAAGGCCGGCAAATAATGATCAGCCAAGGGAGCGGACGGTTGCTTGGAGGGGAGTTTACAGGTTTGATGAAAAGCGATTTTGCTGGATCCCATCCCCATCATTCCCTTGAGTTTGAACTGGCCGATTTCCAAATCGAACGGTTCATTAAAACCTTCCGGGAGGAAAAAGGGGCTGAAGGTACAGCCACATTTATCACCCAGCTCAATTCCTCCGGCAAGTCATCCTCTGAAATTTTGGCCAGCCTGAATGGTCAGGCAGAGATTACCGGAACAGATATTATTCTGCATGGATTAAATATTGACGAACAGCTGGCCAACTATGAGTCCACCCAGCAGTTCAAGCTTGTGGATGCGGCTGCCTTTTTCGTGGCCGGTCCGCTCGGACTTGCCATTACCAGAGGTTACGGCTTTGCCAGTCTGTTCACTCATACCGGCGAGCATACCAAGATCAGGAAATTGATTTCAAAATGGGATATTGCAGATGGTGTGGCCAAGGCCCAAGATGTTGCCTTTTCAACTGCAAAAAACCGAATCGCGCTGGAGGGTGGTATTGATTATGTGAACTCACAGTTCCAGAACCTGAAGGTGGCAGTGGTTGACCCTGAGGGTTGCGCGGTAGTTGAACAAGCTATTCATGGCGACTTTCAAAACCCCAAGGTAGAAACCCCCAACTTCCTGGTAGCCCTGGCAGGACCGCTTATGGACATAATAGAACGGGGAGTAGGGCTGTTCACAGATAAAGATTGTGATCCGTTCTATACCGGGCGGGTTACACCTCCATAATTATTTCCTCTCGATTCAATGATTGCTGTGCACCAAACCGCTAAAACTGCTATGAATTCATCCACATTATCTTCCTCTGTGCCCTCTAACGCCAAGCTCACCGGGGGCCTTTACAGAGCGGAGCGGCGTAAAGGGTATCTGTATGGCGCGCATGGTTATGCATTAATGATCACCGCCCTGGGGGGTCCTATCCCAAAAGCCATACCTGGGTCCGCTTTTGGCCGCCTTTGACAGTCTGGGGGAACGAGACCTCTCCAGGCCCTACTCGGTGGGACACTTGACCGGGGGTGGGAGCGAAGGAACAAGGTGTGCTTTCGGCAGGCCTGCGTAAGCAGAAAAATTTCACGGCAGCTGGCGTAGACTTTGCTTGGAGGGCCAGTTCAGGGGCGGATCAATTTTCGGTTATCACCACACAATGAGCCCCTCCTCTGGACTCAAGGACCAGGAGGAGGGTCTGCTGATATTTGGGTGGCTTGGGGAGGAGGGGATTATTCGTTTGGGAGGTTTTGGAGATAGTTCCAGGGCATCCATTTTTGTGGAGCCGCGACCACTTCTTTTAAGTTCTTCTGGAGTTGGGTGAGGTCGTCAAAGGAATTCACCTTGTTAAGTTAAAATTCATAGCGGGGTAATTTATCCGGTTGAACCGGGTACCCTTTGGGTGTTCAACTGGACGAGGTATCAGAGACCTCCTATGCTCAATTCTCGCAACATAATACAACTGGCAACATAAGGTTTCTTATGTTGCTCTTCGTTGCCTTCTCCGTCACCCCGGCGTAGGCCGGGGTCCAGCTCTTACATGTTCAGTCTGGATTCCGGTCCCGGATCGGGGCCTGCCCCGGACCAAGATCCGGGGTCCGGGATGACTTTCTTTTGCCGGAATGACGGAGGTCAGAATTTTTGTTGTCACAGCAACATACGTATAATAACCTTGACCCTTTGACACTCAAACCAAACAAGGAGAATTTGCATGGCTGGTCGTTTTCAGATGTATATCAATGGAGAGTGGAGCAAAGCTTTGGATGGGCAGGTCTACGAAGATTACAATCCCTATACCGGAGAGGTGTTTGCTCTCGTCCCAGCTGGAAACAGACCTGATGCCAGGCGTGCCATCGAGGCCGCCTCAGAGGCCTATCCAATGTGGTCAAAATCGCTTCCGGGTGAACGCCGGGAATTGTTTTTAAAAGCTGCCGATATCCTTGAAAGCAAGCAGCAGGATATTGTGCAGATACTGGGCGAGGAAACAGGGTGCACCGTAGGCTTTGCCATGTTTCAGACGACGTTCGCTCCCGGTCTGCTGCGGAAAGCCGCAGGCCAGACCCACGTCAGCAACAAAGAGATCATTCCCGGGGACGTGCCGGGAGCCTTTAATATGGCGGAAGCACTGCTTTAGGAGATGATTTCATTGAACATCCTCAGAAGCTGGTGGAAAAGGTCTCTTCATTAGGGAAGATGAAGCAGCGGCTCCGGCCAATGACACCAAGTATTGAATGGATGATCCTACCCCCTGTGCATCCGGGTGGTGATTTGGGTCTGCATCTGCACGTTATGTATCACCTGTTCAAAGTTCTGAATATCTATCGGCTTAGGCAGGTAACCGTTAAAGCCCTGCTTGAGGAAATGGTCCTGATCGTCTTTGAGGGCGTGGGCTGTCAGGGCCACCACCGGGATATGCGGATTCACGCCGTGCGGAGGGTCGTTCCTGATTAGATGCAGGGCCTCTTCACCGTTGAGATTGGGCATGCGGATGTCCATGAGGACCAGATCGAATGTCTCCCTGGACAAGGCCTGCAAAGCCTCATGGCCGTCTTCAGCAATGACCACTGTGTGTCCGTTGTCCTTGAGCAGTTCTTCGGTGAACAACTGGTTCATTCGACTGTCTTCCGCCACCAGGACCTTGAGAGGACGTTCGCTTGTCTCGGTGCTGTTATGGAGCGAAGTCTGCAGATCATCCCGGCTGCCGACGGTGAAAACTGCTGAGAAGTAAAATGTGCTGCCGTGGCCCTCACGGCTGGTGCACCAAATGTTCCCGTCCATCATCTCCAGATAGCGCTTGCACAGGGCCAGGCCCAGTCCTGAACCGTGGTACTGGGCGTGGGCAGAAGATTCCACCTGACTGAAACGATCGAATATGGCCGATTGTTGGTCATCGGGAATGCCGATCCCGGTATCGGTTACTGAAAAGAGCAGGCGGACCTCATTATCCGACTGATTCTCGTGGTCCAGGTCGACATGGACTGTTACGCTGCCTTGAAAGGTAAATTTTACGGCATTGCCGACAACATTTTCAAGTACTTGTCGCAACCGATTTGTGTCCCCGATCAGAATCTTCGGGACCCGCTCATCGAGGTTGGCCTTAAAAACGACGTCTTTCTCCGCTGCGGTGGTGTGCAGAGGGAGAAAGGTCGCTTCCAGGATTTCGGGTAAAGAAAAGGTCTGGGGATTGAGCTTGATGTGACCGGCCTCCATCTTGGACAGGTCGATGACATCGTTGATGATGCACATCAAGTGTTCAGCTGACTGTCTGGCCAGATCCAGGTAATGTTTGACCTCCGGATTTCCTGATCGCCTGTCGGCCAGCTCAATCATGCCTTTGACCCCGTTTAAAGGGGTGCGAATCTCGTGGCTCATATTGGACACGAACCGGCTTTTGGCTTGATTGGCCGATTCGGCGGCTTCTTTGGCTGCACGTAAGCGTTCATTGAGCTCTTTTTGGTCTGTGACGTCCCTGCTCACCCCGACCAGGGCTATGGCCCGGCCGGAATCGTTCGTAATGGCCTTGCGGCTGTCGCTGAACCAGCGGTATTCTCCGTTTTTGACCATCCACCTGTACTCAATAGGGTGGCCGACCTCTTTGCCTTCGATCACCTCTTTGAGATAGGCCCGGACTTGGGACCTATCTTCAGGATGTACCCTTTGTTCCGCCTTCTCAGGGGTTAATTGTTTCAGTTCTTCATAGGAAAATCCGGTCAAAGTCTCCAGGGCTGGACTGATGAAGAGAAATTGATGTGTCTGAAAGTCTATCATGTGAATACCGTCCAGAGAATTGTCCAGCACCGTGCGGAAGAGACGTTCATTATCTTTGAGGGCCTGTTCCGCACGCTTGCGATCGGTTATGTCCATGCCTGTGGAGATGAGCCGGATGTATCCGGCCAGCTCAATGAATTCGGAAGAGAAGATGATGGTCTTGGTTTCTCCGGACTTGGTGTATCTTTGCTGTTCCTGGTTGCGGATGTGCCCGATTTTCCGAAGCTGGTCGATCCTTTGGCGCCTTTCGGGCAGAGAGACGATCCCCAGTTCAAATGAGCTCTTACCCAACAGCTCCTCTCTGGAATAGCCGGTCAGGTCGCAGTAGGCCTGATTGACATCAATATAGGTGCCGTCGTCGACTTCGCTGATGACCATCAGGCTGGGGCTGTTGTAAAATGCCTTGGAAAATTTTTCTTCGCTCTCCTGGAGGGCTTGCTCCAGATTCTTGATCGGGGTTATGTCCTGCAAAACGCCCACCGCTCCAAAAATATTCATCTCTGGATCCCGGATGGGGGAGGTGTTGGTCATCAGCCAGCGGCGTTGACTTTGAGGCCACTCTATGAGGATTTCTTCGTACCGGCAGATCTCTCCGTTCAAAGCGGAGCGGACGAGAGGCAGATCGTGCGGGGCGTACGGCGTCCCGTCCGGATACAAACAGCAAAGCTCCTTTTGGCTCTCGATGTCCTGTCCATAGGGAACAGGACGTTTGTACAGGGCATCGGCTGCCGGATTGGTCATTGTGATCCGTCCCTGCTGGTCACAGACCACGATGCCTTCAGGGGCATTTTCGAAAATCGCCCACAACAGGGCCTCACGGCCGGCCAGGTCCTTGAGAAGCTGTTCACGATTTTGCTCAGCCTGTTTGCGTTTGGTAATTTCCAGGGTGATTTCCACACAGCCAGTGATGGCATTTGTCACATCACGCATGGGATAGCCCCGAATGAACCATGTTCGTCCGTCAGGAGTCGATTTTTCTCTTTCCACCGGATGTTTGCTGTGCATGGCTTGAATAACCGGACAATCCGGACATGGGTCACTTTGCTGGGGCCATATCTCAAAACAGTGACGTCCGATGAGATCGTCCAGGTCCATGCCGGCCGATTCCCTGGCCGCCCGATTGGCCCAGATGATTTTCATGTCTCTATCTTGATGGATCACATGTTCCATCAAGCTGTCCAAGATATCCCTTTTTTCCCTTTCCGCGCTTTCCAGCCTCTGCTCGGCCAGTTTGCGTTTGGTAATGTCCCGGACCATGGCCAGGAGATGGCCGTTGTGCAGCCTGGTTAGATTCCCCTCCGTGAAGTGAATCTGTCCGTTTGAGCTGCACATGACCAGCTCCAGGCGGGCGTATCCATGGTCAGAAACCTCCTTAAGCTTAATTTGACATGTTTGATGTTCGTTGTCCGAAACCAGGTCGGTTAAATGGTGACCCAGGATCTCCTGTTGGTTACAAGCGAGCATGGAACATGTGACCGGATTGCAGTCTATTATGAATCCCTGGCCATTGAGAAGGAGGATGGCTTCAGAGGCCTGCTCAAAAATACCCCGATACCGGCTTTCGCTCTCTCTGAGCTTTTCCAGTTCAGCCTGTTTGCGCTCAGAGATCTCAAAGGCTGTCTGAACAACTCCGATGATCATTCCAAGGTCATCTCGGAGCGGCACAGCCCGGGAAAGCCAGGATCCCTGGCTTTGCTGCCAGTGGTCCTGCATATCCGGGGTGAGCTCAGCTTCAGCAGGCTTGCCGGTTTCCAGAGCCCTGATGACCGGGCAGAAATTGCAGGGTTTCTGTAAGCCCCTGACCACATAACACTTTTGCCCTTTGAACTCTTCCAGGGAGCAGTTGGTGGCATCCCGGTAGGCCTTGTTGGCCCAGACCAGATTCTGCCTGGTATCCATGAAGGCAATGACCGACGGGGCATGTTCAAGGATATCAGCCTGCAGGGTTTTGTGGTTGAGTGTTTCCATGGCCGGGTCTGCCTCCTCGGACGAGATGTTGGCAGGTTGAGCATCCAGAATGGTTGTCATATTCGTATCGTATTGCAGATATGATTTCAACAGCCTGGGGATATAGTCCAGGGCGGTTCGGCTGATGACATGGGAGGTGCTGTATTTGATCCGGATGTCCCTTCTGCTCCATGAGGAGTTATTGGTTAGATGGCGATCACCTCGGAAACCGACTGCGCAATTGCCTTTCCTAAAACTAAATGTTGATGTTCGTCCAAATGAATACCGTCGACAGGGCTGGCTTCGATCACAGTGGATGTATCGAAGTAATAGGTTGAATATTCCTCCGATATTTTTTTAAGCTCAGGGCCAAGGCCAATATCTCTGTTCTCAGCCCCGAAAAACTTATTTGCTATTTCGCCTTTAGGTTTCAATATCTTAGGTGGCACAACAACCATTATGTCAGGAATAGGCATTTCCGGTTCTATAGGGGCTTGACGTATGTGATTTATAAGCTTAGCGGTTCCCTGAGCTGACAGCCAAGCATTATTATATTGCATACACTGAAAATCATTAGTGCCAAGCATTAGAATCACCAGCTTTAGTGGAGAATGCATTTCAATAACTTGCGATAGACCCTGAGAGCCGTCTCGGCCAGCTTTAAATGGATCACTCCAAGCGGTTCTTCGTCCGTTAAGGCAATTCTCAATTACGCGGACATTATTGCCTATTGCAATCAGAGATAATTCCAATACTCCTGGCCACCTTTTATTAAATGGGAGACGTTGTCTTGTATTGGGGATAATTCCCCAGGTAATACTATCGGAATATACGAGAATCTGTTCCATGCTCTTTTATTGATTCCTTATTGAGTGATTTTTCACAGCCAGCAGGCTGAGGCCTTGACATAGAAGATGGGCAGGACACGATTTCTCCGGTAATACAAAATTGAGCTTCTCCTTTGGACCAGTTCCTGGGGATTTCTTTGCCATGGAGATGCCTTTTGGCTGCGGTGGAGACAACTTCTTGAAGATTTTCCGTTCGGGCATTTTCTGTCCAAAGAGGCCGAAGGTCAATCTTGGAGTATGTTTAGTTGTGCGGACTGATAGCCGTTATGTTGTGACCGAATAACCTATAACGGTTGAGCTGTACCGCAAGCTTTGCGAGTTGGCTGGAGCGATTGGTGCGCCGGGCCATGTCAAATATGGGCTGTATTTTCAGAAGCGGTATATGGCTTGATCATGCGCAGCTCATTTTCTTCTGAATTTTTTGCATGATATAAGTCCCACCGAAGCTGTATATTCATCCAAAAATCCTCTGACATATTGAAAAATTTTGCCAAGCGTAAAGCAGTGCTGGGTGTAATCCCGCGACGTCCATTTACAATCTCATTAATTCGCTGGTAAGGGACATGAATCGCCTCAGACAACTCACGTTGCGTTATTGACATAGGAGCCAAAAACTCCTCCACCAGCATCTTTCCCGGATGCGTCGGCTCCCTGAATTTTGGAATTCTAACCATAATATCCTCCTGATTTTTAATGATAGTCAACTACTGCAACATTGTCTGCATTACCATAATCCCATTTGAAGCATACTCGATACTGATCATTGATTCGAATACTGTACTGACCATCCCGATCCCCTGATAGTGCTTCCAGGCGATTTCCCGGTGGGACTTTTAAATCTTCAAGGTTTGTTGCGGAGTCAACCTGCTCCAGTTTTCGCGCAGCTAAATTCCAAAGATATTGTGAACATAATTTTCGGGCGGCCTTGCTGTTTTTCCCATCGAAAATATCTTCCGTGCCCTTGTTTTTAAATGATCGTATCATAGAAACACGGTAGCACGGTATTCATGTTATGTCAAGTGTTTTCTCAGCCAAACGTCGTGGCGGACAAGGCGCAAGAAACAATAAGGATTGTGACGACCTTCTGAGGTCGGCTCAATCCATTGTTCAAGAAGCCCGGCCAGGCATGATTTCCTCACGCAAAGCCGCAAGGATCGCAAAGAAAACAAAAGTGTTTTACGTGGCGCTCTTGGCGGCTTGGCGAGAGTCCTGCAGCTCGTTGGCTCACTGCCCATTCAAAGACTGCACGACCTGCTTAAAGCTATCCACGCTGGCTTCCAGGTTTACGCCAATCTCTTTAGCTTATGTTTTGCCAAGTGGGGAAGATATGCGTTCTTCAATGAAGCTAATCTTGTACATGAATATCATTTTCCCGGCACCATTCCTTGAGTGCTCCTTCACTCTCTCATTTTCAAATTCATACCAATCTGAAGCCGTCGGGGATGGCATTGCCCACTCCGATCAGCCTGCTCTTACAAATGGGTGCGAAATGTTCTTTACATTGCGTTCCCATTTGAAGTCCCGTCTATGGCGGGACTCGCGCATGAAGCAAGCGGGAATTTATTTCCCGCGCAGCTGAGTGCAGCGTGCAAAAAGTAAACAACTTTTTGCCCTCATTAATAAGTCTGGCCGTGATCAGGGAGTGAGAATTGCGAAGGGCGGGCAGGAGCTTGTCCGGCTTCTCTGCGGCAGGCCATCCAATTGTCCTGTAGAGGTCCAGAACTTCATCCTTCTGGATATGGTCGTTGAGGCTGATTTCCAGTCCGTCAATTTTGGGCATGAAAAAACCGGATCAATCCACCAGCTGCAAATTGTCAATACTTTGTCCAGTTCGTTAGCCTTAAACCCTCTATACGAGAAAAGTGTTTCTCGTTGTTGGACACCAAGATCAGATTAAAGGTCAAGGCACTGGCAGCAATAGCCAAGTCGAAATCGTCCAAGGGTTTTCCGTGAGCTTCAAGATGTGACTTAATCGCACCAAATGTCTCGGCTATTGAAAAATCCACTGGCAAAACCTCAAAGGAACTTTCTATCCTACGGACTTTGGACACGTTGGCTGTGATCAGCTCAGACTTGTAAGCCCCATAATATAATTCCATCAAAGAAATAACGCTGATCCTGAGCACATCATATTGGTGGTTTTCCAAGTTCTTGACCACTGCTTCCTTCCCTTTCAGGCAATAGATGAATGTATCGGTATCAAGCAGGTACATTACAACCCTTCCGAGAGCTTATGCGAGGAGCGACGGGCTTTTCTTATTTCGCTGACAATTTCTTCCGCTTCTCTGGAATCTTCCCAGGAGCCGGCCAGGGAGAGCAAAGACTGAGCCGATGTATCCAAACGTTGTCTTTGTTTTCTTTGGGCCAGGGACGTCCGGATCAAATACAGTACCTGCTGGCTGACCGAACGATTCTCATCAGATGCAAGCTGCTTAAGTTCACGATACAGTCCATCATCAATACCCTTGATTTGCAGATTGGACATAAATTTCCTCCTCAATGAGACCTATATTTTCATGAGATTATAATCCATATTCATGAATGTCAACATTCGAGCTGGACAGACCTTTGACCAGCTGGCGATTCTTCAGCAGGTCTGAAGGATAAATCCAGGGAGTTTATACTGTCAGCAGGGCATTCATGGATTGTTGGTAATAATCCTGCATCGCGCTCTCTCCTTTTTGAGGTTGGACACTCTGGAGAGAGTTGGCGATAAAATGAAATTTCCTGCAACTTGTCTATATATTAAAGTTATTCGGAAGGCGAGTGGCTGGGGGAGAAGCTAGGAACCTACCGCGGAGCGGCTTACTTGAACAAAGCATACGCTATCATTGTTTAATGTAAAAATGAAATTCCATTTATTTCTTTCAGCTTTCCACGAAAGTCCATATTATCCCTCTAATATTTGAACAAACTCATATTGTTCAGCGTTCTTTGGTAGAAAATCGTCTACTTTTCTTAGTGAGTTATTGAATCTTTCCCCTTCTGTTTGGGCAAAGTAAATAACAATTATTTTGTTTAGATATTTATATTTTATTGCTTCAGCTATGTCGAGGCCTTCATCATTAAAGCCAAGCTTTATATCAACTCATTGTACATCAACAAAAATAAATTGTGAGTTGATAATAAATTGAAATTAATCAAGGTAAATATTTGAATATTCTACATCAATATGTTGTCATGTGTTTTTTTTTATGGACCTTTGTGAAAGTATAAAATATCAAGTTATTATTCTTTCACACCCCCTGCATAACCCACTTGACCCTGCCGACAATTAAATTTTCCCGGCCGTCCATTGGAAGACGTTGGTCTGGGTGTTTTTTGTTCGCGGACTGGAGGAGGAGTTGATTGTTTTCGGGATCCACGAAGATCCGCTCGTGCCGCGTCTTATAAGTTATGTTCCATGTGGTGGCAATTTGGAATATTGATTTTCTATTCAAGCTTGCCCCACTAATCAACCCAGACTGTGTAGATTTTCCCGCCTATGATTCTTTGCTCGGTGGTGTCCACACCCACCAGGGCGCCTTCGCTGATAGATGGTTCAATGGGTGATCTTGCCAAATGAAGCAGAGTTCCCGACGCCAAACGCCAGACCAACATATACTACCCATTATCTCAGCTTTCCCCTAAACAAACACATTCCGCCCAGTGGTCTTCGGGGACTATGGATACTCCGAAGCCTTTTTCCTTCAGTTCAAGGGCTTTTTCGATTTTCCGGCCGTGTGTGGAGTGGAGCCAGTCGCGGGAACCAATGCAGCCGATGATCAAATAGTCCATATCCTGGATCGGGTTTTTGGTTGCCCGACCGCCCAGGGTAATGATTTCTCGTTCACAGTCTTTCCTTGTGCCAAAGGCAAAGCGGCCGGTAAGGCAAAAAACGGATCCCTGAAACGTTATCTCTGGCAAGGGATGGTCAAAGGGCAGTTGGGTGGACATGTTCGCAGTCACACATTCCTGGTCGACAGCCCCGGTTATCTGTTCCAGGAGATCAAGAAGGTCTTCCGATTCCTCCCGGTCCAGGTATCCATCCGACAAGTATTCTTGGATCCTGGCAGCCAGAATGTTGCAAGGCCATTGGCTTGCCACATCGCTGTTGGCCTGTAGCCAGTTTAGCAGGAATTCCGCCTCCTGTTGATTGACTTTGCTGTCTGCAATCACTCCCTTGCAAAGCCCGATGACTTCATCGACCCCGCGCTCGGCAATCCTTTTGGCGTTAAATGCACGGTTCAGGGGCTGGCCATGAGGGTCTATCAGGCTTGAAGACATGGGATCCTCCGTCTTTTAATGAAGGTCAAAGCCGATGATCAAGCTGCGGACAAATTGGTCCTGGGTCAGATCAGCCTTATCGAACAGCTCAACCCAGCCCTCATTTTCTGTCGGTCTGTAGAAGGACACAGAAACAGTGCCGGGGAGCCTTTTTGTGTAGGCAACGATTTTATATTTTTGTTCGCCGTTCTCTTTCACTTTGTTGATCTTCGGCGACCTGGCAGGTGGTTGTGATTCCATCAGGTATTGATTGATTTCAGTGTCCGACGGTTTCTTGTCAAAAAAATGTGAGTAGGTAGGCTTTGAGGGTATGGCCGGGGTGGCTGAAATTATTTGAACAGCGAGCTTTTCAGGCTTTCGGATCGGCAGGCAGCATCTGGCATAACAGGCCATGGAGTCATAGAGTGTATGGCCAACCTCAAAAGAGAACGCAGAGCCTTGTACATAAACAGGTCTGCCTTGTTTCTTGGACTTTTCTTCCGAAAACTCAATATTCAAAGCTGGATAAAAAACCGGTGGAACACACATTGCCCAGTTCTTTGGCACACACTGGCCTTCGGTAGGTGTTAAGGAATGAAGATGTGGAGTCAGAGAGCAAAACTGGCAGCTTTCTCCGACTTCGATTAAATTGGGGGATGACTTATGTTCGCGCAGTGCGGATGTAAGCTCGTCCAATCGTTTTAAGGCATTATCCAGTTCTTCCTCTCGATTATATGAGCCCATTTCACATCTCCTGCATAACCCACACGACTCTGCCGATGATTAGATTGTCGCGGTCGTAGATGGGAAGGCGTTGGTCTGAGTGTTTTTCATTGCTGTGTGGAGCCCGGTGACTGTTCCTGATGTTCGTCCGCATCCTATACCAGCAGGTAATGAGCGACCAGAGAAAGAAAGGTTTTGCACTGGATTGCCCGGCACTCACTTGCGATACCAACATTTCAGTCGGCACAAAGCTTTGTCCTACAAGTGATTGCCGGGCCGGGCAATGACGGAAACGGCACGCGCCTCTTTTGTTTCGGTGTCGTGGTAAAAGATCACTCTGTACACGCATCCCGCGAAGGCCTCACCCGAGACTCGTGACAATCAAGGGGAACGCCGTACTTGTCCTGGGCAAAGCGAAGACTGGATTCCCGCTTCCGCGGGAATGACTGAACAATCTCGCTGGATAACTTGATGCCGAGTAATTTGGCGATACCATAACCTAATGTCGGAAAGATGACAAGGAACTATTGAGCAAGCACAGAAGAGCAGGGCAGGAAAGGGCTGGTTGAGAGCCGGATGTTATCCGGTCAAATGAGTTTGGCCTGTTGTCCGCATTTCCTTATCTTATAGGCTTTAAAACCGGACAAAAAACCAAACATACGGTCAAACGCAGGCATAAAGCTATTTTATTTTCCAGGGGGGCTGTTTTTCTCGAACGTGCCATGTTCTTACCTTTCCTCTAAAAAATGTTTCTTCGCTGCGGTTTGCGTTGCGTTATTTGAGGCTCTGCGAGAGGCAAATCTTTTTTGATGGCTTCAGTTGCCACTGCTTATTTTTAAAGAGAGCAGCATTGCTGATGGAAGAGCTCTTGCA
>JAWLEI010000020.1:0-41212 GCA_041686195.1 Desulfovermiculus sp.
CCAGCACAGGCTCCAGCCGGAATCCAGACTGAAGATATAAGAGCTGGACCCCGGCCTACGCCGGGGTGACGGAAAAAGCAAAATCTTGTTTCATACGAGGTTTCAGATTTGCCGGATTGATCAAGGATGAAACTTACTGCTTGCCCCCTCTGTCATTGCCCGGCCCGGATCATGCGAGTACACCGGGGTCAGACTCGCCGGGCAATCTAGGATAAAGCCGCTCTATCTGCTCTGGATTCTGGTCCCGGATCGGTGTCCGGGATGACGTTCCTGCGCGGGAATGACGAGCAAAGTTGAATCTTGTTTCATACGAGTGTTCAGGAAAGGCAAACCGAACACTCCTATTCCTCAGTCTTCTGTACACTGCCCTCTGTCTCCTGTCCTCGGTCCTCGGTCTTCGGATCCCCGATCTGCCTGGCCACCAGCTCAGTGAGGTCTATGACCTCCATCTTGCCTTCCAGGCCGCTGGTCTTCACCCCATCTTCCAGATTCACCAGGCAGAAGGGACATCCGGTCACGATCACATTGGCTCCTGCCTCCTCGGCCATTTTGACCCGGGCCTGACCCATGCGCTGATCTTCAATGGGCTCATAAAAAAGCATCAGTCCGCCGCCACCGCAGCAAAAGGATCTATCCCGGCTGCGGTCCATTTCCACCCGATTCAGACCGGGGATGGCGTCCAAAACCTCACGCGGCGGATCATAGAGCAGGTTGTGCCGGCCAAGGTAGCAGGGATCGTGGTACGTATACACTGCACTGCTGTCAATGACCGGGGAAAAGGTGAGCTTCCCGGCCCGCACCTGGCGCAAAATATACTGGGCAATATGTTCTCCCCTGGGCAGGCCCTGATAATCCTTGTTCAAGGCATTCAAGGCATGCGGATCGGCAGTCACAATGCTCTGGGCTCCACTGTCCAGGATGGCCTGGGTGTTGTGCTCCTTGAGACTTTGAAAGAGCATCTCTTCACCGAATCGGCGGACCTCATGCCCGCTGTCCTTTTCTCCCTTGCCCAGAATTCCGAAGTCCTCTCCGGCAGCAGAAAGGATTCTGGCCGTGGCCTGGGCCAGTTCCTGCAAACGTTCATCATAGGAGCTGGCACTGTCCACAAAATACAGGGTCCGAGCCTGGGTCTTCGGTCCAAGCACCTGAACTTCCAGACCCTCTTCGGACAGCCCCTTGGTCCATTCCTGGCGCTTCTTCTCTGTCTTCCCGTAGGGATTGCCCCTCTTCTCCAGAGCGGACAAGGGCTTTTGCAAAGACTGGGGAACCATCCCTTCATCCACCATGGCCCGCCGCAAATCCACAATTTTGTCGATATATTCATTCATCACCGGACATTCTTCTTCACACGCCCCGCAGGTGGTGCAGGACCAGATCTCATCTTCCTCAAATATCCGGCCCATGACCGGCTCCCGGCCCTGCATCTCTCCCACCACCGGATAGTGTTCAAACATATAGTCCCGGGACTTGATGGATATAAATCGTGGTGACAGGGGACGGCCCACATGATTGGCCGGGCAGTTGTCAGAACATCGCCCACAGTCTACACAGGTGTAGAAATCCAGCATGTGCTTCCAGGTGAATTCCTCAAAATATTTGACCCCGAAGCTTTCCAGGTCATCCAGCTCCTGGTCCGACACACCCCAGCGCACCGGCTTGACACTTCCCCGGTCCAGCTTGTGGAAATAGACGTTGAATATGGAAGTGATCACATGGAAATGCTTGCCAAAGGGCAAAAAGCATAAAAAGAAAAAAAAGATCACATCATGGGCAAAATAAGAAACTGCGTGCGTGCCCTGCAGAAAACCCACCGGAGTCGGGGACAGGAGCAGTGAAAAGAACCAGGCAAGGCTCAATGGTGCGGGCATGTGGCTCATTCCTGCCGCAGCCACATGGGCGGCTTCAAACAGGCTCTCAAAGAACATCAGCCCGCCAATCAGGCCAAGAACGAATACGGCCTCAAAGGTATGATCCTTTCCATACTTGGCCGGAACCTTGTACCTCTCGGGGGTGTACACTCCGCGCCGGATCCCGGCCACTATACAGGCCAGGAAAACCAGGGTGGCCGCATAGTCCTTGAGAACGTTGTATACATCACCCAAAGAACCGGACAGGCCGGGAAAGACAAAATCAGGAGAAAACCCGATGATCACCAGGGAAATGGACCGGATGGCCAGGATAAGGAATCCGAAAAAGATGACAATATGCAGTACTCCGGCCAGCATATACCGGGGCTGCTTATACTGAGCCAGCCAAAAGACGAGCAGATCCTTGACCCGCGGCCCGGGGCGGTCGAACCGGGGATCCGATGCCCCTTTGACCAAGGGGATCAACCGTTTGACCATGATAAAGACAAAACAGGCCAGGCCGAGGATGGTAATGAGTCCAGCCAGTACCCAGCCCGGAATCCCAAACAGGCTGATCCAGGCCGGAGGAGTCAATACGTCTAGCATAGGCGTGTCCTCGCAGGTTTTAAAGGTTATCTGTTCCAGGGCTCCTTGAGCCAGAAGCCTTTTCTTCCACTTTTATCCGGCATGGTATACCCCGCAGCCTCGGTGTCCCGTACTGGCGGCCCAGGTCGTGCACAGAGGTCAGGCAGTTCAAATTGGCCGCCTTCCAGGATTTTGGTCGATGCCCTCCCAATTCCGGGAACCACCATCCATGAGCGGCACAGACAACTCCCGGCTGCACCTGATCTGTTATCTCCGCGTACTGCACAATTGACCCGGAGCCGGTTTCTATTCTGACCTTATCTCCATGGTTCAGATGGAAACATCTGGCCGTGTCCGGATTGACCTGGGCCAGGGGCCGGGGTTCACGCCGACGTAAACTGTCCACCCAGCGGTAGGAGGAATGCAGATAATTGGGGCTCTTGGCACTGGTCAATGAGAGCGGGAACCGATCATCCGGTTCAGCCCCGCTTTGGGCCCAAACCGGCACAGGTTCAACTCCCAGGGATTGAGCTTTGCTCAGAGCCAGCTCCACCTTACCCGAGGGAGTGGCAAAGCCCTTGTCCTGAAAGTGCTGCCAGCGTTGTACCCCTTTGAGCATCCCCTGAGCGGCAAAGGACTCAAAATCCAGACCACCGGGGGCCAGCAGATTCTCCAGCATCTGTTCATAGCGGTCAAACCACAGATCCTGAGTACAGAGTCTCCGGCCCAGATCATTGAGAATAGCCATATCCGGGCGGCATTGACCTGGAGGTTCTACCAGCTTGGGCCGGGCCAATATCAGACCGTGCCCCAGGCCATAGTGCCCGATATCGTCAAACTCAAATTGAGTGGCCGCAGGCAGAACCACATCGGCCAGGGCTGCTGTAGGGGACATGACAATATCCGAGACAGCCAGAAAGTCCAGTTTGCGCAAAGCCTTTTGCGTCAGGTTGACATCTGCGTAGGACAGCATGGGATTGGTGCACTGCATGTAGGCGGCCCGCACCGGATAGGGCTCTTCCTCCAAAACCGCCCGGCGGAAAAAGGTGGAAGGCACGGTCATCAGCCTGGGGCTGGCACCATACGCTGCGTTTAAGATGGACGCGGGCTTATCCGGCAGCAGATCGGCCCGGACGAACTTGCCTGGAGACTGAGTCTTCGGCTCGCTGGCCTTTATATTGCCCCCGGCCACGTCCAGGTTCCCGCATACGGCCATCAAAGATATCAGGGACCGAATTGTATCAAAGGCTTCCGGAACCTGCTCAATGGCATTGCCCCAGGCCAGACAGGCCGGCCGGGCCCGGGCATAGGCCCGGGCCGCCCTCTGGATATTCTCCTGCCCTATCCCGGTGACCTTTGCTATCCTGTCCATGGAAATACTGAAGGTAGCGGTCTTGAGCTCCTCAAAGCCGACAGTCCACTTGGTTACAAACTCCCTATCTTCCAGACTTTCAGCAATGATAACCTGCAAAAAGCCCAAGGCCAGAGCCAGATCTGTTCCCGGCCGCAACGGAAGCCAGATATCAGCCTGCCTGGCCAGATCCGTCCGCCTGGGATCGACGACCACCAATTGAGCACCTTCACGCAGACGGGCCGTCAAACACGTATTGATCACCCCTTCCTCATTGGTGGCTCGGGAATTGCTGCCCCAAAGCAGGAGGAGCTGGGTGGGATGATGCACATCAGGGATTGGGTAAAATCCGCACATATGCCTGCCGGTCAGCTCCCGGGGGGCGTGACAGACATCTTGAACTGCCACGACATTTGGAGAACCAAAGGTATTGGCCAGCCGGATGAGGGCAAAATGCTCCAGGCCTTTGGGCATGCCCTGGCAGAAAGCAACTGACCTGGCTCCGTCCCTGGCCCGGATCTGGTCCAGATTCGTGGCTACTACATCCAGGGCCTCATCCCAGTCAGCGCTGCGCCATTTGTTTTCTCCCCGCTGGCCGGTGCGCAGCAGGGGGGTGGTAAGGCGTTGAGGGTGTTCGTGCACCTCGGTCAGGGCCCGGCCTTTGGGACAGGTATATCCCTGATTCAGATACCCGTCAGGATCACCCCGAATGGCTAAAGCCCGACCCTCTGCCACCTGTACCTGCACCTTGCATCCGCCATGATCCATGCGGCCGCAATGGGTGGTTCGCCAGTCTGATGTCATAAGGCAACAACCTTGAGCCTAATTGCATATAAGCCGGTGAGGGTCGCATTTCTCCCGCAGAATCTGTAATTCAAGCTCGGTCGGTGGTTTTTCTTCCTGTACCCGGGAACTGTCAACCTCAAACTCCATCTCGGTCAGGATCTGATCTGGTGTTACACCAGGATAGGTGCTCTGCAAATACATCTCTTTGCTCTTTTCGTCAAAGCGAAAGGTGCCCAAGTTGGTGATAACCACTGATGGCCCGCCTGGAGGGAGGCCGGCTTTCTCCCGGCCCTGCGGCCCGTCCAGATAGCCCGGGCTGGTCAAGTAATCGAGCTTCTTGACAAATTTTCTCTTCTCCTGTTGCATGAAGATGATGCTTTTGGGCACAAAAGAAGTCACATCACACCCGCCACCACTGCCGGGAAAGCGAATACGGGGACGTTCATAAGGTCCTATACAGGTTGTGTTCAGATTTCCGAATTTGTCCACCTGCCCGGCCCCCAGTATGCCCACCACGTACTGTCCAATGGTCCTGTTCTGCATTGCGGCAAAGGCGTCCAGCATGCCGCTGGCAGAAGATGCCCCATACATGACTCTGGGATCAGAGACAACCAGAGGAATCTCTTCCAGCCGGGAATCAATAGCCCCGGTTTCAAAAAAAATCACGCAATTGGGTGCAGTGATTTTTTTGGCTGCAATAGCGGCCAGCATGGATATCCCGGTGCCGCAAAATACAATGGCCCCGTCATCTATTTCCCGAGCGGCCATGATGGCCATCATTTCTCGAGGTGTATAGTCCATAACCTTCCCTGTTCTGATGTAAATTTAAACCTGTTCAAAGATCAGGCCTGCAGCAGTCCTGAGTTCTGATCTTTGGTTTCTGTCCTCTCGAGTCTATACCCGCTTGAGATTAACTGCATAGCCGGTTTCCGGATCAGCTGCTATCCGGTCCAGACGCTCTTTTCCAATGAGATTTAAAAGGTCTTCATGCGTTTTAAGCCCATATACGTAGCGTTGCCGATTCTGCTCGTTTTGCTCGTCATCCTGACCGTCGCGAAAGTACTCATGCAGATAGCTCGGGTCATAGTCGTAATAGCGGTAACAGGCCGTGGGATACGCCCCATAGGGGACATGGACCACTGCATCTACGTATATTCCCGGAATTTGGTTCTGCTCCGGATGTCTGCGCATGGTTTCCGTATCCACAAGCTTTTCACAGGTAATCACCAGATGCTTGGAGGCCTTGGCCTGTTCCACATCTGCAAAACTCAGGCCCATTATCTTCGAAGTTCCCTGCTGGTCGGCCTCCTGGACATGGATAAAGGACACGTCTGGATGAATGGCCGGGACCAAAACGACCTTGGAGGTGTCAGCCCACTGCCCAAATGGATTGTCTACGACTTCCAGCTTTTTGTCCGGAAACTTGGGATCATCGGCCCGTTTTTGGGCTGAAAAGCCCCAGGTATCAACTATGTCCGTCCCCAGGGAAGATCGGCAGGGCAAAAACGGCACGCCCATGGCCCCGGCCAGAAATCGCAAGGTCATTTGATAATTGGTGTAATCCTCAATAGCTATGGTTCCCTGTTCCACTGCTTTTCGAAAGCGTACACAGGTGGGGGCAAAACGGCCATTGGCTCCATAGGCAATTTCAATGCTGGATACGCATCCAGCTCCAATGAGCTCATCCACCCCTTGTCCGTTGGAATGCACGTACATGTGCAGGCCTCTGACTTGAGAACGGATTATTTCGTGCACGGCTGCCATGGGGTTTCTGTTCACCGTGAAGCCGCCAATTGATATATGGGCTCCGTCAAACACAAACTTGCCCACCGCTTCCTTCAGATTCATGAGCTTGCTGCCATTTCCCTTCATTTACACGTTCCTCCGGAACATCAAAGTGTTAAAGTGTCTTCAAAATCAGAGGCCAACAGTGAACACCTCTGCGCAGGCAGAGTCTGCGCTCAAAACCAGCCTCCGGGGATTGCTAAAAAAACGGTCAGCAGGAGTTATCAATCAATCAGAGAAAGGAAGATTCCTGCCGCCATGACCGTGCCGATGACTCCGGCGACATTCGGTCCCATGGCATGCATGAGCAGATAGTTTTTCTTATCCTCTTTGGCCCCAACCGAGTGCACCACTCTCGCAGCCATGGGCACTGCCGACACACCGGCCGCTCCGACCAACGGATTGATCTTTTTACTCTCTTTCAAGAACAGATTCATGAACTTGGCTATGAGCAATCCGCTGGCCGTGCTGATCATAAAGGCTATGAGCCCGAGGACGAAGATGAAGATCACATCCGGGCGCAGGAATTGATCGGCGTTCATGGTCGCCCCTACCGGCAGGCCCAGAAATATTGTGGCAATATTCATCAGCTCGTTTTGAGCAGCATTGTTCAACCGATCCACCACCTTGGACTCCCGAAAGATATTGCCCAGCATAAACATGGCCATAAGCGGAGCAGCGGCCGGAATAAGCAAAATAATGACCACCGAAGACAGGAAGGGAAAAAGGATCTTCTCCAGCTTGCCCACCTTGCGCTCCGTCTTCATCCGGATAGTGCGCTCTTTCCTGGTAGTTAAGAGCTTCATGACTGGAGGCTGTACAATCGGGACCATAGCCATATAGGAATAGGCAGCCACCGCACAGCTCCCCAGCATATGCGGAGCCATCTTAGCCGCCAGATAGATGGTCGTTGGACCATCCGCTCCTCCAATGATTCCGATCACCGCAGCCTCGGACAAATCGAAACCAAAGATGTAAGCGGAAAAAAACGTGATATATACACCTACCTGAGCCCCGGCCCCAAGGAAAAGGAGCTTGGGATTGGACAACACCGGGCCGAAGTCGGTCATGGCACCCACTCCCAAAAAAATGAGAGGTGGGATGATTTCCCACTGAATTCCGTAGTGATAAAAACGCCAAATGAGCCCTTCTCCGGGCTCCATGAGACCGGTCAGGGGCAAATTGGCCAAAAGAATACCAAATCCAATGGGCAGCAGGAGCAAAGGCTCAAATTGCTTGGCAATGGCCAGATAAAACAAAACTCCGGCAATGCCCCACATGACCAGCATCTTGGGGGTCATGAACAGGAAGCCGGACATATGAATGAGCTCAAAGAGATTATCCATTTGCCTTGCCTCGCTTCTCGATTTTATCCGTCACAAATGCTGTCAAACGAACTGTGCAATACAAAAGAAAAATGCCGAACATGACACCGCAGATCCCTGCGATGCTGACTTGAATGGCTTGCCACATAACTCTCCCCTTACAGCCTGTTCATGATCTGTTTTTTTATATAGAAAGTCAGATAAGTAGATTCCAGCATGCAGGGGAGAGGCCTGGCAGGCCTCTCCCCTGCATGCCTCGGGCGAGACAGAAGGATCACCCTTTGGCGATGCGAGGCAACATGAGATGGTGCTGGGGGCAAAGTGATTTGGGATTTTGATACGCGGCCCCGGCAAAAGCCTGCATATAGCTGCGCAGATCGCGCAAGGCGGCGATCTCGTCAATCAGGCCCGTCTTGGCGCAAAATATGGGTCTGGAGGTATCAAAGTACTTCTTCACCAATTCGTTCATCTTTTCTACGGTGGGCTCCAGAGATTTTCCAGCCTGTTGATCCTTGATCAAGCGTCTGGTGTAGGTGGCGACAGCAGCCGTTTCCCCGTGCATCACGTAGATCTCAGTGGCCACAGTGCCCAGAGTGAAGGCATTGTGCCGATTGGCCGTAGGCCCGCCCATGATATAATGGGCTGCGGCCGAGCCCTTGCGCAGAGTGACCAGCATCATGGGCACATCGGTCTGCTGAATGGAGTAGATCAGGCTCTGGCCCAGGCCCAGAAGTTCGGCCTTCTCGGCAATGTTGCCCACGTCAATACCGCTGGTATCCTGAAACCAGATGACAGGCAGACGATCCCGGCCGCACAAGGTAACGAACTCATTCATCTTGATCAGGCCCTGGCGGTAGAGTTTTCCGCCGATACCTGGATAATCTGCATATTCCGGATATCCTTTGGGCATGATTCCCTGCCGGTTGCCGATGCATCCGCAGAGCATTCCGTCGAGCTTGACCAATCCGGTATACACCTCTGGTCCGTAATCCGGGCGAAACTCCTGGTGTTCGCTCCCGTCCACCAGCCTGGACAGGATCTGCTCAAAATCATAGGTCCTTTTGGGATTGACCGGCAGAAGGTAATACAGGTCTTCTGTTGGAAACTTGGGCTCTTTCGGCTCATCCACCCGGAAAAAGTCTGGATCATAGGCCGGGAGCTTGCTCATATAGTCCCGCATAGCCTTGAGCACGCCTTCTTCGGTTTCAAAGACATAACGGAAGAAGCCGGTCTCATCGTAGTGAATATCCACTCCGCCCGGGGGAGTTTCCCGGTGTTGCTTGGCCACATCAATGAGCTCCTGGGCCGACTCGACATCAAAATATCCTTTAGGGCTCATGCCGCTGACGATTCCAGCCCCGCCCACAGCGATGTTGCAGTTTTTGTGGGCAAAAAGAATGGTCGGGCTCACCCCTTGGTACCCCCCCCCGGCCGGATTGGTCCCATAGATCCCGGCCAGGACAGGCAGCCCCATTTGCTCCAACTCCGCATGGCGGAAAAAGGTGGTTCCCGATCCCCGGCGACCACCATAGAATTTCTCCTGTTCCGGCAGCTTGACCCCACTGCAGTTGACCACCCAGACCAGGGGAATATTCAAGCGCTTGGCCAGGTCCGTGACTCGGAATATGTTCTCCGCTTGTCCCGGAATCCACGCCCCGGCCATATATTTATTGTCAAACCCGATGACCACTGCCCAACGGCCGTTGATCTTGGCCAGGCCATCCACCACGTTAGTGGTGCAGTCTTCGTTTTCCGCTGGATTATAGAGCATGTGCAGGGGACGCCACGTCCCTTCGTCAACCAGGATGTCCAGGCGCTGCCAGATAGTCAGCTGCCCCCGAGAGTTGATCTTTTCTGCAGGCAATCCAAATTCCTTGATTTTGTCCTTGGCTTCCTGCACCTCTTGCTCTGCTTTTTCCACTTCCTGCATGTTATCTTCGGTCCGCTGCTTGACCTTGTCCTTCAAGGGCTTACCCAGCAGATCCATATTCTTGAAATACTTATGCATACACAAAAACTCCCTGACCCGAACTTGAATCGGGGTTATTCAATCACCGCCAAGACATCGTCTTCTTCCACAGTGTCGCCAGGCTTGACCTTAATTTCCTTGACTGTCCCATCAGCAGAGGAATAGACCGGTGTTTCCATTTTCATGGCCTCAAGGACCATAATTTCATCATCTTCCTCCACTTCGTCGCCTTGCTTTACGGTAATCGTCCATACTTTTCCGGCCAGAGGGGATTTGATTTCTTCTGACATACTCACTCCTTATTTTTGAACAATCTGCGATCACTCTTCCTGTTTGCCAATCATGCGTGTCCATGGGTGGTAGGTGGTAGTATGCAAAGTACACCTTATTTGTCCCGGTTGGCCTTGCGTACGCCCAACTGGTCCAAAGCAATAATCATCTTGCAGATATTGGCTGACCCTTCCACCATGTAATAGGTCGGCATATCCCGGAACAGACGTTCCACAGGGTATTCAGTTGAATACCCGTAAGCCCCCAGGATGCGCATGGCAAAGTTGGCCGCCTTGTTGGCCACCTCGCCGGCCAGGTACTTGGCTTGGGCCACATCCAAACCGTTATTCAGCTTGCCTTGATCCTTGAAGTAGGCCGCTTTGTAAACCACCAGCCGGGCGGCTTCGATTTCGGCCGAGAGCTGGCCGATCATTTCCTGATTCATTTGAAAGTCGCCGATGGATTTGCCGAACTGCTTGCGCTGCTTGCAGTACTTAACAATTTCGTCCAGGCAGGCCTGGGCCAGGCCAACCCCTCCGGCTGCTGCCGACAGCCGGGTCTGGTTCAAGGAGCTGAAGACGATTCTGGCCCCATCCCCGGGACTACCCAGGATATTTTCCTTGGGCACCCGGGTGTTGTCCAGAAAGACCTCTCCGGTTGGCGAACAGTGAGAGCCCATCTTGTCCAGCTTGGTGGTCTTGATCCCATTGAAGTTCTTGGGTTCAATGACAAAAGCGGACAAGCCTTTGGAGCCTTTGGACTGGTCTGTGTAGGCGTAATAGATGAGGACATCGGCGACATGGGCATTGGAGATCCAGGTCTTGCTCCCGTTTATGAGCCAGTGATCGCCCTTGTCCTCAGCCGTGGATTGCATGGCCATGACATCTGACCCGGCATCCGGCTCAGTGATGCCAAAGCCGCCAACATATTCCGCTTCCACCAGCTTGGGGATGTATTTTTTCTTCAGCTCTTCGCTTCCGTAGCGATAGATGGTATAGGCGCACCCCAGCTCCTGCATGTTTACCTGCACACGCAGAGAGCTGGCCGCACGGGCTATCTCTTCGGTCACAATCATGGAGGCCACAAAGCCCATGCCTTCACCTCCATATTCCTCAGGGACCACTGTGCCAAAGAAGCCCAGCTCTCCCATGGGCTTTAAGGCTTCTTCATATGGAAAATGATGTTCCTGGTCCCACTCCGAGAGATTGGGCACCAGCTTCTTAGTGGCAAATTCACGAACTGATTTCCGAAGCATTTCCTGTTCTTTGGTCCACGAAAAATCCATCGATTTCCCCCTGTCTGAAATTGGTTAGTATTTTATGCTCATGAGTTCAAAGCAATATTTGGGCCATAAACATTTTAATTCATAAATTTCAAGTTGTTACATTTTTTATGCTTATATGCACCCTCCTCTTTTTTTTGCATTATTGCAAGAACAACACCTCGTATCGAGTTGCATAATTTTTGTGCCTGGTATGGGCAGTTCATCTGGAGATGACCAGAGCACAAAATGGCCCACAACAAATTTACCCGGTATGGACTGCAAATATCTGTGACAAATAATGCAACAAACCAATTATATTGCGAATCTTAAAAAATAGAGATCAGCTCACATAAGGCTTGACATTTTTTTGCATTTTTGCAAATATTTTGCATTCTTTCAAATCGATTATCCCGGGTATTAAAGATTCAGATTATGCCAGCCCACTCCGATACCTCGCCAATCTCTTTGCAGCATCTCCTGGACACCCTGCACTTTGGGCTCATTGTCGTAGACAGGAAGGGGTCGTTTCTTTTCAGCAACCGTGAAGCCCAAAGGCTCCTGGCGTATTCCAGGGATACCCTGCACAGCTTGAATTTTGCCAAAATCAACCCAGTCGCCTGGGAGGAGTTCCAGCAAATCTTCAACACCGGTGCCACTCAATACGGCAAACGCAAGCAATACAGACACAAGGTCTTTTTTGTTCATCGCTGGCCGCTTTGGGATGATGATCAGATCATAGCAGTGGTTTCAGTCTTTCAGCATTACGCAGAGTTTGAAAAAAATTTTTTTGAAATCGACTCGTACAAGAGTTTGACCAAAGAGCTGAACACAATCTTTCAGTCAACGTATGATGGCTTGTATATCACTGACGGACAGGGCGTCACCCTGCGGGTAAATAAATCGTGGGAAAAGATCACCGGCTTAAAGCCAGAAGACGTGTTAAACAAAAATACAGCTGATCTGGAAAAGCAGGGGTATATCTCCAAGTTCGTCAGCCCGATGGTGATCAAAGAGAAAAAGCCTATTTCCATCAAGGCCACGACGATGACCAACCGGGAAGTCCTGGTTTCCGGAAATCCGGTTTTCGATGACCAGGGCGAAGTGGAGATGGTGGTCACCACAGTTCGGGATCTGACCGACATTCAGAGCCTGTCCAAGGAACTAAAGACTGCCCAGGAAAAGAGCAAAGAATATCAAAAAAAACTGGAAACCCTGCATCAGCAATTGTTGCAGGAAGAAGATCTCATCGCCAAATCCAAGTCGATGAAAGAGATAAGCCGGATGGCCATTCAGCTCGGAGATGTCAAAACACCGCTTTTAATCACCGGTGAAACAGGAGCTGGAAAAGAGGTGGTGGCCAAACTCATTCACAAACACAACCACTACTGCTCGCAAGGACCGTTTTTGAAAATTAATTGTGGAGCAATCCCGGACAATCTTCTGGAAGCCGAGCTTTTCGGCTATGAACGGGGGGCATTCACCAACGCCAACCCCAAAGGGAAGCCGGGCCTTTTGGAATTGGCCGAGGGAGGCAGCCTGGTATTAGATGAAATTGGGGAACTTTCATTTAATGTTCAATCCAAGCTGCTGGCTGTTCTGCAAGATCGAGAAATAACCAGGGTGGGAGGGATCAAAAGCCGAAAAATTGATGTCCGCTTTATCTTTATTACCAACCGGGATCTGGAAGCCATGGTCAAAAACGGCGAATTTCGCGAAGATCTCTATTACCGGATGAACATCATCCCCATCCAGGTTCCTCCCCTGCGAAAACGAAAAGAAGACATAATTCCCCTTATCAATTACTTTGTGCAAAAATTTACAAAAAAATACAACAAAAACATATACTTCACTCGGGAATCCATTGACTCCCTCTATGCCTATGCCTGGCCGGGAAACGTCCGGGAGCTACGCCACCTGATTGAGCGATTTGTGGTTGTAAACAACAACAGGGAAATCGAGCGGGCAGATATACCTATCAATACAGATACAGACCCGGTGCACAGTCTCTTTGACCCCCAAACGACCCTCAAACAGGCCGTCAGGGATTTTGAAGTCAAATTTATCAAACGATCCATTGAAAACTATGGGGATCTGAAAACAGCAGCTGAAAAGCTGGGCGTGGATCAATCGACATTGTACCGTAAGCTGAAAAGACGCTGAATGGTTATAGCTGCTTATGCGACGAGACTGGTCCACACCCCTGCCCGATAAGGCAACACCGCGCTGAGATATTTCAGATTTGCCGGAGGCAAAGCTGAACTGTGGCCATTAAACAGATACGGCATCTGTTTTTTCTTGGGCCTTTGACCTTAATACGTGGATTGCCAATGCAAAGCCGATAATTACCAAACCAATAAGATCGCTATATATACTCGTATATATCAGCATCAACGATCCACACACGAAAAGAATCCTTTCATAGAACTTGGCTGGCCTCCATACATACCCGATTACTCCTCCTGCCAAGGAAGCAATGCCAATGATTGCTGTAGCAGTCGCCCACAGAATGTTGAACAAATCGCCGTGTGCCACAAGCAAAGGATCATAGGCGAACATAAAGGGAATAATAAAGGCTGCAACTCCAATCTTACAGGCTGTCACTGCTATTTTGAGGGGGTCAGCCTCTGCTATTGCTGATGCGCCATAGGCAGCCAGGGCGATGGGCGGGGTTATTGCAGAGATAATAGCAAAGTAAAACACAAACAGATGAGCCGAAAGGGGATAGAGCCCCATTTTGACCAGGGCCGGGGCGGCCATGGTTCCGGCAACTATATAGGCAGCAGTGGCCGGCAGGCCCATGCCCAGGATTATGGCCATTACAGCGGTCAAGATCAAGGCTAACCACAGGATGCCGCCAGAAGCGGATATAATCAGGGAAGATATCTTCAAGCCCAATCCGCTGAGATTAATGCATCCGATGACCAGTCCAGCTGTAGCACAGGCCATGGCGACAGTAATGGTTCTCTTTGAAGCAGCCACAGCCCCTTCTTTAAAACGGGTCCAGTTAATCCTCGATTGCCATCTGACAAAGGAGATGATAAACATGCAAACAATAGAATAGAATGCAGATCGTATGGGCGAATACTGAACTACGCCCAAAAAGTATATCAAGGCAAAGAGGGGAAGCAAAAAGTGTCCCCCTGTCTTGAGCACCTGCTTCAGGGAAGGCAGGTCTTTACGTGGCAGCCCCAACAAACCGAGGCGAGAGGATTCAAAATGGACAGCAAACAAAATGCACAGATAGTAAAGGAGAGCGGGAATGATAGCCGCGACAACCACATGAATGTAAGGAATGCCCAAAAATTCGGCAATAATAAATGCCGCTGCTCCCATAATGGGCGGCATGAGCTGTCCGCCTGCTGAAGCGCAGGCTTCAACTGCTCCTGCAAAATGTGATCTGTACCCGCTGCTTTTCATCAGCGGGATGGTGAACGCCCCGGTGCCCACAACATTGGCTACAGCGCTCCCGGTCAGAGATCCCATGAGCCCGCTGCCCAAAACGGCGGTCTTGGCCGGCCCTCCGGTAAATCTGCCCATAACCGACATGGCCAGATCCAGCAGGAACTTGCCCATGCCCAGCTTTTCCAGCATTGTGGTGAGAAAAATAAACAAAAAGATATAGCTTGCTGAAACCCCCAAGGGAATTCCAAAGATACCTTCCGTGGTCAAGTACATCTGAGAAATAATCCGTTCTACAGAATAGCCTTTATGGGCTAACAATCCGGGAAGCCAGGGTCCGGCCATAGTATAACCTAAAAAAACCAGGGCGATTCCGACCAGAACCCAGCCCGTAGCCCGGCGGGTAGCCTCCAGAACTACGAAGATCATTATGCCCCCAAAAACAAGGTCTGGGGTTGTGGGGATGCCCAACCTGTCGACTATATCCTGATAGAAGAAAATAATATACAGACCAGAGGCAATGGACAGGAGGATCAAAAGCCAGTCAAATACCGTAGGGTTGTCCCTCTGTCTCAGCGGATAAACCAGAAAGACCAGCATGAGCATGAATACAAGATGCACGTCTCTTTGAATCCAGGCCGTAAACATGGATATGCCTGAAGTGTACAGATGAAAAACAGTCAGAGCCAGGGAAACAAGCAGAATGGACTTGGCCGTAATAAAATTTGCTCCGCCTGAAGGTTGTGCATCATTTGCTGGCATCTCACATTACCCCCTGTTATCTCAATTCAATCCGTACCAAGGTAAAAACTGGGAAATGATTCCGCAGATAAACTTCTTTTCCCCTGTAAATCAACGTATGATCAGCTATCGACCCTACTCTTAAAGGCAAAGAGTCAATCTTTCTCTGCAGGTTGTCGATATATGTCCATTTTCCCTCCATTCGCAAATCGCCTTCCCCCACATAATCCAGGCCAGCGCCAAAGTCTATAACTTTGATTCCGGTCAAGATCAACTCTCCGTCTTCATTGGTATAAAATTCGTGGACAGGCAGCTTGTCGACTGAATGTATATAGCGGATTGAAAAGCTTTCACCTTCATCCAGCTCTCCACTCCAGACTACCTCACTGGACCTGGCATCCCTGATGACCAGTTCCTTGTCTTTTTCTTGCGCCTCTATGCCCAAGGCATCAGCAGCAATGCAGAGAACAGAATAAAAAACTGCAATCTGGACAAGCCAAGCCGGTACTGTCTTTCTCAAACTCTCTTCCCCTCCTGTTTTTATTCTCATCAACTGAAAAAGCATCCCGGGGCTGGCCTCAGGATGCTTCTTCAGTCCAGAGAACATTTCTTTCCCGAGCTTACTTCATCTCTTCAGGCACGAGCTCATCAGGCACATCCAGCCCCTGCTCTTCAAAATACTTAACAACCCCGGGATGGAGGGGTGCTACTGCATTGTCGATGGTATTTTCAGGGGTGGTATTTTGGGCTCCGATGTAAACATCCTGCAAGTCCTGCCTGTTTTCAAAGGTCGCCTTGGCCAGTTCATAAGCCATGTCCTCGCTCATGTCCTTATGCACCAGGACAGTGTTCCAAACACTTGGGGTATGAACAGCTTCTTCCTGACCATCATATGTGCCGGCTTCAAGTTTCCAATCTGAATAATACGGGTGGGCTTCGGTGACTGATTTCATCTGCTCCTGGTCAAAAGATATGATCTTGATATCATGGGTGGTAGCCAGATCCATGATCGAAGAGGTTGGCGGGCCGACCGCCCAGATGCCCACATCTATTACATTATCTTTTAAACCTTGAGTGTTTTCGGAAAACGAGAGGCGATGAACATCAAAATCATCATAGCTCATGCCCAGGGAGTCCAGGACCAGCTTGGCCATGGTTTCAGTCCCGCTGCCCGGGGATCCAACGGAGACATCTTGATCCTTCAGGTCTCCCATGCCATTTATGTCTTCTTTCTTCTGCAAGGTGACCGCATGAAAGACATTGGGATACATTTCAAACAGGGTACGCACTTCAACCGGCTGCTTAAAATCGCCCTCCCCATGCACAGCCTGATAGACCACGTCGTTCATGGCCATGGCCAACTGCAGATCCCCGCGGGCCAGCAGCCTGGTGTTTTCCACCGAGGCTCCAGTTACTTCGGCCGAAGCCTGAACTCCATCAACTTTTTTGTTGTAAATACTGGCCATAGCCCCGCCAAAGGGATAATATGTACCTCCCGTACCTCCCGTGCCAATGGCAATAAATTCCCGGGCTGAAGCAGGCATGGCCAGGATACAGACGAGAACCACCGTCAAGAAAATCAGTGCTGCTTTTTTCATCTCACCCTCCTGTGGTCTTTTTTTGATTTATACCAAAGATTTCATAGAGCAAACCGGCCTTGAACTCAAAATGTATTTTCACCATAGTATGCAGCAAAATGAAAATTGAGCATCGTGACTTACAACCAAATGGCTTATTTTTGCTGAGCACTTCAAGAAACTGAGCATGAATTAAACTCAAAGGGCAAATTTTCATTTTATTTTTTAAAACTATAAATGATTTTCATCCAAGATGCAAGAGAAGGATCAATAAACGAAAACCCTGAGCTGGATATCCTGGTCTCATCCAGTTGTTCAGAAAATAATTCAAATTTGCCTGGGACCAAGCACAAGCGAGATCTTCGGGCAGAGCCGGACATATTTGAGAATATGCTTGACAAAGACATCATCCGCCGTTTAAATTACTAAGAACATGTGCGAATCTGGGAACTTACAGGGTCCTGTATTCCCGATCAGCGTCCGGGAATGTTCCCAAAATCGGTGAAAAGTTCAACAATATAAAATGCAAAAGGAGGCGGAAGATGAAAATGATCAAAAAACACAAGTGGGTGGGTTCGATTTTCTGTTTGGTACTCATAGGGTTTTTCTTGACTGGCTGCGCCACCACTTCCCAGCTTGAAGATCTCGAACAGCGGGTGCAGGCAGTTGAGGAGACCTCGAACATGGCCATGGAGAAAGCTGAAGGTGCAGAAGTTGACGCGGACATGGCTGAGCAGTACAGCATGGACGCAGGTGAAAGCGCTGACCGGGCCGAAAGTGCTGCTGAAGATGCCGAAAGGTCGGCCACCAAAGCGGAGCGGATGGCCGATAAATGTGCCCAGATATTTGACAAGCTGACAGCAAAGTAAACTGATGGTTGGGTGCAGACCGGCACTGAATATAAACATTTTATAATACCGAGTTGCCTGCCGGCGAATACCCGTCAACATGGAAAAATAAATCCAAGGGGGTCTTGCCCTGCCAAACCAGGAGTGGCCCCCTTGGTTTTGTTTTTTTTGGGAATGTGGCCCCGTTGCAAAGCTTGCTCCCAGCTCAAAGTTTTCAGCCTCAGTTTGAGCTGCAGACAGGGCCCGACTTTTTATTGACGATTGCCAAGGCCGCAGCTGGACTTTCCTTTAACCTCCCCATACACTCCCATGACATTCAGATTTTCCCTGTACCGAAACCACAAATGGCTTGTGATCGCATCCTTTATTTTCCTGGCTCTGGGTATGCTGTCTCCCGAGCCTGCCCTGGCTGCAAGCGCTGCCCATTCCTATAGTTTCCCGGATTCTTCCTGGGAGCAGGATATACAAAGCATGAAGACCCGCACAGTTGTGGGCATTCCGGAAAAACACACGGTCAAAGACGGTGAAACGCTGCTGGATATAGCCCGGGATTACAGCCTGGGATATCTTGATCTCAAACGCCTTTACCCGGACCTGGATCCATGGCTGCCTCCAGTCGGGCAGGAGCTCATTTTGCCCCGGCAATGGGTATTGCCGGCAACAGCCCGCGCAGACATCATCATCAACTTGCCGGAGCTTCGATTGTATCATTTTTCCAAGCAAAAAACCGCCTCCCTGGTCCAGACATTTCCAGTGGGTTTAGGGAGCAGTGAAAAGCCGACTCCAGTGGGCATTTTTGCGGTCGGTGAAAAACGCAAGACTCCTTACTGGTATATTCCCGAGTCATTGCAAGAAAAGTACAAACAAAAAGTCATGGCCCCTGGCCCGCACAACCCTTTGGGGGATTACTGGATCGGTCTCGGCCACTCCAGCTACGGCCTGCATGGGACAAACAATCCATGGTCCGTGGGTCGCCTGGCCACCAACGGCTGCGTCCGCCTCTATCCTGAACATATTCGGCCCTTGTTTGACCAGGTTGAGATGGGGCAGAAAGTACAACTGATCTATGAACCGGTAAAGCTGGGTATTGTGGGCCGAAAAGTCTATGCCGAAGCACATCCTGATATCTACAATTTGATGGAGGATTACCTGTATTCTGCCTATCAAAAACTGACCGCTCTCGGTCTTTCTCAGTACGTTGATCTCCAAAAATTCAGACATGTGCTTGAGGAAAAGAATGGAATGCCGGTCAATGTGAGCAAGAGCACCCAGGAAGGCCTGGAATCGAATAATTGACAGGCAGCCAAGAGATGAGTAAGGGGAGTGCATAGCGAATTGAGTATCGCTCTTTTTTATATCTCAGATATCCGGTGGCCGTCATGGCCTTTATAGGGAAGCCGGTGCAAATCCGGCGCGGTCCCGCCGCTGTGAGTGGGGACGAAATCCGCAATACGCCACTTTACCTTCAGCCGTAACCGGCCAAAGGGCAAGGGAAGGCGCGGACAGTAGGACGATCCACAAGTCAGAAGACCTGCCGGTTGATCTGCCCTTTGTTTTTGGAGGAGATGGAAAATCCCCAAGCTGCATGCAGCTTGGGGATTTTTTTTTGTGCAACCCAAATCCTGGAGATTCGCCAATGTCCCACCAGCCGAGGATTCTTATCCACCCGGAAAATTGTCGAGGGTGCCGGCGATGTGAAATCGCGTGTGTGTGGCGAGATCAGGGATCACTCAATCCCCGCTTGGCCGGCATTCATATTTTGCAGCTGGACAACGACGGAATCGATTATCCGACCCTGAATACCGAGTGTCAGGACCGGTTTTGCGGCAAGACCTCTCCCGCTGCCATGCACCCGGAGGAGCCGGCCTGCGTAACCGCCTGCCTGTTTCAGGCCTTGACCCTGAATGGAGAGGATAAGGAGCATGGGACATGCTGAATAACTTTTATGGCTGGACAGGCCGGATTCTGGAAGTGGATCTGAGCCGGGAACATATAGCCACCCGCAGCCTGCCGCGCGGACTGGCCAGGAAATTCATCGGCCAAGCCGGGATCAATGCCCGTTTTCTCTCCGATCTGGCCGGACCGGATACCTTTCCTTTATCCCCGCAAGCGCCTCTTATCTTCGGAGTCGGTCCTTTGGGAGGGACCATGGCTCCCTGCTCCGGCCGGTTTACCCTGACCTTCAAGTCGCCCTTAACCGGCATATTCGCTGATTCCAATTGCGGGGGACATTTTGGGCCGGAGCTGAAAATGGCCGGATACGATCACATTTTGATCACAGGCCGAGCCAGCAGACCGGTTTATCTGTGTATCGACAATGACCACGTCTGCCTGCAAAGAGCGGAGCATTTGTGGGGAATGACCACCTGGGACACTGAGGAATGCATCCGCTCTGAACGCCAGGACCGGACATTTCAGGTGGCCAGCATCGGTCCGGCCGGGGAGAACCAGGTCTCCTTCGCCGCAGTCATAGCCAACAAGGCCAGGGCTGCTGCCAGATGCGGCCCAGGAGCGGTCATGGGCTCCAAGAACTTAAAAGCTGTGGCTGTCCGGGGAGACCGCGGGCTCAAAATCTGGGACCCGTCCCTGTTTGAGCAGGCTACTGCCCAGTCCGTGGAAGCCATTCTCAACGATCCCTTCTATTCTCAGGCCAGCACCCAGGGCACGGCCTGCATAACCGGAATGGCTCAGGCTCTGGGCTTCCTTCCGACCCGCAATTTTCAGGCCTCCACTTTTGAAGGGGCCAAGGCTGTATGCGGAGACGAAATCGTCACCCAATATCTTCAGCGGCACAAGGGCTGCTACAATTGTCCTGTCAGTTGCAGCAAGTACTGTGCAGTCACCGAGGGACCCTATGCCGGGGCCAAAGGCGAAGGACCGGAGTACGAGACCCTGGCCGCCTTTGGCTCCAAGCTGGGAAATGACTGCCTGCCGGCTGTGATTCAGGCCAATATGCTCTGCAATCAGCTGGGACTGGATACCATAAGCACAGGCAATGCCATAGCCTGGTTCATGGAAGGCTGCCAGCGGGATATCTTCAGCCTGCCTGAAATGGACCAGGTTCATTTTGGCCAGCACTCTCAGGCTATCGTCCTGATCCAGGCCATAGCTGACCGCAAAGGCATAGGGGACATCCTGGCTTCAGGGGCTCCGGAAGCATCCAGACGACTGGGAGGAGAAGACCTTGTGGTCCACAGCAAGGGCCTGGATTATCCAGCCGTGGATGTGCGGGGAACAAAGGGCATGGCCTTGGCCTTTGCCGTTTCTCCCCGGGGCGGGGACCATCTCAAAGGCCTTCCTCTTTTCGAGTTGGCTCCGGATGTCTATGCCCGGGACATACAGCATGAGCTGGGCATTACTCCAAAGGGAGAATACTGGCTTAAGTATGACCGCAAGCCGGAACTCATCCGCTGGCATGAGGACTGGCACTGCGTGGTGGATTCCCTGGGTCTTTGCAAACTGGAGGGAATCGCTTTAAAACCGTTGCTGCCCAAGCACTTTCGGGATCTCCTGCACGCAGCCACTGGCTGGGATGTCAGCCTGGAAGAGCTGCGACTGGCCGGTGAACGGATCTGGAATCTGGAAAGGCTGTTTAATATCCGGCATGGCCTGGGAAGAAATGAGGATATGCCGCCTGTCCGTTTGAGATCTGAACCCATATCCACCGGGCCGGCCAGGGGAGAAGTTCTCGACCCGGCAAAGTTTGAGACCATGCTCGATGCCTATTATAGACAGCGGGGATGGGACTTGGTCACAGGAGCACCGTTACCGGAAAAACTCCTGGAACTCGGCCTGGAGATGACCTGAGCGGAAGGAAGGAGTAAGTGCTGTCATATTTCAGCGCCGCCGCTGGCCGCGGACGCCCAGTTTGATCGAGCAAGAAACTCTGTCTCGTAACCGCCTCTGAGCACGCTCAGAGGCGGTGCTGAAATCGGATTTTTATCGGCTCAGTTTGCCGGCCACCTCGGCTACCCTGGCCCCGAGCTTGCGCCCGTTTTCAAGTATTTTGTCATCCGGCTCCCCACTGCAGGCTACTCCATAATGCCCACTTGCACTCATAGGGTCGCCTACGATTATCATTCCGTAAATCATCAGGGCCTGAATGATGGAGAACATGGTGGTTTCCTTGCCCCCGGTGGGATGGCCGGAGGTGGCGAAGGCCGCTCCCACCTTGCCTTCCATTTTCTTGCGGGTGCTGATGAACTCATCAAAAACCCGCTTGAGATCAGCAGCCAGTATGCCGAAGTATACCGGAGATCCGGCTATAACTCCCTGACTGGCCAAAAAGTCCTCCTTGCTCACCTCGGTGGTAGATTTGAGAACCGACTGGGCGTCTTGTATCTGCTCCACCCCCTCGGCTATGACCCGGGCCAGTTTTTCCGTGTTTCCGGTCTTGGAGTAATAGAGAATAAGTATCTGCATTGTTTCCTCCCTTGAAAAGAACTTTTTTGTTCAGCTATTTCACAATAGGCAATATCTTCCGGAACTCATCTGTATTGGCCTGCTTGGCCCATTCAAAGATAACAATTTCCACTGAAGTGATAATCACTCCTGCCTGGCGGAGCAAAGAGATGGCTATGTCCCTGTTTTCGTTTTTTCTGGACGCTACGGCGTCTGATGCCAGATGGACCTGAAACCCGGCCTGGATCAAATCCAGGCTGGTCTGGAGAACACAGACATGGGTTTCTGTGCCAGCGACCACTATCTGAGATTTATCATATGATTTCAGCGCGGGCAAAAAGTCAGGTTCCAGGCAGGCACTAAAATGTTCCTTGGAGAGAATCTTCGGGGAAGAAATTGTGTCCAAAATCTCCGGATGAGTACCACCCAGCCCTTTTTTATACTGCTCAGTAAGCAGGAGCGGGACATTAAGCACCCGGGCTGCCCCAATCAGCTGCTTTGTTCCTGCGGCCACCTCTTCCCAGCCCCCAATAGCCTTAAGCATAGCTGTTTGAAAATCGATGATCAAAAGCAGGCTGTTTTCACGCACAGCTACATACTCATGACGGATCATGTCCACTCCTTTTACTGGAATTAAGGCAGCTGACTCTCCTCTGCATACATAGACAACAATGAAACATTGTGAGGCACGCATGTCTCAGAAAGTAATCCAGCCTATTTCCGAAATCTCAAAGAAAATCTGATTCTTCTTTGAGTCAGAAATGTCCCAACTCAGAAAATATGCAACATACATGTCTTATTTAACTCCCTTGAAATACTGGTATTGATCCAGGAACACCCGAGTGGAACATTTCTTGCGTTACTCTGCAAAGGAATCAACTTCTTTACAGCTCAAGGAGGAAAAACATGGCCCAAGAAGCCTCGACAAAAGGAAATCCAGCAGTTGTCGGACTTGCAGGATTCGGTATCACCACCATGCTTCTTCAATTCCACAATGTCGGCTGGTGCGATGTCGGTCCGGTTATTGCCATGGCCTTTATCTTTGGCGGCCTGGCCCAGCTCGTTGCCGGATATCTGGAATTCAATGTAGGCAACAATTTCGGTTTCAGCGCCTTTTGTTCCTATGGAGCATTCTGGATCGCCCTGGGCGTTATTTTCATGCTCAACCACTTCAATATTTATCATTCCGGCACCACAGATGTGGGATGGTTTCTCATCAGCTGGACCTTATACACCTTCATCATGTGGATTCCGGCCATGCGCATCCACACTGCCATGGCTGTCACTTTTACCCTCCTGCTCATCGGTTTCATTCTCCTGGACATTGCCCACTTCGGATATCCTCAGTTTACTGTCATTGCCGGTTACGAACTTATGGCCTGTGCCGCCTCGGCCCTGTACATGATGGCTCATGCCATCTATGCCCAGGTCTTCGGGCGCGACGTGCTCCCGGTGGGCAAACCCTGGATCAAATAAAACCAATCAATACCAATCTTCTTCAGCCTGTGTTATGCTGAACCATAAAGTCTCAAATCAACCGGATACTCAATCTTTTAGACAAGATGAAGGTTCTCGTGTCCGCGATGGGCTTTCATGACAGGAGGTGAAACCATGTCCCGTGCCCTGTCTCTTGCAACCATTGTACTGGCCCTGCTTCTGGCTGCGCCAGCCATGGCCGGCAAAGAAGCCACCAAGGAAGAGTGTGTGTCCAAATGCCGCGATGCTGCCGCCCTGGTCAACTCCAAGGGTCAAGAAGAAGCGATTGAGCAAATCAGCGATCAAAATGGTCCTTTTGTCTGGAAGGACTCGTATGTCTTCCTCATGGACCTGGATGGGAAAATGCTGGCTCATCCCTTCAGGCCGGAACTGACAGAGAAAGAGCATGTTCTTTTGATGACCGATCCCACAGATAAGGCACTTTTCGTCCACTTCGTCAATCTGGCCCGGGACAGAGGGGAAGGCTGGGTGGAGTACATGTGGCCCAAGCCGGGAAAAAGTACTCCGCAGAAAAAAATAACCTACATCTACAGGGTCCCGGACACGGATCTCTTTGTCGGGGCCGGTGTGTACGTCAGCGGGATGATGTACTGAAGAAATAGGGACCAAAAAGTGGATGGCGCTCAGACAAAGTCTATTCAGGGGCATCCACTTTTTGAAATCTTTACATCAGTCAACACTTCGTGCCTATGGACTGCTATTTTACAGTAGTCACCGGGCATGGTGCCTTTAAGATAATATACTGTGCGGTTGAACCCAGAATGATCTTTTGGGTTTTCGATTTCTTGCGGATGCCCACAAACATGAGGTCAACAGCCTTTTCTTGGGCAAACAGGACCAGGTCTTCGCCAGGGGACAATCCGCGGACAAGCTGATGGGTCTCGCAACTTACTCCCCTGTCTTTCATAAACTGTTCGGTCTCCCGCAGGTCCCGATCCACCTGGCTGATCTGCTCTGGAGACTCACTTGAGCCGCCCTCCATAGAGGTCACAATGATGACATGGGCCTTGAACATCAGGGCATGCTCCCGGGCCAGTGCCAAAGCGGACTGGGCCACGACAGTTCCGGTATACCCGACTAAGATCTTCATCGCTTCATCCTTTTACGGCCTTTAAATCTCTTCCTTGCTACATCCACCGCTTGCGCCGTTTATAAGACTTAATTTCCTTGAATGACTTTCGACCTCCAGCCTGAGTCAAGCCCATGTAAAATTCTTTGACATCCGGATTGTTCTTCAAATCAGCTGAGGGGCCTTCCAGCACGATCTTGCCTGTTTCCATGATATAGGCATAGCTGGATATATCCAGGGCGATCTTGGCATTTTGTTCAACGACCAGGATAGTGGTGTTGAGCTCCTTGTTGATCTGCTTGATATTTTCAAATATCTCCTTAACCAGCAGCGGGGCCAGGCCGAGAGACGGTTCATCCAGCATAAGCAGCGTGGGGGCGCTCATCAAGGCTCTGGCAATGACGATCATCTGCTGCTCCCCGCCGGAACAGTATCCGGCCAGCCTGTTGGGGATATTGGTCAGGCGTGGGAAATGGTTATACATGAGCTCGTGATCTTCCCGGACTCTCTTTTGCCCGTCTTTCCGGGTTATGGAACCCACCCGAATGTTTTCATCCACAGTCAGGTGCTTGAAAACCCTGCGTTCTTCCGGCACCATAACTGCTCCCTGTCTAACAATATAGGTACCCAGCATATTGGTAACATCTTGATTTCGAAACTTGATGTAGCCATCCCGGATATATCCATTCTCAGGCTTGAGCAGTCCACTGATCGCCCGCAGGGTAGTGGTCTTTCCCGCTCCATTGGTCCCCAGCAGGGCAACCACACCCCCCTCTTGGACCTGCAGGCTCACTCCCCGTAATACCTGCACGATATCGTGGTAGACCACTTCAATATTGTTGACTTCCAGCAGCGGGCTGTTAGCTTGTGTATTCATGAGCAATCATACCTGCAAGTTCAGATGTAATCATTCAGGCCCCTCAATCTCTCTAGGTACCTGGTCTTTATACCCACGTGACATCGTGAGTACCTGAAAATCTGCAGAGGGCATGCATTACGTGAAAACGCGAAGCACTGCCCCTCCAAGGAGAAACCTGGTGACGACCAGACTCGCAATTTTTCCCCTGCCAAAAGTTTACATTGAACCCACCTGGCAGGGGCAGCCCAGGCGTCTTCTGCCGTATGGCTGCCCTCTGGAATGAACATCCCACGCTATCACGTGCGGGCCATGCTCAGCTTGACTCATACGGACAAATCTACTCGATCTTCTCCGTATATTCCGGAGTAAACGGCGTGCCCACTGCCCGAAATTCTCCGTCCTGGACTGCATAGAGCTGCAGGGTGTCAACTCCCTGATGATCGTCTTGAGCGTAGGTGACCGGACCGACCGCAGTACCTGAATAAAAAGCGTTCATGCCGTTCATATCCAGCAGTTCCTCATAAAGCGTCTCTTTGGTGACTTCTTTGCCTTTGGCTTTGGCCCGCTTGATAACTTCAGTAGTAATTTCAGCCACAAGGATGCCCGCTGCATAGTTATGGGAGTTGGCAGTTTTGTCGTCCCGATCATATTTATCAGCCAGGGCCAGTTGGGCATCCGCACCGGCGCTCGGCTCGCTGGTAGTGATAAAAGATGTGGTCCAATAAAAGTTCTCGGCCGCATCGCCGGCCAACGCCACCAGGTCGTTGCCACCAGTATAATGAGCGCCGAGAAAAGTCATCTTCCCCTTCTGACCAAAGCTCTCGGCCACCAGGCCCATGTTGTTTGCCCCTTTGAGCAGGGAGGCCACCGGCGACTGCACTGTCTGACTGATGACATACTGAACCCCTTTGCTCTTCCAGCGCATGAGCGTACCGGTATGGTCCAGGTCTTCCCCGTGCTCTACAACCTCCACTATCTCCATATCCAGACCGGCTTCAACTGCTTTTTCCACATCTTTGACCGGTTCCCGGCCAAAGGCGGAAGGGTGAACATACATGGCCACTTTGGGCGTGCCGCCATCATGGTTGTCCACCACATACTCGGCCAGACCGATATTCTGGGCCGAGTAGGAGGCAATGGGCAGAAAGACATAATCTGACCCTTCAATATTTCCGGCATGATATGACGCCGGCAAAGTGGGCATTTTGACTTCCTCAAAGTCCCGTTTCAGGGCCAGGGTACTGCCTGTGGAATAATTGAGATAAAAAACAATGCCCCAATCCAGGAACTCTTCAAAATTGCGTTTGGTGATGTCTGTTTCATACTTGTCGTCTCGAATCTTGTAATCAATGCTGTCCTCTCCCAGGAGATTCATGTCGTTGACATACCGGAAATAGTCTTCCACTCCTTTTGAATACGGGTTTCCAGCATCCGAAGTTGGCCCGGTGATGGCCAGCGATAGAGCCGTCTTGTACTCCTCTCCGCCCATGACAGACATGGGCATGGCCAGCATGAACACCACTACTGATACAAAAAACCACATGCTGATTTTGTACCTCTTCATGTCATCCTCCTTGCCTGGTTAGGTTCAACCATGTTTCATCGTTATCAAAAAACCAGGAGCCGAAAATCAATACCGAAACGGCCACAGCTTGAGATACGAACGTAGGATACGCCACCAGTTGGCTATGCCCCGCGGCTCAAACATCAGGAAAAGCACGATGACCAGACCAAAACTCAAAGGACGAAGCCCTGTGGCCAGATCCAGAGAGGAAGGCAGGATGCTCCCGGCCCATTCGGCCAGGTTTTCCACTTGAATATCAAGGGTCTTGATGGCCGCAGGTCCAAAAATACAGCCGGTCACCTGGCCCAGCCCTCCGACAATAGCCATGGCCAGATACTGAATGGATTCATGCAGGGTAAACGTCTCAAAACCGGCACCCCGGTTGAGATAGGCTTGCATGGCACCGGCAATTCCGGCGAAAAAACCGGACAGCCCAAAGGCAAAAACCTTAGTAAAACCCGGATGCATGCCCATGGCATCGGCAGCCCGGTCATTGTCCCGCACCGCGACCAGGCTCCGACCGTAGCGGGTGCGCAAGAGGTTGCGCACCCCGAAACCACCCACAACAACGGCGAATATGAGCACATAGTACCAGAACAGATAGTGATGGCTTCTGCCCACCTCGCCGTTAAACCAGAACACCCGGCCCACGTAGATGAACTGGCCCTGGTTGAAGAACTCCATAAACCCGATGACCCATTGAAATATCAACTGAAAGGACAGGGTGGCCATAAGCAGATACAGGTGCCTCAAGCGCAGGGCAGGCAGGCCCACAATAAGGCCGAAGATCCCTCCCATGAGACCCGCGGCCAGAATCATCACCGGCCAGGCATGGGTTATAAGCACATGCTGATCGCCTATAGCCCCGGCCAAAGCTGCCACCGTATAGGCCCCCACGCCCATGAAGGCAGCATGGCCCACCGAAATCTGACCAGCGAATCCGGTGACCAGGTTCAGTCCGTACACAGCGATCACCGCGATGAGGATATTGTCCAGGACCAGCAAATGTGTGTTGCTCAGGCTGATGAAAAAGGGCCAAGTAAAGAGAACAACCAGGAAAAGGGCAAAGAGGAGCCTGTCCAGATGGGTAAAAAATATCCGCTGCTCATCCCGATAGGTGGTAAAATAATTCCCAGTGGCCAACCAACGATTTGCTGACATAAGCTACACCCTTTCGATTTCGTGTGTGCCGAACAAGCCGTGCGGCTTGAGCAAAAGGATGACCAGCAAGAGGATGTAGGGCACAAGAGTGCCGGTTCCGTTCAGCCCCCAGTTCCCATCCAGGTACCCACTGGCGAACTGCTGGATAAGGCCCATGATGATTCCGGCCACAACCGCGCCTGGCAGCGAATCCAGTCCTCCAAGGATGACCACCGGAAAAACGATGATTCCGAATGCATGCAGGGTATCAAAATTCAGGCCCACAATATTGCCCAGAATCCCTCCAGCCGCTGCCGCGCTCAAGCCAGCTGTAGCCCAAGCCAGACCAAAAACTCTGGGCACGGAAATGCCGATGGACATGGAAGCCATCTGGTCATCTGAGACCGCGCGCATAGAGATGCCCACTGTGGACTTCTTGAAAAACCAGGAAAAGATCCCGATAAGCAAAAAAGTGATCACCACGCCCACGAGCTGGGTATAGGAAATAAACATGCCCTTGAAAATAATAGGCTGAGTGGGCAGAAAGGAGGGAAAGGAGAGATTTTCCGAGCCGAAGGGAGTCAGATAAATCACCCCGTCGATAATGGACATCAAGCCTATGGTGACCATGATCACCGATATAATCGGCTCCCCGATCAGGCGGCGTAAAAAGATCCGCTCCACGCTGAGGGCCAGAAAAAAGGTGATGATCATGCTCAGCAGAAAGGAGAGATAGATAGGTATGCCCACAAAAACGGTCAGAGCATACGTGATATAGGCTCCAGCAGCGATGAGCTGGCCGTGGGCCAGGTTGAGTACCCTGGACGACTTGTAGATCAGCACAAAACCTATTGCCGCCAGGGCGTATATAGAGCCCACCACGATTCCGCTGACAACGAGTTGGAGAAAATAGGTCATTTTTCTTCTTCCATTGTGTAAAATCGAATTGTGGTTTTCACCGTCGACGTCTGCCCATCCTGGTACTGATAAAAGGCCTCGACCTCTTTTTCCTCTACACTCTGGTCATAGAGGGCCTCATAGAGATCCTGATACTTCTCTCCTACATATTTACGCCTGATTTTTCCTGTCTTGGTCAATTCCCCGTCGTCCACATCCAGCAGTTTATATAAAATGGCGAAGCGATGGATCTTGAAATGCTCTTTTTCCGCATTTTGGTTAATTTTTTTAACTTCCTGATGCACCAAGCCTGCAACTTCAGGCTTGGTGGAAAGATCCATGTATGTGGAAAAGGATATTCCCCGATCCTCAGCCCATTTGCCCACTACAATAGGATCGATGTTAATCAGAGCAGCCACATAATCCTGTTGATCGCCGAAGATGACTGCCTCTTTGATGTATGGACTGAACTTGAGACGATTTTCCAGAAACATGGGACTGAACATCTCGCCCCGTCTGTTGTGCATGACATCCGAGACCCGGTCGATGACCACCAGGTGTCCATTGGCATCGATGTACCCGGCATCTCCGGAATGGAGCCATCCGTCTTTTAAAAGCTCCTCGGTTTTTTCCGGCTGCTTGTAAAAGCCTCGGGTCACTGAGTCGGACCGGGACAGGATCTCCCCTTGCTCGGAAATCCGGAACTCGGTTTTGGGCAAAGGTTTACCCACGGTATCCGGTCGCACATCCCCGTCACGATGCATATAGGCTATCCCAGTGATCTCGGTCTGGCCGTAAATCTGTTTCAAGTTGACCCCGATGGCCTGATAAAAGGTGAACAGCTCAGGACCCAGAGCCGCTCCCCCTGTGTAGGCCCGCCGTAAACGGCGAAATCCGATCTGATTGACCAGAGGCCGAAACATGAGCAGGTCGCCAACCCCGGAAAGCAATCGGAGTTTGATGGGCATTTTTTCACCGGTCATTCGGTAACGAGCCGCCTGTTCCCCTATTTTCATGAAATAGGTATAGCACATCTGGTTAAAACGATAGGATTCGTCAATTTTGAGCCATATCTGAGAACGGATTGTTTCATAAATCCTGGGGGCGCCGAACATAAAGTGCGGTCCGATCTCTTTTAAATCCGCCATGGCCGTCTCTACGGATTCCGGGAAATTGATGGCGATACCTGTGGCCATGGCCACCCCGAAGGAATTCATCTGTTCCCCGATCCAGGCAAAGGGAAGAAAGGATACGTATTCATCCGTCTGCTCCAGGGGGTCGACCTCGGTCAACTGAAGGCCCATGTTGATGTAGTTGCGGTGGGTCATCATGGCCCCTTTGGGCAGACCGGTAGTCCCTGAGGTCAGGCATAAGTGGCAGACATCATCCGGGCTTCCCTCGTCAACCAGATTCTCAAAGAGATCCGGTTCCCGCTGGTGAGCCTCATCTCCCAGGACGTAGAGCTCCTGGATGTGCATAAACCAGGGGTCTGTCTTGTACCCGCGCATGCCGCGGTCGTCTTCATAGATGACCTTCTTGACTCCTGGCACCCGGTCCCTGACCTCGACCAGCTTGTCCACCTGTTCCTGATCTGAACAAAAGACTATGCTCACATCAAGGTACTCCAGGATCTGGGCAATTTCGTCAGGCAGTGTGGTCTGATAGATGCCGGCCGAAATCCCGCCCAGGGCCTGGGCCCCAATGGATACAAACAAGACTTCCGGAATGTTGTCGCAGATCAGAGCGATCTTGTCTTCCTTGCCGAAACCTATCTCTTTGAGGCCCAGCCCTGCCCTGCGGGTATGCTCGTAATACTGATCCCAGCTGTAAGGAATCCAGCGTCCGAAATCCTTTTCCCGCAGAGCGGTCCGTTTTCCGCTTGTCCTGACCCGCCACCTCAGGAGTTGAGGAATACTGTACTCAAGCAAGTGGTCTCTGTTATCCATACCTGGTTACTCTTCCCCGATATAGGCCTCAATCACCTTGGGATTGGAAGCCACCTGCTGCACATTTCCATCACCGATGACTTCTCCGAAATCAAGGACATAGAGATAATCTGAAATATCCATAACCACGCCCAGATCATGTTCGACAAGGATCACTGTCAGACCCCATTCATTTTTGAGATCAAAGATAAACCGAACCATATCCTCTTTTTCTTCCACGTTCATGCCTGCCATGGGCTCGTCGAGCAAAATGACCTGCGGAGAAAGAGTAAGGGCCCGGGCAACTTCCACCCGTTTCTGCACCCCATAGCTTAAATTGCCCACCACCTTTTGCCGGTAGGGCTCAAGCTCCATGAAGTCAATGACCTCTTCCACATGCTCCCGGTTTTCGGCTTCCATGCGGGAAGCTTTGCCCCAATAGACTACAGCCTGCAGCAGGTTGTATTGCAGATTCTTATGGCGGGCCAGCATGAGGTTGTCCAATACTGACAAGCCCCGGAACAGCTCCAGATTCTGAAAGGCCCTGGAGATGCCTAGCTTGGAAACCTGGTGGGGAGAGAGCCTGGTCAGACGGTGATCTTTATAGTGGATTTCACCGCTGGAGGGATGGTAGAAGCCGGAAATGCAGTTGAGGATGCAGGTCTTACCTGCCCCATTGGGTCCGATGATTGATGTAACCAGACCCGGCTTGAGTTCCATACTGACAGAAGACAGGGCATGCAGACCGCCAAAGGTAAGCGTAACATCTGAAACGGTCAGACTGGACATAATGCTCCGCTTGCTTAAGATGCGTAGGATGTAAACAATGTTACTATAAGCTTACCCTGATCACTCAAAAAGTCAAGAGGTATTTGAAAAAAAAGATTGCAAGTTGTCGGATTTGATTGTTGAAAAAATCTGCTGCACAATCAGGGCTAAAGCACGTGGCGATTTTCAGGACCGTCTCAACCGCACATATTATGAGTTATTTGGTTCTTACGACCAGGACGATTTGAGCATCAAAGTGGAGGGCAGAGATTGAATTTACTTTTACAAAAAACAAACCAGTGGCTTTTTTTCCTGGCCACCCTGGGGCCGGTGGGCAGGATTCCCTTTGCTCCGGGAACCTGGGGATCTTTAGTGGCTGTCCTTTTAGCTCCCTGGCTGCTTGTCCCCTTGCCCTTTATGTGGCGATTCATACTGATCGTGGTTTTGTTTTTTTTGGGCTCCTGGGCATCTCTCGCTGCTGAAGATATACTGGGCCACAAGGATCCGGGATCGGTGGTCATTGACGAGTTTGCCGGTCAAATGCTGGTTTTCAGCTTCTTCTCCCATCCCGGCGGCTGGCAGTTGGGAGCAGGGTTTGTCTTGTTCCGGATCTTCGATATATGCAAACCATGGCCGGTAGGCGCCTCGGAGTCCTGGCTTCCCTCCGGCTTTGGAGTTATGCTGGATGATATATTGGCCGGCGGATATGCAGCTCTGGTTCTTTTCCTGCTACAACTTCTGGTTTCCTGGGGTCAATAAAAGGCCGCGGGATTTCATTTCATGGCCGTTTCCCGGTTCAACTCCAGCATGCGCCTCTCTTGGAGGGTATTCACCTCTTGCAGAGAAACAGCCAGCACTTGCTGCATCTCCGGGACATATATTCTGTGCAGGGAATAATTGGGCACCAACTCAAACCCTCGATACAGCTTGTGCTCACCCCCCATGCCAGGATCAAAGCGCTGCATTCGGTTCTGGATGGCCCATTGGATCGGCTCATAGTAGCAGAGATTAAAGTGCAGAAACGGAATACCATCCAATCCGCCCCAGTATCGGCCAAAGAGCTGTTTGCCCTTAAAGACCAGCATGGACATGCCCAGAGGCTGCTTTTGTCCCTGCTTATAGGCAGCCAGTAGCAAAAGATGATCTTTCAGATCATGCCCCAGGCCCAGGAAAAAGTCCCGGGTCAGATATTTGCAGCTCCAGGGAAAGTATCTCTGGTTGGTGTGGACATAAAAACTGTACATCCAGGAAAGGTGCTCTTCCCGGATGTCTTCGCCCGTCAGGGCCTTACATATTATCCCCTGACTGGCCAGGCTCTTACGTTCCTTTTTGATGTTCTTGCGTCTGTTGGACCGAAAACGGGCCAGGAAGTCCTCAAAATTCTCATAATCCTGATTCTCCCAGGCAAAGCCAGGATGGATCCAGGCATAAAAACCCAGATATTTCAGCTCTTTGCCCCATCCAGGGGCCACAAAATGATAATGGCACCCGCTCAAGCTGTTTGCCTGGCAGAAACGCCCTATCTCCTGTTGCACAACCCGGATCAGGCGGCCTTGGTTTTCATTCTGATCCAGCAGGAATCGGTAGGCCCCGATCGGGGTAAATGGACTCATCCCCACCAGCTTGGGATAGTAGGCCAGGTCCATGCTCTCGGCCAGTTGGGCCCAGAACCGGTCGAAGACAAATTCCCCGTCACTGTGCGTCTTGATGAACAGTGGGGCCGCAGCTACCAGCCTGCCGGCTCTGTATACAGCCAGATGCTGGGGCTGCCACCCGGTTTCAGGTCTGACTGATCCAGACTCTTCCAGCAGGCGCAGCCATTCCCAGCTGAGAAATGGGGTGGACAGCTCCCGGCCCAAAATGTCCCATTCATATTTCTTTATTCCCAATATGGAATCATGCCAGGTGAATGAGTATTCCCTGCTGCTTGTTTGGTTCCAATCGTTCATACTCTCAAAGCATCCATGAATATTTCGCTTTCCCGGACTCTCATTGATCACTTTTTGCTGTTTCAGCTGTTGGCTCAAACCGTTCATATCTCTTTTTAGCTACTTCTTCTCTGGAAAGTCAGCTTGCATCCATTGCGCTAGCTTCTCCGGCTTGTTCAAGATCAATTCGTTGCGCATGAGCTTTTGCAGAAAAAAATCATCAGTTCTGTGATGAGGGAAAACGTTTTGCCTGTTCACAATGCGCATTATGCAACAAAAATGCGGACTGTCCTGGCCCAGAGGGCCGCTGAAGCAGGAAAAATTAAAGCTTGAGAGGTTCATATCATGCCAGACCCCAAGTATATGGTTCAGTCCCAAAGCAAGATCCTGGACATCCTGGTCTGACCAGTCCAGAAAGCTCTGCCTTTCCGGCCAGACTATCTGGATCTCGTTAAATCCCATGGGCGAGAAGGCCGTTATCCACTGTGATCCATTGATTTGTCCTATCCAGCGCTGGCCAAGGGCTTTTTCCTCCTGCACCAGGTCCTGCCAATAATTGCTCGTGTTCTGGGCCTGATACTCAGCGCATTTTTGCAACAGGAGCTGATGGTGGGTGCTTGGTTCAGGGCTGTTTAAGATCTGAAAATGGGGGTGGATCAAGCTGGCCCCGGCAGGAAGCTGGTAGTTGGCATTTAAGGTTGCAAAGCGCATCTGAGGATCATATCCATGACATCTGCGCACAAAGTCCAGGGCCACTGAGAATCCATCCGCCAGCAGCCAGGCGGGGAGATCGTTGAGTTTACGCAGATGCTTGTCCCCGAGCCGAATCATGCTGTGATATGCTGCTACTGGGAAAAGATTGGGAAAGAGTGTGGCCTGACCTTTTTCCAGCCGGCCGGAAGGTAAAAAATCCTCAGGATAGCTGGGGGTGTTCTTGTGCCAATCAGCAGAACAAAGGAAGCAACTCTGCTCTGTCTCCTTTGCCCTTTGCTCCAGATAATCGAAGTCAGTATCTGGGAAAGAGAGCTTGGCCTTATCTTCCAGGGCGCTGTTAAACACGCTTTGATGTCCAGTCAGCGGATCAAAGCGCACTTCCAGGCTTTGATTGACAAGTTGCATGTCCTGCAAGGGGCTATGAAAAGATGCCTCGTGTTTTCCCCTCTTGAACAGGATGTTCGCCATGCCCGGCTCCTTTGTTTTTTTATGTGCTTTAAGATCAATGTCAGGTTTTCAGCCTTGCCTCCGGCAAGTCTGAAATATCTTTGGGCCCAAGCGCCAAAAAAATAAAAATTTGCCGGATTGATCAAGGATGAACCATGCGGATGAGCTCGTAGGGGCGAATAATCATTCGCCCTCTTTGGCCGGCCACGCGAAGACGCGTGACTGGTGGTTCCGGACGGCCATGCCCGCCTTACTGATAGGCCCGGCTCTCAAGGCCGCCCTTGCCCTCAAGGCCAGGCCTTCTTCGTATGTAAATCATGTTCATAAGAGCGCAAGCTCTGAAGGCGCAGCGCAGGACATTTCCTGATCATTCCCACCGGTCGCCTCTTTTTCGCAGTTCAATATATTCCACCTTGCCCTTGTCGCTGACAAAAGAGCTCAACAACCAGCTAACCAGGGAGATGATCAAGGCCCCGCCCAAAGCGGACCAGAAGCCTCGAATTTCCAGGCCGCTGATAACTCCGGAAACCATAAGCAGCAGCAGGGCATTGATGACAAAGGTAAAGAGCCCGAGAGTAAGAATATTTATGGGTAGAGTGATTAGGATGAGTATAGGCCTAAATAGCGCATTGAGAATGCCCAAAAAAGCTGCTGCCCCTAAGGCAGAAAAAAAGCTGCTTAAATAAATGCCGTCAATCAGGTAGGCACAGAGAAGGATGGCCCCGGTCAGAACCAGCCAGCGAATAGCGATCCCGAGCATGATTTATCCCCTTTAAGTTGCAACCTGTGCCGTTTGTATCATCACGAGCAGGGACCAGAGATGTGCCTGGCACAACGGCTGCAATAGATTTCATTACCAAAAGATTGCATGACCGGAAAAATGTCCCGAATGCGGCCAAAAGTCCAGGTTTGCCAATGTAACTTGCTACATACCCGAATGTGGCGGACCAGAACACCTCGACTCCCGGCTCATCTGAACCAGATCCTTTGTGTGGATTGCTCTTCTTCCATTTTTTGGTAGAACTTGGGCGCGGTATCCATAACAATCCTCCTTCGAAGTAAGTTCATACCTGCACTGAGCGAAAAGATTCCAAAAGCATAGTTTATTTCCAGCCCTCCTTGCAAGTTGAGGCCTCAAGATCTATGCTCAAGCGCATTGCGCATAAGGCTTGAGCTCAGGGATATCTTAAACCCCAAAATTGCGAACCATGCATATGATCAAAGAAAACAAACGATTGGACAGTCAGCTCCAGTTCATACTGGAAATCGACAAACTCAAGGAAGTTTACCGCCGATCCTATCTGGTCAACTCACAGCGCCGGGAAAACAGCAGTGAACACTCCTGGCATGTCGCAGTCATAGCCATGCTCATGGCTGAGTACGGGAATGAGGAGACAGATATTTGCCGGGTCCTGTGCATGCTCCTAATCCATGATTTGGTGGAGATCGATGCCGGAGACACCTATTGTTACGATGATCAAGGCGCTTTAGACAAGGCAGCTCGGGAAAAAGAGGCAGCCCACAGGCTTTTTGGCTTTTTGCCATCCGATCAAAGCCTGTGGATTCGCAACCTGTGGGAAGAGTTTGAAGCAAACACAACCCCGGAGGCTCGATTCGCCAACGCTGTAGACCGGTTTATGCCCCTGCTGCACAATTTCTTCACCCAGGGGAAGAGCTGGCTGGAAAATGGCATCACCCAGGATCAGGTGAAGGCCCGAATGGCCAAGGTACACGAAGGTTCAACCATCTTGTGGGAATATTCCCAGAAAATAATTGAAGACGCTGTAGACCGCGGCTATCTGCGTCCGAATAATGATTCAGCATAAGTTGGCAGTTCACCCTATTTCTTGTCCTTGGCTTTTTTCAATCTTTTTTCCATGGCCCCAAAGGCATCACGTATGGCGTCCAGCACTTCCACTGTGCTGTTTTCCCCGCCTTCTAAAGGCTCGCTGGCCGTTGCCAGCCTTTTCTTCCCGGGCAAGCTGGTTTCAACGCGCACATGATAGGGATTGTTGCCCTGGCGTCTTTTATGATCCATTTCTACGGCCACCCGGCACGAGATCATATCCTGAGCCAAGCGCTGCAGCTTATCCACTCGCTCCTGGACTGCATCCTCAATCCAGTCCTCTTTGGGAACATCCTTGTAGGTAATTTCCAATGGGACTTGCATAATAAATCCCTCCTTTGAGCATTTTTAACGCTCATCTCGTATGAAACAAGCAAATAACTTAGCAGCACTGGCCTTGCCCTCCGGGAGCTTCAGTAACGTATCAGCGCGTGACTGGCCAAAGAAGGCGAATGATCATTCGCCCCTACTACTCACCCGCCAGTTTCATACTTGATCAATCCGGCAAACTTCTCCTTTTTTTGCCCGCTTTGGGGCAAAAAATATTTCAGATTTGCCGGAGGCAAAGCTGAACAGAGAAGAGACTTAAAGGCCCAAGAATGTAGGGATCCTTTGACCGTATTGGAGGCCGTCTTCGATCAGGGCCAGCACATGCTCCTTTTGCTCCGGAAACTTGTAGCCCTCGTAATCATGGGAAAAGAGCAGTCCCCCGCCGCTTCCCCGCCAGTAATTGCCGGCATGGTCGAAACAAAGCCTGGAGGTGACCTCGAGCCCCTGCACTGTCAAACGCAGCTCCTGCAGCTGCTGAGCCGGGGTCAAAAGCTGTAAAATACCTTTTTGATACTCTTCATACAGAACCGAGCCCGGCAGGGGCCGAAATGGCCTGGATCTTATATAGTGAGGATTTATCTCGTTTAAAACCCGTGCAGTTTCCCGGGCGTGGCTCTCCCAGCGATCCTGGCCCCCCAATCCGGGCATCCAGTACTCTGAAACCTGGAATCCAGCCTCTATGGCCATGCGGCCGCCCTGAATATGGGTCTGAGAATCCGCTCCTTTCCTTATCTTTTTGAGCAGCTCATCGTCTCCAGACTCCAGGCCGATATGCAGGCGATCAAGTCCCGCCTCCCGGATGGCTGTTAATTCCTCGGGCGTCTTGCGGGCAATGGTCCCGGAACGGGCATATGTAGTCACCCGTTTAATAGAGGGGAACTTGCGACGCAGATGCTGCAGAGCTTCGATCAGATCCTGGGTCTTCATGATCATGGAGTTTGCATCTTGCAGAAATGCGGTGCCTCCACCGGAAACCAGCCAGGACAGGAGCATGGAGAACCCGGGATGGTCTTCCAGCTCCGGATGACGACCCAGGAATTCGATCACTGCCTGTCTGCTGATTCCTGCAACTCCCTGCTGCTGGCTGATTTCTTTGATCTCATCACAGATGGCGGCCATCGCATCAATATCAGCTTTGATCTCCTCCACCGGCCGCTTCTCAAACTTCTCGGTCTTGTACATGGCGCAGAAAGCGCATTTATTCCAGGGACAATTGCGGGTAAAACGCAAAAGCAAAGAATTGCTCCCCCCTTCGCTGGGGGGTCTGTACATCCCGGTTTCAAACGTATAATCGGTTCCTTGCATATTGTGGTCTTTCAAGTTCATCTCTTCTCCTTAATTAAATATTGTCTGCCGTAAGTCCATATATATCTTATTTTCAGGCTTGCCGCAGGTCCCGCTAGTTCCGCGTCAACTGCAAGGGGTCGGTTTTCCCTCTTCGTCCCCCTTAAGGGATGTTTCTTCTTTTGCGACACCCAAGGCATGACAATACACTAGAGGCGGGACTGAATTGGAACAGTCAGCTCCCCTTTGCTCTCATGCAAACAGGTGCCTGATTCGGGTCATATACCATATCAGCTTTCCGGGCGAGGAAATCAGGCGTTGAAAGGTGACATAAAAGGAGATATAGGCCCTCTTCAGCAATCGCTCCAGCTCCTTGGGACTGAGCTTGTCTGTCCTCATGGTAGCGTGCACCCCGTCAAAAAAGGACCAGTCAATGTTCAGGATCCGGTCCTTGGCCTCCTCAAACAGCCGTGTTCCCGGATACGGGGTCAATATGGCGAATTGAGCGATCTCAGGGGCCAGCTTTCTGGCAAACTCTATGGTCGCCTGGATGCCGGCCTTATCTTCATGCACATCGCCAATAATGAAGCTGCACATGGGTTTGATGCGGTACTGCTTAAGCAAGTCCACAGCCTGGACCGAAGTATCTGTAGTGATCTTCTTGTTTAAAGCCTTGAGCACTTGGGGGTTGGCCGATTCTATGCCCAGAAAAACCATGTGGGCCCCGGCTGCAGACATGGCCTCCACCATATCTTCGCGCTCCACAATGGTATTGGCCCTGGAAAAGCAGAACCAGTTCAAGTCCAGGCCTCTTTTCAGCACCAGCTCGCAAAAGGCTATAGTCCTCTCCGGGTCCAGGGTAAAGTTGTCGTCCATAAAATAGATGGAACCGATCCCAAACTCCTTCTGGACCCGCTCCGCTTCGTCAACCAGGGACTCCGGCGACCTGGGCCGCCATTTGAGGCCAAAAAGCTGAGAGGAGGCGCAGAAGGAGCAGTTGAAAGGACACCCGCGACTGCTGATCATCGAGGTGGCCTTTCTCCCCTTGAGGTACAGGGCATAATCCTGCATAGGCAGCAGATCCCGGGCCGGATAGGGAAGCCTGTCCACATCCTGGATGACCTGGCTCCCTGGATTATGCACCACCTCTCCCTGGTCCATATAGCTCAGGCCCCCAACCTGATCCAGGCCCTTTTCTCCACCTTGACTTAAGGAATCGACCAGAGCAAGAAGGCCGGTCTCAGCCTCATTCCGGATCACATAGTCCGCAAACCCGGAGGCTAAAGGCTCTTCTGCCTGGAAGGAGACATGCGAACCGCCCATGACTACAGGTACGCCGGCGGAGCGTACTTGGCCGGCTATGTCCGCGGTTTGAGGGAAACGGGGAGTATCTGAAGTCACCCCGACCAGATCAAAGTCTTCCGGTCGAGGAGCCTGGTCGTCAGCTTGCACATTGCGATCCCAAATAACCGGCTCATGGCCGTTGGCCCGCAAATATGCGGCCAGGGAGGCCAGGCCCAAGGGGGGAAAATGCAAGGAAAAAAGCTGGAATCCTTTGGTGTATCCCGGATTGATAAGCAATATACGCATGGCCCAACCTCCTTCATGATCCACAGACAACTCCCCGCCTCTCAAAGGTCATTGCCATTGACCTCCTCAGTAGTGATAGCCCGGCTGTGGGTTGAGTGAAGACACCGGTAGAATGCGTAAGCTGAACATTTCCCAAAGAACTTGAGTAGCCACCAGAATGCAGTTGCTCTTGACTTAGAAATTCTAATTTTTCCCTAGTATATAATTTATCATCATAGAGAAGTCTGTCAACAAAACCTTGGGAGATTGGCATCTGCTCAACATACTGGGCGCAGGAGTGTACTAATCTGAAATTTATGATACCAGTGGTGAATCTCATAGTGAATAAGAAAAATTCTACTTATTTCTTTTCATGCCTGAGCCCCCAAAAAATCAAAGGGCCTTCCGCTTGGCGGAAGGCCCTTTGCTGCATGCTCTCAAGAGCTCAACAGACACTGTGCTGAGCACTCCCAAAAGTGATCAGAAAACCACCTTTTATACTGTCTCCATCTTTTCCTTCTGGAGCTCCTCAATAATCGCCGGCAGGATTTCATGCAGATCCCCGAGCACTCCGTAGTCGGCCTTGGAGAAAAACGGAGCTTCCGGGTCCTTGTTGATGACCATTATCCGTTTGGCTCCTTTGCACCCGACCAGATGCTGGATGGCTCCGCTGACCCCGCAGGCGATATACAGCTCCGGAGCGATGCGGTTGCCGGTCAGCCCGATCTGTTCTGAATGCGGCCGCCAGCCATTATTTGTGGCTACCCGCGAGCCTCCGACTGCACCTCCCAAAAGGGAGGCCAGCTCTTCCAGGACCCGGTAACCGGACTCGTTTCCTACTCCTCGCCCACCGCCGATGACCACAGGGGCATTCTTCAAGGTTACCCCTTCGCTTACTGTCTGCTCGTGCCTTTGAACCTTAACCCGGAAATCCTTTTCCTGTAGTTGGGGGGAAAACTCCTCAAAGCTGCTCTCGGCTCTCACCGGGGCCTCTTCCGCCTCCACCGCATGCAGGGCAATACTCACCAGCTTGGGATCTCCATGCAGGACACTGTCCTCCAAAAGGCTGCCTCCCCACCGAAAACGGGTCAGGCCAAACGGGTCTCCGGGGAAGAGCTGCAGGCAATTGGCGGCCATGGGCAGATCCGACTGGGCCGCAGCGTGGGCCATTACTTCGTTGCCCCGCTCCGTGCCTGCAGCCATGACAATTTGGGGATGTTGCTGGCT
>JAWLEI010000021.1:0-38047 GCA_041686195.1 Desulfovermiculus sp.
TCCGCGGACAACAGATAAAATAAAAGGGTCTTAGGTATGGCAGATATGAAGCCGTCTTACGAGGATCTGGAGCAACAGGTGAAAATTCTGCAGCAGGCCTTGGAGTCCTCCAGAAAGGAGCGTGAAGGGCACAGATATTTTGGTCAAGGGAAATCAAGCCTTGAGGGTGCAGATATTTATGAGAATGATTCTGGAGAGATCATTGGATTTCAAGGAGCAACCCGAGACATTTCGCAGCGAAAGCGGTCTGAAGATATTCTGCAAGAGAGCAAAGAACGTTTTCAGCTGGCAATGGAGGCCACTCGAGATGGAATATGGGACTGGAATGTGCAGACAGATAAGGTGTATTTCAGTCCGGCCTATCTGGCCATGTTGGGCTATTCCATGGACGAAAAACATGATTGTTCGAGCTTTTGGGCCGACCGCATTCATCCTGATGATAAGGAAGAAGTGCTCAGAGTGAATATGGATTGCATTGAAAACAAGCGGGAGGAATTTGAGGTCGAGTTCCGCATGCAGGCCAGGGATGGCCAATGGCGTTGGGTCATGGGAAAGGGAAAAGTAGTGGATCGGGATAATCAAGGCAGAGCACTTCGAATGATTGGTACTCATTCCGATATCACCATACGCAAAAAAAACGAAGAGGAACTGCGAAAACTGCAAATGGCGGTGAAGTATAGCCCTTCAGTCATAATAATTACCGATACCCAGGGGCTCATAGAATACGTCAATCCCGCTTTTACATCTTTGACCGAATATACTCCGGAGGAGGTGATCGGCCACTCCCTGCATATATTCCATTCCGATCGCATTGATCAAAACTTCTATGAGCATATATGGCCGACAATCCAGGCTGGTCAGGTGTGGCGGGGTGAAATTGTAAAGCAAACCAAAACCGGGAAGACCTTTTGGGTCAACGCCTCCATCGCTCCAGTACGAAACCAGGAGGAAAAAGTGATCAAATACATCGGAGTGGAGGAGGATATTACTGATAAAAAGGATTTGGAGAAGCTAAAGGATGACGTGCAGAGAATGATGCGCCATGATCTCAAGTGCTCTTTAAGCAGTTTGATGGGGCTACCGCAAATGTTAAAGCAGGATTCGAACCTCAGCGATGAGCAACGGGAGATAGTGGGCCTTATTGAAAGTACAGGATTGAAAATAAACCGCATGATTGATTTATCACTGGATCTTTTCAAGATGGAAAAAGGCACGTATAAATTTCTACCTCAAGAAGTGGATGTTTTACATCTCATACACCAAGTTATTGAGCAATATCAATGGCACTTGACCAGCAAAAATCTAACTGTGAAGACAATGGTTAACGGACAGGAGTTGTTTCCTGGACAAAGAGTGTATATTCAGTCTGAAGAACTCCTCTTATACTTCCTGTTTTGTAATCTCGTCATTAATGCCATAGAAGCATCGCCGCAAGGAGAAGAAATCCAGATTGATATTCACAGTTGTGATCCACTAATCATTAGAATTCATAACAAAGGGGTTGTGCCTCAAGTCATAAGAAAAAACTTTTTCGATAAATTCAAAACCAGTGGCAAGGCTTCTGGGATAGGCATGGGCACGTATTCGGCCAAGCTGATGGCTGAGACCATGAACTATAAGATTCGCATGGATACATCGGATAAGAAAGGCACGACCTGCATCAGTCTGTTTGTGCCTCGGAACGGACAAACGGGGAAAATGTAGGTGCAGGAGATGGGGCTTTTGACATCGCCAAGGCGAAAGGGAGACACGCTATGATGTTTGGAGATTTTTTTGGGGAATATCTCCTGAAGCAAGAGGTTATTACTGAGGAACAACTTGAAGAGGCCATGGATTGCCAAAGGGAAAACCACATCCTTATGGGCACCCTGGCTGTAAATAAAGGATATCTATCATCCCAGCAATTGAACTGCATCCTGGAAGAGCAGCAAAGGGTGAATCACAAGTTCGGTGGCCTGGCAGTGGAAAAAGGGTTCTTGTCCCAGGATCAAGTGCAGGAATTGTTTCGGGAGCAGGCCGAAAATCATATATATTTGGGAGAAGCCTTAACCCGTCTCGGCTATGTGAGCACCAACAAGCTCAATGTGTATCTGAATGCCTTCCAACAGCACCTGCAGAAAAAAGAACAGGCGTTTGCCAAATGTCTGCAGCACATTCCCCAAGCGGAGATACTCCGCCGAGCCCTGGGACTTATTGTGGAGTATTTCTATCGCTTGGGCTTTGTGCTCAAGGTCAGAGACATGGAACTGAATCCAACCATAAGCTCATTTAACCCGGTTTTTCTAGGGACTCAGAATTTTATCGGTTTGGGGCAGGCTTTCTTTGGGGTGCAGTTATCCTGGAGTACGGCCCGGCTCATGGCCCAAGGCAACGGTATGCAGCTTGAGGATGGAGACAATCAGTTGCATCTTTTTGAAACTACAACAGATGCTGTTGACAAACTCAATTATGTTCTCTGTGAGGAACTGCAGCGGCTGGGCTACAGGGTCAATCCGGGAGCAATGCATTTTGAGCTTCCCCGGCAGGCCAAGGATTCGTTCAAAATCATTCTCCACTCCATGATTGGGCCTTTGCATCTCTTATACTATTTTAGTTAATCAAGATTGCGCTTGATCTTGTGTTTCTTAAGAAGTTCATAGCATCGCGGCTTAGACAACTCGGCCAATTGGCAGATTTTTGGGATGTCACCCTGGGTATACTGAATAATCTTTTGCAGGTACGTAGCTTCCAACTGATTGACGACATGGCTCCGGGCCTCCTTCAAAGTAGGTGGTCTGTTACCGTTGAGTTGGGGCAGAAAACATTTGAATTCCAGCCAGGAAGTGTGCTGCGAAGATGCGCTTTCCCCAGGCCCGGCCTGATTTTGGGTCACAGCCTGCTTGACCACCTGAGCACGAAAGTTGACCGGGAGATGGTGAGGGTAGAGGGTAGCGGCATTTTGAGCCGAACCCAGGGAGGCGTATACGACATTCATCAGTTCCCGGATATTGCCGGGCCACTGTGAACTATAAAGGGCCTTCATGAAGTCGGGGCTGAGGTCTTTGGCCTCCAATCCATATTCTTTGCAGGCTTGATCCATAAAATTTTGGACCAGAGGGCGGATATCTTCTTTACGGTTCCGAAGAGGAGGGAGGATAATTTGGGAGGTCACCAAACGGTAATAGAGATCTTGCCTGAATTCTCCTCGGGCTACCATTTGTTCCAGGTTTCGGTTGGTGGCTGCAATGAGCCTAAAATCGCTGTATTCTTCTTTGGAACTGCCCAGGGGCCGGACTCTACGTTCTTGCAGAATGCGCAGGAAGCTCTTTTGCAAATGCATGGGCAATTCCCCAATTTCATCTAAAAAGAGGGTCCCTCCGTCAGCTTGTTTAACCATCCCGCTTTTGGCTGTATTTGCCCCTGTAAAGGCGCCCTTGGTGTGTCCCTGCAAAATACTCTCAGCCAGGGTTTCCGGTAGACAGGTGCAATCCAGGGCCACGAATGCTCGATCAGCCCTGGAGCTGCAGTTATGGATGGCCCGGGCAAAGAGCTCCTTGCCAGTGCCGGTTTCGCCATACAAAAGGACATTGCTGGAATGAGAGGTCACCAAGCCCAACTGTTCCAGGCAGGAAATGAAATTGGGGCTGATCCCAATCAGACCTTCTTGTTGAATCTGGTTCAGAGAGACGCGCGCAGTCCGTTCATTCTGACAGGCCACCGCCCGTTGCAAAGTGAGGCTTAATTTGGGGGCGGTGATTGGTTTTTCCATGTAATCCCAGGCCCCGTTTTCTATGCATTGGGCAGCGCTGTCCGGATCACTTTGACCGGTCATAACAATAACTTGGGGGAAGTGGGAAGGAAGGCGAAAAAGGGGGATGGCATCAATGCATTTTCCGTCGCTGAGGTAAAGATCCAGGAGTACTATGGAGATATCGCTGTTTTCGGAAAAAACTTGTAGACCTTGCTGGATATAAGCAGCCTGATGTGCAGTATAGCCCAAGCGATGCAACAAAATGGACATAGTGTGCCTGAACTCGGGGTCATCGTCGATGACTAAAACGTGTATCATGCTCAGCTTTGCCTCCGGCAAATCTGAAAAGTTTTGGGCTCAAGCTCAAAAAACTGTTTGCCGGGTTGATCAAGTATGGAACTGACCCTGAGTGGCAAGGTCTGATCCAGGAGAAAACCCAGGCTTGCACGGCCGCCTTTGTTCCCAAGGGCAAGCCATCTTTGGCTATGAGGTCACTGCAGACTTTCGTTTCATTCCAGGAATCAACCTCCGGATGGGCGGATTTTCGCACTTGGAACCTTGAAAATGATGTGCGCTGCAAACTTTCATAATAAGGTAAAATTCATATTAACTTTTGAAGGAGATGTCAAGAATTAATTATGTTCCGTTTCGCTTGGTCGTGTCGAACAGAAAGTAGCTGGAGCTACAAGAGGAGAACGCTCAGAGGGAAAACCTGGCACCGATAACAGAGGGGAAACCTGGCACCGATAAAAAAGAAAAGAGTTGGTCAAAGAGGGCGAAAGGCTTTTGCTCACAGGAGAAGGAAAGATTTTTCGCCCTCTTTACAGGAGGTTCTCATATCAATTTGTGTGTGCTATCCTGAAAACGAATAACAGTTCACAATAACGTCCTCCCCTCAGATCCTACCGCCCGTACGTAGCCACCATATCAGCCAGGGCATTTGCCAAGCCCGAACTCAGTTCTTCAGACCGCACCCGCCAGGACCAGTTGGCATGGGTGGTGCTGGGCAGGTTCATGCGCGTGGCTTCAGGCAGAGCCAGGGCATCCTGGATGGGAAAGATGGCCTTGTCGGCCACTGAGGCCATGGCCAGGCGGATGAGTTCCCAGGGGACCTGCTGGTCCTGCAGCTCCCGGCCCAGATAGCGGTACAGGCGTTGTCTGGTTTTTTCGTCTGTTTCATTTTGCAGCCAGCCCAGGACGGTGTTGGTGTCGTGGGTCCCGGTGTAGGCCACGCAGTTGCGCTCATAGGTATGGGGCAGGAAAGGGTGTAAGGGGTTGTCGTCGTAAAAGGCAAAGACCAGGACTTTCATGCCCGGGAAACCAAAGAGGTGCATAGCCTCCCGGACGTCCGGGGTGATTTCCCCCAGATCCTCGGCCACGATGGGCAGGCAGGGAAAGCGCTTGAGAAGAGTGCGGAAAAAATTTGTGGCCGGGGCCTCGGTCCACCAGCCGTTGACTGCAGTTTTTTCTCCATACGGAACTTCCCAATACCCTACAAAACCCCGGAAGTGATCGATTCGCACGATGTCGTAGAGTTCAAAGGTGTGCTTCAAGCGCTTGATCCACCAGTCAAAGCCGCTCTCCTCCATCTTTTGCCAATCATAAACCGGATTGCCCCACAACTGGCCGGTGGAGCTGAAATAGTCCGGAGGCACCCCGGCAACTGTTACCGGCGTGCCCTGGGCATCGAGCTTGAACTGCTCCGGCTGGGCCCAGACCTCGGCGCTGTCGTAGCTGACGTAAATGGGCAAGTCGCCGATAACCTGAATGCATTTCTGGTTGGCGTAGTCCTTGAGTCTGTCCCATTGACGGAAAAAGAGAAACTGGCTGAACTTAATTTTTTCTATCTCCCTGGCCTGCTCTTGGGCCAGGTCGGCCAGAGCCTGTGTGTGCCGGTCCCTGATTTCCGCAGGCCATTCATTCCAGGAGCGGTGCCCAAAAGCTTTTTTGGCCGCGCAAAACAGGGCAAAATCCTGCAGCCAATCTCTTTGCTGGGAACAAAAACGGTCAAACTCTTTTTTAAGGGCTGGATTGGTGGGGAGGGCGGCCTGGGCCAGGTCCAGAATGACCTGGGTGCTTTTTTCCGCTTTGGGGTAGTCAACAAGCGAGGGATCGGCCGCAGGTTCCGGCAGATCCCTGGTGCTGATCAACCCTTCTTCCACCAGGAGCTCCGGGCTGATAAGCAGGATATTTCCGGCAAAGGCTGAGATGCTGCTGTATGGGGAGTGTCCGTTGATTCCGGAGGTCGGGGTCAGGGGGAGTATCTGCCAGAAGGCCTGTCCGGCCTGGTGCATGAAGTCCACAGTTTGGTAAGCACCGGGGCCCAGATCGCCGATGCAGAAAGGTGAGGGCAAAGAGGTAATGTGCAAAATAAGGCCGCTGCCGCGTCGGTTCATGATGGCTCCAATTAAATGTTCAGGGTTCAGCGCCGCCTCTGGCCGCAGACGCCCAGTTTGATCCAGAAAGAAACTTTGAGTTACCTCCTCCGTCATTCCGGTACTGGATCGGGGTCCAGCACAGGCTCCAGCCGGAATCCAGACTGAAGATATAAGAGCTGGACCCCGGCCTACGCCGGGGTGACGGAAAAAGCAAAATCTCGTTTCATACGAGCTTTGCCTCCGGCAAATCTGAAATATTTTTTGGCCCCAAAGCGGGCAAAAAAATTACCGGACTAAAAATTGACATCTCATGCTTTCATGCTAACTTATTTTTGTCCAATCATGCAAGGGAGGTTTTATGGGCACAATAAAGACAATCGGTAAAAGCGGCCAGGTCTCATTGGGAAAGAAGTTCGCCGGGCAGCAGGTTCTGGTTGAGGAAATAGAATAAGGAAGTTGTCACTATGACGACCCGCCCCTGTCCCCGCCCGGCACTCAAATGCACATCTAAGGCTTGTCAAAAAGAGAGATCAATAGTTTTTGCAATTGAGTGCCGGGCGGGGAACCTTCTGAATGTAAATGTTTATTGAAAGCGCTGGGTGTTCCCCTTCCCTGACTCAGCCTCCGGCATAGAGCACAAAGCTCCAGGGCATGAGGGTAATCGGGGATGCCTGCTCCAGGTGTTCAGGGGCCTGGCCGCCCGGGCCGGCCCATTTCTCCTGGCTGGAGTCCAGGATCAGGGACCAGGGGCGATTGATGATTCTGGCTGTCCAGGACTGCTTGTTCCCGTGGAAGTTGCCGATGAACAGGACCTCCTGATCCCGGTACCAGCGATGGATTGTGAGCACTGTGTCATCGTTCCGGGTTTGGGCCTGAAGCCGATCCTTGTCCAGGACCCGGAGGGGAGAGAACGTGCGCCGCAGACGAAGCAGTTCCTGGTACAGGGCCAGCATCTTTTGGTGGTGCCCTTTTGTCCGCAGGTCCCAATTCAACTTGGAATCCAAAAACGTCTTCTCATCCTGGGGATCCGGCGGAGTGCCTGACCACTGGAAGTCCTTGAACTCTTCAGCCCGGCCCTGGCGCACAGCCTCTACCAGTTCCGGATCGGTGTGATGGACGAAATACAGAAACGGGGCTGTCTCCGCATATTCCTCCCCCATGAACAGCATGGGCACAAAAGGGGAGCAAAGAGTGCATCCGGCCGCCAGCTTTTGGGCTTCAAAGCTCACCAATTGGGAAAGCCGCTCGCCCAGCATGCGGTTGCCCACCTGATCATGGGTCTGGCTGTAGACCACGAACTGTTCCCCTCCGCAGTCCGTGCTTGCCGTCCCGTGCCGGCGTTGCCGGAAGCGGGAAAAATCCCAGGTGTAGACATACCCGTTTTCCATGCTCTTCTTCAGGTCCTGGAGGTGACCGAAATCCTGGTAATAGCCCTGGCGCTCGCCTGTGAGCAGGGCGTGCAGGCTGTGATGGAAGTCGTCCGTCCACTGGGCCTGGTGGCCGAAACCATCCTGGGATCTCGGGCGCAGCACCCGGGCGTCGTTTAAATCGCTTTCAGCAATAATGTATACCGGCTTGCCCTGGCTTTGGGTCATGGCTTTCATCTCAGATCCCAATTCCTGCAAAAAAGGATGAGGGCTTTGATCCATGATGGCATGGATGGCATCCAGGCGCAGGCCGTCCATGTGAAAATGTTCGACCCAGTACAGGGCATTGTCCACAAAAAAGCGACGGACCGGCTCACTGTAGGCCTGATCAAAGTTCACAGCCTCTCCCCAGGGCGTGGCGTATTGGGACGTGAAATACGGCCCGAAATCGCGCAGGTAATTGCCTTCAGGTCCCAAATGGTTGTAGACCACATCCAGGATTACGGCCAGTCCCTGCCTGTGGCAGGCATTGACCAGCTCCTTGAGGCCGGTGGTTCCACCATAGGCCTGGCTTACAGCATACAGGTAGGCACCGTCGTACCCCCAGTTGCGCTCTCCCGGACACTGGGACACAGGCATCAGGGACAGGGCGGTGATTCCCATGTCCTTAAGCTCCCCCAGCCGGGGGATGACGGACCGGCAGGTCCCTTCAGGGGTGAAGGTCCCAATGTGCAGTTCATAGAGCATCAATTCTGACTGGGGGATATTTTGCCAGCCCTGATCTTCCCAGGCAAATGCAGAGTGGTCCACAACCATGGAAGGGCCATGCACCCCTTCCGGCTGGGAGCGGGAAGCCGGGTCCGGCCGCTCCAGATCCTTGTCCAGGCGGTAAAAGTACAGGCTTCCGGGGGCCACATCCAACACCTCTGCCTGCCAGTACCCTTGGTGAGTCGGTTCCAGGGGAATGATCCGATCTCTGTCCTGATCCAGGATCTTGACCTCCATCCGGGACCGAAAAGGGGCCCAGACCGTGAACCTGCATCTGGACTGGCCCAAATAGTGTGCGCCGCAGATCATGTGTCTTCCTTCCTCGTATCTGATACATCATCAGCATCCATGGACGCAGGCCGGTGCTTGAAAACAGCCAGACCCAAGGGAGGCAAGGTCAGGCAAAGGGAATGGGGTCTGCCATGGGTGGCGATGGGTTCGGAGACCACCCGGCCGAAATTGCCCTGGCCGCTGCCTCCGTATTCCAGCCCATCGCTGTTTAATATCTCGTCCCAAACTCCGGAAACAGGGACTCCCAGTCTGTAGTCCTTTCTGAGAACCGGGGTGAAGTTGCAGGCCACAAGAAACCGTTCCTGCTTGGAAGGATCCTGGCGCAGATAGCTGATAATCGAGTTTTCCCAATCCGAGCAATCCACCCATTCAAATCCGGCTGATTCAAGGTCCAGGGAGTGCAGGCCTGGTTCGCTGCGATACAGGTGGTTCAAATCCCGCAGCCAGGAGAGCAGCTGATGGTGGGCATCGTGCTCCAAAAGCTCCCAATGCAGGGATTCTTCATGGTACCACTCTTGCCATTGGCCAAATTCACCGCCCATGAATACCAGCTTTTTGCCTGGAAAGGTGTACATGTAGCCGAATAAAAGACGGAGATTGGCAAACTGCTGCCACTGGTCCCCGGGCATCTTGTGGAGTAAAGAACTCTTTCCGTAAACCACTTCGTCGTGGGACAGGGGCAAAAGGAAGTTCTCGGTAAAGGCGTACCAGACGGCGAAGGTCAGCTTGTCGTGATGATAGCGGCGGTGAATGGGATCTAAGGCCATGTATTCCAGGGAGTCGTGCATCCAGCCCATGTTCCACTTCAGACCAAAGCCCAAGCCTCCGGCATAGGGAGGGCGGGTGACCATGGGCCAGGCCGTTGATTCCTCGGCAATAACCTGAACATCCGGAAAGGTGGTGTACACTTGTTGGTTCAGGGTGCGGATGAAATCAATGGCAGCAATATTTTCCCGGCCTCCATACTCGTTGGGAATCCATTCCCCATCTTCCCGGCCATAATCCAGGTACAGCATGGAGGCCACAGCATCCACCCGCAGGCCGTCGGCATGAAAAGCCTCCAGCCAGTACATGGCACTGGAAATGAGAAAAGAGCGGACTTCATTCCGGCTGTAATTGAAGATAGAGCTTTTCCATTCCGGGTGAAATCCCTGTCTGGGGTCGGCGTGTTCATAGAGATGAGTGCCGTCGAAATAGGCCAGCCCATTGCCGTCGTTGGGAAAGTGGGAAGGAACCCAATCCAGAATAACCCCGATATCCAGGCTGTGCAAAAAGTCAATCAGGGCCATGAACTCCTCTGGGGTGCCGTATCTGGAGGTGGGAGCGAAAAAGCCCAGGCATTGATAGCCCCAGGAACCATAAAAAGGGTGCTCCATGACCGGCATAAGCTCTACATGGGTGAAGCCCATGTCCTGGACGTAGCGACCCAGACTTTCGGCCAGTTCCCGGTAGGTCAGAAAAGTTCCGTCCGGCCGGCGGGCCCAGGAGCCCAGGTGGACCTCGTATGTGGACATGGGGGCATTCAAGGTATTGTGTTCCTTGCGCTTGGCCATCCAGTCCTGGTCCTGCCAGGCGTATTGGGGTTTCCATACCTTGGTCCCGGTATTGGGCGGGACCTCCCAAAGGCGGGCAAAGGGATCGGCCTTGTCCATGCGATACTCGGTGGCAGCGGAGACTATGTGATATTTATACACGGTTCCGGGCTCCACCCTGGTTAGAAATCCCTCCCAAATCCCGGAGCCGTCAGTACGGCAGGTCAAGGGGTGCTGCGAGGTGTTCCAGGCGTTGAAGTCCCCGATGACCGAGACCTGCCGGGCATTGGGAGCCCACACCGCAAAGTAGGTGCCGGACTTGCCCGCCCTGTGCATTGGATGGGACCCCAATTTGTCGAACAGGCGATAATGGCTGCCTTTTTTGAACAGATAAATATCCAGCTCGGAGAAACGAGTGATATCGGTGTATACAGTATCGGTCATAAGCAGGACCCCATTTGTGAGTTAGAGTTGATCTTTTTTCAGCTTGGCTAAGGGCCAAGCTGAAAAAAGTTTTATTGCCAGGTCATAATATTTTGCAGTCCCTGCAAAGGGACATACAGGCCTTCGGGATGCATGTTGAGACGGTATAATATGTCGTGGAAAGCTTGTTCCAAAAGATAATGATTGAGCAGGGTCTGCACCTGGACTCGCTCCTGGGGAACAAAGGCCTGATTCCCAACCTCCTGGAGATACGCATTGAGAAAGATCCCGCTGAGGACTTTGTGCCAGGGATCAATCCAGAACTTGAGCTGAGCGCTCTCTTCCGGATGCAGGCGGGCAAAGGCCTGCAGTCCGCTGTTGGCTGCATAAAAGAAAGAGCCGATCATTGTGGACACGTCCATGAGGCTTGCTCGCTTGAGCCGGCGTTGACTGAGAGGTTTGGAGGGATCACCCTCGAAATTGAGAATTGCAAAATTGTTGCCAGTAAAAAGGACGTGAGTCAGATTGTAGTTGCCGTGAATCCGGATCTTTTGGGCTCTGATTTTCCTCTGGGTGATGTTTCGGGCAAAGGCAATCAGGTCTTGTTCTGACTCCAGGACAAACTCGGCCAGATGGATACAATCCGGGGAAATCCGGTGATATCTGCGCCGCAAAGTGTGCAGGGTGCGGCGGATGAGGGTGCGGATAGCCTGGTATTCGGAGCGCTGGTACAGGGTGGAGAAGGGCTCGGGCTGAAAGCCTGGATATTCTTTCGGTCGAGCCAGCCTGGTGTGCAGGCTGCCGGTCGTGGCGCCCAGCTGGGCCATGAGGTCCAGATAGGGCCCGCCGATGCAATCCTGCAATTGGTCCGGAATGGTTTCGTGGCTGATATCAAACACAGAGGGCGGCAGCTGAGATGCCTCATCCAGGGAAGGACGGGTGGTGAGCACGTTCTCAAAGAAGCGATGCAGAGCATCCCGGGTCAGCTTCCAGGCGTCTCCCTGTCCCAGGTTAGGGATGAAGTCCCGGCAGATGCCCAGGCTGATCGGTTCGCCGGGCGGACTTTGATACACGAGCTCCCCGGCCAGGGTCGGCACATTGGCCAAGGTTCCGTTATGGCCCAGGAAAGTCAGCATTTCCACGCCCGGATTAGTTCCTTCTTCCAGGCAGCGATAGAGTTTGAGGCACAGGCGGCCATCATAGAGGATAAACAAGTTCTCGTGCTTTTCAGACAAGACCTGGGACGAGATCCCCTCTGAAGGTGGAGACCAGATCTGAAAAAGGTCCTGAGTGGGGAAAAAGCGCAGCCTGCCACTGACTCCCAGGACTGTTTGCCTCTGCTGCAGCTGTTCCAGCAGGGCCTGTTGCAGCTGGGGATTGTACAGGCCGTCATACAGAACTCCCGTGCTCTGGGGGGAGATAAGATGAGCCATAACAGAGTGCTCGGGAATGCTGTCCGGGCGGGCGTCCACCTCGCATTCCTGGTAGGAGAGAGCTACAAGATGGTTCTCTGGATCTCCTTCAGCGAACATGGCCTGTATGATGAGCAGCCAGTGATGATCCTGGACCGAAGGGATCGGGATCCGGTCCTTGACCTTGGTCTCCAGGAGCCTTTTGGTCCGAGCCCTGGACCAATGACTGCGAAGCAGATAGGAAGACAAGATCTTTTTTTCCAAAATTTCCAGGCCGTTTCGCTGGAGTAGGCTGTCCCATGGTCCGCGGATTTCCAGTTCAGGAACCACCTGTCCGGTCCCAGCTCCACTTGTCTCGTGGCTCTTCACCAGCTGAAACCAGAAATAGTCGTTCATGCCCATTGTAAACTGGTAGGGGCTGTCCTGGATTTGGGGGAACTCGTTTCCGCTGAACAGGTCCACGGGCACACAGCCGCTGTAGGCGGAAAGATCCAGGGAGACGGCCTGAGCAAAACGGGAGAGATTAATGATGACCAATATGGTTTCATCTTCATAACTGCGGGTAAAAATCAGGACCTTGGGGTTTTCCGGGAACAGAAACTGGATGTTCCCCTGGCCGAAGGCCTTGAATCGTTTGCGCATGGCAATGACCCGACGCATCCACCAGAGCAGGGAGGAGGGATTTTTGTCCTGGTTTTCTACATTGACCACTTCATAATGGTACTCCGGATCCATTATCACCGGCAGATAAAGCTGCTGAGGGTTGGTTTTGGAGAATCCGGCATTGCGGTCCGGGCTCCATTGCATTGGAGTGCGTACTCCGTTGCGGTCGCCCAGATAGTAGTTGTCTCCCATTCCGATCTCGTCGCCATAATAGATGATCGGAGTTCCGGGCAGAGAGAAAAGCAGGAAATTCATGAGCTCCAGCTTGCGCCGGTTGTTGTTTAACAGCGGGGCCAGGCGGCGACGGATTCCCAGGTTGATTCTGGCCCGAGGGTCCTTGGCATACATGCGGTACATATAATCCCGCTCTTCATCGGTGACCATCTCCAGGGTCAGCTCGTCGTGATTGCGCAGAAAGATGGCCCATTGACTGGAAGAAGGGATATCCGGAGTTTGTTCCAGGATATCTATGATCGGAAAGCGGTCTTCCATCCATAGAGACATGAACAGCCGAGGCATGATCGGAAAATGAAAAGCCATGTGGCATTCTTTTCCGCCCCCGAAATAGGCTGCTGCTTCTTCCGGCCATTGGTTGGCCTCAGCCAAAAGCATACGATTGGGGTAGTGCTGGTCTACATATTGACGCAGATCTTTTAGGAACTGATGCGTCTCGGGCAGGTTCTCGCAATTGGTTCCCTCCCGCTCATAGAGATAGGGCACTGCATCCAGACGCATGCCGTCTACTCCCATGCCGAGCCAGAAGTCGATGACTCGAAACAGGGCTTCGTGCACGGCGTGATTGTCGAAATTGAGATCAGGCTGATGGGAGTAGAACCGGTGCCAGAAATAGGACCTGGCCACCGGGTCCCAGGTCCAGTTGGAGATCTCGAAGTCCTTGAAGATGATCCTGGCTTCCTGATACTTGTCCGGAGTCTCGTTCCAGACATAGAAGTTGCGCTCCGGGGTTCCGGGTTCGGCCTTACGCGCTTTTTGGAACCATTCGTGCTGATCCGAGGTGTGGTTCAGAACCAGTTCGGTGATAACGCGAAGGCCCAGGGCGTGGGCCGCCTGGAGCAGATTGCGGAAGTCCTGAATCGTCCCGTAGTTCGGATGGATGTTCTCGTAGTCGGCGATATCGTATCCATCGTCTTTTAACGGCGAAGGATAGAAAGGAAGGAGCCAGATGGCGGTGCAGCCCAGCTCCTGCAGGTAGTTCAGCTTGGAGAGCAGGCCCCGCAGATCGCCAATGCCATTGTTGTCAGCATCAAAAAAGGTTTTGATGTGCAGCTGATAAATAATGGCGTCTTTGTACCACAAGGGGTCGTCAGTCAGGACAAAGGATGAATGGTGCATATGTACCGGTTTCGTATTTCGGGTTTTAGCGCCGCCTCTGGCCGCAGACGCCCAGTTTGATCAAGAAAGAAACGCTGCGACTGTCGTTTACTTAAGGAGATTGCTTCGCTACGCTCGCAATGACGAGCTAAAGTGACAGCCTAGAGTTGGAACCCAATCCGTCATTGCGAGGAGTCTTCGACGAAGCAATCTCAATGAGCTATGATCTTGTTTCATACGAGCTTTGCTTCCGTCAAATCTGAACAGTACCTTTCAGCCTCGTTCAAAGATACTGGTTTCCCGCCTGAGCCGGGCCAGAGTTTCCGGGTCGAGCTGTTTGAAAGTAAGTCTCCATTCCCAATTGCCTTCAAATGACCCGGGCCGGTTCATTCTGGCCTCAGTGCCCAGACCCAGGACATCCTGCATGGGAATTATCGCTGTGCGGGCTACAGAGCCCAAAGCCAGCCGGATGAGGTCCCAGTGAATATCCTCTCCATTTGCGCCAAGATAATCCAAAAGGTAGCTGCGTTCCTGTTCAATTTCCTCTCTGCTTTGGGTGCTCTGGGTGCCGGGGTCGGCTTGAAACCAGCCCACAGTGGTGTTGTGGTCGTGAGTGGCCGTATACACAACGCTGCGGTGGATATGGTTGTGCGGCCTGTATTCCGAAGCTTTGGGATCGTTTCCAAAGGCCATCTGTAAAATGCGCATGCCCGGGAATCTCAGATTGTCCCGCAGGGCGTCCACTTCCGGGGTGATGACTCCCAGGTCTTCGGCGATGACCTGGATGGGACCAAGGGCCGCCTGGACTGCTTTAAACAAATCCTGGCCAGGTCCTTTGACCCAGCGGCCATTGACCGCGGTTTGTTCATGGGCCGGAACTTCCCAATAGGCCTCAAATCCCCGGAAATGATCGATGCGCACAATGTCGAACAGAGTGAGGTTGAGCCGGAAGCGCTCGATCCACCAGGCATACCTGTTTTCAGCCATGTATTCCCAGCGGTAGATAGGGTTGCCCCAGCGTTGGCCGGTGGAACTGAAATAATCCGGGGGCACGCCGGCGATAACCTGGGGACGGCCCTTATGGTCCAGGTGAAACAGGGATGGCCGGCTCCAGACTTCTGCGCTGTCGTGGGCCACATACAGAGGCAGATCTCCGATAATCGATATCCCCTGATCATGGGCATAGGCCTTCAGGTGAGTCCATTGTTCAAAAAACAGAAACTGCAAGTACTTGTGAAATTGGATCTCCTTGTCCAGGTCTGCCTGCCAGGCCTTCATGGCGTCAGGGTCCCTTTGGGCCGCCCCCGGGTCCCATTCGGTCCAGACTACCTGGTTATGGGCCTCTTTAAGGGCCATGAACTGGGCAAAGGTGTCCAGCCAGGAGCTGTGGAGGTGACAAAAGGCTGTGTAGCGTTCGTGCTGGGGATGGCCGGGGGTGGTCATAAAGCGCGAGAACGCCTTGGCCAGCAGGGAACGTTTGAGGTTCTGCACCAAAGGGTAATCTACCCGGTAGGCGGGAAGTTCAGGATGGTCATTCATCTCATCCGGGGTCAAGAGGCCTTCCTCGCACAGTAATTGCAGGCTGATAAGCAAAGGATTCCCCGCAAATGCAGACAGGCACATATAAGGAGAGTTGCCGAATCCCGTGGGCCCTAATGGCAAGACCTGCCAAAGGCTTTGTCCGCTTTGGGCCAGGGTGTCTATAAAGCTATAGGCTGCCGGGCCCAGATCTCCGATCCCATGGGGTCCGGGCAGTGAGGTGGGGTGGAGCAGAATGCCGCTTTGGCGTATATCCATACTCATGAAATTCTCCAGAGGCAAAAAGTGGGCGACGATTGCGTATAAACCGGGCCTCTTGAAGCTCTACATTGAACACTTCAGACAACTTGCACCTGATGACAAAATGACCAGGCAGTGAGTTGCATTTTGCCATAAATTCGAATATATTCGGCACATAATATGAACATTTCTTCTTTTTGAGGATCATGGCCCCAAAGTTTAAGTCCGCTGTATTTCCTAACAGTAATATATAAGGAGAATGGCCGTATGTTGAAGACAATCCTTTTTCCCACAGATTTCTCAGAGATCTCGTTCAAGGCCTTAGATGCTTTTGAAAAACTGCAACTGGCCGGGGCGGAAAAAGTCATCCTCCTCCATGTGGTGGACCAAAGAAATTTTCATATCATGGAAGGTAACGGTTATGCCAATGCCAAGGAATTAGAAAAACAATTAGAAAAACAGAGCATGGACTATGCCAAGAGTGAATTGGAAAAAATGGCCCCAAAGATTAAAGAGCAAGGATTTACTGTCGTTCCCAAGGTTGTCATTGGCATCCCGGTGCAGGAAATCCTGAAAGAGCAAAAAGAGGATGAGGTTTCACTCATTGTTCTTGGCTCGCATGGCAAGAGCAACCTGGCCGAGATTTTTCTCGGATCGGTGGCCGAGAAAGTTGTCCGTAAATGTACCAAGCCAGTACTGGTGGTCAAGCGGTAACTGAAGAATTCTGCCCCGGCTGTTTGCACACATATATATCCCGGGCGGCATGGCCGCCTGGAGCGAGTCTGCCGTCAACTGCGTATGCGGCCTGCTCATTCTTCCACCCTCAATCAAAGGAAAATACTTGCATGCTCCAGACTATTCTTTTTCCCACCGACTTTTCAGAGGTTTCGCAGCAGGTTCAAAATGTTTTTGAAGACCTGCGGGCAATGGGCGCTGGGAGAGTCGTTTTGCTGCATATAGTGGACCAGAGAAGCTTTTTGGCCATGGAGCACTATGCTTACGGTCAGGCCGAGGAGATGGAAAAAAAGATTCTGGACAGTGCCCAGGATGAATTGGAGAAAATAGCCCAAAAGATCCAACAGCTCGGTTTTACAACTCAAACCAGAGTCGTGGTCGGTATTCCCGTTCAGGAAATTCTCAAAGCGGAGAAAGAAGACGATGTTTCCATGATTGTCCTTGGGTCCCACGGACGAAGCAACGTGCAGGAGTTCTTTCTCGGATCTGTGGCCGAGAAAGTGGTCCGCAAGTGCACCAAAAATGTCCTGATGGTTAAGAGATATCTTCCCGGACCCTGATTTCAGTCCCGCCATGGCGGGACCGCTGGCAGAAGACGCCCATTTTGTTCGAGGAAGGAACCCGCGGACAAAGATTTAACCGCGGAATGCACGGGGTACGCTGAATAGGAATATTCATGCAATTCTTCCGTGCATTCTGCGTATTCCGCGGTTCAAACGCCTCCGGCCTGTAAGGGCAGAACATAACTATAATGCATCGTCTCCCATCTCCCCGGTCCGAATGCGAATGGCCTCTTCAGTTGGGGTAATAAATATCTTGCCGTCTCCAATTTTTCCAGTCCTGGCTACTTCCTGAGCGGCTTCAACCGCCTGATCAACCAGCGAGTCCTCAACGACGACTTCAATTTTGGACTTGGGCACAAAGTCGACTTCATATTCAGCACCTCGGTAAATCTCAGTATGGCCCCGCTGTCGGCCGTAGCCCTTGACTTCAGTGACGGTCATGCCTGTGATGCCTACGGTGTTGAGCTTGTCTTTCACCTCATCTACCTTAAATGGCCTGATGATGATCTCGATCTTTTTCATCTCTATTCCACTCCTGCCAACTCGTATGAAACGAGGTTTTATCCCTAAAATGACACTGGCTTTTCTGGGTAGGGCTGGTTCTCTCTGAGACCCAGCCTCTTTGATCAACCCTCAGTCTTTGGGCCTCTTGTCCTCTCGGCCCCAACCCTGCCCTTTGGGCAATCTCTTTGTCTCCTGGGTGACCGCATCGAATACGGCTTGTGTCTTGTGGGTCAGGAGCTCCCATTCTGTTTTCAGGGAGCGAAGGAGAATGTCCCAGGAAAGGAGGTCTTCCGGATCGAGTGCATGCTGCTCTTTGTACCCGGCATTGTAGGTTTGGTACAGGTTGCTCAGCTCGCGGGCGCTGGATTGCCGGGAAAAAATGGAGGCGGTCTCTTCAGCTTTGGATCTGAACCGCTTGCATGTTTGCCCAGAGGACAGAATCTCTGTCAAGGCTTGGGCAAAGCCCTGCTCAGTGCAGGATTTAGGCAGCAGGCGTCCGTTTTCCCCATCATTGACCACTTCACGGGCTCCACTTGCATCCAGGGCCACTACCGGGGTGGAGGCAGCCATGGCTTCAGCCAGAACCAGGCCTTGAGTCTCGGTGCGGGAGGCGAAGGCAAACAGGTCCATGGCTGCATATGCATCGGCCAGATCTTGCCCGGATCGCTTCCCGGCCCAAATAAAGCGATCATCTAATCCCTGCTGGGTGAAGAGCTCTTGAATGTCCGGCAGGCTCGGGCCATCCCCAACCAGAAGAAAGACAGATCCCGGCATTTCCAGCATGGCCTTGCTCACCGCGGCGGCCAAAAAAGTGAGATTTTTTTCCGGAGCCAGGCGGCCGACGTGGCCGATGATCTGGGTGTCTTTTTCCAGATTGAACTCTCTGCGCATCCGGTCTCCCTGACCGGAGGCAAAGAACTTCAAGTCAATACCTGTGGGAATGACCTTTATCTCTGTGCGTACCCCCCGATCCTGGAGGATACGCGAGATGCTCTGACTGGGGGCAATCACTGCGCTGCACATGTTGGCGTACTGGGTAGAGAGATTGATCACAAAACGTTTCATGCCCTTGGAGTCAAAGGGTACATAGTGGGTATACCATTCATACATAGTATGGTGGGTGAAGACCAGGGGTAGCTCTCTCTGTCTGGCTACCCGCATGGCTGTATCACCCAGCAGAAATGGGTGATGGCTGTGGATCAGGTCTGGGTTAAAGGAGTCCATTTTTTCATTCAGGAAAAAGGGAATGGGCAAACGAACCGAGAAATCGCTTCCGTTGAAGTTTTGAATAGCTGGAACGCGTATAACCTGAACACCAGGCATTTCCTTCCTTTTTTCTCCCTGAAAGTGGGGAGCCACCACGGCTATCCTGTGCCCCAGGCGGACCAAATCCTGGGCGAAAGCGGATACCGAACGGGCCACTCCTCCCACATGGGGAAGATAGGTATTTGTAAACATTGCTATGTTCATATTTTTGCCAGCTGATATTCCTGATCCATACTCTGAATATGCTGCGAAGAATAGCCGGGTAGAGCAGCTTCAATGGAGGTTTGTTCAGGGTCCACAGTCCCGGAAACGCGGATTTTGGCCCGGCCTTGGTCTGTTCCGATTGCATAAACGCTGAGTTGGCCGAACGGAGTCAAGGTGGGGCCGAACTCAAGGGGCTCGTTGGCCTGCAGCCAGGCTGGATCAAGGCCGGAGCCAAGGATAAGACCTCCGTCTTCTTCTCTCACGAACAGACTGCGCAGCATCATGACCCATTCGCTGGCCGCCCAGCCATGCTGGCCATCCCCCATGCAGCCCCCAAGGGTCAGAGGGTGAATGGCTTCCGGCCAATGCCCGGTCGGAGAGGCCAGGTCGGCTACCGTGTGTATCAAATCAATACACCGCGGATCGCCGGCCCGCAAGAAAGTCTGGGCTATGCACAGAGTAAGGTAGGGATTGATTCCGGAATGGATCATGTCCTGGAAAAATCCTCCCTGCTGAAAGCAATTGTGCACCAAAAAGTCTACAGTATTCATGATCCGGCGGTCACCGGGCGGGGTGATCTGCAGCGGATAGTCGGCCACCAGGGAGCCGATGGCCCCGGCATCCAGGCGGCGATAGGGAGAGGCTGGTATGCCTCCGGATGCTCTGTGTTCCGGGATGCCGTCAATGCTCTCCCAGATGGCTTGAAAAAAATCATTTCCGGCTTGGTTAGCGGATTGGGAGCGCTGCCCCTGATCATGTCTTTGCAATATGCGGGCCGCACTGTGCAAACCGGCTGCCCCCCAGAAGCTGTCCCAGTAGTAATAATCGTTGGGGCCCAGATGTTCGGCGCTGAACCCGGCCGGCAGGAGCCCGGCATGAAGTCCTCCTTTATCGGCCGGCAGACGTTTGGCCTGAATCCACTTTGTCCCGGAGAGGATTGAAGAGATCCATTCCCGTCCCAGCTGGCGGTTGGCAAGCTGCTCAAAACGGTCCAAAAGCCAGAGCACTTGCCCGTTGGAGTCCCATTCGCCAGCTTGAGATTGGAAATATCCCGATCTTTTTTGGCGCAAAGGGAAGGCCTGAATAATTCTGTCCACAGTATCTGTAAAGCCCAGATTCAACAAGGCGTGGAGCATGAAGCAGGCATCCCGAAACCAGAAACGGCGATACGTGTATGGTCCAGGGACTACATCCCGGGTGGAAAGGAGAACCAGAGTGTGGACAGCGGTTTGATATAATTTGCTCAGTTTCTGGTCCGGAAGGCGCAATCGGCATGTGTTATCTAACGCTTCGGACCAGGACATGCGTGGGGCAGGCCGGGGGCTGCGTCTCTTGTGGTAGCCGTCATCTTCCGGGGGTAAGGGGATGCGGGCGGTAACCTCCTGGGTGCTGGTGGTATCGGCCTGAGAAAAAAGGGCTGCAGCGGTGGCCATGCCCACCTTGCAGGCCACTGATGAGCTCTGTTCGTCACTGTCCAGCTTGTGCAGAACATCTCCCCGGCCATAGTCGGAAAAATAGACCTGATCCGGTTTGCGGCTGAAATGTATTGGGGTATTCTGATTGACGTGCCATGCCCCTGTAGATGGAACAAAGCTCACTTTTTCAATGAACTGAACACCTTCCGGGTTGTACGGCCTAAGGGCCAGGATGAGACTGCTTCCTTCCGGAGCCTTATATTGCACCTGCATGCAGGCCAGTGGTTTTTCCTCCGGATTGAGTTCAAGGGAACAAAGGCTGGAAAGGGACCATGTTTCACCCTGCATCTCGGTCGAAACCTGCAAATTGGGATCAAAGTGCAGGCGCTGCCGGGCCGCAGGTTGTCTGGATGGCAGGATCATGCTTCCATCCGGCAAACGCAGCCAAAAATCCAGAGACCACCCGTCATATAAGGGAGTAAAGAGCCCTCTTGGGTCGAGGATGGGATAGAAGGCCAACCCGGGAAGCCCGACCGCAGTCCAATTGCGATGGGTCAGATTGACATGACTGAAGGAAAAGCCGCGGGGCATAAAGGAAACATCCTGGGGATTGAATTGGCGTTCCACCCAATACGGCCAGACCCAATCCAGATTGTGCTGGATAGCCTTGGTATTGATGAGCCCCCGGGCGTGGAATACAATTCCGGCCCGCAAGAGTTCAATGGGTTCCTGCACCTCCGAGGGCTGGGCAAAGCGGCGCACCCTGGCCATGACTGAAATGGGGTCTACTATTCCGTAGGCCCTGGCCGCCTGTTTGACAATGAGCTTCCAGGGAAGCCAGCGATGAATCATAAGCCGTCCCTTGCAAAAAATGATATGCGCAAAGCTAACAAAAAAATAAAAAGGGAGGCCTTAAGGCCTCCCTTTTTATTTTTCGGGCCTGAATCAGGCTACTTGGTCACAATACCGATTACCCGGCGGTTCTTTTGCCGTCCCTCTTTGGTCGAATTGTCGGCCACCGGTCGTGTCTCGCCGTAGCCCTTGGTATCGAGCCTGGCGTCATCTATGTCCAGCGTGTCCGTCAGATAATCCTGCACACTCTCAGCCCGCCGTTCTGAGAGGCCCATATTGTATTCAGCCGGACCAATGCTGTCGGTATGACCTTCAATGGTCATATCGGTATCCTCATTGCGCTCGAGATACTGGGCGATTTCTTCTAACTCGTCATGATATTTGTCCTTGACCTCAGCTTTGTCAAAATCAAAGTACACCTCAATGCGCTTGCTGACCGGATAGGGGCATCCCTCGTCATCGACTTCGACACCAGCCTCAGTGTCGGGGCACTTGTCCAAATAGTCCGGTACTCCGTCCCCGTCGCTGTCTACAGGGCACCCGTCTTCATCGACTTCGACTCCGGCCGGGGTGTCCGGGCACTTGTCGTTTTCGTCATACACCCCGTCCCCGTCGCTGTCTTGGGCCGTGGCATAGAAAACCCTTTGTACAAAGCCTTCCATTTTTTGCTCGTCCTGCATGTCCTCTCCAGATACGACAACAGTGCAGTCTCTGGCGTCAGCCATGGCATTGATGGTCTTTTTCTCATCCACGCTTTGGGCATAGCTGACAATATGAAAGCAGGTATTGGATTGCGCACTCAGTCGTTCGACTTCCCCGGCAGGATCACCACCCTGGTTGGCACCGCCATCGGTAAACACAATGACTGCAGTTTCACCGGACAATGCCTTAAGCTCTGACTCTAAATTTTGAATTCCATTGGCCAATGGGGTGGTGTTTCCATACATCTCGGAAGCGACATCTGTACTGTCTATAGCCTGGGTAAAAGAACTTGAATCATAGGGCTCCATGTTCTGGTAAGTGCGGATACTCGTCGCAGCGGAAAATAATCCGGACTGATAATCCAGCTCTGGGATCATCTCATTCATGGCCAGCATGGCTTCTTTGGCATGGGTGAACTTGAAGTAGTCGTCACTTGATGGGGCGATAGCTCCGCTCACTCCTTCGGGGACTCCCAGGCCCATATAGCTGTCCCGCATGGACCCGGAGGCATCAATGAGAAAGATGAAGTTGTCAACCTTGGGGATCTTTTTTTCCGCAGCTGCTGATACTGAAGTACAGACAGCAACCATAAGGACAGCAGCCAAGGCAATGAAGAGATGTTTAGGTAAATTCATGGGTATCCTCCTTAGGTTATGAGATCTTGAAACAACGAAATTGTTGAACCGGAACTGCTTGCAACAGATATATCATAGAATCATATGATACGCATTCGATCGTGGAGCTGTCAGCAACATGATGCCATTTCAAAACATGCAATATTTGTACATTGATGAGGTGAATGTGGACAAAAAAGTACACCCATTTCACAAGGAACCAGGAAAATACACACCTCCCTTTGAGTAAGTTGAGAAATAGACTAAATAATCCAAGTACTTGGAGCCAAGAAAAGACGGCCCCATGGTACATTCGCAGGAAACATGTGTTTCAGGCTGAGGGAGTACTTGCAATATAATTGCCAATTTCTGCTATGACTTGAAACAGTTGTAGGATTAATTTTAACGCATTGTGCTTGAATGTCAACATACTTAAAAGAAAAAAAATCTTATAATGCTTGGTCAAGGGGAAGGAAAGGGAGGTCTTAAAGGCTGCCCGGTCTTATCCCAGCAGGGACAGCATAAACGGCATGGTCAAAGCGGCCAGTACCGTCTGTACGGTAACGATGGAGGCCATAAGGGTGGTGTCTCCGCCAAGTTGGCGGGCCAGGATAAAGGCTGAAACTGCAGTGGGCAGGGCAGCGAAAAGCACAGCCACAGTTTTCGCATCGCCTGTAACTTGAAAGAGGAGGCAGAACAGGGCGGTAATCAGGGGAAACAGGATCAGTTTCATCAGACAGGATGCGATCAATGCACTTATGTTGGTGTGCAGGCTGGTTATACGCAGACCGGCGCCGACTGCCAGGAGACCTACCGGGAGTGCGGCCCGGCCTAGGAGATCAAAGACCTGAAATAAACCGGTCGGTTTGGGAATATCAAGTATATTCAGGGCAAATCCGATCAGACAGGCCAGGATGAGCGGATTGCGCAGGATTTCCCAGACCATACGCAATATTCCCCCGGAACTTCCGTGGCCGAAGTAGGCCACTGTGGGCACGCACAAGAGGTTGATCAGGGGAATCATGGCTATCAGGGCCACAGCGGCAAGTGTGACTCCGGATGGTCCAAGCAAAGCAGAAACCGCAGCCAGGCCGACAAAGGTATTAAACCGGATGCTGCCCTGAAAGACTGAGGAAAAAACCGGTCCGGTCCACACCTTCCGGGGTCGAAAAAAAATAAGCCCTGCGCTGAGGGTCAGGATGGTGGCCATAATGGAAGCGGCCATAGGCAGAGCGGTGGATGCGGCAAAGGAGGCAAAGGCCAGCTTGTTGATTAAAAGGGCGGGAAAAAAAACGAAATAGGTCATGCGTTCAGCTGCAACCCAAAACCCATTGCCGGGGAAGTCGAACTGCTTGCAGGTATAGCCCAGGAAAATGATGATAAATACCGGGAGAAGTGCGGTGAACATTTTCAGCTTTCAGCTTTCAGCTTTGCCTTTAGCAAATCTGAAATATTTTTTGCCCCAAAGCTGGCAAAAAACGAATGGTTTGCCGTATTGATTAAGTATGAAATGTGTGGAAGAATACTGATTGCACGCGGCCTTTCAAGGCCGCGTGCAATCAATATTCTTTGGGGAGTTCGTCCAGCTGGGCCTTGGTAAAGACTGGTCCGTCCTTGCATACATAGTAGGGACCCACATTGCACCGCCCGCAGATGCCGATCCCGCACTTCATCCTGTTTTCCAGGCTCATGATAATCTGGTCTCCGGTCCAGCCCATCTTGTCCAGGACCGGCTGAGTGAACTTGATCATCACCGGCGGTCCGCAGATCAGGGCCACGGCGTTGTCCGGCTTGGGCGAGACCTGGTCTGCGATCTGAGGTACAAAGCCAACGTACTTGTCCCAGCCCTCCACCTCGTTGTCTATGGTGATATAGGTGTTCACGTCACTTCTGACGTCCCATTCCTCCAGAAGATCCTTGTACAGGAGCATACCCGGAGTGCGGGCCCCGTAAATAAAAGTGATCTCCTTGTATTTGTCCCGATTGTCCGGATGCAGAAGCCAGACCATGGTCGAGCGCAGGGTGGTCACAGCATATCCTCCGGCCAGGATGACGATGTTTTTGCCTTCCATGTCCCCCAAGGGGTAAGGATGGCCGAGGGGTCCGCGTACGCCCATGACTTCACCCTCCACCATGCTGTGCAGCTTGGTGGTCACCACGCCGGCCTTGCTCACAGTAAATCGTAAGTCATCCCCTTCTGTAGGACTGGAAGCGATGCCGATCGGGGCCTCGCCATAGCCGGGTACCGACAGTTCGGCAAACTGCCCGGGCAGGTATTGGAAGCTCTTGGCGTCTTCTGGATTTATAAATTCAAAGTCAAAAGTCCGCAGGCTTTTGTCTTCGGTGGCGATCTCAACGCGTTTGATGCGCACCGGATAGGGCAGGTAGGGGTTGTTCATAATACGGCTTCCTTGGTTCGCACTGTAAAGTTGTTTGCTGAAGGAATACAATTCCTCATTCGTTCATGCTGTTGACCACGGAACGGACATCGATGTTTACCGGGCACTTCTGCGTACACCGCCCGCACCCTACACAACCAATAGCTCCATTCAGCTTGACGGGCATGTACTTGAACTTGTGCATAAAGCGCTGTCTGACCCGGTCCTTTTTTGTTCCTCTGGGGTTGTGACCCGAGGTGTGATGGGTAAAGAGCCAGCTCATGCACGAATCCCAATTGCGCACCCGATGCCCGAACTCATCCTGGGTCTCATCCTGGATGTCAAAGCAGTGGCAGGTGGGGCAGTAAAACGTGCAGGTTCCACAGTTGATGCAAGCCTCAAAGACCCGTTCCCAGGTGGGATGTTCATATTCTTCCAGGACCGGACGCTTATTGATATTGCTCATGTCCACCTGGCTGCTGATAGCCTGCTCGGACTGCTCCTTTTGCTCGGAAGCCTGATCAATGGCCTCCTGGGGCGCATCGTCCAGATCGGCAACCAGAGACTGGCCTTTTTCAGTCAAGGGGCGGACGAAAAGCCTGTCCCCCAGATCTATGAGCAGAACATCCAGACCTTCTTCATGGTGCGGACCACAATTGACCGAGGTGCAGAAACACGTGGGACAGGGGGCCTTGCAGGCCAGCCCGATCAGCAGGGTCTTGTCCCGTTTGTCTTTCCAGTACACATCCAAAGTCTTTTCATCCTGACAAAAAACAAGGTCCAATACGCAAAAGGCCTTGGCATCACAAGGCCGGATATTAAGCAGAATCTGCTCCTTTTCCCGAGGCGGCTCTTCCTCCAGGATCATTCCATTGGGGTCCTGGCTGTCATTGGTAAAATGCATGAGTCGCTCGTTTTGGGGAAAGAAGAAGGCCTTGGGCGACAAGTCTGTGTTGGCGAATTCAAACTCCAAGGGCTCGGCTGATTCCACCTGTTTCCAGACCATGCCCGCTTTTTCCCGCACCGGGGCAAAGACATCCCGTGTTTGGGCCAAAGAGCGGACAAAGGAGTCCAGGTCCTGTTTGGCAATTATTTTATCTTGCATTACTCTCTCCTTGCTCATTCAGCCACATCCGGGTCGTTGGGCCGATACAGGCTCAAGGGGGCCGGGGTTTCCAGGTCCAGACCCGGCTGGTAGTCATAGAGCTGGCGGATGTCCTTTTCGATCTTGCTGGTCAGGCGGCGCATCTTGATGCCCACCGGACAAGCCGATTCGCACGCTCCGCAGTCAGTGCACCGTCCGGCGCAATGAAAGGCGCGCAGGATGTGGAATGTGTGTACATCCGGCTCATGCAGGGATTTGCCTACCCACTGGGGATTGTTCTCGTCCACAAAGCACACATCGCAGTAGCATAGAGGGCAGACATTGCGGCAGGCGTAGCAGCGGATGCAGTCCTTGAAGGTCTGTTCAAATTCTGCCCATCGCTCATCGCTGTCCAGCTTCTCCCAGGGAGCGGCCACGTTGTCGATATTGCCCCCCCCGGTCTGCGGACCTTCCGGGCCGATAAACTCATCAAAGAGCACGGCATTTCGATGAGTGCAGGTAAAGCAATTGTCCCGCTTGAATTTTTTGCGGGGCAGGCGTTCTTCAAAGTCCATGCCCTTGACTATAATATCCTGATCTTCCTCTTCGACCTGGACAATGGTTCGGCCCTGAAAATGGTCCTGGACTTTATGGGCGTCAATCATGCCCGGAGAATGCACCCCCAGGATGTACACATTTTCCCTTTGGACCTGGTTTTCCTTGATCAGACCTACGATATTCCTGCTCACACACCCCTGGGCCACGATGGCGTTTTTTCCGGACCGCTTGATCAGGAAGTTGGCCAGGTTGTTGGTGCAGAATCCGGTCCAGACCAGTTTGTCCGCCTCCTCCGGAGTGTAAGCAAAAAAAGGCTGCTCCTGCATGGGCACGCTGCCCTGAGCATAGCCGATCACGCAGTCTACAGTTCCTTCCTGGAGCAGCTGTTTGGCCCTTTCGCGGAGCTGCCTGGTTGTCTCGTTCATGCCGCCTCCTTGCGAATATCCTTGACCAGGCGGGTGGCCGGGCCGAGCTCTTTGACCTGTTCCACCACTTTTTTAGCCGTGGCCTGGAACTTGGTGGCCTCAGCCGAAGATATCCAGGAGAAAAACACCCGTCCTGGTTCAATCCCGATGTACTCCAACAGGTCTTTTAAGACGACGAACCGCCGTCTGGCGAACATATTGCCACTGATGTAGTGACATTCGCCCGGGTGTCACCCGGAGACCCAGACTCCGTCCACGCCGTGGCGCAAGGCCTGGAGAATAAAGTTCGGACTCATGGCCCCGGTGCAGGGGATGCGGATGATCCGGATGTTGGCCGGATATTGCATGCGGCTCACCCCAGCCAGGTCAGCCGCTCCATAGCTGCACCAGTTACACAGGAAAGCAGCGATTTTGGGTTCCCATTCAGACATAGGTCAAGTCTCCTTTAAAAATGGGCTGAAGACAGCACATTTTTAAATAACTATTTGTAGAAAAACTCTTTCCAAATTGTTTCTGCAATAAATATAAATAAAATTTTGTCCAGGCCGTTTGCAAACGGCCTGGACAAAATTTTATAGGGCTTCAATCATAGCGTAGATCTGCTTGCCGCTGGCCCCTTTCAGAGAAATAGCCCCGGAACGGCAGGAAGCGGCGCACAATCCACATCCTTTACACAGGGAAGGATTGATCTGAGCCTTGCCGGCAAACCGTCCTTCTTCGATAAAAGACGGGGCGGAGTAGGGACAGATGGCCACGCATACCCCGCAGCTGCTGCAATACATAGGAAGAACCTGGGCCACCTCTCCGCTGGAGTGGATGATTTCCTGAGCCAGCAAGGTGATGGCCTTGGCAGCGGCAGCCTTGCCCTGGGCCACAGATTCATCGATGGATTTGGGATAATGGGCCAGCCCGCAGAGGAACATGCCGTCAGTGGCAAACTCCGAGGGTCCCATCTTGGCATGCCGCTCGGCAAAGAATCCATCGTCTGTAAAGGAGACCTTGTAGAAGTTGGCCAGGGTCTCGTCCTTGGTGGGCACAATGGCCGAGGCCAGGGTGAGCAGATCGGCCTCTATCTCCAAAGGCTGGTTCAAGACATGGTCTCTGACCTTGACCACCAGGGAGTCTCCTTCTTTCTCCACTACCGGCTTGTGCTCCAGATCAAAGCGGATAAAGATGACTCCGGCCTGTCGGGCCTGGTTATAGATGGACTCTTTCTCCCCATAGGTCCGGATGTCCCGGTAGAGGACAAAGATATTCATGTCTGGATTCTTCTCTTTGAGCTCCAGGGCGTTTTGAATGGAATGGGTGCAGCAGACCCGGGAGCAGTAGGGCCGATGCGGTTCCCGGGAGCCGACGCACTGAATGAAGACCGCGGACGTGGCTTCTTTCAGGGCCGGATCGTCCTCTTGAAACATGCGGTCCAGCTCCAGGCTGGTCTTGACCCTGGGATCCTGGCCGTACAGGTATTCCTCCGGGGTATGCTCACTGGCTCCGGTGGCCATAACCGTCACCCCGTGGGTAATGGTCTGCTCCGAACCGCCGGTGGACACGGTAGTGTTGAAGTTGCCCACAAACCCATCCACGTCGGTGATACTGCTGTCCAGGTGCACACTCAGGTTGGGCTCCTGCTCCACCTCCTGGATTATTTGGGCCAGCTCAGCCTGGATGTCCTCCCCTTTCCAGGTCCGGAACAGGGACAAGGCCTGTCCACCCAATTGGGAATTTTTCTCCACCAGGTGGGTGGAATGACCCTGGCGGGCCAGGGAAAGGGCCGTCGTCATTCCCGAGATCCCGCCTCCAATAACAAGGGCGGTCTGATTGACGGTGAGCTCGGGCTCTTCCAGGGGCTCCTTGAGGGCCACATTGGCTATGGCCATACGCACCAGGTCCTTGGCCTTGTCTGTGGCCAGGTCCGGATTGAAGCGGTGGACCCAGGAATCCTGGTTGCGGATATTGACCATGTTGAACAGATACTTATTGATACCGGCATTGATCAAGGTCTCCCGAAACAGAGGCTCGTGGGTTTTGGGCGAACAGGAGGCCACGATGACCCGGTTCAGGTTCTTTTCCTTGATGATCTCGGTCATCTCGTCCTGGGTATTCTGGGAGCAGGTGTACAGATTGTCGGTAGCGTAATCCACGTAAGGAAGCGACGCGGCGTATTCCCGGACCTCCTCCACATTGACCACTCCGGCGATATTGCTCCCGCACTTGCAGACAAAGACCCCAATGCTCGGTCTTTCGCCCTGGACGTTTTTTTCCGGGACCTCTTCCTTGATTTCGGCGTCTTGAAATCTGGCCGGATTCAAGAGTTCTCCGGCCAGAGCCGAGGCGGCACTGGAATCGACCACTGAGGTGGGGATGTCTTTGGGGCCTTGAAATGCGCCGCAGACATAGACCCCTTCCCTGGAAGTGCTGATGGGGGCAAAGGACGATGTCTTACAGAAGTTGCCTTCCGTGAGCTCCACACCCAATGTAGCGGCCAGGTCCATGCTCTGGGGATCAGCCTCCAGGCCCACGGACAAAACCACCATATCAAATCTCTCAGTAAACATCTCTCCCTGATCGTTGACATAGGTCAGGTCCAGGTCCCCGGTCTCCGGGTCTTCAGTAATGGTGTGCACCCGGGAGCGGATAAAGCGGACCCCTTCTTCGTCCCGGGCATGTTCATAGTATTTCTCAAATTCTTTACCAAAGGTGCGCATATCCATGTAGAATACAGCGCAGTCCAGATCGTCCGTGGCATGCTCCTTGGCAATAACCGCTTCCTTGATGGCGTACATGCAGCAGACCGAAGAGCAATGCGCATTCTGGCAGCGGTTCACATCCCTGGATCCAACACATTGCAGCCAGGCGATCTTGCGCGGCTCCTGGCGGTCCAGGGGGCGCATTAAATTGCCGAAATAGGGACCGGAAGCGCTTAATATGCGCTCGAACTCCATGCTGGTGACCACGTTGGGAAAATGGCCGTAGCCCAGATAGTCGAGCTCGGACGGATCAAAGGTCCGGGTACCAACGGACAAGGCCACAGCCCCCACATTTAAGGTATTTTCCTGGGGCTGGTCTGCATAAGTGATGGCCTTGGCCAGGCACATCTTTTCGCACAATCCGCAGCCGATGCACGTGTCCTGGTCAATAGCAAAGGACAGGGGCACGGCCTGGGCGTAATCAATGTATATGGCTTTGCGGTCCCGCATGCCCAGGTTATATACATCAACTGCGCTCACCGGACAGTGTGCGGCGCATTCTCCGCACCCGGTACACGTTTCAGGGTCAATATACCTGGGCTTGGTATGCACTGTGGCTGTGAAGTTGCCTTTTTCTCCCTCAAGAGCCTGGATCTGGCTGTTGGCCAGGATCTCGATATTTAAGTGCCGGCCGACCTCGACCAGTACAGGGGAGATGATTCACATTGCGCAGTCATTGGTGGGAAAGGTCTTGTCCAACTGGGACATCATGCCCCCAATGGACGGAGATTGTTCCACAAGATAGACTTTAAATCCTGAGTTGGCCAGATCCAGGGCGGTCTGCATCCCGGTAATACCGGCGCCGACCACCATCACAGATCCGCTCGTTTGTGTTCCTGCCATGAATATGTACTCCTTATACAGCCGCAAATTCCGGTTTATGTTCCACCATGCGCTTGAATTCCACCTGTCCGGTCCGTTCCAGATCCGCTAAGTGGTGGGAGATCCGAGCCAGAGGCAGTCCTGTGGTCGCACTGACTTCCCGCACCGATGCGTTGCCGTGTGTGAGGGCCGTATAGATGAGGCCTTTTTCGTATTCCGTGTCTGTTATCCGCTGCAGGGCCTGGACAAAGGTATCTTCGTCCCATTTTCGGCCGTAGACGTCTCCGTCTTTGGTGATCCGGCGCTGCTTGCCTACAGTCCAGCGCACGAATTCTCCGTCCAGGGTGCGGCGAACCGCTTCCAGCTGCAGGGCCAGGCCCTTGCGGTCCAAGGGACCGGCCTGGCGGACGTCCTTTACCACTGTGGTGGCAACCTGGGCAAACCTTTGGGCCTCGGCTGAAGAGACCCAGGCCAGATGCAGACGTTCGGCACCAATTCCGGCATGGTCCAACAGATGCTGGGTCAGGGCGATCTTTTTTTCCGCTTCCACATTACCGTCCAGGTAATGGCAATCTCCGATGTGTCAACCAGAGACCAACACCCCGTCCGCCCCGTCCAGCAGAGCGTCCAGGATAAAGACCGGGTCCACCCGGCCGGAGCACATGACCCGCACCGGCCGCAGGTTGTCCGGGTACTGCAGGCGGGAAACCCCGGCCAGATCCGCCCCGGCGTAAGCGCACCAGTTGCAGAGAAAAGCAACGATTTTCGGTTCAAACTGGTCCATATGTACCATCTCCCTTCAGATTTGCCTCCGGCACATCTGAAATATTTTTGCCCCCAAGGGGGTCCAAAAGAAAATTTGCCGGATTGATCAGTTATGCAACGCGAGAGTTCATAAGCTCACTGTGAGCTTCAGCCCAAGACTACACCGCCGCCTCTATGGCGGCTTCGATCTGGGCGTCACGGAAGTGAAGCATGTCGATGGCATGTTGAGGGCAGGATGCCGCACACATACCGCATCCTTTGCACGAAGCCGGGATGTTCACCGCCCGGGTCACGCCCTCTTCAATCTCTTCAGCCTTGATGGCCCCAAAGGGGCAAAGCTCCACGCACAGGCCGCAGCCAATGCATTTGGACTGGTCGATCTGAGATATGAGCGGCGATATCTGGACCTGGTTTTGAGCCAGGATGGTCATGGACCTGGAGGCAGCCGCCTGGGCCTGGGCAATTGATTCCTCAATGGCCTTGGGATAGTGGGCCAGACCGCAGACGAATATTCCGTCCGAGGCAAATTCCACCGGCCGCAGTTTGGCATGGGCTTCCATGAAGAACTGTTCGTCATTGACCGGAAGCTTGAATACTGAGGCCAAATCCCGGGTAGAATGGGGTTCCACGGCTGTAGCCAGATTCAAGAGATCGGCCTGAACGATAACCTTTTGCTGCAAGACCGGATCAAAGACCTCGATTTCCAGTCCCTGGTCTGTTTCCCTGACCTCTGGTTTGTGCTCCAGATCAAAACGAATGAAGATGACTCCCAGTTGGCGGGCCTTTTTGTACAGCAGCTCTTTTTCGCCCGGGGTCCGTATATCCCGGTAGATAATAACGACCTGTTTTTTGGGGTCGGCTTCCTTGATGGCAATGGCCTGAGTTAAGGACGTTGAACAGCAAATGTGGGAGCAATAGGGCCGGTTTTCATCGCGAGAGCCCACACACTGGATAAAGGCCACACAGTTTGCGGCCTGAATAGCCTCTTGTTTGCTTTCCAGCTCGTGCCATTTGCTGACTCTGTCCGATTGTCCATACAGATACTCCCGGGTATCCGTAGCCCTTCCCCCGGTAGCCAGGATGGTTACCCCGTGCTCAATATCTTTGCTCCCTTCAGGGGTAGTGATCGTGGTCTGAAAATTGCCCACGTAGCCACCGGCGGTTTCTACTTCCGAACCGGTCAGGACCTCGATCTGCGGATTATTGGCGATCCGTTCCTGATATGCGGCCAATTCCCGGGAGACGTCCGATCCCCTCCAGGTATGCGCTATATCTCGGGCCGCACCGCCCAGTTCCTGTTCCTTTTCCACCAAGGTGACCGGAAAGCCTTGATCAGCCAGGGAAAGGGCTGTGGTCATGCCGGCCAGGCCGCCTCCGACCACCAGGGCGCTCTTGACGATATCCACAGAGATATCCGGAATGGGTTCCAGTCGGTAGGCCTTGGCTATTGCCATGCGGACCATGTCTTTGGCTTTGGATGTGGCCCGCTGGTGATCCTGGGAGTGGACCCAGGTGCACTGGTTGCGGATATTAGCCATTTCAAAGAGGTAGGAATTTAAGCCCGAACCCCGAATGGTCTCCTGAAACAGGGGCTCGTGGGTCCTGGGGGTGCAGGCGGCCACCACCACCCGGTTCAGGTTCTGGTCCCGGATGGTCTGGGCCATCTTTTCCTGGGTATCCTGGGAGCAGGTGAACTGATTTTCCTCTACATAGGCCACACCAGGCAGGGTCCGGACGTATTCGGCAATGGCCGGGACATCGGCGATGCCCCCGATATTGGTCCCGCAGTTGCATACAAAGACCCCGATACGCGGATCCTCACCACCTACATCCCGTTCCTGAGGAAAACTCTTCTCCGTAACCTGCGTGCCACGGGCCTGAGCCAGGGTGCGGCCGGCACAGTTGGCTGCGGCGCTGGCCTCGACAACGCTTTGGGGAATGTCCTTGCATCCCTGCAGCACTCCGGCTACATAGACCCCGGCCCTGGAAGTGGCTACCGGATTGAAGTCCTCTGTATTTACAAAGCGGAAGGGATCGACATCCACGCCCAGGTTTCTGGCAGTCTGCACCGCAGAATCCGCAGCTTCCATGCCCACGGACAGGACCACCAGGTCAAAGTCCTCAGAGGTGAGCTGACCGTCTTCAGTGGCGTAGGTCAGGCGCAAAGTCCCGCTTTCATCGGCCTGGGTGATGGTATGCACCCGGGAGCGGACGAAACGGACGCCATCATCCTGAGCCTTCGTGTAGTACTTTTCAAAGTCCTTGCCTGAGGTGCGCATATCCATAAAGAATATGGAAGGCTCAAAGTCCTGGCCCACATGCTCCTTGGCCATGACCGCCTCTTTGATGGCATACATGCAGCAGACCCCGGAGCAGTACTCATTCGCGGACCTGTTCTGGTCTCTGGATCCCACGCACTGCAGCCAGGCGATGCGCGTGGCCGGCTCATGGTCGCTCATGCGCACCACATGTCCGTCCGTGGGTCCGCCCGCGGCCAGAATCCGCTCAAATTCCAGGGAGGTGACCACGTTCTTTAAGCGTCCGTAGCCGAAGACATCCACCCCTGTGGGATCAAAGGTCTGCAAGCCGCCGCTTAAAACAACCGAGCCCACCTGGAGCGTTCGGGTGCTTTCCTGCTGTTGAAAATCCACCGCCCCGGTGGGGCAGTACTTTTCACAGGCCCGGCATTTGCCCTTTTTAAAATAGATGCAGCGGTCATGATCAATGACGTACTTTAAGGGAACGGCCTGGGGATAGGGCAGATAGATAGCCTTGCGCTTGGCCAGTCCTTCTTCAAACTCGTTCACGGTCTTGGCCGGACATTTCTCAGCGCACAGCCCGCAGGCGATGCACTTGTCCATGTCCACATATCTGGGCGCGCATTTGACCGTAGCCGTAAAGTTGCCTTCGTCCCCTTCCAGAGAAAGGACCTCTGAGAGGGTTAAAACCTCGATGTTTTCGTGCCGGCCGACCTCGACCAGTTTGGGGGAGATAATTCACATCGAGCAGTCGTTGGTAGGAAAAGTCTTATCCAGTTGGGCCATGGTTCCGCCGATGGCCGGTGACTTTTCAACCAGGTAGACCTGGTAGCCGGAATCAGCCAGATCCAGGGCGCTCTGCATTCCTGTGATCCCGCCGCCGACGACAAGAACGGCGCCAACGGCTTGGGATGTATCTGTATGGGTCATGGGAGGTGCTCCTTACACTCAGACTCGGGGCTGAAAAAACTAGATCTCACCGTCTTGGCGGGGATCAAAATTGGGGTCCAAATCTTTAAGTACCGCATATGAACCTTGCACACCGCGGGCCTTATCCACACCGTGGGCATTCAAATAGCGTTGCACTTCATACGATCTGGTGCCTGTATTACAGTAGACATAGACTGGTTTATCCGTGGGGATTTCTGAAATCCGGTCCGGGATTTGCTCCAGGGGGATATTCATCCACTGCCGGCCGTATTTGTCCTGACCGGGCTTGGCCTGGTCCGGGGCCCGAACGTCCAGGACCACTCCTTCCTGGTGGGGGAAGACTTCCATCAGCTCCTGAGGAAATATAGGATGATTATATCCGTCCAGGATGTTTTGCAGGACGTTGCCGCCCACGTTGACGATGTCCATGGCCAGAGAATAGGGCGGAGAATAGCAGACTTCCAGGTTGGAGATCTCATCAAGACCGACCCGATGCGGAAGAAGGGCAGCCACGGCATCGACTCGAGCCTTGACCGCGTCTCCATTGGGGCCCAGGGCCTCGATGCCCAGGACCTGCCTGGTGGTGCGGTCAGCGATGAGCTTTAAAATCATAATATTGGCCGTGGGGTAGAAATGGGCCCGGTCCGGCTGGACGACCAAAGCGTATTCCGGATCAAATCCAGCCTGTTTGGCCTGGGATACAGTCAACCCGGCCCTGGCCACGCCAATGTCAAAGACCTTGACGCAGAAGTTGCCGATGACTCCGGGGAACTGATCGTTGCGTCCGGCGATGTTGTTGGCGATCACCCGGCCCTGCCGGTTGGCCAGAGAGCCTAAAGGCATGACCATGTTCTCACCGCTGATCAGATGCCTCTGCTCAATGCAGTCTCCGCCGGCATAAATGTTGGGGTCGGAGGTGCACAGCCGGGCATTGACCGCGATTCCGCCAAAGGGGCCGATGGTCAGGCCGGCTTCTTGGGCCAGCTTGGTATTTGGCCGCACGCCCACGCTGAAGATGACTGCCTGGCAGGGGATCTCGCCTTCAGAAGTGCGTACAGCCTGTACTCCACTGTCGGCGTCTCCGACCACCTCGGTGACCTTGGTCCCGCACATGACCCGGACCTCGTTGTCTTCCAGGGTCTTGTGCACCAGGCCGGCCATGTCCGGTCCCAGGGCAGCAGGCAGAACGTGATCCATCATCTCCACCACCGTGGTCTCCACACCCCACAGGTCTGCAAAGGCCTCGGCCATTTCCAGGCCGATGGCCCCGCCGCCGACCACCACAGCGGATTCGATCTCGCCCTTGGCCAGCTTGTTCTTTATGGCCTGGGCATTATGCAGGTTGGAGACAGTGAACACCCCGGGCAGGTCTGTGCCAGGAAGTGGAGGCAGCACCGGAGTTGTGCCGGTAGCCAGAACCAATTGGTCATAACCAAGACGTTCTTCTTTCTTGCTGTCCACATCCCGGTAGGTGATGGTTTGTGCCCTGCGGTCAATGGATACGACTTCTTTGCCGGTCAATACATCAAAATGTTTGACATTTTTAAAAAAAGATTCGTTGCGCTCCATGTGATACATGGTTTTACGCAGCTCGCTTACTTCGGAGACATCACCGCCTACAAAGAAGGGAATACCGCAGCCTCCGTAAGAGATGAGCCGGTCCCGGTCTAAAACCGTGACTTTGGTCTCCGGGGCGCAGCGCATGAGCCTGGAGGCCACCTTGGGTCCTAGGGCTACTGCGCCAACGATGACAACGTGTCTGCTCATAGTCGACCGCCTGTACGCCTCACATTTTAATACCGTTTAGGTATGAATTGAAAAAGCCGCCCTTTCGGGCGGCTTTTGAGTTCAGCCTTAAAGCCCGCAGTTACATAAGTCTTCGCCCAGATATTCCCGTTCATTTTCGCCGAGGAATCCGCAGGCCAAAGCAATAAGGGTCCAAATGTGGACCACAGGAAAATGGGCTCCGAAGTGTTCGCTGAGGTCATGGATCTGGGAGTGGCAGTTGTGGCAGGGGGTGATGCAGTAATCAGCGCCAGTGGAGATGATCTGGTCGTACTTGATCTTTCCGTATTGTCTGCGCTGTTCACCATAACCTGTGGCCTGCAAAAAGCCGCCTCCCCCGCCGCAGCAGAAGTTGTTGGACATGTTCGGCTGCATGTCGATGAAGTTCTCTTCACCAACTACAGACTTGACCACAAAGCGCATTTCCTGGGCCACATCGTCCCCAAAAGTCTTGCGGACCAGCTGGCAGGGATCCTGGAGTGTGAACTTGGCCTTGATGTCCTTATTCCAGTCTGAGCTGACCGGCAGCTTGCCTTCCCGGATCCACCGGGCGTAGAGGTAGATGATGGATTCGATCTTGAAGTTGTGAGGAATATTGAACTTGCGCAGTCCCTCCCGGACCGCGTACATCTCGTGGCCTCACTCCGTGTTCAGCCAATACTCGCAACCCAGATCGTCCACTGCCTTGGCTTTGCGCCGGACGATTTCTTCCCAGGCTTTATCATCAGACAGGAACATACAGTAGTTTTCCGCAGCCCAGCCCAGGGTACCATATGTCCAATCCGCACCTGCAGTGTGCAGGATCTTCCACAAAGGGACCATTTCATCCGGCTCAGTCACCGGCTCCCTGGAGTTCTGGTTCAAAAAGTACTTGGCCCCTTCCTTGTTGATGGGAACCTGCATGTCTTTGAACTGGGGCTGGTCTTCGCGGACTTCTTCCAGGACGTCTTCAACCACGAACTGAAAGTCCTCGGAAGATGCGCCCATGGCGCTTGTTCCATCGGTATTCAAAGCCGCATCACAGGAGCCCCGAATGCCCTTGGGACGTTCATCCCTGGGCCAGGCAGCCCGGGCATTGTAGACCAGCCGGGGTATGTCGATGTTCATTGGACAGGCATGCACGCAACGGCGGCATTGAGTACAGCACCAGACCCAGCCGGACTTGGTTACCTCTTCATCCAGGCCCAGGGCCGCCATGCGCAAGAACTTGCGCGGATCCATGTTTTCCAGTCCGGTCGCCGGACAACCGGAAGAACATGCCCCGCAGGTGAGGCAGAGATTGAGGTTCCCGCCCTCAGGCAAGACCTCCATGACCTTTTCCATGAAGGAGGTCTGTTTGGGCTGACCTCCAATCCTCAAAGCAGCTTCCGCCATGTTGTCCTCCTTAAAAATACAAATGCTACAAATAGGCTGTGGATGGCCCGAGCGGCTTGAGCACGTTGAGCGCTTTATTCACTGTGAACGGGTAATTTGTAAACTTCCCGCATGGCTTTGTCAAATGTTTGGACGAGCGAGTCCGGAACAAACCCGGTTGCCAGGAGTTTTGGGTGAAGTAATCCTTTTCCAGAACACACGAATTATCATACCAACTGTGTCATCAGCCAGATGCCCAACTTCTGACATATATAATACCGAACCTGTCAAGCAGGGAGGGAAATGAGGCCAGGGCTTTCTTTGTACCGAGAATCCCCCTCGTTACGTCGTTTCTTGGGGCTCCAGCCGCCAAACTGGGCGTCTGCGGCCGGAGGCGGCGCTCGTATGAAAC
>JAWLEI010000022.1:0-34705 GCA_041686195.1 Desulfovermiculus sp.
TGATTGTGGCTTTGGCCCTGCTGGTTATGGGTCTTGGCTATCTGGGCGGTCAGATGGTCTTTCCGACCAAGGCCAAGTAAGTCAGCGGCACCACTCGTAAAAGCCAGAGCCATCTTAGGGGTAAAATCTCGTTTCATACGAGTCCCGCCATGGCGGGACCTCCGGCAAATCTGACACATTAGTTGGCTTGGTCTTCCAGAACCGCCAGTTACGCGTAAACGCATGACTGGCCCCATGAAGGGCAGCCACTCAGATCTGCCCTTGAGAATCTGGGGTATAGAGCACGCAATCAACCGTGATATCGAGAATCTCTATGTAAGGGCAGCCACGCACAGACCCGTGGTTGCCCTCTTGGTGTGTTTCTTCCTGGATCAAACAGGCGGTCTTCCGTCAGCGGCAGTGCTGAAGGGAAAGAATAGGGGAATGCTGGCCGTCGCATTTGACCTACAGACTTTCCTCCAGGCGGATGAGATCGGCAAAGGTTTCTCGGTGGCGGATGAGCCGGGGCTGATCCTTGTCAACCAAGACCTCGGCCGCCCGGGGCCGGGAATTGTACTGCGAAGACATGGCGAATCCATAGGCCCCGGCGGAAAACACAGCCAGCAGGTCATCGGCCTTCAGGCCGGGCAGGATGCGGTCTTTGGCCAGAAAATCCCCTGTTTCGCAGATGGGTCCCACCACATCCACGGTCTGTTCCTGGCGCTGATTGGCCTTTACCTCTGCGATGCGATGGTAGGCGCTGTACAGGGAGGGCCGGATCAAGTCATTCATGGCTGCATCCACCACGACAAAATTTTTATGCGCCGTGGATTTGGTGCTTAAGACCCGGCTGACCAGGATGCCGGCGTTTCCGGCAATTACCCGGCCGGGCTCCAGAATCAAGGTCAAGTCCTGATCTTGCAGGGATTGGCTTAAGGCCTGCCCGAACTCCTTGGGGTGGGGAGGGTCCTCTTCTCCATAGGTAATGCCCAGTCCCCCGCCAAGGTCCAGGTACTGGATGTGCAGGCCCATGTCCACCAGCTCACTGCGCAAGGCCTTCAGGCGCTCCAGGGCATCCAGGAAAGGCGAGATTTGCGTCAGTTGGGACCCGATGTGGCAATCGATGCCCACAGGCTCGATCCCCGGCAAGTCTTTGGCCCGGGCATAAAGGTTCAGGGCCTGGTCCATCTCGATGCCGAACTTATTCTCTTTGAGTCCGGTGGAGATGTACGGATGGGTCTGAGGGTCCACATCCGGATTGATGCGCAGGCTGATCCTGGCCGTGGTATTTGTCTCCCGGCTCACTCGGCTCAGAGTTTCCAGCTCATTGGCCGACTCCACGTTGAACATGAGGATGTCCGCAGCCAGGGCCGCCTGCAGCTCGAATTCCTGCTTGCCCACCCCGGAAAAGACAATGGTTTTTGGGTCCATCCCAGCCATCAAGGTGCGGTGCAATTCTCCTCCAGACACAATATCCGCCCCTGCTCCCATTTTCTTTAAAAGCCTTAAGACGTGCAGATTTGAGTTGCATTTGACGGAAAAGCACGTCAGGTGCGGAATTTGGGAAAATGCAGAATCAAAGGCCTCAAAGTGCCGGGTGAGGGTTGCAGTGGAATACACATACAAGGGAGTGCCGAACTGCCGGGCCAGGTCCGCTACCCGGACCTCCTCGGCCCACAACTCTCCGTTTTGTTCATGGAAGTGATGCATACAGGGCTGTTCCTTTTCGTTTGGAGCCAAGCTCTTTATTTGCAGACTCAAGGGTTCTTCAAGGGGCGTGTACTGCCTGAAAAGTCATAGCTGGGGGCATAAGTGGACCTCCCCAGCGGTAATGGCTCTTTCAGTGTTGTCCTGCGTGCGGACCAGCAGGGCGCCACTGGCGTCCATATCCAGGGCTGTGCCGGTCAGGTCCATATTTCCGGATCTGATGCGCACTTTTTGGCCCAGAGTGATGTTGTGATCCTTCCAGGCCTGGCGGATGGAGCTGAACCCCTGGCTCATATAAATGAAATAGGCGGCTTCCAGCTCTTCCAGCACACTGCGGACCAGAGAGAGGCGGTCTATTTCATTTCCGGACTGGATGCGCAGGGAGGTGGCTGTGGAAGCCAGCTCCTCAGGAATGTCCTCATGTGTAGCGTTTACATTGAGGCCGATGCCCAGATAGATTGCATTGATCCGGTCCATCTCGGCGTCGAGCTCGGCCAGTATGCCCACCACCTTCAACCCCTGGATAAGAATGTCGTTCGGCCATTTCAGGCCTGGGATGAGGTTGCAGATCATTGATATGGCCCGTCCTACAGCCACTCCGGCCATTAAGGGGAAATGAGGGGCCTGGTCCGGAGAAATATCCGGCCTGAGAATGACGGACATGGCCACTCCCTTGGGGATGGCGGACCAGGCCCGTCCCCGCCGGCCGCGTCCTTTAGTCTGGGATTCGGCCAGGACAACGGTTCCTTCAAGGGCTCCTTGCTGGCCCAAAACCTTGGCCAGATTCTGGGTGGAGTCGATCTCTGGCCGGGAAACAATTCTCTGGCCCAAGACGGTGGTCCGCAAACCTGCCTGGACTGCCTCGGCTCCCAGACGGTCCGGGATATATTCCAGGCGATATCCCCGGCCGGATGAGGCCTGGATGGGATATCCTTCCTCACGCAGGGTGTGGATGTGTTTCCAGATGGCTGTTCTGGATATCCCGGCTGCATCGGCCAGGGCCTGTCCGGATATCCAGGTTGCGTGCATCAGGGTGGTCAGGATCTGGGTCTTGGGTGAGCTCATGCCACGTCGGCCTGCAAAAAATGGGTGTAGAAATATATAAGCATCACAATGTGTTGCGATATTTACGATGCGTGGCTGCGAACTTGGAATCTGCCTGTTTCAGAGCCCGCTCTGGTACCATGGATCGGGAATAAAGGCAAATTATAAAGGCAAACCGACACAATAGCTTTCCCTGTGGCCCGAAGGCTGATCGTTCTACATATCTTAACTGTGGGGTTTCAAGTACCTACGGTATTACGTGCCTGCCATGTTCAGCCCCTGATGGTCTGGTCCCTTGTCTCGACATGTCAAACAAATGTGCCCTGGATAAAGACCAAAACGAACAGGGCCACGGTCTCTACTATTCCTATGGTCATGAGGTAATTGCCGAATCCCTGACCGGTCTCGGCCAGGGCATCAGCAGCTGCAGCTCCGGCCTTGCCCTGAAACCAGGAAGAGGCCCCCATGGCCAGCCCGCCGAAGAGACCTGCGGCCAGCATGGCCGGCCAGTCCAAAAAAGATGCTCCCTGCTGCAGGGCTTGTTCGCTCACTCCGAGCATGAGATTCATCAGGATCATGCCATAAATGGTTTGGGACAAGGGTGCACCGATAAAGGTGATCAGGATAAAGGGAGCGGATTTGTTTTGGGCATAGGCCTTTTTCCAGGCCCCGATGGCGGCCATTCCTGCACTTCCGGTGCCCAGGGCCGATCCGGCTGCAGCCAGCCCCAGGGCGGTTGCGGCCCCGGCCTTGCCCCAGGCGGTCATGAGTTCAAGTTCCATGCTGTTCTCCTTTGGAGTGAAAAGCAAAAGGCTGAAACCTGGTCCCGGACCAGGTTATGCCGGCGTGGCTGGCGAATTCCAGGGTGTTCAAGCGTACTCCATGCACCAGGACTCCCATAGCGGCTAAGGCGATATTCATACTGTGCCCCACAAAGAGGATGAGTGCGGCCCCAAAGCTGCTTATGATTCCACTAAATCCCAGGGATAAGGCCATCTGGTTGAAGGCCTGGGCCACAGCAACTGTGGCTGTGCCCACGGCAAAGAGGCGGACATACGAGACCACGTCCACGAATTGGGTGATGATGTCCAGGGGAAGCCGGATGTACTCTGTCCATTGGGAGAGGGCAGTGTGCAGAGGGCGCATAAAGGCCAGGATCAGCAAGAGTCCGAGACCGAGCAAGCCAAGGAGGATATCCGGGAAGTCATGCAACAGGACCAGGCTTCGGGCGGCAAAGAACATGACCCAGGTCAACATAATCCAACCCAGCTGAGCCAGGATTCGTGGGCTGGGCCAAAGAAGGATCATTTGCCACGCATGAGCCAGGCTGAGGTGGACTGCGCCGAGCAGAAAACAGAGCAGCATAAGCCGATCATCGGAACCCGGGCCGGTGAGCCAGTCCACCTGAAAAGCAGTGAAGAAAGGCCCGGATGGCGATGTGCCCAGGACATTGCCGGTTAAAAGGCCCCAGATCACAGTGGCCAGGCTCATGATGAGCAGAAAAGGAAAGAGTTCCGGTTGCATTCGATCCAGATGACGCCGGGAGAGGAAGGTAGTGGCCAGAAACAGGGCCCCGTATCCGGCATCGCCGATGATCATGGCAAAAAAAAGACTTAAAAATAAAAGAAAGGGTGCGCTGATATCCGCTTCCCTGTAGCCGGGAATGATATTGATCAGCGAGAAAACGGTTTGAATCGGCCGGACCCAGCGGGGGGTATGGATCAATGTCGGTGGGTTATCATCCACTCCGGGATCAGTGATCTGGCAGCCCCAGCCACCTGTACGGGCCAGATCCTGAACCGCACTCTGGCTTGGTTCTGGTATATAGCCTTGAAGCACGGCTACAGGCCCCAGGATGTTCATGCCCGCCCTGGCCTGCAAGAAAGACACCCTGTCCCGGGCCTGGGCCAGGAGGCGCAGGATCTGAGGACGGTATGGGCTTAAAGAGCGGATTTCCTTTCCAGTGGCGGCTTTTTCTTCCTCAAGCTCGCTCAGTTGGTGGGTGATCTCTTTCAGGCTTTTTTCCGGGAGCTTGATTTCAGGGCCTGGAGGGCTGATTTTGTCCCGGCTGAAGAGGGCCAGGTACCGGGCGTTATGGTCTGAACTGACCTCAATGGTGACTGCCTGGGGTGGCAGGGAAGGTTCCCGGGCAATGGGGACCTGGCACAGGACGAGGTGCACTCCATTTTCCCGCAGGGCCTGCGCAGTGTGCGGATCAAAATCTCCAAAGGGCTGGATGCGAATTTTTTCCTGATTGAGTTCTTCAATTTTGTCCTGGGTCTTGCGCAGTTTTTGCAAAAAGCTCCAGATGGAGTCAGCGGCCTGTTCCGCTGTCATATCCCCCATGCTGGAGAGGGATGCAGCTTGAGGTTCCAGGACGTCAGCAGTTTGCTCCAGGCGGTGCACCTCCTGCTGAGCCTTCTCCAGATCAGTATCGACTGGACTCTCGGCCACAGAAAGATGGACCAGGCCGGCTTTTTGCAGAAGCTGCAGGGCCTGCTCTTTGTGCTTGGCCTGGCACAGGAGAGTGACTTTTTTCATGGGCACGATCATGCGCCGGTGCTCCATTCCTGGGTTTTGGATTTGGCCAGTTTGGCCCTGGCGATGGCTGCAGTTTGTTCCTCGCCCAAAGCAATACGGATGACGCGTATGTTTTCCCGGCACTCCGGGATCTTGATCTTTTCAAACAGATTGACTCGCTGGGTGGCGGTACGCAATTCGCGGTTCAGGACGTCAAGCTCTTGCTTCAACAGCTCCTGCCGGACCCGCAGGCTGATAAGTTGTTTGCTTCGTTCCACTCCTATATCCACCCAGGGAGGGGTGCGGGAAAAGTCCGGGACTCGGGATTCAAACTCTAATGAGTCCAGTCTGCGCACAGTGACTCCGGCGATATTGGTCTGCCGGGTAGTGATCTTGTGGACTTGCACCAACTCCTCCAGGCCGACGTCTTCGGCAAACAATGCGGCCCAGGCCGAAACCTCGGACCACAGTTGGGAAGACTTTGTATCCGCATCTTTCAATTCAGCCTGCACCCTGCGCACCTGGCTTTGCAGCTGTTCCTTTTTGAGCTGCAAGGTGGGCAGAAAGCGCTGATAGCGGTGCAGGGCCTCGCGTTGGGCCTTGAGTTCAGCTTTGGTCAGTTTGATCTTAGACATAATTGTAGAAGTTGTCAGGTGCAGCTTTGCCTCTGGCGGCCTGTTATTGGTTATCAGTTATCTGTTCTTTGCAAGAAGCCGCCAGTTTGATCACGAATGAAACGCAGGGACGTCCCCCTCCGTCATTGCCCGGCCCGTATCCTTCGAATACACCGGGATCAGACTCACCGGGCAATCTAGGGGAAAGCCTTTCTATCAAAAGGGCAGGGCTTGGGGTCAAGCCCGCCTTACTGGAAGAGCCGGGCTCGCAGGTAGGCCGCGCTTGCCCTCAAGGGTTGACCCTCTTTAGGTTAAAACCTTGTTTCATACGAGATTTGCCGGAGGCAAAGCTGAAACCTCTTTCATTCCGGCCAGAACTCGGAAACCAGGTCCGAAGGGATTCCGGTTTCCTGGGGCTGAAAACAGGAGGCCAGCATGGACCATCCCCGGTCCAGGGCCTGTTCCAAAGGGATGTTTACCTTCAAATCCATCATCTGATTTTCAAATTTGTCCCCATAATCCAGAAGCCGCTGATCCCAGTCGCTGAGCTCAAAGCCCATGGCCTGCTTTTCCTTGGTTTCCCGGGCTTGAGCATAGAGTTGAATCATGATGTTCATAATCGTTCGGTGGTCCCTTCTGGTCTCGGCGTTGACCTGCTGCTTGAGCCGGGACAGGGAACCGAAGGGTTCAATGCGCCCTTGTTTGAGGTACAGCTGACCTTCCGTGATATATCCGGTATTGTCCGGGATAGGGTGGGTCACATCGTCGCCGGGCATGCTGGTTACCGAGAGGACAGTTATGGACCCGGCCTGCTCAAAGTCTACGGCCTTTTCATAGCGGGCGGCCAGCTGGCTGTACAGATCACCGGGATATCCCCGATTGGAGGGAATCTGTTCCATGGTGATGGAGATTTCTTTTAAGGAATCGGCAAAATTGGCCATGTCTGTCAGCAATACCAGGACCCGCTTGTTGTCCAGAGCGAAACGCTCGGCCACTGCCAGGCAGAGGTCCGGGACCAGCAGGCACTCTACTGTGGGATCAGCTGCTGTGTGCACATAGAAAATGGATCTGGACATGGCCCCGGCCTCTTCCAGGCGGTTCCGGAAATACAGATAGTCGTCATGCTTGAGGCCCATCCCGCCCAGGATGATGATGTCCACTTCAGACTGTAGGGCGATACGGGCCAGCAGGGTGTTGGCCGGCTCTCCGGGAGAGGAGAATATGGGGATCTTTTGCGATTCAACCAGGGTATTGAACACATCGATCATGGGAATGCCGGTGCGGATCATGCGACTGGGGATGACCCGGTTGACAGGATTGACCGGCGGACCGCTGATGGGTATCAGGCCTTCCTTGAGTTCCGGTCCCTTGTCTCTGGGCCGGCCGCTCCCGGTGAATATGCGGCCCATCAGAAACTCGGAATAGGTCGTCTGCATGGGACGGCCCAGAAATCGGACTTTGGCATCGGTGGCCACACCACGGCTGCCGGCAAAGACCTGAACAAATATCCGGCCGCCTTCCAAGCGGATGACCTGACCCAGAGAGGTGCCCCGGGTGGAGGTGACCTGGGCCAGTTCGCCAAAAGCCACCCCTGCGGCCTGCAAGACAATGACATTGCCTGCGATTTGATCGATATGTTCGTAGATCTTACGCATATTGAGCCTGCTTTGCCACTTGACTCCTGATTTTTTCCCGCAGATTTTCAAATTCTTCGCTTTCTTCCTGGGTCCTATTCCAATCCAGAGTGCTTTGAGTCAGGGTCTGGAAAAAGCTTCTGGCCTGGTCCTTACTCTCAAAAGCCAGTTCAGTGTTTAAAATTGAACAGATTTGGGCAAATGTGTCTTTCTGCCGCTTGGCCCCGGTGGCTCCGTCCACAGGGTGGAAGGCATCTTGCTGTAAAAAGACGGCATCCAGGTATTCACCTTTGAGATAAATGACGAAATCCTGCAGGGAGGTTCCTTCCTCACCCACGACTTTCATCATCTGGGCTATCTCATGGCTCTGTCTTAAAAAGGAGGCGGCCAGCTCCACATCCTCACTGTCGGCCAGACTGGGATATTGGCTCCAGCTTTCCAGGGGATCGATGGCCGGATAGCGGCGGGCGTCTGAACGTTGCCTGGACAGGCCGTGAAAGGCCCCGACCACCTTGAGAGTGCTCTGGGTGACCGGCTCTTCAAAGTTGCCCCCGGCTGGACTGACTGTACCCCCGATGGTCACCGATCCCTGAGAGCCATTGTGCAGCCGGACAACTCCAGCCCGTTCGTAGAATGCGGCAATGACCGATTCCAGGTACGCGGGAAAGGCTTCTTCTCCCGGGATTTCTTCCAGCCGTCCGGAGATTTCCCGCAGGGCCTGGGCCCATCTGGAGGTGGAATCAGCCAGGAGCAGGCAGTCCAGCCCCATCTGCCGATAATACTCGGCCAGGGTCACCGCGGTATAGACCGAGGCCTCCCTGGAAGCAACCGGCATGGAGCTCGTGTTGCAGATAATGATGGTTCGTTCCATGAGGCTGCGCCCGGTTTTGGGGTCGGTCATCTGCGGAAACTCACGGAGGGTTTCCACCACCTCCCCGGCCCGTTCCCCGCAGGCAGCGACAATCACTACGTCCACATCAGCATACCGGCTGGTGAGTTGCTGAATGATAGTCTTGCCCGCGCCGAATGGACCGGGTATGCAGTATGTTCCGCCCTTGGCTACCGGAAACATGGTATCAATGCTGCGGATCTTGGTGGTCAGCGGCTCCTGCGGCCGCAGGCGTTCAGCATAGTTCTGGATGGGGACTTTTACGGGCCACTCCTGGAGCATGCGCACCTCATGTTCTTTGTTCTGCCGATCGGTCAGCACGGCCACAGGCTGTTCGATGCTGTATTCACCAGCCGGGACAACTGAGCTTAAAGTATAGCGGCCGGTCCAGCTTAAGGGGACCATGATCTGATGTTCAAACGGACCTTCGGCTACCTGGCCCAGGAAATCGCCGGGGCGCAGGCTCTGGCCGGGATCGGCCGCAGGGGTGAAGGACCATGTTGTCTCCCGGTTCAGGGCCGGCAGATAGGCTCCCCGCTTCAGAAAAACGCCGTACACCTGAGCCAGATCATACAACGGGGTCTGCAGCCCATCAAAAACCTGGCCCAAAAGGCCGGGGCCGAGCTCTACGGACAGGAGCTGATTGCTGAAAATAACCTGATCGTTGATCTTCAGACCACTGGTGTCCTCAAAGACCTGCAACTCGGCGTAGCTGCCCCGCACCCGTACTACTTCCGCTTTGAGTTGATCTTCCCCGAGCCGGGCATAGGCCATCTCGTTCTGGAATACGGCCTGATCGAACTCCACTGTGAGCAGGTTGCCCTTGACCCCTACAATGCGTCCGGTTTTCTTGTTCATTGTTCAGCTTTGCCTCCGGCAAATCTGAAATGTTTTTTGCCCCAAAGCGGGCAAAAAGAGAATTTGCCTGATTGATCAGTGATGAAACTCTAGGATTAACCCCTCTGTCATTGCCCGGCCCGGCACTCACTTGCAGGATAACTTTTTTTGCTTACCTGGAGCATTCGCACAGCAAGTGAGTGCCGGGCAATCTAGTACTACGTCTCAAAAATGTTGCACCAATTTTTGGCAATTGGTTCTGTTTCGTTTGTAAGTTTATAAAATTTGAATTTCGCTCTGATTGTTTCGGATTTCGATATTCGTATTTCGCATTTCCGTGTCGTTGGATAGTGGGTCAATTTTAAAAAGAAAGTCAACATTACAAATTGCCACTATATGGGACAGAACTTATAAGACACGGTACTAGCTTACGAGTATCCTGTTGGTCAGGCCCTCCAGGAGGGTATTGAGTCGTTCGCGTCCTGTGTCGGCATCCAGTGCAGCCCAGCGATGCATGAGCTGGAGCTGGATGCCGAAAGCCAGGATGCGTTCCAGACCAAGGGGGCGATCCGGGCTGATCAAGCCTTCGGCCAGACTCCACCGGCCCTGGTCCAGAGTCCATTCCATCTGCAGCGGAGTGTCCCGGTTGAAGGCTTCATGCACCAGGCGGCTGGCCTCCAGGCTGAAGCCGGAATGCAGGCGGGGAAGAGGGGGGTGGGCTTGCCATTTTTGGGCCCGCAGAGCAGCCATCTCGTTCTCCATCTGGGTGTTCAGTGCTGTCCAGGCCTGACCAAAATGAGTACGGCCCTCAGAGAAACGGTTGTGCAAAAGGAGATCCAGCTCTTGGAGCGCTTCCCTGTTTAAAATGCCTGAGCACTGAACATAAAATTCGTTCAGGGACAGAGGCGGAGTTTCTCCCAAGGTGCAAACAGGTAAAGTGGCGGCCAGATAGATATGCATCACTTCTGCTTCCGTCTGGATAAAAGGGTGGAGCAATACGCTTCTAGACTGGGGTCTTCACTGGCCACACGCTTGACGATTTCTCCCAGATGGGGCCGCAGGAGTTCGTTTAAGGCCTCAGCCACTGCTTCGGCCGTAAAGTCCAGGTATACATGATCCTCCTGGAAGGATACCTTAAATCCCTTTTCAATGTCCTCATCCACTTTGAGCTGCACGCCCTTGATCATTTTTTGCCGGTACATGGAAGCAAAGTATTCTATCAGGGCTTGATGATCCTCAGGGCTGACCAGGTATTCCAGACGGGTTTCGCCGGATTGGGCGGCACATACTTCGGCAATGCTGACCAGCATGTTCTGGATGGTGGTCACGTCCATTGATTGCTGAACAGATTCAGCCACCAGCTCGGAAAGAATATTTTCTATGCCCTGGCTGACCAGGATGAGCACATCACGGGCAGCCTGTTCCAGAGTGGCCTGGCTGCGCTCGGTATACATTTCAGATTCCTGCTTGGCCTGGTCCAGGATTTGCTGCTTGCGCTGTTCAGCGTTCTGGACAATGGAAGCCGCTTTGTCCTTGGCCTTGGAGACAATTTGATCCGCCTCCTCCTGCCCGCGCTGGACCGCTTCATTGTAGATGCGATCGATAAGGGGCTGAAGCTCTGTGCTCATAATCGCTCCTCTCATGCATATGATGTATGTTGCAAGATAGCTAAAATGAGCATACTCGTCCAGGTAGAGCTTGCAAGTTTGTATGACATATGCTTCCATTATTTGCATCAGTCCCAGAAATACGCACGTATCATATGCAAAAAAATATCAGTGACCAGCAGATACAGGCCGAGGTGGGTCCGGAGCAGGCCGGGATGCGCCTGGATGCCTACTGGACATGGAAGCTGGATGGACACGGAGTGAGCAGGAACAGGATCCGGCAATGGATCAAAAGTTCCCGGGCCATGGTCAACAACCGCCCCTGTTCCAAGCCCGCAACTGAGGTTCGCAGCGGGGACCGCCTAGTTCTGGATCTGCCGGAGCAGACGGAAAAAATACATCCCCATGATGATCCGGTACAGATCGTCCGGCAGGACCGGGAGCTGGCCGTGGTCAACAAGCCTCCGGGCTTGAGCGTGCACCCTGCTCCTTCGGAGCAGAACAGCACCCTGGTCCATCGATTGGTGCATGCATTTCCGCAGTTAACGCAGCTGGACGATTTCCGGCCTGGGATCGTGCATCGGCTGGACAAGGATACATCCGGCCTGCTCCTGGTAGCCTTGAATGAAGATATCCGTTCAGCCTTAAGCCGGTCCCTGGCCGCCCGGGAAGTGGAAAAAGAGTATTTAGCCCTGGTATACGGATGTCCTGAGCTGGCCGAGTCCTGGATCGACCATCCCCTGGGCCGGGACGAGCAGCACAGGACGCGGATGGCGGTCCAGGATGGCCAGGGACGGCCCGCCCAGACCTGGTACAGGGTTTTGCGTGCCTTTGCCCATGTTCCCTGCTCCTTGCTGCAGGTCCGTATCGTCACCGGACGCACACACCAGATCCGGGTCCACCTGGCCCACCTGGGTCATGCAGTTCTCGGGGACCGGACCTATGGACCGCAGCAGACAGCTTCCCTGGAGCGTAGTCGTCCGGATCTGGCCCAAGCGGTTACCCGGCAGATGCTCCATGCCTGGCGTCTGGGATTTCGGCACCCGCGAAGCGATGAGTGGCAGCGCATCCGCCAAGGCGTGCCCAGGGATTTTCTGCGCGTTCTGCTCCGGGCCCATCACCGCCCCCAGCGGGTCGGCATAACCGGGAGTGCCGGGTGCGGCAAATCGGCTCTGACCTCTCTGCTGGCCAAGGAGAGAGCCCCGGTCTGGAGTGCTGATCAAGTGGTCGCTGAACTCTATGCCCCGGGCGCGGATGGCTGGGAAATGCTTAGGCGCAGCTTTGGACAGCGCTTTGTCCCGGATCCATCCGATCCAGTGGACAAAAAAGCTTTGTTTGCAGCCATGCAGTCCTCGCCCCAGGAACGGGAAGCGGTCTTGAATATTATTCATCCCCTGGTTGAACACAGCTGGAAACAGTTTTGCTCTCAGCATAAACAGTGTCGGGTGATTCTGGCTGAAGTACCCCTCCTCTTTGAGGGAGACTGGAAAGAGAAAGGTCTGGTGGATGTGGCGGTCAATGTGCGCTGCCCGGCTTCCATCCGGCGCCGCCGTCTGGAGCAGAACCGGGGATGGGGCCCGGAAGTGATCGAGCAGATGCAGACCTGGCAGATGCCGGATGAAGAAAAGGCGGCCCAGGCGGATATCAACGTGACCAATGCCGGGTCCTGGACTGATCTGGAACAAAGTGCACGAGAGTTGCAGAAATATTTGCTCATTCGAAGACGGGAGAAGGTGCATACATTTCTTAACTGGCTGAAGACATGCGGAGTGATCTGAATGTTTCCGATCCGAGACAATATTCCCCGCCGTTATCCTCCCTATGCCACCCGGATTATCGTGGCCGTGAATGCCCTTTTTTTTCTCTATGAATTAGGCCTCAGCGAGCAGGCACTGCACCGTCTTTTTTATCTCTTGGGCGTTGTTCCGGCCAGATATTTTCATTCTGACTGGGCTCAATGGGTGGGTCTCCCGGAAGCCAGCCTTCTTCCCCTGTTTACCCACATGTTTTTGCACAGCGGCTTGCTGCATTTTGTAGCCAACATGTGGATCTTATGGGTATTTGCCGATAATGTGGAAGATGTTATGGGTCCGGTGCGCTTTATCGGCTTTTATCTTATCTGCGGACTGGCTGCACTGGCCGGGCATGTCGTGTTCAATACCGCCTCCACCATCCCGGTGGTTGGGGCTTCCGGGGCCATTGCCGGGGTTATGGGCGCGTATTTGCTCTTGTATCCCCATGCCCAGGTGTTGACATTGATTCCGATCTTCATCTTTCCCTTTTTTGTGGTCCTGCCGGCCCTCGTTTTTTTGGGGCTCTGGTTTTTGATCCAGGTTTTTTCCGGGCTGTTCAGCATGGCCGGAACCCAGGGTGGGGGCGGAGTGGCCTGGTGGGCGCACGCAGCTGGATTTGTGGCCGGGATGATTATAATCCCCCTGTTCAGGGATGACAAACGTTGCTCCTGGTGTTATACGGATCGGAACGGAAACTCAGATACATTTCGTTTTTACTAGGCCTTAAACCCTAAGCCATGTGGAGAAGGTGACAGGCATGCTGCAAATAGAGGATCTGCATGTAAACATTGGCCAAACCAAGGTCCTGCGTGGGGTCAATCTGGAGATTGACCGCGATGAGACCTTTATCTTGTTTGGGCCCAATGGTTCGGGCAAGACAACCTTGCTCATGACCCTGATGGGATTCGGGGGATACGAGGTAACCCAGGGCAAGATTATGTTCCGCGGGGAAGACATTACCAATATGCCCGTGCATGAGCGGGCCAAGCTGGGTATTGGCATGTCCTTTCAGCGTCCGCCCACTATTCACGGCTTAAAGACCAGACATCTGGTCCAGCTGTGCGCCGCGGACGAGGAAGTTGATGTGGAAGCTATGGCCAGGGAAGTGGATCTGGAAGAGTTCCTGGACCGGGACATCAACGCCGGATTTTCAGGAGGGGAGCTCAAGCGCTCCGAACTCTTACAGCTTATGGCTCAAAAACCCAAACTTCTTTTGTTCGATGAGCCGGAATCCGGAGTTGATCTGGAAAACATGAAGCTGATCGGCAAAATGGTACGTCGTCTTTTGCAGCAAGATCTGCAGCCCCGGGAAGATATGAGCATGAAAGAGCAGAAGGCCCAGCGGGACTCGTCGGGGCTGATCATCACCCATACCGGCTATATCCTGGATTATATCAATGCCGATCGGGGTATGGTCATGTATAACGGTGCATTGTGCTGTTCAGCCAGACCCCGGGACATTCTGGAACATATCAGTGAATACGGCTATGAGGAGTGTGTGCGATGCCTGAGGTAAAAAACAAATCCGGAAAAAAGCCCATGACCCGGAACGAGGAAGACATCGACATCACCAGCTACCAGTATGAAGGGGCGGAGTCCGGGCTGATGCAGGATCTGACTCAACTCGACGAGCAGGAGCGCCAGCAGCTGCTCATGGCTGGAGTGGATGTCTCGGGCAAGGACCGCAGCGGCACCTTTCTGCAAATGGACCATTCCAGCGTGCACTGTTCGACCTGCATCCCGGGTGTCGAGGTCTTGAATATCCACCAGGCCCTGGATAAATATGACGGACTCAAGGACTATTACTGGCAGGCAGTTGATCCGGACAAGGACAAATATACCCGGGCAGTTGCCGACAAGACCCATGGTGGGTATTTTATCCGGACTGAGAAAGGGGCCAAGGTCGTCAATCCGGTCCAGTCCTGTCTGTTCATCAAGGGCGAGAAGGTCGGGCAGAACGTGCACAACATCATAGTTGTGGAAGAAGACTCGGAACTGCATATCATTACCGGATGCGCGGTCTCTCACCAGGTAGAGTCGGCCCTGCATATGGGCATTTCCGAGATCTATATCAAGCGCGGAGGGAAGCTGTCCTTCACCATGGTCCACAATTGGGGCGAGGAGGTCCATGTTCGGCCCAGGACAGTGGGTATAGTGGAAGAAAACGGTGTCTTTTTAAACAACTATATCCTGCTCAAGCCGGTGCGTTCCGCTCAGCTCTATCCCACCTTGTATTTAAACGGCAAAGGAGCGGTGGCCACCTCCAACTCAGTCATTGCCGCCCCTCCGGGGTCGTATGTCAACAGCGGAAGCCGGGTGGTCTTAAACGCCCCGGACACCCGGGCCGAGATTATCGCCCGAACCATCACCACTGGAGGGACGATCATCAATCCGGGGCACTTGGTGGGCAATGCCGTCCCCTCCAAGGGACATCTGGAGTGCAAGGGGTTGATCCTGCAGGACGGGATTATTCACGCCATTCCCGAGCTTGAGGCCTCAGTGGCAGGGGTTGAACTCTCCCATGAGGCGGCTGTAGGCAAGGTAGCTCAGGAAGAAATCGAATACCTCATGGCCAGGGGCCTGGATGAGGACGAGGCCACCTCGACCATTGTGCGCGGTTTTCTCAATGTAGATATCATGGGTCTGCCCCAGGAACTGCAGCAGGCCATTGACCAGACCATCCAGGAAGCCGGGGACGAGATGTTCTAAACCGTCTGCTGGTGGGCATGGACCGTTGCTGGACTCCTCATATCCAAAAAATCCCGCTGCCAGCGGGATTTTTTATGGCGGATTATTAAAGTTATGAGATAAGGGCTGCATGCCTTTCCAGGAGGTGCCCGGTGACCAGGGCGGAAGGGCTTTCTGGAGCTGGTGGATAGACAAGGTCTTGGCTGCGGACATAGATGAGTCCCTGACGAACGAACTCCAGGTGAGAAATGTCCGGATTGATTCCCGGGCAATACCCCTGAGCCATGCGCCAACTGCTCTCATCTTCCAGATTTCCCCGGAAGAAGGGCCAGGCCCGGCAGATGTCCGGTTTCAACGCATGCACTGTACATCCCTGGCTGGGCTGAAAGAAGATGCAGGATCCATCATCGCTGGAGGTTAAAATCGGCTTGGTGTTATCAAAAGCTCCATAGGCGTTCAGCAGTGCCTGTGGAGAGAGGGCCAGGCCGGCCGCCAGTCGGTTGATGTCTCTGCTTGAGAGCACGATCCCCCCCTGTCCCTGACAACACTGGCCGCACATGCGGCAAATAAAGGCGTCCGGCATGATACTTCAAATCCCTGCTTTATGAGATTGAAAAACACACCATATACTTCACTTCGCGCCATTGAGCAAATCCAATCGGTTAAGGAGGACGCATGGAAGCTATAGATACTTTGCCCAGCTCGGAACTGGAAAATCGATGGTCCAAAGTCAGGGGTTATCTGGCTCAAGATCTCCCATCAACCCATGGAGTCATGGTCATGTCCAGGACCTTGATTTTCTGGCTGACCGGACATTGGGGGAATGGTCTGTTTTGGCTGCCTGTGGAAGGAGAGCCGGTGCTCATGCTGCGCAAAGGTCTGGAGCGGGCCAAGCTCGAATCTCCGGTTGAAACCATCCTCTCCTTTCGGTCTCCGGGTCAGATTCCCAAGCTTTTGGCCGAAGCAGGGCAGGGCCTGCCTGCAGTTGTGGGAATTGATATGGGCAATATCTCCTGGACCGCTGGTCAAGCTCTTACCTCCAGACTGGAGCATGTGGAGTTTTTGGCTGCGGATCAGATCCTGGCCAGGGCCAGAGCGGTGAAATCAGATTGGGAGCTGGCTACAATGCGTCTGGCCGGTGAGCGGCATAGTCAGGCCTTGAGCCGGAATGTTCTGGATAAAATAGCACCCGGGATGAGCGAGCGGGATATCGCCAAGGTGGTGTGGAATGAAATGTACGACCTTGGACACCAGGGGCAGGTGCGGATGAATGGACCAGGAGAAGAGCTGTATCTGGGCGTTGTTGCCGCAGGGGACTCAGGCAATTACCCCACAGTGACCAACGGACCGGTTGGCTATCGAGGAGCGCACCCCGGAGTTCCCCAAATGGGGTATGCCGGGCAGATCTGGCAAAAAAGCCACCCCCTGGTCGTGGATACAGTTTTCCAGTTGGAAGGCTATCACACGGACAAGACTCAGGTCTATTTTGCCGGTGCCAGAGGACAGTTGCCGGACAAGCTTCAAAATGCGCACGCTATGTGCCAGGAGATCCACGCCTGGCTGGTGGAGAACCTTCTGCCGGGAGCCAAGCCTTCTGAGCTCTATGCCCAGTGCCTGGAGATGGTCCATAAACAGGGATGGACAGATGGATTCATGGGCCTTGGACAGAACCAGGTTCCGTTTGTGGGGCATGGCATCGGAGTCTTTGTGGACGACTGGCCGGCTGTAGCCGGAAGATTCGATTCTCCATTGGAAGAAAACATGACTCTGGCCTTGGAACCCAAAATCGGAGTACCCGGGCTAGGTATGGTCGGAGTGGAAAACACCTGTCAGGTGACGGCAAAAGGCGGAGTGAGCCTGACCGGAGAAGCAGAAGATATCATCTGTGTGCCGGGCTAGTCCGGGCCAAAATTGTCAAAGGGGAAAATGAATGGGCCAATGGATTGATCTTACCCACCCACTCTATGATAATATGCCGGTCTGGCCGGGAGATCAGCCGGTACAGATTGTGGATACCATGGTGGTGCAGGAAGATGGGTGTTCAGCCCAGCGCCTTCAGCTGGGAAATCACGTGGGGACGCATGTAGATGCCCCTTCTCATTTTTTAGCCACCGGAGCAAGTGTCGATGCACTGCCTTTGCACTCCTTAATGGGATCGGCCAGGCTTGTTTCTGTGCCCAGGAAAGAGAAGGAGGTCATCACCCGGGAGGATCTGGAAGGGGTTTGGGGCCTGAACAGATCGAGCAAGCGCCTCATTCTGCACACTGGATGGGATGCACGTTTTTCTTCCCCCTCCTTTTATCAGGACTTTCCTGTCCTCACTCCAGAGGCTGCAGAATATCTGGCAGATCTTGGGCTCTTTCTCTTGGGGATGGATACCCCGTCCCCCAGTCCGATTGAAGATCCAGGGCAAAAAATTCACAAGACTTTGCTTGGAGCTGGAATAGTCATCATCGAGTCTCTGGCCAATCTTCGCGCCTTCCCCTGCGGGGAAATTGATGTCTGCGTCTTGCCCTTGCCTCTGTCTTCTGCGAGTGGAGCACCTTGCAGGGCCATTGGCAGGTCATGCGGACATTGATTTTTCCCCCTCAAGCCTGGGTTCTTAAAAGGTAAATGGACATGTTGGGAGGACTTATGTCGTATAAAAAGCTGCTGATCATGAAAGCTGTGGGCAAGGTGGCAGCCACTTATGGGGACAAGTGGGGGAGACTGGCCGGAGACAAGGCTGTGCACAGACTGAGCCGTATGGCTGTCAACCGGGGATATCTGCAAAAGACCCATGATCTGCAGTCGCTGACTGATGAAGTCAAGACCATGCACCGGGAAGGAAAGTTAAGTCCGCAGGAATGGGCCAGGGTGAAAAAACTCCTGGCCCAGGCCTGGCAAAACCGAAAGAAAAACCGCTAAAAAAGTGAATTGAGCGGTTCAATCTTTGTCCGAATGACGACTCACTCGGCTTTTTTGGTCCCCAAGGCGGCTACGGCTTCCTCCTGGGTCTCAAATATATTGAAAATCCTGTTCATCCTGGTCAGACGGAACAGGCTCATAACAGGTTCATTTACCCCGCATATGGCCAGGTCCCCTTCTTCGCCCAAGTGTTTCAGGGCCGAGATGATCGCTCCCAGCCCGGAACTGTCGATAAAGTCCACTTTTGTCAAATCCAAAACGATTCGCCTGTGGCCTTGTTCAATCTTCCCAAGGATATTATCCCGGAAGCTTCCAGCTGAGGAGGCATCAATCTGATCGGCCAGGACAAAGGCAACCAACACCCCGTTGTGTTCAGCGAATTCTACATTCACGCCATGTACTCCCTGTGACAAGTTTTGCTTTTACATCTGCGGCGGAACCGGTCGAAGGTCCCAGATATCGCGAGCATAATCACTTACAGTCCGGTCGCTGGAAAACTTACCGATCCTGGCTATGTTCAAGATAGCCTTGGCTGCCCATTTCTTGCTATCTGTGAACTCATGAGTCATTTGCTGCCTGGTCTGAATGTAGGATTCAAAATCAGCCAGGTGAAAGTACTGATCATTACTGTCCATCAGATAGGGGATCAGCCATTGAAATAACCCCGGATCGTGCGGACAGAACCGATCTGAACTCAAGGCGCCCAGGACACGTTGCAGATTGGGGTCCTGCTCATAGACCCGGTGAGGATTGTAGGTTCTTTTTTGCTGGTACTCAGCTATTTGTGAACTGGTCAGCCCAAAGATATAGATATTGTCATCTCCCACCTCTTCCCGGATCTCAATATTGGCCCCATCCAGGGTGCCCAGGGTCAAGGCCCCGTTGAGGGCGAACTTCATGTTTCCTGTTCCTGAGGCCTCCTTGCCGGCAGTGGATATCTGTTCACTGACATTGGCAGCCGGGATGATCTTTTCAGCCACCGAGACTCGATAGTCAGGCACAAAAACCAGCTTGATCATGTCCTTGACCCTGGGGTCGGTGTTGATGATCTGGCCTACGGAGTTGATAAGCTTGATCAGGCGCTTGGCTACCGTATACCCGGGAGCGGCCTTGCCGGCAAAAATGAAGGTCTTGGGAACTTGGGGAAAGATGCCGTCATCCACAATTTGCAGATATTCATGGACAATGGACATAAGAAAAAGCAGCTGCCGTTTGTATTCGTGGATGCGCTTGGCATGGATGTCAAACATGGCGTCCGGGACCGCTTCCACCCAGGCCGTCTCCGAAATCAAGGCGCAGAGGCGCTGCTTGTTTTTCCTCTTGATGTCCAAAAAGGCGTCCTGAAATCCGGTATCCTGGCTCAAGGGTTCCAACTCCCGGAGGTGATCCAGATCAGTGACCCATTTCCAGCCGATGGTTTGGGTTATGAGTTCAGCCAGTTCCGGGTTGGCTTTGAGCAGCCATCTTCGCTGAGTGATTCCGTTTGTTTTACTGGAAAATCTTTCCGGCCAGAGCTCATAAAAATCGGAGACAACCGAGTTCTTTAAGAGTTCAGTATGCAAGGCTGAGACGCCATTGGTGGCGTGGGAACCGGCAATGGCCAAGTGGGCCATGCGCACCAGACGATCCGGTGTTTCCTGAATAAGAGACATGCGGCTTTTGCGATGCGGATTCCCTGGCCACTTGGCTTCCACCTCAGCCAGGAAGAATGCGTTGATGTCATAGATAATCTGCATGTGCCGCGGCAGTATCTGCTCCAGAAGATCCACTGGCCAGGTCTCCAGGGCTTCAGGCAGGAGGGTATGGTTGGTATAGCCCAAGGTTTGCCTGGTCAGATCAAATGCCTGATGCCAGTTAATGGCATACTCATCGACCAGGATGCGCATGAGCTCAGCCACAGCCAGGGCCGGATGAGTGTCATTGAGCTGAATGGCCACCTTGCCTGGCAGCGCTTCGAAGTCATCATGTTTGGTCAAGTAGTGGCGAATGATGTCCCGCAGCGAACAGGCCACCAGAAAATATTCCTGCAGCAGTCGAAGTTCCTTACCTTCCCGGAAAGTGTCTGACGGATAGAGGATCTTGGAGATCTTTTCCGATTCGATCTTTTGCTCCAAGGCCCGGAAGTAATCGCCGGCATTAAAGATAGATATGTCAAACTCAGTGGACGGCCGGGCGGCGAACAGACGCAGATAGTTGACTGTCTGTCCGCCAAAACCCACAATCGGGATGTCATACGGTACACCGACAATGACATTCCAGTCCAGCCACATGGGATGTTTTTGCCCGGTATGGTCAATAAATTCTTCGATTCGGCCGTAGACCGGTATGTAGCAGGCTTGATCCGGTCTGGGAAGCTCCAGAGGTGTCCATTCATCCAGCCAATGATCCGGCTTCTCCTTTTGCCATCCATTGTCAAAGATCTGTTTGAATAATCCAAACTCATAGTGGATGCCGTAGCCAAAACCGGGCATGTGCATGGTGGCCATGGAATCGATAAAACAGGCTGCCAGGCGCCCCAGTCCGCCATTGCCCAGGCCGGCATCAACCTCCTGTTCCCGCACTTCATCCAGGTCTACACCCAGGTTGGTCAAGGCTTCCTGGCAGGCCTCGAACATTCCCAGATTGATCAGATTATTGCCCAGGGACCGTCCTATAAGAAACTCCATAGACAGATAGTAGAGTCGCTTGGCATCTGCCTGCAGATAGCGGTCTTCAGTCTCCAGCATGCGCTCCAGCATGCGGTCTCTTAAGGCGTAGCTCAAAGCCAGATAATAGTCCCTTTCCGTGCATTCCTGTTTCCGTTTGCCCAAGGAAAGCCTGGCGTGGCGTATAATGTCTCTTTCCAGAGTTGGTGGATCGCAACCGAGTTCTCGCAGCATAGTATATCTCAAGGTAAACGTTTATGAAGGGAGAGTATGAAATCTGTAATGTATGGTCACGTTTATATATATCAGGTAAAGATTTCAAGTATCAAGCTGAACTGAATGATCAAGTACAAAATATCTGGTCAAATCAAAAATTGCTCCCAGATCTTGGACTGCCATATGCAAATCGTCAAGCTCAAAAACCTGATCAGGAACGATCAGGTTCAGGGAGATTCTCAAGTGCAAACTATTTGAGCAATCTATTGATAATTTCTTTGTATTTTTGTTCAATAACATGGCGCTTTTTTTTCAAGGTGTTGGTCAATTCCTCCCCCAACTTCAAATCATGGCGCAAGAAGTGGATGGACTGCAGTTTTTCATACGGCTTGAAACCGGTTTTGGCGTTCAAGAGCTTGTTGATTTCTTGCTTTACCCGCTCCAGGAACTGCCGGTCCTCCAGCATTTGTTCAGGGTCTGCCTCGGGCTGGTTCAGCTCTTCGGCCACAAATTCGCGCATTTTTTCCAGGTCCGGTACAATGAGCGCACCGAGTCCCTTCTTGTCCTGGCCAACCAGGACCGCATCCTGGACAAAGGGAAAGCGGGTGATGGTCGATTCAATATTGGTGGGATCTATGTTCTCGCCACTGGAGAGGACAATGATTTCCTTGGCCCGACCGGTGATAACCAATTCGCCGCTGACGGTTTTTTTGCCTAAGTCCCCGCTGCGGAAAAAGCCGTCCGGGGTAAAGGCCCGGGCATTGGCGTCCGGATTTTTAAAGTAGCCGGAAAATACCTGCGGACCCCGAATTTGGATCTCGCCTTCCCGGCCTGTGGGCACTTCATGATCCTTATCATCTGCAATCCGTATCTCTGTGTGAGGGAAGGGAGGGCCAATTGTTCCGAAGATATGACAGTCCAGACCCCGGCCGGCTATGCCCGGGGAACATTCGGTCATGCCATAGGCATTGACGATGCGAATTCCCAGGGCATCGATCCATTCATCCAAATACGGGGGAAGGCTCCCGCCGCCACTGATAGCCAGGCGCAGTCGCCCGCCGAATTTTTCCTGGACCATGGACAGTTTTTTCCTGGCCACCAGATAGAGAGGGGCCAGCAAGCTCAGTTTGATGCCAGCCCAAATCTTTTGGCCCAGATTATGGATACGATTTTGAACCTCAAAGCGGGGCAGCTGATTGAAAAGTATACGTTTATTATACCTGAAAGCGGCGGCAATATCTCCAAGGCGGGCAAAGAGCCTGGCCTTGCCCGGGCTCTCTTTTTTCAAAGTTGAATTGACTCTGCTGTACAGGGCTTCCCACACCCTGGGCACTGTTGCTACCACTGTGGGCCGGTATCTGGCCAGGTCGGCGGCAAAGGTGCGTACCGAGGAGTAGACGATGCAACACCCGTAGGCCAGGGCGATATATTCGGCCGTACGTTCAAAGATATGCCAGGAAGGCAGGATGGACAGCCAACGGTCTTCACTGCTCAAAGCGATCAGGGAGGGCAGGTTTTGTACGTTGTGCATGATGTTGGCATGGGTGAGCATGACTCCTTTAGGCAGGCCGGTGGTCCCGGAAGTATAGATGATGGTTACCAGATCCTCCGGTTTCAAGGCCCGGCCCTGGGCCAGCACGTTGCGTACATCAGCTGAGGTGATCCTCCGGTCGGCCAGGAGCTGAGTGTAAGCTAATGCAGGGGAGGGCAAGGACTGGTGCTGATCATCGTCTATAACAAAGACTCCATGCAATTCCCGTTGGCTGATGAGCTCGGCGTGCACAGCGGCCAACCGGGAGGTCTCCACAATGAGATAGGAGCACTCTGAATGGTCCAGGATGTATTCCAACTCCTGGCTCGGGGTATCACTGCCCCTGGGGACGCTGACCGCTCCCAGGGAGATAAGGGCCAGATCGGTGACCATCCACGCATAACGGTTGTCAGAGAGCAAAAATACCTTGCTCCCCTTGCCCATGCCATGCTCCCGAAAGGCTTTGACCAACAGGAGGACATCTTCAAACAGTTTTTGATAGCTGACGCGGAATTCATTCTTGCCGGCCCGATAGATGAAGGCAGTTTGCGCTTTGTGTCGTTTATAGGACAGGAGAAAGGCGTTGAAAAGGGTGATTTGGTTTTTTTTATCTGACATCAAGTGACTCAATTGTGATGTGTCATAAAGTTGAAAATCATAATGGTACAATCTATTCCAGGCGTTGCTCAATGGGCACAACAAAGGCCTGCAGGTGGCGGTGGGAATCTTTGGCCTGTTTGAAGCTTTGCAGATCGTTCATAATAGGCTGAAGGTATTTTTCATCAACCAGGGCCTGAACCACAGAGGAGTTTCCCGGGAAAACCTGGGTGCCAAAGTGCTTGCCATCAATGTCCTTGCTTTCCAGCATGGGGTGGCGGATGAAATCCTGGACTTCATGCCGATCCAGAATCTCCTCAATATCATCTGAATATTCAAAATGAAAGCTGATGAATAAGAGCTTCATGGTCTGTCTTCCTTTGAAAAAAAAGAGTGCTCCATCATTTCTTTTTTGTCGCATCGCAGAGATAATCGGTTCTTTCTCTGGTTCCCCTCCCTGCGGCCGCTTTGGGCCGGAGGGAGGGGCCAGGGGAGGGTTCTTCTTTGCAACGTGTAACATGAGACACGATAATAGGGGGCTGAATGCTTACGTCCCGCCAGCAACCGGGGCCTAAGAAACAAGAATTCCTCCTTACCTTACCCACCAGAAAAGTCCCAGTACAGCCAGGAGGATCAGGGCCACACATGCAGATAACAGCTTATGCCGCAGTATTTTCTCCTGCAGGGCATGCATCAAGGTGTAGACCACCGGGATGACCAGAAGAGTCAAGGCGGTGGAGGCGAACATGCCCATGGAGATGCTCACTCCCATGGGTGACCGGGCCGTGCCTCCGGCCCCGAACCCAAGAGCGATGGGAAGCATGCCCAAAATAGTGGAGATCGCGGTCATAAGCACTGGCCGAAAGCGGGTCATGGCTGCCTGCCTGGCCGCGTGCATCACAGTGTTCCCTCTGGCCACCAGGACATTGGCATAATCCACAAGCAGGATTCCATTTTTCGTTACCAACCCCAGGAGCATAATAACGCCAATAAAAGAAAAGATATTAAAGGTCATGTCCAGGGCGAACAAGGCCCCGAATGCGCCTACGCCGGCCAAAGGCAGAGTGGTTAGGATGGTGAAGGGGTGGACAAAGGACTCGAACTGTCCGGCCAGCACCAAGAAAATAAAGACTACGGCAAAGACCATGGCCATGGTCAAATAAAAAAACGATTCCTGAAAGTCCTGGGCTTCGCCGGCGATTTCAGTATCAAAGTCAGGAGGAAGGTCATTGTCCACATAATTTTGCATGGTGTTCAAGGCCGTGCCCAGCGGCACGCCAGGTGGCATCTCTGACTCAATGGTCACTGCCCGGCTCCGGTTGAAGTGGTGGATCTCACTGGGCCCCACCCGTTCCTGAATATCCACCAGGTTTGCCAGATTGACCATTTCTCCGTCTTTGTTTCTGGTGTACAGGGTGTACAGGGTATCCGGCACATTGTGCTTGGTTATGATTTCGGAAATGACGTCATATCGTTTATTCTCCTGCTCAATCTCCGATATGGTAGGATCACCGAAGATATAGCGCAAGGAATTGGAAATCTGAGCCACGGAAATTCCCATCTCGCCCGCCTTGTCCCGGTCAATGGACACATCAATCTCCGGCTTGTCCATGCGCATGTTGGAGCGGACCCCGGCAAATTCCGGCTGGCCACGCATCCACTGCATGATATCGTCCTGTTGTCTGGCCAACTCGTCCAGGCTCGAATGCTTCAAGACCATCTGCAAGGGGGCTTCTGCGCCCATAGGGCCTCCGGACTCCATGACATATCCGCGAACCCCGGGCAGCTGACTGATCGCCGTCCGCACCTCCTGCATGACCTCCTGCTGAGTGCGCTCTCGTTCTTTGTGATGGGTGAGGCGGACAAAGCTGATGCCCTCATTGACTTTTCCCGGCCCGGATCGGGACATCCCGATGGCCAGGAAGAAGGACCGGATCTCTGGAATTTCGGACATGATCTGTTCAATGTCCCGGGCATAGCGGTCTGTAAAACTCAGGGTGGAGCCCTCCACAGTTTCAAAGGAGATCATGAACTTGCTTTGATCCACATCAGGGCTGAACTCAGACTCCAGCTGGGTAAACAGAAATATGCCACAGGCAAAAGCCGCCGCTCCAATACCCACAGTGATCCACCGCCAGCGCAGGGCGGCACCCAAAAGCGGGACATACAGCTTTTCCAGGACGCGAAAGAGAGGATCTGTGATGCGCTGCAGAAGCGGTTTTCTGGCCTGGTTAGGGAGAGCCAGGAATTTGGAGCACAGCATGGGGGTCAGGGTCAGGGCGGTGAAGGTGGAGGCAAAAACAGTCACCGCCACAGTCAGCCCGAACTCAAAAAAGAAGCGGCCGATCATGCCCGGCATGAAGGCCACAGGGATAAACACTGACCCCAGGGACAGGGAATTGGCCAGAGCGGCAAAAGCGATTTCCGTGGTCCCTGTGCGGGCGGCCGGCTTGGCTTCAGCCCCGTATTCCATGTGCCGATAGCAGCTTTCCAAGACCACAATGGCATCATCGACAACAATACCAATAACCAGGATAAAACCAAGAAGAGAGAGGACATTCAGGCTGAAACCGAGGTAGTAGGCCATGGCCATCCCGGCCAGCAATGAGGTTGGAATGGCGATACTGGTGATCAGTGTGCCCCGGGGGCTGCCCAGGAAGATCATGACCACCAGGGTAACCAGGATGGTAGCCAAAAAGATGGTGGTTATCAGGTCGTTTATGTTTTCCTTGACATAGACTGAATCGTCAGAGGCAATGTCATATTCAAGGCCGGGCGGAAAATCCCGGGACAGAGATTCCAATTCCTGTTTGACCCGGTCCACAACCTCCACCATGTTGGAGTCTGACTGTTTGACAATTCCCAGACCCACAGCTGGTTCCTGGTTGAACCGGGCTACATTGCGGTCGTTTTCCTGGCTGTCCACAGCCTGGCCAACATCTTGCAAACGAACCGGGGCTCCGTTTCGTTCAGCGATGATCAATCTGTTAAACGGCTCAGCTGAGGGAAACTGACCACTGGTTTTGACCAGAAACTCCCGGTTCTGGCTCTCTATTCTGCCGGCCGGGATATCAACATTTTCCTTCTGGATGGTTTCCACCACATCCTGGACAGTCAGATGATAGGCAGCCAGGCGGGAGGGGTCCAGCTGTATGCGCACCGCGTACTTACGTTCACCTCCGATCATGACCTGGCCAATGCCGGGCATGCCTTCCAGTTGATTCTTAAGCACATCGTCTGCATATTGGGTCAAACGCGTGGTATCCCAGCGCTCATCCCCGGTCAGAGGGACCCACATAACAGCCTGGGCGTCGGGATCTATTTTGCGGATATCAGGTTCTTCTATGTTATCCGCCATATCCGCCCGAGCCCGGGTAGCCCGATCCCGTACATCCTGAGCTGCAATATCCACATCCCGGTACAGCTCAAACTCCACAGTGACCACTCCCACTTCTTCCCTGCTCGTGGAGGTGATCTCCTTGATCCCCTCAATAGTGTTCAGTTCCTCTTCCAGGGGTTCGACCACTTCAGTCTCAATGACTTCCGGATCTGCGCCCGGCAAGACAACACTGACGTTGACAATGGGAAACTCAACATCCGGGTATTCCCGCACCGACATTTGCGAGTAGCCAAAGACTCCAAAAATGAAGATGGCCAAAAAAATAACCGTGGTCAGAACCGGACGGCGAATGCAGAAATTCCAGATCATAATAACCTACAGTTCTGAATTTGAAAATTGGTGTTCCGGGAAGAGACAATTTGTTCAGTCTGTTTCTTGGGCCGGGCAAACCCGGTCGCCTTCCTGTACGTCTTCATGCCCGGTCCGGATGACTTCCTGGCCTTTGCTCAGACCTTTTGCGATTTCAACCTGGCCCGGCTTGCGCAGGCCAATATCCACCTTCTGGCCGTGGGCTTGATCATCCTGGACTACAAAGACCATATATCCTGTTCGAGTGGGGATGAGGGCCTCTTCCGGAATGACGGGAACATTGCGGCGGATTCCGACCTGGAGCTGGACCGAAGCAAAACCGCCGGGTTTGAGTTCACCCTCCGGGTTGTCCAGTTTGGCCTTGACCAGCAATGAACGGGAACTGGATTCAATCTGTGGGCTGACAAACGAGACTTGAGCCTCAAAGTGGCGTTCGGGATAGGCCGGAACACGTACTCTGGCCATTTGTCCGTTTTGGATCCGGCCAATGGATCTTTCCGGGAGGGTGAAGGCGATATCCAATGTATCGATTTCAACAACTGACGTCAGTGAAGTGCCTGCATCCACCCAGTTGCCTGCATCGACCATAAGTTCGCCCGTGATGCCGTCAAACGGAGCCCGTATTCTGGTATCTTTTAAGATTTCCTTGATTTCATCTCGTTCGGCCTGTAATCGGTTCACAGATGCCCTGGCTGACTCCAGCTGGGTTTCTGCTTCGTCTTTGACTTCTTCGGAGATCTGATTTTGAGCGTACAGACGCTTCCTGCGCTCATAGACCCGGTCTTGATTGGCCAGCTCGGCCCGTGCCTGCGCCATGGCCGCTTCCTTGGCCCTGAGCCGGGCCTGATATGTGTCGTCCTCGATGGAAAAGAGGAGCTGGCCCTTGCTCACCTGGCTTCCTTCTTCAAAATGGACCTGCTCAATGACACCGGCAATTTCCGGCTTGAGGGTTACCTGTTGCTGTGCTTCCAGGGTCCCGATGCCTTCGATGCTTTCTTCCAGATCCGTGGTCTTCACTTCCGCCAAATCCACGGGAATGCAGTCTTCCTGGGCTATAGCCCTTGAACTCTGGACAAGAAACATCAGGCATAATAGGCAAGAGAGGAGGCTTAAGGGAAGTTTTTTCTGGTGAAGAGCAAAGTATCTCATGAACAGCTCCTTGCAGGATCTGGGGCCATGGCTTTATGGCCATGTGGAAAATTCAGCATAAAAGAGGATGCAGCATGGCCTAAGCTGGGTCTGAGGTCAAGAAAGGTGAGTTTGGAAGTCAGCGCCGCCGCTGGCTGCAGACGCCGAGTATATAGAGTAAATCGACAGTAATTGTTGACAATGAAAAGCAGAACCAAAAAGCCCCGGTTAAGAACGGGGTCGGGGTTGTCAATTGTTCAAACCCCGGATATCGTTTCTATTCAGCTTTGCCTGCGGCAAATCTGAAATATTTTTGCGCTTTGAGGCAAAAAAGTGTGGTTGTTTAGTTTTATACAGGTATCTGCAGGGGCCGCCTTTGGGGAGAGTATCTGATGAGCATGAGCAGATTACAGGATATGCTTGAACAGTCAAAAAGTACTGTTGCCTTTACCGGAGCCGGCATCTCAGCTGAAAGCGGGATTCCCACCTACCGGGGTGCCGGTGGGATGTGGAATATCTATGATCCGGATAAGTATGCCAATATCGAGTACTTTTATAAAGACCCTAACTATTATTGGCAGTTTTTTCGGGACGTCCGCTATCCTTCATTGCGCGAGGCCCGGCCAAATCAGGCTCACAAAGCCCTGGCTTCTCTCCAGGAAATGGGTTTACTGCAGGTGGTAATCACCCAAAACATTGACGGGCTGCATCAGGCCGCTGGATCAGGGAATGTCCTGGAACTGCACGGCAGTACCCGAGTATATACCTGCATGCAGTGCACGGAACATTATTCTTTCCATCAGGCCTATGAGCTGGTTCAAGCCAATTTACCCCCGACTTGCCAGAAATGCGGGGGTGTGATCAGGCCGGGGACGGTCATGTTCGGTGAAGCACTGCCCATGCAGGTGTTGCAGGAAGCCAAAAAGTCAGCCCTTCAGGCCGACCTCTTTATGTGCATCGGCAGTTCTCTGGTTGTTCAGCCTGCAGCCTCCTTTCCAGTACAGGCCAAACAAAACGGGGCCAGCCTGGTGATCATAAACAAGGATCAGACCCCTCTGGATGATATGGCTGATCTGGCTTTCCGGCAGGATGCCAGCGAGGTTCTGGTTCCGGTTGTTCAGGCTCTGGAGCAGAAGATGTCCCAGAATCGTTCACTTTAGCTGGAGGGAATATGCAGGAGTTGAGTCCGGAGCGGGCAGAATTCCTAGCTCGCGATTACGCTCAAGGATTCATTGCCTTTTGCCGCTTTAAACCGGAAAGTGTTGCCTGGGGCCAATTCACCTCCAGTCTTGCGGTTCAGGATTTTCACCGTCAGCAAGACGGTTTTATTCATGCCGGGGTTTTGGCAACTATGGCTGATCATACCGCCGGGTATGCCGGGTTTACCGTCGCTCCGGAAGATCATCAAATCCTGACTGTGGAGTTTAAGGTCAATTTTCTACGGCCCTCCTATGGTCAGAAGGTAATCTGTGAGTCTTTGGTACTCAAACCGGGAAAGACCCTTATTGTGGCCGAGTCCAACATCTGGGACCAAAGGGGGGAGAGCCGGGTGCAGACAGCCAGGGCTTCGGTCACTCTCATGGCCGTGGCTCAGGACAAGCTGGCCAGAGGTGGTGAATAATTCAAGTGTTGGAAAGTTTATCGGAGATCACAACATGAGCGATGTGGAAGTGAAGCGAAGTATTGCTGAGATCAATGCCAAAATCCGCAAAGGGCAGGCAGTGGTGGTCACAGCAGACGAAATGGTGGATATTGTGGCTGACAAGGGTGTGAAAAAGGCCTATGAGCAAGTTGATGTGGTCACCACCGGCACCTTTGGGACCATGTGTTCTTCCGGGGCCTTTATCAATTTCGGACATACCACGCCCAAGATCAAGGCCTCCAAGGCCTGGTTCAACCAGGTGGAGGCCTATGCAGGAATAGCAGCTGTGGACTGTTTTCTGGGTGCGGCCCAGGTCAAGGACAATGATCCCTTAAATCTTGTCCATCCCGGGCGGTTCTCCTATGGCGGGGGGCATGTGATCGAGGACCTTATCGCCGGGCGCAAGGTGAAATTTCGGGCCACGGGATACGGCACGGACTGCTATCCGCTGACCGAATATGAGCAGGAAATAACCATCAACGACTTGCGCAATGCCTTTTTATACAACCCGCGGAACGCCTACCAGAACTACAACTGTGCCACCAATCTTTCGGACCGGACCATATACACCTACATGGGCATCCTGCGTCCGAACATGGGAAATGTGACCTATTCCACCTCCGGACAGCTCAGTCCCATGCTCAATGATCCTTTTTACTGGACCATCGGGGTGGGGACCAAGGTCTTTCTGGCCGGCGGGGTGGGAGCTGTAACCTGGAATGGAACTCAGCACAGCCCAGATGCCATGCGCAGCGAGAACGGACAGGTCAAGGAAGGGGCAGGAACCTTGGCGGTAACCGGAGATATGAAGCAGATGTCCACCGAATACATCCGCGGTGCGTCCCTGGCTGGTTACGGCTGTTCGCTGATGGTTGGTCTGGGGGTGCCCATCCCTATTGTGAATGAAGAGATGGCCTACTTTACCGGACTGGGCAACAAGGATATCTGGTACCAGGTCATTGATTATGGCATCGACTATCCCAGCAATATCAGCCGTTCAGTGGGCGAAGTCAGCTATGCTCAGCTGCAGTCCGGGGAGGTTGAGCTGGAGGGGAAGAAGGTGCCTGCCGCTCCTCTGGCCAGCTACAGCCTGGCCCGGCGCATAGCCGGCGAGCTCAAGGATTGGATAGTCAAAGCAGGCTTCACTCTGGGTGAAGCCCAAATTCAGCTGCCTTCAGTCGAGTTTGACCGGCAAAAGTATCCCAGGGTGGATATTAAGTGATATCATAAAATTTTTATGAGTTATGAGCCCCGCTTTTATCGTGATTTCACCTCCACTGACCGCTGGGAGAGCTATCGGGTCCAGGTGGAAAGCACTGACTTGTATATCCGGACCAAGGGCAATCATGCCATCCTGGCTCAGAAAAAGATATCCGGGCTCCGGGCTGTGCTCACAGAGCATATCAGACACCAACCCGGTTTTTTAGATTCTTTGACCCCGGTTCCCAGGCTGCGGGGGGTGCATCCCATGATTTTGGCCATGTACCAGGCTTCGGAACTGGCCGGGACCGGCCCTATGGCCGCAGTGGCCGGAGCTATAGCCCAGTGGGTGGGGCAGGATCTGAAAAAGTTCTCAAATGAAGTGATTGTGGAAAACGGCGGGGATCTCTATCTCTGCCTGCAACAGCCGGGCACTGTTACGCTGTATGCCGGAGAATCCAGATTTTCCGGGACGATTGGTCTGGCCCTGGATCCAGAGAAGACCCCGGTGGGGATATGCACCTCTTCCGGAACAGTGGGCCATTCCTACAGCCAGGGCCGGGCGGATGCTGCCGCAATTATCAGCCGGAACGTCTGTCTGGCCGATGCCGTGGCCACTGGTGCAGCAAATTTGATAGGTGCGGAAGATGATCTTGAGTCAGCCCTGGACTATGCCCTGGCTGTGCGCGGGGTGTTGGGGGCTGTGTTTGTGCTTGGAGATAAGTTGGCGGCCAAAGGGGATGTGGAGCTGGTCCCCACGGCATACTAATGGGAGCAGGATGGGATTTACATCCTGCTCCCATGAGTAGCCGCGCCAACAGCGCGGCTCGCGCACTCAGCAGCGCGGGAATTTACTTCCCTTGCTGCTGAGTGCAGCGTGCAAAAAGTAAACAACTTTTTGCCCTTGTTAATAATTGATAAATCTACGAGGTCTTCTCTATGAGCAAGTCCAGGGTTTCCAAGAACGTCCTGCTCATTTTCAAGAAAGAGGTGATGTACAACCCGGTCATTTTCCGGACTATCAAGCGCTATGACATCCAGTTCAATATCCTGGAGGCCAAGATCCTGCCCAAGCAGGAGGGCCGTCTCATCCTGCAGCTGGAAGGGGGACAGGATGAGCTGGACCGGGCTGTGGCCTATATGGAGTCCGAAGGAGTGAAGGTGGAGGTTTTGGCCGACAGGGTCAAGCGGGATGAAGAAAAATGTGTGCACTGCGGGGCCTGTACTGCTGTATGCAAGACCGGGGCCTTGTCTATTGATCATGTCAGCATGAAGGTCATGTTCAATCCCGAGCTCTGTGTGGTCTGCGGCCAATGCCAGGTGGCCTGCCCGGTCAAGGCCGTGGTTGTGGCCGGGATCGATATGGACGTCCTGGCCGCATAAAAACTCATAGGTTCAAAGTTCCAGATTCACGGTTACAAGAATACAATCAATTCGATTGGAAAAAGATGCGACTTAATAATTTTGAAGTGCAAGCTATTCGAGAAGCTGTGTCTCGTTACTTTGAGCCGCAAGCCATGGTGTATCTGTTTGGATCCAGGGTGGATGACACCAAGAAAGGCGGGGACATAGATTTATATATAGAGACAAATTTGCAGGGGACTGAGCTTTTACGAGCCAAGCTGCAAACAATGAGCGATATTCAGCGGGCCATTGGGGAGAGAAAAATTGACATTGTGACAGCTGCACCGGACATGAGCACGGATGTCCCCTTGATCGTTTCCAGAGCTCGACAGGAGGGAATTCGCTTATGATTCAAGAAGCTGAAAAGACGATTGTATCCGCCCTGAGAGAGAACGACGCCCATGTTCAGCGTTTGCAGCGGGCAAAGAGATTGCTGAACGAGTTTTTCCCTTTGACAGTGGATAGCTTTGCCCAACTCAGTGATGAACAAATCGAACATATCGATCAATTCATTTATCGGTTTACGAAACTCCAAGACTCAATGGGCACGCGCCTGTTGCCAGCGATATATGTTTGGCTGGAAAGCGATAATAGGCCCAGACCTTTTATGGATGTTCTGAACCGATTGGAACAACTGGGTGTGGTAGATGATGTGAGCTTGTGGCAGTTTTTTCGTAATCTCCGAAACAACCTGGCCCATGATTATCCGGAAAGCATAGATCAAACGGTTGAAACTTTGAATCTTTTGTTTGCTGATATCGATAAGATACTGGACATGTATATTCACGTCCGGTCCTATTGGGTAATCCGGAGCGGTAAAGGGGATGACCTTGATTATGGATAATCAAGGTCATCCAAAGGTTTCACCCTGCATCACTCCGGCAATCCGTATACTTCTAATCGCAAACCGCTTTGCAGAACTCCTCCACTCCAATGCGGTCCATCATCTTGCCCATACGCTCATTTTTCTTGGCATTGTCCTTGAAGTATTGAACAATTGTATCCACCATGCGAATGGCCTGTTCTGTTTCCAGGTCCTGGGCCACCACATCAGCCAATCGGGGCTTGCCGGCCCCCGAACCGCCGGCCATAACGGTCCATCCATTCTTTTTACCCACCAGGGCAATATCCTTAATGCAGGTCTCGGCACACTGGTTCGGGCACCCGCTGACCCCCATCTTCATCTTTCCAGGCAGTTCCATGCCGTGATATCTCTCATCCAACTGCATGCCCACTCCCAGGCTGTCCTGCTGCCCGAGACGGCAAAAGGTAGTCCCAGGGCAGGCCTTGACGCTGCGCACACAAACGCCTACCGCCGCTCCTGGGGGAAGACCCAGGTCCTGCCAGGCTTTGTCCACGTTCTCTTCTTTCAGGCCCACCAGAGCGATTCTGGCTGCACTGGTAATCTTGAGGGCTGCACACCCGTATTTTTCAGCCACGTCAGCCAGATTGCGCAGTGTTTCCGGTTTGACCACGCCGCAGGGGATATGAGGGGCAATGGCGTAGGTTTCCTTGTCCCGCTGCAAGATAGCGCCTTTTTCTCCGTCTTTGAGCATCTCGTTCTCCTTGTTTGTCTTATGCAATTGATTAATGATTTCAAAAAAGTAGCATGCCTGCTGTCCAGAGTAAAGCTTGGCTGACGATCTATCTCTCCTGCAGGAGAAAACGCAGTTCAAAGGCATTGTCCACTGCTGCACCGGAATCTGTATTGTCAAAATAGACATGCACTTCCCGTCCTTCATCCAGACAGGTGCGGATGAATTGGGCCCAGCTTTCCAGCTCATCCCGGGTATAGGCGGATTGATAGGTTGCAGTGTTCCCGTGCAATCGGATGTAGACCAAATCCGCAGTCACCTGGTCCCATCTGGGCCAGTCTGCGGCATCAGAGATGCAGGCAGCCAGATTGTGCCTTGACAGGCAGTCAGCTGTTTCCGAGTCGAACCACGAGGTATCCCGAAACTCGATGGTATGCCGGCTCTCAGGCCATGTATCCAAGGCCTGGGCCAAGGCTCGCAAGCGGGGCATATCCTTGGGCAGGGAGGCCGGCAATTGCCAGCACATGGCCTGAAGTTTGCCCTGCAGGGGGTCCAGATTCTGTTTCTGTTTGGCCACAGACTGCTCCGGCTCATTGAGCCGCTTGGTGTGGGTGGTGTATCGGCTGCCCTTGGCGGCAAAGACAAAGCTATCCGGGGTTCGCTCTACCCAATGTCTGACGGTGTCTTCCTTGAGCAGGCGATAAAAGGTGGCATTGATTTCTACAGCCTGAAACTGGGAAGCATAGTGCTCCAGCCAGCGCTTTTGAGGCACACCTTCGTACAATGACTCTTTCCACTCCTTGTAATTCCACCCGCTGGTGCCAATATATAATTGAGGCCTGCCCATATTCGCCCCCTCGCATGAAACGAGAATTTACC
>JAWLEI010000023.1:0-8617 GCA_041686195.1 Desulfovermiculus sp.
GCAGGACTCTGACCTGGATTCCAAGCTGGAGGCGGCCCTGCAAGGGGGCCAGGATTTTGAATCCAGAGCGTTTCATCTTAAGACCCGGCAGGGGGAAAACACCTATTTTGTCCAGGGAAGCATTGTCCGGGAAGAGCAGGAGCAGATGCCCTACCGTATCCTATTAACTTTACAACGGCCTGAGGGTGCATAAGGGAGGCAGTACTACAATGCCCGAGGATCAAGGTGGAGGCCACAAGTTTGAATGGCTGCGTGAGCAGGCTGAGCAATTGATTAAGGAGCATCAGGATCAGGCTTCCTGGCAGGACTCTGAAATGGTGGATGTAATCCATGAGCTCAAGGTGTCCCAGGCGGAGCTGGAGATCCAGAACCAGGAGCTCAGACGGGCGCAGCAGGAAAACGCACAATTGCAGCAAGAATACCAGGACCTGTATGAGTTCGCGCCTTTTGGATACCTCACCCTGAACCCCAAGGGTATTATCACTCGGGCCAATCTGACAGGGGTCAGCCTCCTGGAGAGGGAGAGGCGTATTCTGCTGAAGTCTTCTTTCACTGTATTCATCGCCTCTGAATGGGTTAATCAGTATCAGAGCGCAAAGCATAAGGCTATTAAGACCGGGGAAAAACAAAGTGTGGAGCTGCAGCTGCAAACTGGTACCCAGGAGCTGAAGTGGGTATTGGTGGATATAGATGCTGAAAAGGAGGGTCAGCAATCTTTTTCACAGTTACGAATGGTTTTGAAGGATATTACAGAGCGCAAGCAGGCCGAGGAAAGACTGCGCGAAAGTGAAAAATGGTTCCGGGCCATTGTTGAAGGGTCCCCTGATGCTGTGTTTGTTCAGACAGAGAAACGTTTTGCCTATCTAAGCACCCAGGCTTTAAGACTCTTTGGGGCCAAAGATGAATCAGATCTGCTTGGTCAATCCGTATTTGATAGGTTTCATCCTGATTTTCATGACCTGGTTTTGGAGAGAATCCGCAAGTTGAATGAACAGCGGCAGCCGGTAATGGACAGGCTGGAGCAGAAGTATGTGCGACTGGACGGGAGCGAAGTCTGGGTGGAGACTACAGCTCAGCCCATAAGCTATCATGGGAAAAAAGGAGCGCTTGTTTTTGTCCGGGACATCACCGAACGTAAGCGCTCGGAAAAAATTCTGCAGGCCAGGCTTCGCCTTATGGAATACTCTCTGACCCACTCCCTTGAGGAGGTCCTGACCGCAACAATCGACGAAGTCGAAAGCTTAACTGATAGTCGAATTGGATTTTATCATTTCCTGCTATCGGATCAGCGAACCATCTCCCTGCAGAGATGGTCCACCCGGACAAACACAGAGGTATGCTTCGCTAAGAGTAAAGGGATGCACTACGACCTGGATGAGGCAGGTGTATGGGCGGATTGCATCCGCAAGGCAGAGCCGGTCATCCACAACGATTACTCTTCACTCGCTCACAGAAAGGGCACTCCCCAGGGACATCCATACATTGTTCGGGAGCTTGTAGTGCCTGTGTACCGCGGAGACAATATCAAAGCCATTCTCGGCGTTGGCAACAAACCGGGAAATTACACCAATGCTGATGTCGAAGCTGTATCCCTGTTGGCGAACCTGGCCTGGGACATCACCGAACGTAAGCAGATGGAGGAAAAACTTCAAAGAATGAGCCTCCACGACTCCCTTACCGGCCTCTACAATCGCAACTTTTTCGAGGAGGAGATGGAGCGGCTTTCTGATGGGCGGCACAATCCCTTGGGGATCATAGTCTGCGACGTGGACGGACTGAAGTTCATCAATGACACCCTGGGCCACCAATCCGGTGACCAGGTGCTCATCTCTGTGGCCGGCATACTGCGACAATGTTTTCGCTCCAGCGAAATCATAGCCAGACTCGGAGGGGACGAGTTCGCCGTTTTGCTTACGGATACCGACCCGGAAGTGGTGGAGATGATGCTGCAGAGATTGCGCCAAACGGTGCTGGATTACAACAACTCCGGTCCGGAGATACCCCTCTCCCTATCTCTGGGTTATGCCTTGAACGAGGGAGAAACAACGGATATGCATGCGCTGTTTCGCGAGGCGGACAGCCGCATGTACAGGGATAAGATGCAGCACGAGGGAAGTGCCCGTAGCGCCATTTTACAGGTTCTGTCCGCATCCATGCAGGCCAGGGACTTCGACACTGAGGGCCATTGCGACCGTCTGCAGGAATTAGCGATTTCCCTGGCCCGCTCCCTTGATTTTTCCCAGGACTTGGTGAATGACATCTCTTTACTCGCCCGTTTTCATGATCTGGGCAAGGTGGGAACCCCGGACAATATCCTTTTTAAGCCAGGATCCTTGTCAGACGAGGAATGGCGCCAGATGCGCCAGCATTGCGAGATAGGCCATCGTATCGCTTCTTCAGTGCCAGACCTGGAGCCCATAGCGGACCAGATCCTCAAGCATCACGAATGGTGGGACGGCCGGGGTTATCCCTTGGGCCTGTCCGGTGAGGACATCCCACTGCCCTGCCGTATCCTGGCCATCGCCGACGCTTATGACGCAATAACCAGCGATCGGCCTTACCACAAGGCCATGACCCGAGAGGAGGCGATTGCTGAGCTGAGACGATTTGCCGGGACGCAATTCGACCCTGAGCTTGTGGAGCAGTTCATCCAGATATTGGAGCAGCATGATTCTTAATCAATGATGGAACATAACGACTATCAGCCGTCATTCTGGAGTCATGCATATTTGGGACATAAGGATTTTGTCTTTCACGGTTGCCGACTGGCCGTGCCCGCCTAAGAAATCGAAGCCCTGCACCTGCCGCCACATCATGAGTTAAAAAAGAGATTAAAGGCATAAAGAAATCCTGTGCAACCGCCGAAGAAATCAAAAACGATATCGAGCAAGTCTATGACACTTTGCCCACTTTCCACAATCGATTTGATCAGGATCTTCTTGAAATTTTCCTCAACAACTATGAAGACATAAAAAAAGCTAAACAAAAGCCCGAGGTTCCAATGAGATATCCACCCAGAGAGCTTTATCAAAGCATTGATTCCTTCCCCGCGGCCGTAACCATCATCGATGCCAGGTGCTCCATTCAATTCGCCAATACAGGCATGCTTGACTTTCTTGACCTGCCTTTGGATGAAGTTGTGGGCAGCAAATGCTTCCAGCTGGTACACGGAACAAGGGATGCAATCCAGGGCTGTCCCTTAATGGCCATGGTCAAATACAAAGAACGAACTGAAATTGAGGTGGACTTGGCCGGCAAACAGTATAAAGTGACGGCTGAACCCATCTTTGACCAAGACGGCCGATTACTGGGGGGGCTGCATATCATGGCCGATGTAACTGAGCCCGACACTTGGACTTCGGATCTGGACCACATCCTGTCCCAGACAAAAAAGGTTCTTTCCGCCCAATAATCAAGAGGTAGCACGAAAGAAGCTCATCATGCTTGATTCTGACTCATGTGCCATGTTGCAAAAAGAACCCTCCCCTGGCCCCTCCCTCCGGCCCAAAGCGGCCGCAGGGAGGGGAATCAGAGAAAGAATGGCCCAGTTCTATTCTACTCCACTGAAAAGACGAGCCACTAGGCCGCCTGTTCCTGCTCGGCCAAGGCCTTTTCCGTCTCTGCCCGGATGATGTCCTCAATTCGCTTGGATTTGGACTTGCCAGCCACAATCAATGAGACGGCTGCCGGCGACACCTTGGCCTTTTCAGCGATCTTTTTTTGGGTGATCCCGGCTTTGGCCAGCATTTCGCGCAGGCTGAGTTCTTCGGTTTGTATTTCGGACATATTTCCTCCTGATTGAGTATGGTTTTGTTTGCTTAGGAAATAATATAATCAATAAGTAAAATATTGTCCATGCCTTGAGGTCAATATTTTTGGTATAAAATAATATTTTTTTACAACATATTGTTTTAGAATGATAAAATCTTAGCACAACCTGCACAATTAAGCGTTTTTTATTCGTTGATCTCCAGGGTACAGGCCATGGATACCCCGCCCCCGCCGCAGAGAGTGGCCAGGCCCAGGCTTTTTCCTTTTGCGCGCAGGGCATGGATGAGGGTGACCATGATTCTGGCCCCTGTAGCCCCCACCGGATGGCCGATGCCTATGCCTGATCCATTGATGTTGGTGATTTCCCGGTTCAGGCCGAGTTCCCGTTCGCATCCCAGATATTGGGCCGCAAAGGCTTCGTTGAGCTCAATGAGCTCAAAATCCGAAAGTGTATACTCGCTATTTGCCAGCAAGTCCTTGACGGCCGGAACAGGCGAAAGGCCCATGACCGCAGGATGACATGCACCCTTGCCCGCAGCCTTCAAGGTGGCCAAGGGAGCCAGACCCAGTTCTGTGGCCCTGGCTCCGGACATGAGGACCATACCGGCAGAGCCGTCATTGATCCCGCTGGAGTTTCCGGCTGTGACCTTTCCGGTCCCGGGGACAAAAGCCGGAGGTAATTTCTGCAGATCATCCAGGGTCAGGTTGGGTCGGAAGTGCTCATCTGTATCAAAGACAAGGGGTTCTTTTTTGGGGCGTTGCACCTCAATGGGTACAATTTCCTGATCAAAATCACCCTGCTCATTGGCCCGCTGCACATTGTTGTGGCTGCGAAGGGCGATTTCATCCAGTTCTTCCCTGCTCAATCCATATGTATCAGCCACAAACTCGGCTGTATGGCCCATGATATAGGGCTGGCCCAAAAAATCTTTTCCCGGAGACCTGGTCAGATCTATGGGAGCGTCATCCGCCAGAGGAAGGAGGTGGGAACCGGCGTGCAATTTATGTATCAAAGCGTCTTCAACCCTGTTGTCCTGGAGCCTGTAGCCCCATCTTGCCCCGGGCAGGGCGTAAGGAACCCCGGACATGTGCTCCAGGCCCCCGGCCAGGACTACATCAGCCATGCCGGCCCGGATCATGGCCATGCCGGAGAGCACAGCCTCCATTCCCGAAATGCACACCCGGTTGACTGTCACTGCCGGGACAGAGTCGGGTATTCCGGCCATCAAGGCCGACACCCGGGCAACATTTAGAGTATCATGGTGCTCCATACAGCACCCATAACGCACATCATCAATCAGCTGAGGATCAATTTCCGCCCGGCGGACGGCCTCACGCATGGTCACGCTCCCCAGATAGGCTCCATTGAGATCCTTCAAGCTTCCGCCAAATGTTCCGATCGCAGTACGGCATGCGCTGACAATAACTACATCCTGCATATGCATCCTCTATTCTTTGAAGATCCACAATCCTGCCCGATCACCTTGTGCACCCTCATCCCTTTTCGCATCCAGTTTTGCCAAACTCCCCTCTCCTTGGCTTGCAAAAAAGCTGGTATGCCAGGCTGATCATGCTGTTCTTGTATAAACTAGATTTTGCTTTCTCAGTCACCCCGGCGTAGCTTTCTCAGTCACCCCGGCGTAGGCCGGGGTCCAGCTCTTACATTTTCAGTCTGGATTCCGGTCCCGTATCGGGGTCCGGGATGACCCCGGATCAAGTCCGGGGCAGGCATCTTTCGTCGGAATGACGGAGGGGGTGACTCAAAGTTTCACCCCCGATCAAACTGGCGGCTGCCGCCAGAGGCGGCGCTGAACACTTCTCCCCTCTCGTGACTGCTTCTCTATTTCTTGATATAAAAAAAGAGTAATATACACCCACATGCATATTGCCCACCCAATGTCCAGCGGGTCTTGTGTTGGCCAATGACCCACTTTGTGGGGAGAAGAAATATGGAGATTGCCGAATGCAGCCAAATCCCTGTTCCCTGGCCCGCTCCATGGCTGAAGACATTCATGCTTTAGAGCAAGCCTTAAGCTTTGTCCAGCACGAGGAGTCTCACGATCTGGCCCTGGCCTTGTCCTGTTTTCACAATATCCAGGCCCTGCCCCAGGCAGAAATCGAACAAGTTCTGGAACAGGACACTATGGAAGTTTTGCTGACTGCTTTCTCCTGGCGTCTACTCATCCCGGCACCCGGCCCCCGGGCCAGCATGGCCTGGGAAGAAGCTGAGGCAGTAATGCATCCTCAAACGGTGTGGAAACAGCCACCTGTCATCAGTCATCTGGTCCAGAGGGCCTGCACCACCGGCTGCTGGCAACCGGAACGCACCCTGCCCCTTACTTCGTCAACCCTGGCCCATAACCTGGAGGCCATGACCGATTTTATCGAATGTACCAGGCAATACGCTCCTGGATACGTGCTCAGCGCCAACCTCCTCCGGGCCGCCCTGCACGAGGCTGGGATTCATCCTGATCTGGAAAAAGTGATCATTGACTTCAAAGCCGCCGGAGTTCTCAGTCCCAGGCTCTCATCCCTTTCAGATGCAGCCCGCCACAGATCTCCCCTCTATGAGATCAATCCGTCCGTCTTCATCCTTTCACCGTACCGGTGACCGCATAGGCTGGATCACTGGCCCACAGCTGGCCGTAATATTTATCGTCCACAGGCCGCCACCAGTTTCGCAAGGATAGATGTTTTGGAGGTATATACCCACTAAATCGCTCAAAAAGCCCTGGGGATAAAATCGGCCGAACCTGGGCCCGGATATGGGCTGACCCAGCCTTGGGGGGTTGAATGTTTTGCGGTTCAATGTGCGCACCTTCTCCCTCCTGAAGGCTGGAACAGCCTCACCCGGATCATAACTTATGCTTATTTCATCACCGATGTTCAATCCCATAAGGGCGCTCTTAATTCCCGGGGGAAAGACATCCCGCCAGACATTCACCTTGCGGGCCAGAAAGCGTTCGCAGTGCCTGGCATTGAGACTGGCCCAGATCAGATCAAACTCTAAAGTGGCGAAACAATTCTTGTCTATACTGGTCATTTTTTATAATCCTTGGTCTGAAAACACAAAAACCCTTTTGACTGTTTATAGGCTTCTCAAGCCTTTGACTCATTACTGCCCTGAGGCCAGCGCATCAGCAACTGCCGGACCAGGACCGGGGAAGCGAGACAGGTGATGGTGCTGACCACCACCATGGTCCCGAACAGGGTCTGATCTACTGCCCAATCCCCCAACTGCATTCCTTTTTGCATGATAACCAGGGCGATCTCAGCCCTGGGAACCATGCTCACTCCGATCAAAAGCCCGCTGTGAAATCCCTTCAAAATAGTCAGAGGCAATCCGTTGGCCACAACCTTCACTATAATGGCCACCGCAGCCAGGATAATTCCCATTTCCAGACTTGGGGCCACAGCTCCGATTTGCAGCTCGTAGCCGATTCCTACAAAGAAAAGAGGGCTGAAAAAGTCATAAATGGGGAGAAAGGCATCGTCCAGAGAAATGTACTTGGGATCACGGCTAAAGACCAATCCTGCAAAAAACGCCCCAATGGCCAGAGAAAAACCCAACATTGCGGCCAAGGCGGCAATAATAAATCCAAACCCGACAATAGTCAGCGTGGAATCCGGTCTGCTTTCAAGTTTACTCAAAAAGGTTGTCATCGGCCGCTCAAGAAACACGGCAAACAAATAACAAAATCCTCCGAACAGGATCATCTTGATTGCAAAACCCAGACCGGCTGTGAACAGAGTAGAAACAAGAGACGCTGATCCTCCGGATTGAAGCACTGGGATGATGGAGAAGACCAGGGCCATGAGAATGACTGCACTCACATCGTCGAGTTCGGCCAGGTCCACAAGCAAGGCCCCGTTTGCAGATTGCAAGGCGTTTTGCTCTTCCCATATCTTGACCGAGACCCCCACACTGGTAGCAGTAAACGCTGCGCCCACGATTAATCCGGATACAACTCCGTAGTCCAGGAGATAAACGGTGAGGTAATACCCGGCCAATCCTGCTACCAGGATATTTAATACCCAGGCCAGACTGGCGTTTTGAAGCTGTCTGACCAGTATGGTGATGTCGCTCTTGATTCCGACCCGGAAAAGAAGAGTCACCAATCCCAGTTGGGTAACAAAAGGTATTATCTGGTGGCCGACGGAAAATGCCGGCCAGCTGTCGCTGAACCAGCGCAAGCATATGCCCAGGAGCATATAGCCGACCAAGGGAGGAACGACTGTGCGCTCCAGACTTCCTTTGACCAGCATGGTCAAGACCACCATCCCGCCAGTAAGCAAAACCAGGCTGGCGATATCCCCATGAGGCTGCATCAAAGTCACTCCTTTTTTCTGGCATGGGCAAGCCAAAGAGGCGTTATGGACGGATTGACACGTTCAGATCAAGGATTTAGTTATATCATTTAATCGAAAAAAAGAAAAAATATCCAATAAAAAATCGCTATGTTATTGATACGAAGGAGGAAAACATATGACGCAAATATTCGGCGGAAAACGATTCGAACAACTGTTCCGGGAAGCGGCTGGGCTGGATATGGACAAGATCGTCAATCCAGAGATCAAGAATCCCCAGAGCCATGCCTGGGATAAAGTGGTCAATATCTTCGATCTGCTGATATAAGGCTAACAGAAAGGGGTCTTATTCCCTTTCTGCTCTTCATTTTCACTCACAGCAGGCATCCGGAACGAAAACCTTGCGCAAGATGGGAATCTGGGCCAGCCAGGCATAGAGAATGGCCTGAGCACAGCCCACACCGGGTCGAACCTTTAGGGCCCCGGACGGACAGTTCAAAGCGCAGGCCCCGCACTCCATGCACACCCCACGATCCTG
>JAWLEI010000023.1:8717-33098 GCA_041686195.1 Desulfovermiculus sp.
GACTTAGAGCCAGGACCCCAACACCCAGATCAGAACAGCAGCCACAAGGAGTCCGCCCTGTACCGGCATATAACGTCGCATTTCATGATCCACTCCGGACAGGGAAGTAAAAGGAGTGGAACCTGTATAGTGCATGGCAAACCAGGAGGCGAAAGCGGCACAGGCCAGGAATGCGGCAGCTGTCTGGGGTATGGTCCCAGACAACAAGGCTGCGGGCAGAATTCCGGTCAGCCCCCCAGCCAGAAGACCCTTGGCCGCAAAGGCCCGGAAGGGTATGCGGGGCAAAAGGGCCGGCACTGCCAGGACTCCGGTTAAAAATCCGGTCAAGACCACAGCAAAGGCCCCGAGTCCGGCTTTAATTATTCCTGGAAAGCCAAATCCGCCCGGCCCCAGAGCGGCCAGTCCCAGGCAGGCCAAAAGAGTCCAGAGCAGGAATCTGCGCGCTCCATAAATCTCCACCAGGGCAACGCATAAGCGCTGGCCCAAGGGGAATCTGGCCGTGCGCATTTCCGGTCCAGCCTGCTTTCCGGCATGCAAAAACCGGGGCAGATCCTGAATGCGGACCGGCCCGAAAACCCCGGAAAACCCGCAGAGCTGCCGCAGCTTATGGCCGGCCACCGCTGGTGCGGCCAATTGAGGCAGAATCAGGGTTCGGTGCGTGACCACCCTCTCCAGGCCGGAAGCCTTAACCCTCTTGGCCACCTCTTGGGTGCTCATGCTCTGCTTGCCTGCAGCGCACCAGACATTGATCCCATAAGTCTCCACAACCAGCAGCCAATAGGAATCTCCGGCCAGCTCACGGCGCACAGTATCAAAGGTCAACTTGAAATTGCAGGTCACCAGAACCGGACTGTTCTGATCCGGACACCCCAGGGCGTACAAGCCGGGAGAGATGCGGTAACTGTCCCGTCCCGGACCCAGACGAACCAAGGCCGACTTGAGATAGTCGACAGGCTTCCACTGGGGCCTGACCTGAGGGACTGGCCCGGCCGGGGTGGACAGCCAGCTTTGCACAAAATGCCAGGCCTTGAGGCCGGCCCTTTCCCCTGCCGCCTCCGGCGGCAGTACGTTTCTCGGACCTCAGCAGGGGGCGTCGTCTCTGACTTCGGACCCGGCAGCAAAAGAACCCTGGGCCGACCCGGGGTCGTGCAGAATGGTTGCACCCCGGTTCAGAACCGATTCAGTCCCAGATGATCCGGAGCAGGGTTCTGTCTGCAGAGGCTGCACATCAAGGCCGTAACTATCCCGCGCTTCCTGCGCGGCAGAAGAGCAGTCTCAATCTGTACCTGCTCCCGGTACAGTGGGCAGGGGACCTAACGCCTTTTGTGATTGCCTCATATCGTGCTCCTTGAAGAAAGCTCCTCATTTTCTTCCTGGACCAGGTTTAAGGCCCGGGATGTTTCCCGCCAGGCCTCCACAGCTACCCGCAAGGCCTGCCTGCCCTTGAGAGTCAGGCTGTACACCTTGCGCTTCCTGCCGGAAACCGTCTCTTCATGGCAGGTGACGTACCCGCCGTGCATGAAATCCTTGAGCACAGGATAAATTGCAGCCTGGCTTGGAGAGCAGCAGCCCCGGGTCAGCTCCGAAATCCGCTTGGCTATGACGTAGCCATGCTCTGGTCCGGAACTAAGAACCTGGAGAATGAAAAATCTGGACAAAGCCATCTTCAGAAGACCGTTCCAATACGTTTCATCCAGATAGATATCCCGGCGTTCCTGATCACATGTTGAACATTTATGCATAGAAGTTTTATATATCGGTGAGCAGGTTTTGTCAACTTCAGATATTCCCGCAGGCTGTTGAGGATAGACAACCTCCACCCGTCCACTTGACTCTCCGCCCAGCTCAATGGGATGAATAAGTTTCAGAGAGCTTTCCACATATCCAGGAGTTTTGAAATCCCCGTATTTACCGGCCACAATTCTGGCTTCAGCCATATCCGGGACCTGCCAGGCCTGAGGGATGGCCTCTGTTAAATATACAGCTTGGCTGATATGCTAAAACAAGATAACCTAGAAACAGTACACCCCCTATCGGATACCAAGTCCCTGGTATTTTGTAACCTTCAAAGCCATTTCATTCAAAAAACGGAGGTCACGGAACAATGTTTTTGGAAAAAGTGAAATCTGAGGGGCTATCTCATCTCTCCTATATTGTCGGCGACAACGGGTATGCCGCAGTCATCGATCCCAGGCGGGACTGCCAGGTCTATCTGGACAAAGCCTACCAGCAGGGGGCCCAGATCACGGCCATCTTTGAGACCCACCGCAACGAGGATTATGTTATCGGCTCCCTGGAACTGGCCCAAATGACCGGAGCCAAGATCTATCACGGCCATGAACTTCCCTTTGCCTATGGGCAGCCGGTCGCTGAAGGAGACATGTTCGAATTCGGACAGGCCCGGCTCCAGGTTTTAAAGACCCCGGGACATACTTATGAAAGCATTTCCCTGGTCTTGTCCGATGCCGGCTCCGGAGAAGACCCCCTGGGGGTGTTCTCCGGGGATGCCCTGTTCATCGGAGATGTCGGACGAACCGACTTCTTTCCGGACCGCATGCAAGAGACAGCCGGATTGCTCTATGACAGCATTTTTCAAAAGCTCCTGCCCTTGGGAGATCAGGTTATTCTGTATCCGGCTCACGGGGCCGGATCGGTTTGCGGGGCTGGTATGGCAGACCGCGACTTCTCAACTCTGGGCTATGAGCGGGTCAACAACAAGGCCCTGCAGATGGAGGACAGGGAAGAGTTCATCCAGGCCAAGGTCCATGAACAGCATACCAAACCGCCCTATTTCTCCAAAATGGAAGAATACAACTTAAATGGCGCCCCTCCAGTGCTCCCCATTCATCCTCCCAAACCCATGCATGCAGACCAGTTTGAGCAGGCCATGCACCAAGGTTTGACCACCGTGGACATCCGAAGCCCTGAAGCCTTTGCCGGAGCCTATATACCCGGCAGCCTGGCCATCCCTCTGGAAATGCTTTCTGTCTACGCCGGATGGTTTCTCTCCTATGAGAAAGACATTGGGCTGATTGTCGATTCCTATGATGATGTCTACGCTGCCCGCCGCTTTTTGGCCCGGATAGGCTACGACCGGGTCCACGGCTACCTGCATAAGGGACTGCATGAGTGGGAGATTACCGGCAAGTATTATGAGACCATTCCAGCGATTTATGCCGGTGAAATCCAGAGACGGATCCGGGAAGGAGAAAACTTCACTCTTCTGGATGTCCGCACCGAACAGGAGTACAACCAGGGACACTTGCCGGATGCGCAGCATATCTTTCTGGGAGATCTGCCCTCCCGGCTTAATGAAGTGAGCAGCGCTCGACCGGTGACCACTTTTTGCGGCAGCGGACAGCGGGCGATCATTGCTGCTTCCATACTGAAGAAAAACGGATTTGAACAGGTGGAGGACTGCCTGGGTTCCATTCAGGCCTGTTCCCGTGGGGTCTGCGAGATTGTGCAGGAATAAGGATCTGATATTTCTTATTGAAATAGTGACAAAAAATTAGGAGGTGTGTATGGCTCGCTATCTTTTTATTCTCAGTCAAGACAGCAACGAAGCCGCAACCCGCTGTTTTCAGTTTGCCAAAGTGGCCAAGGATAAAGGGCACCAGGTAGATGTTTTTCTGGTCGACGGCGGAGTGGAATGGGCCAACTCCAAACGCGACTTTAGCCTGAAGACAGTGACCGGGGACAGCCCTAACGATTATCTGTCCCATTTGGTGGGGAACGAAGTGCCCATAGGGGTCTGAATCCCTTGCGCCAAATCTCGTCAGGTTGACGAGAGCCAGTTCTTCTCCAATATGTACCTGGAGGGTGCCCCGGCTATTATCGATATCGCCGCTGAAGCCAAAGTGTTTAATTTTTAAGCGCATAAAAGAAGCACGGCCCGACCGGGCCGTGCTTCTTTTATTAATTGCGGGCTTAGGCACCCAGCTTGTCTCCCGGTATTAGTATGTTTTCCTCCTCTCTCTTGAATCCATTGCTCAGATCCGAAGTTGTGTGTTAAACATAGCCTTTCCAGACTGCAGGCATACTTAAATTCAGCCTGGCTGCGAAGTCGCACAGCACCAGGACAGAGATTCTACAGGGAACGCAAAATAGGCATCAACCAATATTGGAACCGGTTGGAGGATATATCCATGAACGACACCCTGGACTCATTTGTCGCCCAAATGCAAAACGAGATCTTTGAAAAGACCAAGCAGGAATTTGGTACAGCCTTCTATGAAAGGTGGATGAACCCTGCCCACATGGGCGTTTTAGCCTCTCCTTCAACCCAGGCGGCGCTTACCGGGAGCTGCGGGGATCAAATACATATCTTTCTAGACATTGACCAGGAAATCATCCGCAAGGCCATGTTCCAGACAACCGGTTGCGGACCGAGTATAGTCAGTGCTGACGCAGCCTGCGAGTTGGCAGAAAACAGGTCATTGGAAGAGGCTGCGGGCATGGAACAGTCCGATGTCATCTCCCTTTTGGGCTCCCTGCCTGAAGACAAAGAACACTGTGCTCACCTGGCGGCCACTACGGTCCGGGAGGCCATTCGCCTCTATTGGCTGGCCCAAAAGACATAAGCTCACTCATGTTACTCACTGTCTCTGGCCGTCCGATCTGGTACGGCCTGTGTTTCACAGTCTTTCTCCTGACCTGGAGCCCTTCGCCAGCCCATGCCGTGACCGCATTTGTCCTCTGGGTCACTGACGGCGACTCCCTGACGGTTATAAACAGGGAGTTTCGCCTTCAGCGCATCAGGGTATACGGAATCGACTGTCCGGAATCCGACCAGCCATTCGGTTTGAAAGCCAGGATGAAGACAGTCTGGGAGGTCTGGTGTCGTCCGGTAACCCTGCAACCGGTTGAAGAAGACCGATATGGGCGATTGGTAGCTCGAGTACAGAGAAAGAGTAAAGAACTCTCTGCTGTTTTGGTCTCATCAGGTCTGGCCTGGGTCTATGACCGCTATTGCCGGAAAAGTATATGCCGGAAGTGGACAGAGATGGAAAGAAACGCCCGCTGGAAAGAACTGGGATTGTGGTCAGAATCAGACCCCGTCCCTCCTTGGGAATGGCGGCAAGGGGAACGGCCGGACAGAGGCTGGAGATGGTGGTAGGTGGTCCGGCAGGAAGGCATTATCCTGGCATGAAGTTTACTGAGGGGGCGAAATGTTCTTTACATTTCAATTCCCCTTTGTATGAAAATACTGGATGTAGTTCTTAAGTAGGACGCGGTTGCCCTCAACCGCTGTCCATTTCTTCTCGAAGACAGGCCTGCCCTTGAGGGCAAGGGCGGCCTACTATAAGACCTCAATTTTTCATACTTCGTTAGTGAAAGCGTGCCTGCGCTTTGGCAGGCATGTGGGTTAGTATCTGTTCATGGGCTCAGGTGTCCCACGCGTATTCCTTGATCCGTTCAGCTTTATACCGGCCGTCCTGTTGCCGAATGAGGTCCATCTCCAAGACCGTCTCCCGATTTTTGAAGGACTGAAACTCTTCATTGCTGATATGGTCTTGAAATTCATTGATATGACAAAACACATCATAGATAACATCTTCAAACTTCAATCCCGTACGCACCCGGGCGAACCCGTATCCCCGGTCAGGGGAAACAGAGTAGAGCACCCCCCGATAACGCTCCCTTCCGTTTTCGGTTTCCAGGAGATGAGGAATCAAAAAACCGGAAAAATAGAAATCAGCCTCATAGCGCAAATCATTGCTGGTATTGGCAAAAGACAGGATGTCCACCCTTCGCCCCCTGTTCTGCAACGCCCTGACCAAACGTACAAAATCACCGTCCCCTGTCCCTAAGAGTATGTAATCCAAGTTTTCAGACTGGACCAGGGCATCTACTGCCAGATCCAAGTCAGCATTGGCCTTGAGGATCGTCTCCCCGTCCTCATTGAGGAATCGACGAACCCTCTTGACCAGGAGATGGAAGCCCGACCTGCGGATGGCATTTCGAAATTCCTTGTTCCGCCGGGCATACTCTGGATTCATTGATTCCCGATCGAAATCGGCAGCCACATAGGCATTGGCCCGCAAGAGCTGCACTCCCTGAGCCCGCACCAGCTCAGAAATGACCCCAAAACGCATTCCCCATCCTCCGTTTCGGGTCAAGTTCTCCACATCCAAATACACACCGCCTTTGAGCATGCCCGCTTTCCTTTTGCCGATTTGGCTTCCCGGATTTGAGTTGGAAAGATCTTTTCTCCTGTTCCTGTAACCGCAGGCCTTTAGTGATCACAGCTAGCCGCTCGGCGAAAAGGCTGAAGACATGGTTAAATATCCTCTGTCATTGGCATACACGAAAAGGCAGCTCCCCTCTTTTATTTGTTTGATAATGGTTCTACTCTTGTCCGGAGGCAAGGCCGGACATCCCAAACTGCGTCCCAGACGACCATGCTGCTGAACAAATTCTTCGCCTGCGTAGTCCGCGGCATGCATCACAATGGCCCTGTGCCGAGCCTGATCATTGATATTTCGCTCCAGTCCGTCCAGACGCAAAGAATATCCGTGTTTTCCTCGATACGTCTCTGCGGTGCGAAAGAATCCCAGACTGCTTTGATGCGATTCAGGTACATTGGAAAACTGACGGGCATACGTCATCCCCGTCTTACGGCCATGGGCCACAAATGTGCGGTGCAACAATTTTTCTTTTTTCAAATCAATAACATAACATCGCTTAACAGAGGACGGCTGACTGAAATCAATGATGGTCAGCAGATCTGAGTTGGGAAACTTCCAATTCCTCCGCCCGGCCATAGCCTTGGCAAATATCTCGTAGGATAAGTGCTCATCCAGACCGGTTCGAAAATATTTTTTTTCCCACAGAGATTGACCGGAGTGGGAAGATTTCTGGGCATGAACATTGAAAGGAGGCAAAATACAGATCAGACACAAGACGAAAAAAATAAAATAAAATCGAGAAACTAAATAGGAATACCATTTCATGGGCCAAAATCCTTGAGTTACATCTCTGGGCTGGACAAAAAACAAAGCTTAGAGCCTAGCTAAAGATCAAGAGATGAGCAAGCTCTGATCATATCGGTCCATACGAAAAAAGCCGCCTTGTGTACACAAGACGGCTCTTGATTTTTTTGACTCTGTGGATCAGCCGGAGCTTCCCAGCTGGGAATCTACCAGCGAGGTCTGGCTTCATTCACCCGCAAGGTTCGTCCCCCAAACTCATTGCCGTTGAGTGCTGCTATGGCCGAATCAGCGTTTTCTTCAGCCATTTCCACAAATCCGAACCCGCGGGAACGACCTGTTTCCCGATCATAGATGATGTTTGCAGATTGGACCTCACCATACTGTGAAAACAGATCCCGCAGATCGTCTTCAGTGGACGAAAAAGGCAGATTCCCAACATACATCTTCTTACTCATAGCTCCACTACTCCTCGAAAAGAAAAAAATTAACGTATAAGCCACCCCCGTGGTTGACCCGTTAATATATTAAGTGGAAATCAGGGATGGGTCAAGGAAAAACTGGCAGCTTCCTTTGGACAAAGTCCTGCCGGGTGTGATAAAGGACAAGGAAGCATCGGATAAGCATTTGCAAATGCACTCAAAACCCCAAGGGAGATGCTGATGACTCAAACCAAGATAACGGTCTTGTGTGAAAACACGGCAGCCGGCCCCATGGGCCTTATGGGTGAACATGGATTCTCGGCTTTGATTGAAAAGAATGGGCAGCGCATCCTGTTCGACACCGGTCAGGGAATGGCATTGGCCAACAACGCCCAGGTACTGGGCATAGACTTATCCACGATCCCCGCCATAGCCCTCAGTCATGGGCATTACGACCATACCGGAGGACTTCCAGCAGCCCTCTACCCTCCGCGCGGGGTGCAGGTATTTGCCCATCCTGACATTTTTACTCCCAAATACGCTCAATTGGACACGGCTCATGGCAAGCAAAAGGTCTTCATCGGCTTGAAGTACAGGCAAGAATATCTGGAAACGACTTTGCAGGCTCGATTTACTTTTCTCCGGGAGTTCACAGAACTTGCACCTGGCATTTTCTTCTCCGGGGAAGTACCCAGAAAGACGGCCTTTGAACATCCGGACACCCGGCTGCAGATTGATCAGGACGGGGAAATGATTGCCGATCCCCTGTGGGATGATGCCAGCCTGCTCATTGAAACTGACCAGGGTCCGGTCGTCGTGTTGGGGTGTGCTCATGCCGGAGCGGTGAATGTACTAAACCACTTTGCAGCCCAGACCGGACATACATCGTTTCACGCGGTCATTGGAGGCACTCATTTAGGATTTATGGGCGGTCCCGGAGAGCAGCTCCAGGCCTCCATCCAGGCCTTTGAGGAATACGGCCTGAACCTGGTGGCTGTCTCTCACTGCACCGGACAACAGGGAGCGGCCTTGTGTTTTGAGCATTTCCGGGACAGGTTCGCCTTTGCTTCAGCCGGATGGTCGGTCACGTTTTAAGTGCGTTGATCAAAGAGGCTGGGCCTCGGAGAGGACCGGCCTACCCAGAAAAGCCAGAGCCACCATACAAGGCCGCCCGGCACTCACTTGCAGGTTGAACGTCTCTGGAAAGCACAAAAGCCTGGCCTGCAAGTGAGTGTCGGGCAGGCCCTCTTCAGGATCAAATCTACATTCATATCAGAAGTGGCCAGTCCCGCCTGAGGCGGGACTGGCCACTTCTGCCTGGTTGCCGCTTCACATCTTCTTGAGCAGCTGATTGGCTGCTGTGAGTAATGGATCCCAGACCGGTCCGAAAGGGGGAGCGTAAGCCAGGTCGCACTGACTGAATGCATCCACGCTCATCTCAGCGGACAAGGCCACGGCAGCAGCATTGATACGCAGGGCAGTGCCCTGCCTGCCCACCATCTGCGCTCCAAGCAAACGCCCGCTCCGGCCATCTCCAACCAGATGGGCCTTAATCGGCTCGGTCTTCCCTTGATAGGAATGAGCCTGATTTACCGATTCAATGCTCACACTGCGCGGCTCAAAACCATGCGCTGCAGCTTCCTGCTCATTTAGACCAGTGGTGGCCACTTCCAGGCCGAAGACCTTGAACACCGCAGTCCCGGCCACTCCGGGGATGTCCACCTCCCGGCCCAGGAGATGATCGGCCACTGCCCATCCGGCCCTGTTGGCCCGCAAGGCAAGAGGGATCCAGGTCCGTTCTTTGCTCACCACATGAAAGGCATCAGCACAATCGCCGGCGGCATAGATGTCCGGATGGGAGGTACGCATGGTTCTGTCCACGGCAATGGCCTGATGCGGTCCAAGATCCAATCCAGCCTGAGCGGCCAGCTCACTGGTGGGCTTTACCCCCACTGCACACAGAACAAAGTCAGCGGCCAGGGTTGTGGATGAGGTAACCACTGTCAACTCTGATCCGGAAACGGAAAGAGACTCTATGGATTCACCGGCATGGAGCTGAACATCGTGAGCCTGGAGCTCATTTTTGACCATTTCTGAAAGGGCCGGATCCATCCAGGGCAAGAGCTGAGGCCTGGGCTTGACCATTGCCACTTCAATGCCCCTCTCCCGCAAGGCCTCAGCCATTTCCAGGGCGATATACCCCATGCCGATGATGACTGCCCTGTTTACTGCATTCCGGGCCAGATATTCCTTGATCTCCCGTCCATGTTCCAGACTCTTCAAGGGCATGACTCCTGGCAGGTCGATTCCAGGAATATCCGGCAGGATTGGGGAAGCTCCGGTGGCGATGAGCAGCTTGTCAAAGTCCAGCTCAAAGGCACCGTATCCTGATTCCCCGAAGACCTTCTTGCTATGAGGATCAATGCGGGTCACTTTGTGCCCTAAGCGCAGATCCAGATCCATTTTTTCCCGAAAGACCCGGGCGGAACGGACGACGAGATCGTTGATATCCCGATCCGGAACAGCGATGTTATAAGGCATGCCGCATGCGCTGTAGGAGACATCCTGGGTCTGCTCCAGGACGATGACTTCAGAATCCGGGGCTTTCCGCTTGAACCGACTGGCCGCGCTCATTCCAGCGGCATCTCCGCCAATGATGACCATGCGCATACAATGCCTCCGCAAAGGACAAAGCCTTCAAAAGATGTGGCTGCTCTTCGCCGCCCTGGACATGCTCAGTCAAGTTTCATACAAGGAACAGGATCGGCATTCAACCCAAACTCATAAAAGATGAGGTCAGGGTCAGGAAACAGCATAAATGTAAACTACATATCTGATGCAGAACCTAATCCCTTTTCACCACCATTGCAAGGAGGGGTCATGAGCCCTTCATCTCTTCCCCTGTCCGAGCAGGTAACCCGAACCATACTGGAAAGCATCTCAGACGGGGTGTTCACCGTGGATCACAATTGGAAAATAACCTCCTTTAACCGGGCAGCGGAATCCATCACCGGCATCCCCCGGGAAGAAGCCCTGGGCCGTTACTGCTGGGAGGTCTTTCGGTCCAATATGTGCGAGAGCAGCTGCCCTTTGCAGGCCACCTTTGAGCAAGGCACCTCCACTGTCAATGTCCAGGGGTATATTATTGATCACAATGGACGGCGGATCCCGGTCAGTGTGTCTGCTGCCCTGCTTCAGGATGAACAGGGACAGATACTGGGCGGGGTGGAGACCTTCCGGGACATAAGCGATGTAGAGGCCCTGCGCCGGGAATTGCGCTCCGGCTTCCAGGTAGGGGAACTGGTCAGTAAAAGCCGGTCCATGTTTCCTGTTTTGAAAATCCTCCCCCGGGTGGCCCAGAGTGAAAGTACTGTCCTTATCCTGGGTGAGACCGGCACAGGCAAAGAGCTGCTGGCCAGAACCATCCATAACTTGAGTCCGCGGCAAAAGCATCCTTTTGTGCCGGTGAACTGCGGCGCACTCCCAGATACCCTTCTGGAATCCGAGCTCTTTGGTTTTAAGGCCGGAGCCTTTACCGACGCCAAAAAAGAAAAGCCAGGCCAGTTCGCCCTGGCTGATCAGGGCACGCTGTTTCTGGACGAAATTGCCGAAACCAGTCAAGCCTTTCAAGTCAAGCTGCTGCGGGTCCTTCAGGAGCGCGAGTTCACCCCCCTGGGGGGAACACGGTCTCACAAAATAAACGTCCGGATTATTACTGCCAGCAATCGCGACTTAAGCGCCATGGTCGAAAACGAGAGCTTTCGTCAGGATCTTTTTTATAGGATCAATGTGATCAAGCTCACTTTGCCCCCTCTACGGGAGCGAAAAGAAGACATTCCCCTGCTGCTTGACAATTTTGTTCAACGCTTCAACTCCCTCTACAACCGAAACGTGCTCGGGGTCAGTGACCAGGCCATGAAACAGCTCATGCAGTACAGCTATCCCGGCAACATCCGAGAACTGGAAAACATCATCGAGTACGCCTTTGTCCTCTGTTCCGGCCAGATCATTGAGCCAGAGCATCTTCCCGAGCATATCTGGGCGCTGGACAGGGAAGACAACAATGCCCGCGATCTTCTGTCTTCTGTGCACGAGGCAGAAGCCACGGCCATCATGAAGGCTCTGGAGGAGAATGATTATAATCGGCAACAAACGGCCAAGGCCCTGGGTATGCACAAGAGCACGCTCTATCGCAAGATGGCCAGGTACGGATTGCAGCTTCCAAAACAGAACGGGAGGCGAAAGGGGTAGGTACCGTCGCATTTTTGAGACCATATTCATGGACAGTGGTGCATCTCTGCACCTGTTACCTCTATGGTCCCGGGAAGTATTTGGGTCCACAATTGATTTCCTGAAGCGATTTTCACTGTCCATCCAACTGATATCTTTGATGCATCTATAATACAAGTACTCAGTCCATCTTATCTGGCACAATTCATGCTAGCTATTTATACAGATGGAAACAGGAGGATGATTATGCCTCAAGTGGCCCTGACTGTATGGGGTTCACGCATTTCGCCGGTCTATGAGAGTGCATCGCAAATCCGGCTGGTGCAGATCAATAATCTGCAGGCAACCGGGATCAGCGATAGGCCCCTGTCCCCGGATCCCGTTCACCGTATCGGGATGTTTCGCGAGCACGGAGTCCAGGTGCTTATCTGCGGTGCAATTTCTGGCTTGCAGGCTTCCATCATCCAAGCCTGCGAAATCAAGTTGATCCCATTTGTGGCCGGTGAAGTCAATGAGGTAATCACAGCCTACATGCATGGAAAGCTCAACTCAATGCGATTCACCATGCCGGGCTGTTTTGGCCGACAACGGCACAGAAGACGTCGGGGTCGAAAAGCTTGAATTCGTCTTCGCAACTCGAGATTTTATCATGGAGGTTATATCTATGCCCCGAGGTGACGGAACAGGACCATTAGGACAAGGACCCAAGACTGGACGTGGTCTCGGTCCATGCGGCAAAGGAACGGCCCGACAAAATCGGCCGGGCTCAGGACTCATGCAGCGGGCTGGAAACATGTTTCGCCGGGCCGGACGTCCGGGACAACGCCCTGGCAGGGGTTTGGGCCAGGGCGGCAGAAGTTCCGGACCAGGCAGAGGTTTTCAATCCCGATCCTAAAAATATCAAGGACGACACAAGGAGGTGGAATATGCCAGGTGGAGATCGAACAGGACCAATGGGTATGGGACCTATGACTGGACGTGGAGCAGGGTTTTGCGCCGGGATGAATCAACCCGGAGCCCTGACCCCTGGTTTTGGCCGGGGAATGGGCTTTGGACGCGGCCGCTGCTTCGGGCGCGGTTTTGGACGCGGCCGGGGACCCGGCTTCGGACGGTTCTGGGGCATGATGCCCGCCCCGAACTCTGGGTACGGTCCGGGGCCGTTTCCGCCAGCAAGTCCGCAGGAAGAAAAAAACATGCTCCAGCAGGAAGCAAGAGCGCTCCGCGATACCTTATCTAGCCTGGAAAAACGGATCGCAGAGCTTGAAAATCAGGATGATGCGTCTGCTTCCTGAGAGGAACACAAAGAGGCATTCAGTGGACCCTGAAAAATAAGGGAGTAAAACCACAAACAGAAGAGACATCCCGGCATTCATCAGATGCCGGGATGTCTCTTTTTTATTGAGAAAAAGATGAAAAAATCAGCTATGTCGGGTACTCCACTTGCTTGCAGGAAAGTTGGGGTTTGTGCTATCAAAAGCCATCGAAAGAACCTGGGGGCTGAGTGCGCGATTTTGAACCTAATTTGCAGTGCACTCTCCTCTTCAGGATTGAAAAGTTTTCTTAATATCCTAAAGCCCTGTTTGCCTGTAAGCCACAAGGAAAATGCATGAAAGTCTCAACCCGAAGCCGATACGGCATCAGGCTCCTCATGGACATTGCCATGCACGGCCAAGAAAGAGCGGTCTCCTTGCATGAAATCGCTCATCGGCAAGATATATCTCTGAAGTACCTTGAAAAAATAACAAGAATTCTCAAGCGGGAAGGATATCTTTCTGGCAAGCGCGGTCCAAATGGCGGACACCGGCTGACCAAACCCGTGGATGAAATCTATCTGGGTGACGTGGTCCGGGTTTTGGAAGGCGATTTGGACTTGGTCAACTGCTGGATGAATGACACTCCCTGTCCCCGCATGCAATATTGCAAAACACATCGCATCTGGACAGAGCTTACTGAGATCATCTACACCAAGCTAAACACCATTACCCTGCAGGAATTGATTGAAGATGACGTGTGCACCCTGTCCACTCCTTTTTAAGGCAATACTCCCGCTGGACTGCTGAGTCACCATGAGAAATGTCTCCCTCACCGCCTCCCTTGAGCAGTATGCTGGCCAAAACTTACCAAATGGAACGGACCCTTCCCTGCTGAATGAAAGCATTCCAAAATAGGAGGAATTATGATTGTTGCTAAGAGAAAGCCGTTGGAGGAAATCAAGACCTCAGTCCAGGACTACTCCCGGGTACTCACTGTAGGGTGCGGTACGTGTGTGGCAGTCTGTCTGGCCGGGGGCGAAAAGGAAGTGGCCAGCTTGAATGCAGAACTGAGTATGGCTCGAAAAATTGACAAATCCCCTATTGAACTTGGCGCTGCAACCATAGAACGGCAATGTGACCGTGAGTTTTTAGCTGAACTTGACCATATGATCGATGAATATCAGGCCATTATCTCCATGGCCTGTGGAGTTGGTATTCAGTTTTTGGCCGAACGCTTTCCGCACAAACCGGTTTTCCCCGGGGTGGACACCACATTTATGGGCGCCAACCAGGATGTTGGCTGGTACGAAGAGCGCTGCCGCGGATGCGGAACCTGTGTTTTGGCCTATACAGCAGGGATCTGCCCGGTAACGACATGCTCCAAGGGACTGTTCAACGGTCCATGCGGGGGGACCAACAAAGGCAATTGCGAAGTCAATCCGGATACACCCTGCGCCTGGCAGTTGATCTATGAACGGCTGGAACTGCAAAACCGGGTAGCCAATATCATGCCTATTTTTCCGGCCCAGGAATGGCGCAACCAGGTACCGCGGACAGTCGTCCAGCCGGGATATGAACAGAAAGTCGGCGTGGAAGAACGTTAGTCTGGACCAAGACTCAAAAATGAAGGAGCAGGACCTTGAACAGCGAACGGCAAACGGTCATGGTCATCGGCGGCGGCATAGCCGGCCTGACAGCCGCACGTGATTTGGCCGATTATGATCTCAACATTCATCTGGTGGAAAAGGAGCCCTTCCTGGGTGGCCATGCTATTACCTACAACTGTAAGGCCACGGATGAATGCCGGCAATGTGATGCCTGCACCGTGGAGAAAACCCTCAAATATGTGCTAGAGCATCCGAACATCACCGTGCACCGCGGGGCACAGGTGGTGGAGATCTCCGGAAGTGCACCCTACACCCTGACTGTTGAACAGGCACCTCTGTTTGCCAGCGATGAAGAACAGTCCCTCCTGGCCCAAAACTATGCCTCCTGCCCTATCCCGGACGGGATTCGCAAGGGAACCTCAGCCAATCATATTCCCTTTTATGCCGTAAATCCGGCCAAAATATCCGAACTCAAGGATTCTTTGGGCCACAGCGGATTGGATCTTGATCAAGAATTCAGCCGCCAGACCTTCAAAGCCCACAGCGTGATACTGGCCTCTGGATTTGTCTCCTTTAATGCAGAACTGAAGACAACTTACGGCTACAACCGGTTGCCCAATGTGACCACTGCCCTGGACATGGAAGTGCTGAAGAAAGAGACAGGGTCCTATGTACGCCCTTCTGATAAGACCCTCCCGCAAAAGGCGGCCTTTATTCAGTGTGTGGGCAGTCGCAACGAACAGTTCGGCCATCTGTGGTGTTCGCACGTATGCTGTCCGTATGCCCTGCGTATGGCTGAGGTGATGAAAAGCCAGGACCCGGAAACAAAAATCAGTGTCTACTATATGGACATTCAAAATATCGGCAAGGAATCGCCTCTCTTTTATAACCAATGCAAACAGGATATGGAGTTTATCCGGACCATACCGGTTGATATTTATGGCGGAGACGATGACCGTCTCCTGGTGAGCACCATGAGTGAAAACGACGGATCTCTGATCTGCCAGGAACACGACCTGGTTGTTCTCTCAGTAGGCATTATGCCCGGCCAGGACAACTCTGCTTTGGCTCAGCTTTTGGATCTTGATTTGAACCAGGATGGTTTTTTTGAGGTCCAAAACGAGCTGGATACCGCCACGACTCAGAGACCTGGAGTCTTTTTGGCCGGAACAACTGTCGGCCCAAAAAGTATTTCCGAGTCCATCGCCCATGCCGGTCTGGCTGTTCGAGAAGCTGCAAAGTACCTGGGGGGGTCCAAATGAGAGCAGAGAATACAAGCAAGATGGTAGAAACTGACTTGAATACATCTGTTTTTGTCTTCGGCGGCGGGTGGTCCGGCCAGCGGGCGGCACAGGAGCTCGCAGAGATGGGCTATGTCGTAACCATTGTTGAGAATGAGCCCGACCTGGGGCAGGCCCGGCAAAAAGCAGAATTTCTGGCCCAAGCGGCCCCAAAACAGGGAGAAGAGTTTCAAGCAAGCATCAAGGATCTCCCCTCCCGTTTGGGGATTGAGAGCTTGACCGGGACATCTTTGCTCCATTTTGATGGCATGCCGGGCAACTTCCGGATGAAGCTGCTCCAGGGCTCTCAGGTCGTGGAGCGTCAGGCCGGAGCTGTCGTGGTGGCTTCCGATCTTCAGGCGGAGCCGCTATTTGAGGCCTATGGGCTGACCCCATCCAGCCGGGTTGTCAGCCAATCCCAATTTGATACCCTGGTCAGGGGAGACCAGGCTGATCACTCCATAGGGACGGGTAAAAAAATCGCTTTTCTGGTCGGACTCGGGCAGGAAGGGAACACAGTGGCCATGCGTCGTGTTATGCAGGGAGCCCAAGCCGTTCAGGACCGGGGAGGACAGGCTTATGTATATGTAAACAACATCAAAGTCGCTGCCAATGGGCTGGAGCGGCTGTACAGAGACAACCGGGAAAGCGGAGCCGTCTTCTTCAAGCTCTCAGCAGTGCCTGAGATCAAGTCTGACGGGTCATACCTTGTTTCCCTGGACCCGGTCCTGGGGCAGGAAGTGGCCCTGGAGCCCGATTTGGTCGTGGTGGAAGAAGCCCTGCATGTTCCCGGTGATGCGCCAAAGCTGGCTCATCTCCTGCGTATCGATCTCGGGCCCTGGAATTTCCTGCAGGAGAACAATGTCCATCGTTTTCCAATCCTTTCCAACCGGGAAGGCATCTTTGTCATTGGCGGGAGCCGCGATGTGGCTGATCTGGCCGGATCCTGGACCGACGCAGCCAACGCCGCCCTTGAAGTCCATAAGTTCCTGGGCGATGGAACCAAGCTCGCAGCAGAGTCCAAGGCAGAGGTAGACAAGGAAAAATGCTGTTTCTGCCTCACCTGCTTTCGATGTTGCCCGCATGGTGCCATATCATGGGATGACAAGCCGGTAATTTCCACCCTTGCCTGTCAAGCCTGCGGCATCTGCGCCAGCGAATGCCCCCAGGACGCCATCCAAATCATGGCCTTTGAAGATGACAGCATCAAGTCCCAGCTGGACCAGTCCTTAAGCCAGACAGCCGAAACTCCGAGTCTGGTCGCCTTTTGCTGTGAGAACTCTTCTTTAGAGGCCTTAAAGATGGCCAGGCTCTTTGGACTGGATCTGCCGGCCGGTCTGCGCACAGTTCATGTCCCCTGCGCCGGAAAAGTTGATCTTGATTACCTTTTTTCCGCATTTCTCAAGGGCGCAGACGGGGTTCTGGTCCTGACCTGCCATCCAGGCAACTGCAAGTCTGTGCGCGGAAATACCTTTGCCGGCTGGCGGGTGGAAAATGTCCAGCGCATGCTTGCAAATGCCGGGATGGACAAAAGCCGCCTCCGCTTTGCCACTCTGGCTTCCAATATGGGCCATGAGCTGGCCGGGATCCTTTCCGGTATGGAAGACGATTTGAAAAAGCTTGGGCCCAGTCCTTTGAAGTAAAAAACGAGGTGTCAGGTTTCAGCTTTGCCTCCGGCAAATCTGAAATATTTTTGCCCCAAAGCGGGCAAAAGGAGAAATATTTGCCGGGTTGATCAAGGATGAAACTGGTGGGTAACCCCCTCCGTCATTCCGGTACTGGATCGGGGTCCAGCACAGGCTCCAGCCGGAATCCAGACTGAAATGTAAGAGCTGGACCCCGGCCTACGCCGGGGTGACGGAAAAAGCAACATCTCGTTTCATACGAGGTGTCAGGTTTCAGCGCCGCCTCTGGCTGCGCGGCCGCCAGTTTGATCCGGGATGAAACTGTTGTCTCAGAGGGACAGGGCTTGGGGTCAAGCCCGTCCTACTGAAAAGCCCGGCTCGTAGGTAGGCCGCCCTTGCCCCCAAGGGCTGGCCTCTTCAGGTTAAAAACTTGTTTCATACGAGACAGAACAGCAGGGAATTGCATAACATCTCGATTTTCCTCGTATGAAACTAGAAGCTTGTTAGTTAAGATTGCTTCGTCGCAGACTCCTCGCAATGACGGGTTGGGTCCCAGCTACGGGATATCACCTTAGCCCGTCATTTCAAAATCAACTGGAGGGTCTTTTTCAGCAAGGCTCAGGCCCTATCTCAGCCTTGCTCATTTCCCTCCCCCATCTCTTCTTTGACCAGTTCCATGCAGTACTTCAGTTTCTCCAGGCAGGTCAGAACCTGGTCCCTCTCCTGCGGGGTCAACTTGAGCAATACCCGTTCATGCATGGTAGCTTGAAACTCCTGCACAGCCTGGAGCTTCTTTTCACCGGACCGGGTTAAAGTTAAAAGCCGTATCCGGGCGTCATGGGGATCTGTACTCCTCTCGGCCAGGCCCTTGTACACCAGGGCGTCACCCAGGACTGTAGCTCTGCTCTTGGCCACTCCCAGTTCCCTGCTGACCTGGGTCAAAGTTACATATCGCTCTTTTGTAAACAGCAGCAGGCAGCTGATCTCTGAACAGGGCAGTCCAAAAAGATGCTGCTCGTGATCCACCCTTTCCTCACAGCACTTGAGCATGGCCTGAAGCAGATTCTGGAGGCAATCTGCCTGATAGCGCAGGGCTGTTCTTTCTTGTCGCATAGCCCCTTGTTGCTTGGAGATTTTGAAATTCATGTCTTCACCCGGGCATATCGATGTATAAATCCCTGGACATCAAACTTACGCCGGCACCCGGCATAGCTCATATATCGCACTGTCCCAAAGACCGGTCTCTGCTTGAACCCATGATCATGCAACCCACCCACTGACCACAGTACCCCCACATAGCCGTTGGGATCCCGGCCATCCAGCTCATAGCGGTCATTGAGATTCATGGCTACGAAAATGGCCTGTTCCGGGCTCTCGGTCCATTCCAGAATCTTTTTGGCCCAATACATGCGCAGATACCCATGCATCTTGCCCTCGGTCACCATCTGCATCTGAGCCGCGTTCCACAGATCATCATGAGTCTCGCCTGCCTCCAACTGGGACGCGGAATAGAGAACAGGTCGAGGGTCTGATTGATGGGCATGCAGCGTTTTTTGCGCCCATTCAGGAAGTCCGGCAAACGAGTCGTAGTCAGGGTTGTGCCAGCAGAAATTGTCAGCAAGCTCCCTGCGGATAATCATTTGTTCCAGAAAACTGTCCCTGGTTGTTGACGGCATGTCTTCCTTTCCCTGGACCTGCAAGGCCACCTGTTGTGGTGCGATCTGTCCGAAATGGAAATATGGAGAGAGATTGGAGAGAACAGATGCATTGGGATCATTGTTTTTTTGAGCATAGTTTTGCAATTTGAAACTCACAAACTCATCCAAGATCTGCTTCGAGGCTGCGGCACCAGGGGCAAGCCAGGATACCGGGGAAATGCTTGTATCCACTTCGAGACTCTTTTGAGTTTCTTTCCAATCCGGCTCTTGGGGTGTAAGACCTGATACCTGATAAGGATGGAATTGCAGGTCAGGGAAAGGATGTAAAAAATCAAAGAGTTTTCTTTGTATCTTGGGCCGGAGAGTGCGGGCAGAGTATTCCTGCTTGGAGGAGGCCTCCCAGCAGGGGACGATATTGTGGGCATCCACCATAAAGACCGGCACCTTGAGCCGGGTGACTATCTCGCTTCGCCACTGGCTCTTAATACGCAGGGGATCAAAATCGCAGATCAGGCTTTCTGCATCCCAATTGGGGACAAAATCCGAAATCACATCAGGTGGATGGCCGCAGCGCAGCACAAAGGGTATGCCCAGTTCCAGACTGCTTTTGCATGTCTCCTGCAATCCACGCAGCATGAAGTGGTATTGCCTCCAGGCTGCACGCAGAAACCAGGGCTGCAGGCAAAAGATGATGACCAGGCCTCTATTGGCCTGCACGGCCCGCTCCTGGGCATAGATCACGGCCCAATTGTCTTTTATGCGCTGATCCCTGCTCATCCAGTATACGACGGGCCCGGACCCGGGAAATCCGGACTGCAGGATTTGTATGCGCCGCGAATCCATTGGAAAATCAGCTTTCCAGGGTCAATTCCCTGAGGTCCTGGAAATTGGTGACCGCCACCAAGTGATACACATCAATGCAAAAAAGCACAGAATCAGGATCCCGGGCAAAGGCATCCAAGTCTGGATTGCGGTGGATAAAGACCTCCTCCAGGTCTTGGCGTTCCTGGTCACTGACTTCTCGGGCCACGCCACTTAGAGTCATGACAATCCCGTCTTTGAGATCCTGATTGAAAGCCGCCTTATCCAAAACCAGCAGAGAAGCATTCTGGTTCTGGCGTAATGCCCTGCATTTTCGAGAATCGTCCGGGGTCACGATGACCAGACTACACTGTCCTGGGGCAATACCATAACTCATAAGATTGCAGGTGGGCATGGATTCCTTACAGACGGCCAAAATGAGGACCTTTTGTGATCTCAAAAAGCCGTGTACCCAGGCAAGAAAGTCTTCCCGGCCTTCCTGATCAAGCACCTGCCTCCTGGGCTGTAAGGGCAGATCGTGATTTTGCATGCCATGCTCCGATTGTTAACGATCTCATAGGACTTACAGGACATTATCTGATGTCCGGCCTAAGTGCAAGACGCGTGGTCGCTGCGTCGGACTCAGACCAGGGAAAGGAGGGCCTGAACCAGACAATTGGGGTCAATAGCCGGCGCTGAGGCAGAGGTGACCAGGGGAGTTTTTATAACTTCAAGCCCCTTTGAGTTCATTGAATCGATATTCACAGGCCCAGGATAACGATCCAGGCATGAATCCATGAGAACATACATGAGGCCCTTTCTCTGTGATCCCTGGTACATATGCCCCAATAATAACTGAATTTGCTCCTGGATACTCAGACCCAGACATTCAGGGTCAGGATATGTATTGGGCACAAAAACTTTTGGACACTGATTGTTCTGGATGCTTGCCGCGACCCCTTGGGGCAGGAGCTGAGCCAACAGGCTGGTAAAAAAGCTGCCCATAGGGAAGCAGATGAGCTCTGCCCGGGAAATGAGATCTCTCACCCCATCATCAACTTGAACCGGACAAGGATTGCCTGGATCGAAATCTTGCGTCAGAAAGATGGACTTGATAGGGCTGACTATACGTGCGGTTTGCTTCCCAGTCAGCAGGTGCTGGCCAACTATCCGTTGTCCATTGGCCAGATAAGCTCCCAGATGATAGTTTCCTTGGACCACCGGGCGCACGATCCCGCGGACATGGGCAAACCTGGAGTACATGGAAATCACCGCATTTATATCCCGATTGTTCTCCAGGTAGCCAGCAGTCAGAGCCAGGTTGCCGATGCTGGCCCCGGCCAGCTCAAAACTGGTCGGCATATTTTGTAAAAAGGCTTGCAGATGACTGCATACGCGGTCTTGAAATGATCGTGGCAACGCGCGGACCAGGGGGTGCCGGGCCTGGATAAAGTCAAGCAGCATCTTTATGAGTTCGTTCTGGGGTTTCCCTGCAGGCAAACGATACCCAAACAGGTCCAAAACAGCCGCATTGCCCTGAATGTGAGGATCTGCCAGGGCCATGAGCCGGTTGCGTATATCGCCCACAGCCGGCATATCAAAGGCCTGCCTCAGAGTGGCAGAACTGCCCCCGGAATCAAAAGGAGTGAGGATGTGGATGGAGTTGTAAGTAAAATCAATGAGCCTCTGACTCGCGGCCCGCAGAGCAGTTCCTCCGCTGAAAAACAGCATCCTGGGTCCCAGCTCAGGACTTTGCCTGGACCGGGAAATTTCAAAGCATTGAGGAGTACGAATTTCATTATATGATTTCAGGCACATAAAATGTCATCTTCCCGTTTCTTGCATCATATGCAGACATCATTTAATGGTGATCTATGAATATTTATGACCTTTTTTTTATCTTGTCCCTGCTGGCCGGTTTTTTTATGGCCTTCAACCTGGGCGCCAATGATGTGGCCAATGCCATGGCCTCAGCCGTGGGGGCCAAGGCCATCTCCGTGCGGCAGGCCGTGTTTATTGCCGGCACACTGAACTTTATCGGAGCCGTCTTTCTGGGCTCCCATGTCACAGCCACTGTGAGCAAAGGGATAATCAACGCCGAACAGATTGGAGATCCTCAAATCATGATCGTGGGGATGCTGGGCGCTTTGCTGGCAGCCGGCACCTGGGTTTTCATCGCCACCCTCACCGCCTTGCCCGTGTCTTCGACCCATTCCATCATTGGCAGCATTCTGGGATTTGGACTCATAGCCATGGGTCCGGGCGTCGTCAACTGGCTTGTCCTGGGTGGAGTGGTTCTTTCCTGGATCATCTCTCCTTTTTTCGCCGCCACCATCTCTTTCATCGCCTTTACCCATATCCGCCGTTTTATATTAATGCATACCAACTTCTTTGTTCAAGCCCTGCGCTGGTCCCCGATTTGGATCGCCTTGACCGCAGCTCTGATTTTGCTTTCCTTCTTGTATAAGACCCCGGTGGGAAAACAAATCCCGGTCTCGGGATGGCTGGGACTGCTTTGCATCATGGGGATAGTGGGCCTTATCTGGCTGATAAGCAAGAAGCTGATACAAAAATTAATGGCCGGCGCGGATCGATCGGCTGAGAGTGTGGAGTTTATCTTTCGCCGGATCCAGGTGGGAACCTCCTGCTATGTGGCCCTGTCCCAAGGGGCGAATGACGTGGCCAATGCCATCGGACCGGTGGCTGCCATCTACATGATCTCCAGGCAGCATGCCCTTTTTGAGCAGGCCGAGGTCCCGCTTGGCATCCTTGCTTTGGGCGGCCTGGGCATAGCCCTGGGGGTCATGATCTTTGGACGCAAAGTCATGGCCACAGTGGGTACGAAAATCACATCTCTGACCAATACCCGGGGGTTTTCAGTCGATTTCGGGGCAGCAACCACTGTCCTGGCTGCATCCAATCTGGGATTGCCAGTGTCCACCACCCATGCCGCAGTAGGTGGAGTGGTCGGCGTTGGCCTGGCCCGTGGATTCAGTGCCGTTGACTTCGGCGTCCTGCTCCGGATTATTGCCTATTGGGTACTCACGGTGCCTATAGCCGCCTTTACCAGTATTGTTTATTTCAATATCCTCTCGGCTCTGTTCTTATGACCAGGACGCTCAAGCTTCGTTCACGATCAAACTGGACCTGCAGCCAGCGGTCCCGCCGGATGGTGCGGGTTGTCAGAGAATGAAAATTGTGTAATCTTTAATAATATTGCAAATTAAGCAAAATAGCAATAAGAAAGGATGTGCCATGATGAAGCGGATCCCGTTTTTCGGATTGATCAGCCCCAGCTCGCCGATGAAAGGCCTTATCGAACATTACATGAAGATCGATGAATGCCTGGAAATCATCCGGGATGCCCTGGAATGCTACGTAGCCAGCTCTGAAGTTTGCCGCGAGTTTGACGAACTCAGCCAGGAGATCGACGATATCGAGGCCCATGCGGACAAGATCAAGCGCAATATCCGGAACCATCTTCCCAGGCGGTTGTTTATGCCGGTGGACAAGACCCTGTTCTTAAATTATACCCGCAGCCAGGACAATATCCTTGACTCCGCCCAGGAGGCCCTGCACTGGCTGGGAATGCGCAGAATGGTTGTTCCGACCCAGTTCCAAAAGCCGATCATCGAATTTCTGGACCAGGTGGCCACCACGGCCAAGCTTTTGGAACCAGCTCTGCAATCAGCTGTCAATGTCGTTCACGGGGAATCATTGGACAGGGAGGGATGCAAGGAAAAGTTCCGCAAAATACGGGTCCAGCGCGACAAAGTCACCCGGGACAAAAAGGCGATCAGATCAAATATCTACAACTCTGACCTGGATTTCAAAGACATCTTTCAGCTCATTTTGTTTATTGACTGCCTCAGTGATATGGCCAAGAACTGCGAGACCTGTTCAGATGCCTTAAGGGCTATGATCGCCAGGTAGCATAAATAAACCACGAATTGCCGTCATCCTCTGAGACATCTCCGCAAAAAGATGTTTTATTGCCCGAGGTTGTCCAGCACATAGGCGGTAAACATGCGGGCGGCATCAATACCCTGAGCTTCCCAGATTCCTCGAAATCCGCCAAAGGCCGAGACCTCAAAGACCACTGGTCCGTCTTCCGTTTCAGCCACATCCACACATGTAAAGTCCAGATCGAAAAGACTCTGGGCCTTGAAGGCAACTTTAATGCTTTCAGCCCTTGGGGTGTGGGCCTCATATTTCCCTCCGCTGGCCGTGCTCGTATTCCACGAGGTCCCGTCATTACAACGGGCGTACGTGCCGATGTATTCCCCCCCCAAAAAGGCCAGCCCCAGATCGCGGCCCTTGAGCTCGATCTTCTGCTGGATATACATGATGGGGTTGTGAGCGTTATACTCATAAATCTCATGGTCCAGATCCGGTGTATCGCCGATCACCCGCATGCCCCTGGCCTTGGAGGTATACAGGGGCTTAAAAACCATCTCACCGTATTTTCGCACCGCCTGCCTGGCCTGCGCAATATCTTCGGTGACCACGGTAGGAGGAATGGGAATGCCGGCAGTTTGCAGGGATACAGTACAGCTGAGGCGATTCACCACCT
>JAWLEI010000024.1:0-32190 GCA_041686195.1 Desulfovermiculus sp.
AATGGAGGCCTGGGGGCTTTCACCTTGTCTATCTTCCCGGCTCCGGTTTTGATCTGATTACTTGGCCGCTTTGGTTGTAAGCTGGTTCTGTTGTTTTTATGCATGTCTTTTTCTCCTAAGATATTGAAATATTAAACGGTTATTCACCCCATTGGTGAAAAGGGCACAATCTGTGCTTTCTTGTAGGTACAGCCGTATCTCACAGCATCCGCGCTGTGGTCGGGCTCGCGGCTGTCCAGGTCCTCGGGGTTGCGGGGATCTCGGGACAGGTAAGGCACTGTCTCCCAAAAGTAACCACACCGCCGGGCAATGTAGAGTCCGGGTTTGTCCATCTTCCCCGCATCTGCCAAAAGCCGCCGCATTACCTCCCAACCGTATTGCCTAGAGCCCTTCTTTGCCCGCTGGAAGGTAACGCCGTGGGCCTTAAGTTCATCCGCGATTGAACCGCTCTTGTGCCCATGTGCCGCGAAACAGGCATCATCCGCGCACCCTGTGGGCTTGCCTTTGAGCTTCCAGCGTTTCCACATATCTGTGATCCCATCTGCAAGCCGGTCTATGGTCCAGCCAAGGCCATGAGAGGGTTGACCGGGCACTGAGGTTGCAAGCTCGTCAATCAAGACCAGGGAGCCTCGCGGATAATATTTCCCATCCGGGGCTTGATCTCCTGGGCTTTTGGCAATCAAATAGGTCACGCTAGGGGCTGAGCTGCCAAAATCGTGTGCCAAGAAATAGTGCCATTTACTACTGGAATCCGCGCCGTATGGAATAGTGGGCAAGTGCTCCCAATTATCAACTGCATTTCGCTTTTCCTCCAGCACAGAGGCAAAGAAAGCACCACGCGCCACAGCCCAATCACCTTCAAGCCAGGACCTGAGCAATTCTTCATCGTGCGGGCAACTTGCCCGGATCTGCTCTTCATACTCAGATTGATCAATAAAGGGGTTATCCTTATAGGTGGACGGGGCATAAACCCATGTGCGCTTGCTGTTTTCATCAAAGAAGGGTTCCCAAGGCTTGGCCTGAAACACATACCTCCTGGCCAGCCAATAATGGCCGGGGCCTCCAGGGTTCGCGGCCATGATTTGGCGTATGGGCATGTCTTTTGGTCCGCGTAAATTGGATCTCAGCCGGTCCAAAAGCTCAGGGGTCGCATACTGTTGGGCTTCATCCACCACAAGCATGGTGAAGGATCTGCCTTGGTATTTGTCATAATCTCCCGGCCCTTCAAGCTGCCCAAGCTCAAGATATGCACCGTTTGGAAAGCGAAAAACATGCTCAGACTGATTAAACTTTACTGCCTTGCCATAGACCAAACGGAAAACTTCTAGGAAAAGGCCTTCAATGTCCGCAAGTCCCTTGTAGGTTTTACGGACCACAAGGATTCTTGCTTTCCTCTTGAACTCCCACACAAGCCGCAAGATCAAAAGAACAATCGTATAAGACTTTGATCCACCCCGGCCACCTCCAAGGAAGATGTCATATACCTGGGGAAGCATCAGGACTAGCTTTTGAAAGTCACTGTACTGTAAGCCGTTATTATTCTGTTCCGTCATCTTTCTTGGCCTTTTTCTTTTTGCCCTTGGCAGGCTCTATGGCTTGCTTGAGTACATGGGCTTCATACGTCTTGGGGTCCAGGCTGCCGGGCAATTCAAAAGTGATATTGACCTGGGGACCGGCCTGGTCCTGAGTCGCGTTTTCGTTGTATCCATGCCTTGCCTTAAGTAAAAAGATTGCACAGGTCACAGCTTCCTTGCCGGTTCCGTTTATCGCGGTATCCAATAACTTGCCCACAAGTAGATCATGCTCATGCGCCCGGCCATTTTTCAAAGCCTCTTCCAGCTCTGGTTTCTCTTCGCGCCATCTTGCAAGCACATGGTCTGAGCACCCCAAAGCCTTTGCGATACTCCTAATGTCTGCACCACGCGCGGACATCTCTTCAATAACCGTGGCTGCATTTTCAGGTGGATGTTTTTTATGGCTCACTGTCTCACCTCGCGTACGCATTGGGATTTTCTGCTCAGCCATTCGGCCAGCATTTCTGTGTCCATTGCCCACTTGAGACCAAGCCGCATCAGGGGCAAGCCCTCTTGCTGATACAGCTTTTTCACAGTAGGCCAAGACAAGCCCATGCGCTCTGCGATTTGCTCCCGTCCGGTAATTATCATCATTTTTTGCCCCTCATTTTGAGTTCTCCTTAGAATTACCTTAGAATTTACGCCTTTTGCCATCCGGTTATGTTCGCTTATTCCTTTCATTCACATAAAAAAAGCCGATCCATCAGGACCGGCCCTGTGCTTACATTCGCCTAGACTCTATGAAGTCCACAGCGTCTTGCCACTTAATCCTTTTGCCCTTGGATCTTCCAAACTGGTACGCCTGAAGTTTTCCCTCATCAATCAAGATACGGACATAACGCGGGCTGAGAGCGCATATTTCAGCCATTTTTTCAATCGTGATCATTTGCTCGGGGTTCATGCTGCACCCTCCTTTATTGCCCGCTCACGCGGTTTTGAAGGCTTGCCCACCATGCCAAGAGCAAAGCGTCTGCCCGCCCGTGATCTTTCTTCTTGCTCAGCTCAGCATCTGGAAATAACCGTCTAGCCACAGCCAGGGACCGGGCCTTTGGGTCTGCACCGTCTGACTTACGGACAAGGCCTTTCTGCCATTCTGTGGGCCTGGGCATCAGGTAGGGCAGGCCAAGTGCTGCAAGGATTCCCTGCCATGCTCCAAAGTTCGCCCCAAACTTGAATGTACTGGCCACCCCTTGCTTGGGCATAGCGTGCACGCTCTCCAGGGCCACAAGCTGGATCTGATAGCCCATGCTCCAGTCCCTTATGATCTCAGCCGCTGCGCTGGGGTCCCCTGGCCAGTCATTGATCTGGGGAAGATCATCAACCGGGAGAAGGGCCACAGCACCGGACTGTCCGGGGTCAATTCCTATGTGCGCTTTCATACAGCCACCTCCTGCAATGCCCGCTCACGGCTTTTGGATTGCGCCTTGAGCACCCCCACGCGCTTATCCACATAATCAAACACAACCGGGTTCTTGCCATCATGTGGCCTCAAGATCCTGCCCACAACTTGAATCAACCGCCCCTTGAATTTAATTGGGGTTGCCAGGAACAAGCTGGACAGCCCGGAGCAATCAAACCCTTCTCCCAAGAGCTGCACCGTGCTGATCAATACGTCCGTTTCGCCTGCCTGTACTGCCTGCACAATGGCCTCTCGCGCGGCCCTGGAGCACTGCCCGGTCAATATCCTGGGTCTTGGGTCCCGCTGCGCGTATAAGCTCTTGTAGGGCCTCACAGTGAGCCACACGATCACTGACCACCAATGCTGTCCCGGCCCTGGATCTCACCTGCCGGATCACATCAGCTGCAATCTGCCGGTTTCGGTCCGGGTCTTGAGTCAAGTTGCTGATCATCCGCGTGTAATCATCCCGGTAGCTGTACCGAAAGTCTGTCTCGCGCCGTATGATCTCAGGGGACATAACCGCGCCGCTTGCCCTGAGCAGGCCTTTGTTCACACTATGCACCCGGTCCCCCAAGGTAATGTATATGAGCTTGTTCAGCCCATCCCGCCGGTACGGTGTCGCAGTCAGGCCCAGCATGTACTTGGAGTCGAAGGCCTGCACAGCTTCAGTAAACATTGTCGCCGGGGTCCTGTGGGCCTCATCCACCACGATATGCCCGAAGTGCTCTGGCAAGCTGTCCAGGTGCTTCTTGACGGTGTTCACAATGCCCACAGTCACAGGCTGGACATCATACTTACCGTCCCCGATTAGCCCGGGCTCGACTCCAAGAAAGGATCTGATACGCTCTGCCCATTGGTTCAGGAGTTCTTTGCTGTGCACAAGAACCAGGGAAGGTTGCCGCCGCTCTGCAATCACAGCCAGGGCCATGACTGTTTTTCCACTCCCGGTTGCCGCGTCCAGCACCCCGAAAGGCCTTTGGAGCACATCATATACAGCCCGGAGCTGGTAGTCTCTAAGCTCTCCCTGGAAGAGTAGGTCAATCGGAGGGAGCACCCGCTTCTGATCAATGATCTCTGGCTGGATATTGTATTTGCTGAGCAGGTCCAGGCACTGCATCCCCCAGCCTCGCGGAAAGGCTATGCCGCCCGGTATGTGCTCCCAAAGCTCAATATGCGGGTCCAGGTCCCCGGTCCATCTGCCATGATTCTCAGCCTCTTTGTACTTTGGGTTATCCAGGGTCATTGCCCGCTTAATCCCGCGCAAAATATCTTGAGAGATATTGCAAAGCTCAGCCTGTTTGTGTACTGTCAGTGTTACTTGCATTTCAAATTTTCTCCTTTGGAGGCCGGGGAAGTTGCCGCTTCACTCGGCTTTTTTTTGCTCCACTGCTTACAATGTGCTTACATGCTCCTGACACCATTTCTCATCCTATTGAATAAATGCAACATATTGGTGTAGTTCATGGGATTGATAGTCCCGTGCATGGCTATCGTGTTACTTTTTCTGTTTTCGTATGCAATAAACGCTCTTTTTTTAGTTACGAAAGTGCGCGGGTTGCTTGGAATTTCGTCCATCATTTTTCTCAAGTCCCACCGTTCAGTAGTCCGGCTTTGATTCCGGTTTTAGTCCGGTTTTGATCCGCTTTGTCCGGTTTTGTCCTTGGTGAGAGTCCGGAACCGGTCCGGTTTTCTTTAGGAAACCGGAACCGGACTCACCGGACCGGGTTTTCGGAACCGGTCACATAATTATGGTCTATTCTTGTGTGCCCGCTGTCGGACAGTGATTTCTTTGTGTCGTACCATCGGTTCTTGGGCATCCCGGCTGCAAGACAAGCATCACGCCAATGGTCTACACTCACCCGTGCTTGATCCGGGTCAAAGCCGCCCTTATCCAGCCGCTCCCTGTGTTCCTGCTCCAGTCGGGCCAACTGCTCCAGGGCCAGCTTTTGCCATTTCCCTTTGCCTTGCTTGGGGTCTGGCTTTGGTGGTGGTTCATAGTCCACCCGGTCCAGCACAGCACTTGTCACCTCGCGCCCATCTTCATCCTGAAACCCAAGCTCCACAGACCTGATCTTGAATGCCATTGGGTCCGGCAACTCAGCCTCTTTCATCTTCAGTGGAGTCAACCGGACAATTCCGGTTTCGTCCTTATCAAGTCGGTATTCAGCATCCAGTGCACCCTTCAGGGCCATTGCACCCCGCGCACGGTTCTTGTCCCCATGTCCGGTATGGTGGATCATCAGGACTGTGCATCTGTACCGGGTCCGTATTGCGTCCATTGACTGAATCGCTGCGGTCATGTCTTTGGTGCTGTTTTCGTCACCCGGTCCGAAGTTCCGGGCCAAGGTATCTATGACCACAAGCTTAAGGGGATAGTCTTTGCCCACCTGATCAACTGCGGTCAGGACCTGGGTTGTTGATCCTGGGTCACAAAGTGCAGCCGGTCCGGTGGATATAAAGAAGGGAGCTGTTGATAGGTCTGTGCCGTTTCGGATCTCCCAAGCTCGAATGCGCCTGGCAATTCCGTTGCGGCCTTCTCCTGCGATATAGACCACAGGTCCTTGCTTTACTGGCAAGCCGTGAAAGTCCACCCCTGTTGAGGTACACCCTCCAATATCAATGCCCATGAATGACTTGGCTGTGCCTGGATCTCCAAAGATTACACCCAGGCTATCCACTTCAAACATATCTTTGACAAGGTACTCAGGTGGTTTGCATTCCAGGTCACATACCCGGATCAGCCCAAAGCCGGACCTAGGCTTTTGCTGTTCTTCTTGGGGTTGTTCAGGCTGTGCCTGCTCAATCTCCCTGCGCCCAAGCTGAATGGGGCTTGTCACAGATTCCTTGCACCCCTTACATATTTCGGGGTTGATCTCTTTACGCACCCGCTCACAGGTCACAGGTCCAGCCCTGTCCTTGGATTGCTGATACTTCTTTGACGTTTCGGCTTCAGAGTATCCAGGGTAGGGCTTGCTCAGCTCATGCGCCCACCATTCAGGATCTTTGCACCGGGCCACCACAGAAAGCATCCTGTACCATTCAGGTTCTTTGAGCTGTGCAGCATCATCCCGGCAATGCTTCATCCAGGCACAGGCACTGAGGATCTTTTCAAGGTCAGCCGGGTCAAAGTCCTCATCCGCTGGCAAGCTTCCATGAACCACTGTTGATTCCAGCTCAGCAAGGTAGGGCTCGAAGTCTGAAGGGTTGTACCTGCGCTCTTGGTGGTACTCCAATACCGTAACCGGATTGGGGTTGTCCGGGTCCTTGATATTGGTCGATCCTGGGAGCCTGAGCACGCGCCTGAGGTCAGCCACAGAGTCAAGGTTCCAGCCCTTGGCACTACCTTGGATCTGAATTGTGCGCTCAAAGCGTTTAAGCAGGGCTTGGGCCTCTTCCTGTTCGGCCTTGCTCTCCAGCATCCAAACCTCTTTGAAGAGCCAGAAAGCATATATGCCGCCGCCGGAATGAATGATAAGAGAAGGTGGGAGTTCGGAGATTGAATATGCCAGTTCTAGGGCTTCATCCAGAGTCGCGGGCAAGTCCTGCTCCACATGGCCTGGGCCTTGAATGTCCACTTCAGTCCACAAGCCGGGGATAGCAACAATATGACCATTGCCGCCTGCCTTCCAGGGGCCAAGGTTTGCAGACCTAAGACCTGGGCCAAAGTAAACGTGCCGCTGCCCGATCCATCTTTTGACCACACCTGGGATTGAACCGGCCTTGAACACAGGTACATGAATGGACTCTTTCTGTGGGGCTGACCACAGTGTGATCCATAGCGGCTTGTCATTGTTTTTCAGCTCGTCCGGCTCGGGATACATGGCCTGAAATGCGGCCACTATTTCCTGGGCATTGACGGCAAAAGGGGACTGTGTTATTTTTTCTCCACCTGTAACACACTCTTTCTGCCGCCCGCCTTGCTCCCCCAAGCCTGTGCGGGCTTCCTTTTGGGCCTCCATAGCCTTACCCCTCCGCCCTGGCTTGACTTGTGGATGAAACAAGGTTCCTCTCCACATAAGCGTCAAGATCCTGCTTACGGTAACGCACAGCCCGCCCAAACTTTACAAAGTCGGGTCCACCGCCTCTGAGCCTCCAGATTTCAAGCGTGTTCTTTTTGAGGTTTAGGTACTGCGCGGCCTGCTTTGTGTCCAAAAAGTGAGAAGTCATAAAAAACCCTCCATGCAAATTTAAAAACTGCATAGAGGGTAAAGCGGTATCAAGCGTAATTCTTCACAGACTTGCGTTACGCAAAGCTGGGAAGTGCAGGAATGGTGGGGATTAAGTGGTTTTTACTCTTTTCTGATTTCTACTTTTATTTTATCCAGGTTTCTTTTTGTTCTGTAATAAGCATCTTCTATTGCCCGCTCGCTCTTTTTCAGCGTTCCCCCAACTGTGGCAAAAGCACCATGCGGATCATCTGCGCTTGGCTTAAGCGGCCCATCATATTCCTTGACCTTTTTATAAATGTGAATGTCCTGAAGTGAATCATGGATAGAGCTTTGCTTTCCCTTTTTATAGCCAAAAGCTTCAAAAACTAAGTCCTTAAGTCTTGTTCCTTTGCCGGGACTTACCAAACTGAGGTAGCGCGCAACTTTCTTAAGGTATTTATATACCCATCTGGGCATGTAAACTTTTACAATATCTTTATCGCCATTATCACCTTCACTTACTTGTTCTGCAAGGAACAATGAAACGTCTAAAGCCTTCCAAACTTCTTTTGGGTTTTTGTCTATCTCAAATGTTTTGTGTGATACCCCTATAAACTGAGAAGCATGACTAGGATCTTCTTTCATCTTCTTTGCACACTCTTCAGCCGCTTCCACTCCTTCTGATATGGCAATATTATAGCAGATAAAGGGCCAATCATAATCAGGGAAATAATCATTTGCCATACCCCGCCCCCTATACCGCTGCCTGTTTTGCCGCTTCCAACTCAACAACTTTCTTACTCTTTGCATGTCTGCCTTGCCGCTCAATCCAGTCCCCGATCCTTTGGGCATCCTCGGCCAAGTATCGCAAGTCACTTGTTTCAGTATAACTGTTTATGGTTACGTCCTGATTCAACTTGTGGTTCATTAGAAGTTTGATCTTCCACAGCTCTATACTCAATTCTCCACCAATAGCCCGGAATGTGCGCCGCAAGTCATGGGCTGATAATGTTTCCCCCACAGCCTCAGATATTGTACGCATAACCCGAATGGGTTTACCCACATATCCACTTTCTCCCCGGCCTGCGAACACATATTCGGTGTCCTGGTCCTGGCCTTCAAGGATCTGCTTGGCTTGCTTGCTTAACGGTAACGTCACGGGTTGCTTGTTCTTGGGGTCTGGTATGTGCCATGAATTGTCCTTCAGGTTCACCCGGTCCCAGGTGAGGGTTGAAACCTCTCCCCACCGGCCACCGGTCAATAAAGCAAAGGCCACAGCCGCCGCCGTATTTTGACCAATGATTGTGCGTCCAGGGTCATTCATCATCCTTTGTAGATCATTCCAGGCATTGCCCACTTTATCTGTGGGGATACGCCTGTTCTTGGGCTGGATATTATTCCACATCTTGGCATCTGAGAGAATGCTGCATGGGTTTTCTGGCAAGACAGGCTGATCATCTGGCCGGTATGTGGCCCGCGCGTAATTGAGAATGGCCCGCAATACCCTGAAGGCTTGGTTTGCCAGGGCCTTGGACTCTTTGGATCTGTCGCGGAAACGCTGCAAGACGGATTGCCGGGTAATGTTCACAATGGGCTTTTCTGTCCAGTCATTGAAAACCCCGCTCATGTGCCTTTCTATGCTATCCACCGTGGACTCTTTTAGGCCACGATCTTTTATGTACGCATCAGTCACTTGCCTTAAGGTCACGCTGCAAGCTTTTGCCTTAACCTTCTCCACTGAGGGGTCAATCCCGCGCCCCATGTCTCGCAACTTCTCACGCGCATCATCGCGGGCCTCTTGAACTGTAAAGCGTCCATGCTCACCCACCTTAACCCGCCGAGTCTTGCCATTGACGCGCGCCTGCGCTACATATACCAAACCTTTTGGGGTCAGCCGCAAGCCAAAACCCTTAAGCTCTGTGTCCCACACAAACTTCTGCCCGGATTCGGGCAGGTCCAAAGAATCCACAACTTTTTTGGTCAACTTGACTGCCATGCTGCACCCCCTGAAAATTTGTAAGCACCCTGTAAGCAGATAAGATCAAATTCCGTAAAAGATCATGGGACTCAATCTAGCTGAAAACCCGCATGCTGTCAAGCTTTATATGATTACATATTACACAAAAAAACTCCGTAAAACTCATATTTCTTGGATTCCTAATCTCGGTGTCGCGTGTTCGAATCGCGCCGGGGGCATACTCAGGGGGTTGCAAAAAAAGTCTGTAGCCCCTTTTCTCTTTTCATGGGTTGGATTTCCCTTTCAGCCTTGCCTCCGGCAAGTCTGAAATATTTTTGGGCCAAAGCGCCCAAAAAAATGCCGGATTGATCAGTGATGAAACTTTTGCAAGTTGGATCTTGTTTATACGAGGGCACATTGTTGTTTGGAAACAGTTCCTAACCATACGCTAGCTCTTCAAATAGCACATCATGGTCTTATCAAAATTTGTTCCCCGCCTTCATCCGGATTTGGATTGGGTGCAAGTGTCTGTGACTTCCTATTGCGATGCGAGGTGTACCTATTGCCCCCACACCACCTACCGTAATTGCTGGAAATCCCGGCATCTGGATCCCCATCTGTTCTCCCGCTTTATTCACCGCCTCAAAAATACAGATCTCGTCTATCTCCAGGGCTGGGGGGAACCTTTTTTGCACCCCAACTTCTGGGACATGTTGACCCTGGTCAAGCAAAAAGGTTTTCTGGCCGGCTGCACCAGCAATGCCAATGTGTTGAATACTGATAACCTGAAAAAAGCAGTAGATATGGGCCTTGACGTTTTGGCCCTATCCCTGGCTGGAATGGAGGAGAAGAATGATCGCCTCCGACCAGGGACCAGCTTCAGGCAGGTCGTTGCGGCTATCGAAACGCTCCAGAGCATCAAGGCTCAACGCAGAAGTGCTACCCCAAGTTTGCACCTGGCCTATATGCTGCTGCGCCAGGGCTTGGATGATCTGGAAAAGCTGCCCGGCTTTTTTCTCGATCTCGGTCTGGACCATGTGGTGCTTTCCAGCCTGACCCTGCCCTTGAGTCCTGCTTTGGAAAGGCAGTCCCTGCTGGCGGACAGTCCAGAGGAATACAAGAATCTGCAGGCCAGAATGAGAGCAATTTCTGCAGGGCCTGATCTGCAAGACAAGATCTTTTTTCACCTGTATAATCCTTTTCAGGCTCCGGGCAACTGCGCAGAGAATGTGCAAAAAGCCTTGTGCTTGAGCGCTGAAGGTGTGGTTACCCCATGCGTGTTTACCCAGATCCCGGTCCAACAGCCTGCCACCTATTGGCACCAGGGCAGGGAGTGCAGGCTGCAGCAAACTGATTTCGGACACGTGCAGGATCAAGATCTGAAGAGAATCTGGCACAGCCGGGAATATAAGAAGTTTAGAAAAGAGCTGAATATGGAAATGTGCTCTCGGTGCACGAAAACCAAGATAGATAGTACATTACATGACTCGAGTGAAAGATAAAATCTTCTTTGTGGTTCCATTTTTCGTGTATTTTCTGACAGAGTTTCTCGGATAAAGCAATAATTGCCAATGGCAAGGAGGAAGGTATTGGATCTGGATCAAAAATATGCGTTGCTTTATGCCCATGAAGAGGCCTTTTCCTACCGGTTGGCTCAAGAAGTGGTCAAAAAGCCTGAAACCTCTGTATGGATGATTTTGCTGCCAGTGCTGTTTGTCCATCATTTTTACAGAGTTAATCAGTATAAAGAGGGCGTTCGTTCTTTTGCTGAACACTTTCTGAGCACCAAGAAAAAGGCCCTGGACAAGGCCTATGATCAGGCCTTGGCCGGCAAAAGCATTGATTACGGGATGGATGCGTATTTTCCTGACCATGTTCTCTCAGACCAGGATAAGGATCTGGCCGAGAGACAGGTGCAGGCCATAAAGGTCATGGAGGAACATTATCTGGTCCTTATGCAGGCCTCGGGACAAAGCCTGGAAGAGTTGGTCCAAGATGCCTATCAAAGCCCGGAAAAGTATCGAAGGTTTATAAACAGGCTGGAGGAAACAGAGCAGGAACTAAACACATACCTGTTAGAAAACGTGCATACTTCTGAAGATTCCAGAATCGTGGTCCGGCAGGTTGAACAGCAGTGCGCTTCCTTGCGGGAAGAAGAAATCAAGCTGTTTTTTAAGGAATAATATGTGGGTGGTGCAAAGGGGAGCGGCATGAGCCTAAAGCAGAAAAATATCATTGAGCTCCCTGGCCCGCAGATCCTGGATGGCCTCTTGTTTTTGCCGAATATACGGATCTGTTCCTTCGCCTTTCGAGGGCATCCGCTCAGGGGGCTCAATGCGTTTTTCCAAGGCACTCTGTATGGCCTGGTCGATGCGCTGCTCCAGGGTGTTGAGCTGATCCAGGAAGCTTCTGTATTTTCCGGAAGAGGTGTAGGCCTGGCGGATTAATGTGGAGTAATCTCTTTCCGAGACCTGGAGCAGCCGGCCATAATGCTGGAAAAGTAGATCCATCCATTGTTTGAGGAGTTCGTAAGCCTCCGCAGAGGCCATCTTTTGGGTGTGTACACAAAAGTTTCTGAGCTCAGCCTGCATTGCCAGCTGGTTTTTATCCCGGTCATTGGCTGCTGCAGTGCGGTAAGCCGCCGAGAGAGCAATCTGCTTTAACTGTCCATGCGTGGCTGAGAAATTGCGAATGTCTTTTTTGAGATCCCTGTATTCAAGAAGAAACTTGAAAGGTATGAATATATGCCACCAGGGCCGCCCGGTTTGAGCCCGGATGAGATAGACCACATTCTTGGCAAATCTTTTTTCTCGTTCCAGCAGGAGCTTGTATTGTTTGTCCAGGATCTTGCTCATATTCAGATTTGCCTCCGGCACATCTGAATTTTATTACCAGTGCTAATGGAACCTGTCTTTTTTGCCCAACCGCTTGCGCACATATTCTTCAGCCTCAAAATACTCTTCGACATCATCGTAATACCAGGCACCTACATTAATGCCGCTTTCCCGCAGGTCTTTGATAGGCTGGCCCACACCGGGCAGGCGCTCCAGATTGGGGGCGAAATAGATAAACGCCACCAGCAATATAAGGGCCCCTGCCAGGCGCAGCCAGCGTCTTAGGAGGGAAACCGGGGATGGTTGTCCATCCCCGGTCTGTTGGTGTTGGGTCACGGTATGCGCTCCGCCTGATTTTAGGCACCCATCATCAGCTGTTCAGTCACACCCTTGAAAAGGACCATGAACATAAGCCAGGCCACGAAAAGGGTCAAGAGCAGGTTAAAGCCCTGGCCGACGGCATAGAGAATCAGGGGCTTGCCGCCGCGCAACGGTTCCTTGAGCTCCTGGTAATTAATGGCCAGCCCGATGCTGACAAAGGCCAGGCAGAAGAACCAGCCCCGCAGCCTGTTGGCTAAGTCCAGGATGCCATCGGAGACCATGGCATTGCCCCAGTCCATGTTTACTGCGCCCTGCATAATGGAGAATATGGCCGAAGCAGCAATAAAGCCCAGGATGAACTTGGGAAAACGGTACCAGATTTCGTACAAGGCGCCCCCGGCTGAAAACTTCATGGGGGTTTCCCCGGGCTTGCAGGCCTTCTCCGGCTCTACTTTCAAGCACCAGTAGGCGGCTACCCCAAAGGCAATGACCCCGATGAGGATATTCTGAATCATTTTAATGGTGGCCGCCACCACCATGGCTTCATAGCCGATCAATTCCCCGGCAGCCACCACTGAACCTGTGTTGTCCACAGTGCCTCCCAGCCAGGCCCCGGCCCAGACCGGGTGCATGCCGGTCATATTGGCAATGGCAGGCAAAGTAAAGATCATCACCGCCACAAAGATCATGGACATGCCAATGGCCAGAGTCAGCTCCTCCTTCTTGGCCCGGCAAGCCGAGGCAGAGGCAATGGCTGCGGAAACACCTGAAACGCACATGTCAGAGGAAACGGTAATGTTCAGTTCCTTGGACGGAATTTTGATTACTCTTTGCCCAAACCAGTATGTGCTGATAAGCACAATCGGGGTGACTACCCAGGTTACAAAGAGCCCCGGCAACCCAATGATGGCAATCTGTCCAATCAGGATGCGGGCTCCCAAAAGCACCAGGCCTGTTTTGATGAAGAACTCAGTCTGAGCAGAGGTCTTAATAGATTGAGCCACCCCAACGGTGTTGGAGATAATAAGCCCCAAAAGGAGGGCAAAAAGCACATACGAGAGCCCCAGGGCGCTCATTGTGGCTTGTTTCGATAATAAGTAGGCCAGGACCGCGAGCACAAAGACAACGGGAAAGCCTTTGTAGAACTGGGCCAGATTAAGGCCCATGAATTTCGCCCCGATGGAGAAAAAGAGCATGACCAGGATCATAAAGATAATCAGGGACGGGATCAGGTTATAGCTCTTTGTTTCGGCTGCTTTTTGAGCGCTGGAGAGATCAGACTTGGCATCCCGCCAGTCGGCAATGGCCGCTCTGGCTTCTTCATTTAACTCCTGATCCTGGTAATTGGCCGCCCGGGCCCTTTCTTCGGCTTGTTCAGCCTCGGCCCTGGCCTGCTGCAGTTTTTCTTGAGCATCTTCATAGCGGGGCTGGGCTGCGGCCCTTTTCTCAGCTGCTGCTTCCTCGCTTAAATACAAGGAGTTCAATGGATTGGAGGTCCAGCCTTTGGGTCTGGCTGACAGATCCAGGACAGTAGATATGATGCCATGCTTACTGCCCTTGATTCCCTGAAGCTTTTCCCGGGCTTCATAATAGGCAATGGTCGCAAAACCGGCCTCATCCATCTCCTGTTCCATAGTCGCCCGGTACTCTGGCAATTTTTCTACCGGGGGCTTCCAGACAAAAACACTGAAGATGGCAATGATGAACAACAAAGCAGCCAGCCATATGGCCCACCAATCTTCAGTTGTGTACATCTGCTTCCGCATGCTTATGCGGGTTTCAGTCACCGCGTTTTGATTTTCCACATTTTCAGCCATCCGAACCATCCTCCTGTTTTCGTAAAGTTTTGGGGATTGACATGCCGCAATACCCGTTCAAGAAGCTGTCTTCGCCTGGTGCCCAATCTGCGCCTGGCAAAAAACAACCCCTTTTTGTTCAAGAAATCACAAGCAAAAAGCGAACCACATGGCCACTTTTGCAACTTAAAAATATAAAGACTTGAAAATCAGATGGTTGGCATGAGAAAAAATTGTTCTTTGGATGATGGAGGATGGAGAACGTACTATGTGCTAAGCTTGGTTTGCATTTTGCTGCTAAGTGTGCATTGCAGGTGGGGGGTGGTTTGTGTATATTGCCGTGGTTTGAGAGTCGAAGTCCGAATGGCTCAGGCCAACTCTAACAGCAAGGGATAGGGTATGCAGGAAGAGAACAGGCTGCACGGGGACAAGCTGGCCCAGAAGACAGCATTCTTCAAGAAATCCCTCAGCTTCAGGTCCCGGTTTATGATAGGTACTGCCGTATCCTTGCTGTTTATCTGTGTTGTGGGTGCCTATTGGATGTATGAGCGGGAAAGAAGACAATTGGAGGAGTATGCCTATGAAAAGACCCAGTTGGTGATGGCTGCGGTAGAGGCCAGCCGGGAATATGTGCGGGAAGAATTACGGCCCAAAATGTATGAGCAGTTCGGCCGGGACTATTTTTTACTCCAGGCTATGTCTACATCCTATGTAGGCCGGGCAGTGATGGAAAATTTTAATCAAGTCCTCCCCCAGTATGAGTACAGACGGGTGGCTGAAAATGCCCGCAACCCGGACTCAGAAGCCAACACACTGGAAAAGTCCATGATCACCCATTTTCAAAAAAATCGACAGCTTCAGAACTGGCAGGGCATGCTGAACGTGGAAGGCCAAAAGCAATTTATGCGCTTTAAGCCGGTTTATTTTGAAAAGTCCTGCATGCGCTGTCACGGCCATCCTGCAGATGCTCCAAGTGATCTGCACAAGCGCTATGGCCCTCACAAGGGCTTTGGCAATCAGCCTGGAGAATTGGCCGGGGTGGTGGCTGTGGGAATTCCAGTCCAAAACGCCCTGATCGAAATCAAGGACAGGGCTGCTTCAGTGTTTATGGTCCTGTTTGCAGGGGCCTTGTTCTTGTATTTGGTCCTGGTGTTCATATTCAATCGGGTGGTGGTCAATAATCTGCGCGGTGTGCTGCATGTCTTCAAAGAGGAGGTGGAGGAAAAGAGTCTGCAGGACTTTGGGCCGGAAACGGATTCAGATACCAGCCGGGACGAGTTGCAAGAGCTGACTGAGGCTGCGGTGACCATGTCCGAACACTTGCACAGAACCAAGCAGGAGCTCAAGGAGTATGCTCAGAACCTGGAGCAAAAGGTGGCCCACAGGACCCAGGCTTTGCAGGAGTCCAAGCACCTGCTGCAGGAGAAGGTCCTGGCCAGAAACAGGGAGCTTAAGACTTTAAACCGCATTTCCGAGCTGACCACCCAGGCTCTGGGCCTCAAGGACGTCTGGCCCAGGGTGCTGCAGCAGGGACTGGAACTGATTCCGGCCCAGGGAGCTGGAGTCTATATTTTCCATGAACAGGATTCCTGCCTGGAGCTGCAATATCAAGAAAGTGCCCTGCAGTTGCCCTGGTCAGTCCCAGTAAACCAAGGGTGCGAAAAGGAGCGGAGTCAGCCAAATCCAGAGCTGAGCGCTTCCATTTGCCAGGCCTTGAGTGGTCTTTTGAGTAGTGTCACTGATCTGGATCAATCTCATTACCTGAATATTCCCATGTTTTGCCGGGGAAGAGTCCTGGGCGTGCTGAGCTTTGTGGGTCTGGAAGAGGCGCCGGCCAGCCAGGAACAGCAGGAGCTTCTGCTCTCGGTGGGCAGGCAGGTGGGTATAGCCGTTCAGAGCCTTGAAGACCTGCAAAGGCTGATGCAGAGCAAAGAGTTGTTGCAGACAGTGTTTGACGGGATAACCGACCTGCTCATGCTCTTGGACCGGGAGGGCAGGATCAAGATGGTCAACAAGGCCTATTTGGATCGCTTTGGGGTCCAAGTCCAGGATATTATAGATCTGCACTGCTATGAGGCCCACGCCGGATTAGAAGGCATGTGTCCTGATTGTGCTTTGGGCCAAGTGGTGCACAGCGCAGTTCCCAGCAGCAAGGAAATGCATTGTACCAGCGGGGAGATCTTTTTGGTCCATTTTTATCCCATCCTGGACGAGTACGGAAAGGTACAAAGCGTGATCCGCTACGCTCGCGAGATTTCCGAGCAAAAGAAGATGGAGCAAAAGATCCAGCAGACGGAGAAGATGGTGGCCATGGGTCAATTGGCTTCCGGGGTGGCCCACGAGATAAACAATCCATTGGGCATCATCCTTTGCTATGTGGATCTGCTCAAAAGACAGCTTTTGGAGCTGCCCCAGGGCAGGCAGGACCTGGAGGTTATCGAAAAGCAGATTATCCACTGCAAGCAGATAGTCACGGACCTTTTACAGTTCGCCAGGGGGCAGGAAAGCGTTAAGGAGCCAATCCAGACCAATAGAATTGTGCAGGAAGTAACCCAGATGTTTCACCACAAGTTCAAGAAGAATAATATCCAGCTGCAGCTGGACCTGGAGCCGGAGCTGCCAGTGATCAAGATCAATGCCGACAAGATCAAACAAGTTTTGGTCAACCTGTTGATGAATGCCCTGCAAGCAGTCCCTGTCCATGGCTTAATCCAGATATCCTCTGGATTTGAACCAGGGGAAGGAAGGGTCTGGATCTCCATCTGGGACAATGGACAGGGCGTACCTGACAGCATCCAGAGCAAGATATTCGATCCCTTTTTCAGTACCAAGGAAACCGGAGAGGGCACGGGGCTGGGTCTGGCTGTGAGCTACGGGATAGTTCAGGACCACGGCGGGGAGATCAGCCTTCAGAGTGAGAAAGGCTCCTGGAGCAGATTCACTGTGTTCCTGCCCCTGAGTCCCAGTCTGCAAGAGGGAGCAAACCATGATTAAGCAGCAGCTGCTGATCATTGACGACGAGCAGGATATGCTGGAGGGCCTGCAAAGAGTGCTTGGCTATGAGTTCCAGGACGTGGAAGTGGATGTTTGCTCCCAGTCCGGGCAGGCCCTTGGCCTCCTCCAGGACAAAGGGTATGATCTGGTGCTTTTGGATATCCGTATGCCAGAGATGGACGGACTGGAGCTTTTGCAACGAATCAAACAGCTGGACCCCTGGATTACTGTCATCATGATGACCGCGTATGGCAGTATAGAGCTTGCGGTGCAATCCATCAAGCAAGGGGCGTATGACTTTATCAGTAAACCCTTTGAAATGCAGGACCTGCTCAGACTGTTGCGCAAGGGCCTGGAACGCAGCCAGTTGATCCGGGAGAATCTCAATCTGCGCAGGCATATTTCGGAACAATCCGGATTTGGCAGACTGATTGGCCAGTCCAGACCCATGCAGAGACTGTTTGAAAGCATCCGGTCTATTGCCCGCTCAGAATATGCCGTTCTGATCCGGGGCCAAAGCGGCACAGGTAAGGAGCTGGTAGCCAGGGCCATACATGATCTCAGCAAAAGGGGCGGGCGCAGCCTGGTGACAGTGAATTGCCCGGCCATTCCGGAAAGCCTCTTGGAAAGCGAGCTCTTTGGGCACAAAAGAGGGGCCTTTACCGGGGCCCTGCAGGAGCAGAAAGGTCTTTTTCAAGAGGCTCACGGCTCCAGCCTGCTTCTGGACGAGATTGCAGATATACCTGTCTCAGTGCAGACGAAGCTCTTGAGAGTATTGCAGGAGCAAGAGATCAGGCCCTTGGGCAGCAACAGGCATATAAGCGTGGATGTGCGCATCCTGTCCACCACCAACCAGGACCTGGAAGAAAAGCTCAAGGACAAGAGCTTTCGGGAGGATCTTTTCTACCGCTTAAACGTGGTCACAGTCAAAACCCCGCGCCTGGAGGATATCCAGGAAGATATCCCTTTGCTGGTCGACTTTTTCATCCAGCAGGTGTGCGCAGAGCTGGACATGCCGCCCAAGCCCTTTTCCGCCCCGGTCATGGAGCGGCTGCAAAACAGGTCCTGGCCGGGCAATGTTCGGGAATTGCAAAATGTGGTCCGCAGGGCGATCATCTTTTGCCCAGGGGACGAGATCACCCTGCAGGATCTTGATGTGGGAGAAAACAATGGACGAGCCTCACAAGCTGAGGGCGGTCATATCCAGGCTGGAACCTTGGAACCCTATACTCAGGCCAAAGAGCGGGTCTTGCAAAGGTTTACGACAGAATATGTGCACCAGCTGATGCAGCAAACAGGAGGAAACATCTCCCAGGCCGCCAAACTGGCCGGAATAAGCCGGGTAGCCCTGCAGAAGATCCTGCACAGGGCAGGGGTTGATTCCCAAAAATACCGCAGGAATTAGTCTTTATTCACACTCAAATACCTGCGCCACCTCTATTCCTACTTCTTTCGAACCTCTCTGATCAGCAGGCAGGTCTATGCTTCGTTTCGGGAATTGATTTTTGATGACATTTCCGCTCAGGTCCGGGGCATAATGATCGAGCCCAGATCAAAGATGGCACTTTCTGCATGGTTCAAGAACCTGGCCGTGGATCAGGTGCGGTCTGTGGATACATCTGCCTTGACCTCAAAGCGCTACCGGGCAAGGGGGTCTTACAAGAATTGCGTCCATAACCAACTGTCCTGCCTGATTTTATACGGAATATTAACCGCCTATGGGTGAAAGTCAAGTCTGAGCTGAAATGACCTCAATCACTTTTCAGTGCCGCCGCTGGTCGAAGATGGCCAGCTTAATCAAAGATGAAACATAAATCTCGTGCCGCGTCATATGTGCAATGTCCGATATTGGCACGAAACCTTTCTTCCTCTGACTCCCCTCCCTGCTGCCTGTCTTCCAGGCGGGAGGGAGGGGCCAGGGGAGGGTTCTTTTTTGCGACACGTGAGATGTGTCAAGGCACTAAATAGGGGGGATGGCTCACGCCCTAATGGGTCAGGCTGGTGCCTGGCGGTCCCGGACAAACAAATCAATGATCAAGCAACCTTCATCGTTCTCACGCAGAGCGAGGGAGCGGTGAAAATCACTGTGTACCTAGCCTTTGAACATCCTCCTGCACTCACTTGCTGGGGGGAGGGCTTTCCACAAAGATACACCAGCCGATTCTGCAAGTGAGGCGGAGCAGGGATAGGACTGGGTGGCCATAAGACCACCTCCCTAACCCCATGTATCAATACAAAGGGCTCACCCCGGTTTTGTCCTTAGATAAAACCGGCGAGTTCTTCCTTGTTAATAAAATTTTATATCTCTGCCCAACTGATATCGACCGGAGTCGGATACGTTGGTATTGGAATATTTTCGTTAATATCTTCGATATACTTAAACTCAAATTTTCCACTTATCTCCACATCGCTATCAAAAACACTGCTTCCAGCAACAACTGATCCATGAACAAGACTTGATCCTTTTCTGGTAAAACTTCCATTGCACCAAAATAAACCATAACTATCACCACTACCATCAAACTCAATGTCTTGCATAGCTATAATAGATGTATTAAGATCCTTCTCATTCCATGAGGACTCACCTTTAAAATACACTGTTCCTTCAGATATTATAGTTGTACCTTCAACATCACCTTTTTTTATTGTAACATCCCCTTCAACATATATTATTGGTGTTTCTGATTCTGAATTTTCTTTAATGTTATCAATTACACCTTGATCAATCACACTATTTGCCTCGAGAGTTTCATCTGCCGTCTCCTTACTAAGAATATCAACATTTGACACTTCTGGAATTTCTATTTCATAATCTGGTCCTGAAGCTATCGTACCATTAACTTCAGAATCAACATCTGCTGTATTTCCTGCTGTAACATCACCATTAATCGTCCCGCTGCCTGCTTGATCTACACTTCCATTAGCATGAATACTACCGTCCATTGTTGGACCACCGTCAATGAATATATTTCCACCAGAAACAATTCCCTTCCTGAATGCTTCGTGAGGTATTTCCCTGACATGAAAACATGTTTCTATTTCTGCCTTACCGCCTGAATGATCTGGATCTATGCCCTGGCTTATGAAACAAAATTTATCATCATACTTTATCTGAACATATTCTGGATATGAAAAACTAAACTCTTCTGGCCTGGCATTATTTAAGTTAGTGAACTCTGTTAAATCCAAACCCTCTAAATCATCATCAACATTAATTTCTTCTGATTTCAAGCCGTTAGCAATATTGGCCAAAGCAAAATCTATACCCGCTTCAGCGTCATAAAATGCCTTTGAATTTAATTTCATATTCCGAACAATAAGCAGCTCGGTATTGGTCAAGGTCAGGGCGGCTGTGCCCAGGATGGACAGAATGACCAGAACGAGTACTGTGACTATAAGGGTTGAGCCGTTTTCTGGTGTATTGCTGTATTGATGCATAAGATTCGCCTGGGGTTCAATGATTTGATTCGGACTTTATGGAGAGCTTTTTATCAGCGACAATCAGTGCTAACAGCGGATAAAATGTTCTTTCTTTTCAGCGCCGCCTCTGGCGGCGGCCGCCAGTTTGATCGAGGATGAAACTGGTGGGTAACCCCCTCCGTCATTCCGGTACTGGATCGGGGTCCAGCACAGGCTCCAGCCGGAATCCAGACTGAAATGTAAGAGCTGGACCCCGGCCTACGCCGGGGTGACGGAAAAAGCAAAATCTAGTTTCATACGAGCTTTGCCTCCGGCAAATCTGAAATATTCTTTTGCCTCAAAGCAGGCAAAAAAAAAGGAGAAGCCTGCCTTTTGAGTCCTCACCCTCAATCATCGCTCCTCAGTGTCTCCAAAAAAACTTCTTTTTGTTTTCCAAAACTCTTCCAGCTGACAGTGACCTTACAATAGCTTGTCCCATCTGGCGGCGTAATTGAAGTCGTATCCGGTGTACAATCTTCAATCCAGTCAGGTTCAGTACCACATGAACATGCTCCATTATTCAAAAATACTTCCATCCTCTCTTCCGCAACATTCAATGCCCGGACCATCTTTCTGGCCTCGGCATTGCCTTTGGCTGCGGTGGACAGCATGGTCATGACTGATAATATGCCGATAACTAAAATGACCATTGAGATCAGAACCTCGATCAGGGTGAAGCCGTTGGAATTGTTTATTCTATTATTTGACATTATTCATCACAGGCATGCGTTTCGGATGTAGACAGTTTTGGTCATGTTCAGGTCTGGAGTTTGAAAGTGATCTTTACTTGAAAAAGTTTGCAGAAAAACCTTTATATAGCATATATCTGCTATTGCGCTTGCAGTATTACTGCACATATGATTTTTATCACAATAGCTAAACTCTAAACTTTCAACATTCGTCATCAAAGGCTGACGAGTTGTTGAATCAAAATCTTTACTTAACGCAACCTTGCGTTTTGCTAAGGTATATGCTCCATATGTGTCGCTATTATATATATCATACATTAACTTGACGGGAGTATGCTCTTCCTCATTTTCTGCTGTATCATCATAATATGATATGACAATTAAATTTTCTGTAGATGCAGTCTTATTTACACCCAATGTATAATTTTCTGTGGGATCATAACCAGCCATCCGGATATTTCTCTCCAATAAATTTAATCCAGAACGTAAATTCTGTTCCATCTTAACCATTTCATTTTGTTTCAAGTATATCCTATTATTTGAAATGAATACATGATAAACAGCTGCCAAGACCATGGTAGAAATTGCTAATGCAACTATCAACTCTACTAGTGTAAATCCAAAATTTGATCTGTAGTTCATAATATTAAAATAAGCCAGTTTTTATCTTGACCTTGCTGAAAAGACTATAAATTGTCATCAAGTTTGATTAACGCTAAACCCACTCATTTTTTTTCCATTTTAAAAATGTTATTATTCCACTTTGTAGAGTTCCAATCGCATATGCACTACCATCTTTATTTTTCAAATATACGTATCCATTTTTATTACATTCTCCATTAGATTTGAATGAAAATATATTATTGGAATATGTTACAGAAGATTTTGAAGAACCTTTATATTCAGCATCACCAATTCCATAATTCACTTCACTTCCATATTTTGTAAAGTTAATAATTTTCAAGTTTTGATTATTATCAATTGTTTGCCAATCATCATCTCCATCATCCAAACTTATAGCATATCTTTCACCACTTACATCAAAAACAACCTTCACTTCTTGATTCCTTTTAATCGCTTCCATCTTGGCCTTATGCATATTGGCATACAATTCCCTGGCTGCGTTCTGCAACCTATAATCCGGAATATATTTATTCAAAGCGGATATGCTCATCCCAGCCATAATGGCCAGAATGGCGATGACCACCAAAAGTTCTATTAGTGTCAGGCCATTGTGCCCATCGTTTTTTTTTCTAAATTTATACATAGACTTTGATTAAGGCTTTTCCCCGTATTTCAAATCACTTACGCATCCGGTGTTTGGGCATATCATATGTCGCCAGGGCGATGCACCTAGACTAATTTATTATACCCTGTTTGGGGTATAAGCAGCAAGGGGCATGTTCTTTTTACCCAACAAATCTATGAACTCACTGCAAAAACACATTTATTTACTCTTCAGGGGCTACATCAACAGGGAGCAAAACAGCAATAAATAGGATAAAATGAGTGCGTTTACAGACCCCCAGACCTTGACAACCTCCACCCCTTGCCTTTTACAAATAGCTCAGACAAGGTCAAAACTTTTCAAGGAGAAAACAATGCCAGATCTCATTATCAACGTCGACCACATCGCCACTATTCGTCAGGCCAGGTTGGCTCACGAGCCGGACCCGGTCCATGCCGCACACTTTGCAGAGTTGGGCGGAGCCCATGGAATCATCGTCCATCTGCGTGAAGACCGCCGCCATATCAATGATCGGGACGTGGACCTGCTCAACCAGACCCTGGGGACTAAACTGCACCTGGAAATGGCCGCCACCCAGGAAATGCAGGAAATCGCCTTAAAGACCAGGCCTCATATCGTTTGCCTGGTCCCGGAAAAAAGGCAAGAGCTGACCACAGAGGGCGGCCTGAACCTTCTGGGCCGGGAAAAAGAGCTCCAGGAGTACCTCCAGCCCATACATGCAGCCGATGTGACCTCCAGCCTGTTCATTGATGCAGAGCTGGATCAAATCAAAGCTGCAGCTGAGATCGGGGCTGAATACATAGAAATCCACACCGGACATTTTGCCGAGGCCGACTCCAGGGCCAAACGGGAGCAGGAGCTGGACCGGATCAAGGAAGGACTGGCTCAGGCCCACAACCTGGGTCTCAAAGTCAACCTGGGGCATGGGCTGACCTATGCCAACATCCATGCTTTTGCTCATATCCCTGGAATCTCAGAGTTTTCTATAGGACACAGCATCGTGGCCCGGGCCTCCCTGGTGGGCATGGAACGTGCCGTGCGGGACATGCTGGATATTATCCGCGGCTTCTGTTACTAAGGGCAGCGAAATGTTCTTTACATTTCGCTCCCCTTAGTAGTCACGCCACTGGCGTGACTCGCGCACAAAGCAAGCGGAAATTTACTTCCCGCGCTGCTGAGTGCAGCGTGCAAAAAGTAAAAAAGCTTTTTGCACTCATTAGTAAGAATGTCACAATTTATTTTGAGACGATAATATCAGGACACGTCAATAACCCTTTATTTACAAAGCAAATCGTTATGATTGTGGGTCTTGGAGTGGATGTGGTTGAGCTTGACCGCATTGAAAATATTTGGAAGCGCCACGGCTCTCGCTTTGCATCCAAAATATTGACTTCAGAAGAGCATGAGTCCATGCCTGTATCACCTGTTCCCTATCTGGCCTCCCGGTTTGCGGCCAAAGAGGCTGCTGTCAAGGCACTGGGGACCGGTTTTCGGGACGGCATAACCTTTCACCGCATGGCTGTGCACCGCCTCACGCAGGGACAGCCGGAACTCCTTTTATTTGGCCCTGCTCTCCACCAGGCCCAGGGTCTGGGGGCTACACGCTGGCATATAAGTCTCTCCCACTCCCGGAATACGGCCTGTGCAGTGGTTATCCTTGAAACATAAACAACCCGGGGAAGTTCACCTATGTATCGCCCATTGCCCACTCCTGAAGAAATGGCTCATTGGGACCGGTTGAGTATTGAAGAGTTCGGTCTGCCTGGCCATATGCTTATGGAAAACGCAAGCCGTGAGCTCTTGCACGTGATTGAACAAGAGATCGGGCCGGTGCGAGGTAAGCGGGTAGTCCTTTTCGCCGGTTCCGGAAACAATGGTGGAGACGCATTCGCCCTGGCCAGACATCTTGTTGACCAGGAAGCCACATGTCTTGTCCTGCACACCAGGGATTTGGAAGCCTACAGCGGAGAGACCGCCTTTCATCTGGCCCTGGCGGATAAGGCCGGGGTGGTCATGACCCCGATCAAGGGATACAATTTGGATGAATTGTGCGTACCGGATCTCATAGTTGATGGACTGCTGGGAACAGGATTTAAGGGGGAACTGCGACAAGACTATCGGGACTGGATCTCCTGTATTAATCGTCTGGGCCGTAAAACCTTTGTCCTCTCCATAGACATTCCTTCCGGAATCAACGGATATACCGGAAGACCCAGTCCTGTTGCAGTCAAAGCTGATGCCACGGCAACCTTTGCTGCGGCCAAGATCGGTCTGCGCATGCCTGAAGCCAGAGAATCTTGTGGCCGGCTGCACATCCAAAGCATTGGCCTGCCCCGCTCTGTTCAAGAGCAAAATCCGCCGGCCTGCTATGAATTGACCCAGGATGTCTTCTCACTCCTCCCTTCCCTTTCCCATCTGGCCCACAAAGGGAACCACGGGCACATCCTGATCCTGGGTGGTTCCTCCGGCCTGACCGGGGCCCCAACCCTGGCCGCTCTTGGGGCCTTGCGTTCCGGAGCCGGGTTGGTCACAGTGGGCTGCCCTCGCGGATTGATCTCCGAGATCAAGCACGGCTGGCCGGATATCATGACCAAACCTCTGGGGCCTGGCTCACAATGGACCGAGGGATGCATGGCCGATCTGAGCGATCTGCAGGCCTTTGATGCCGTGGTTCTGGGGCCGGGTCTGGGCCGTACCGAAGGAGCAAGGGACTTTCTACGCGCCTATGTGCACAGTTCTCCTCCGCCCACAGTCTTTGATGCCGATGCCCTGTTCGCCCTGGCCCAGGAAGAAGAAATCAGCAGCAATCTTCCTTCATCCAGCGTGCTCACCCCCCATCCAGGGGAGATGGCCAGAATCTGCCGCATGGCAATAGACCAGATCCAGGCTCAGCGGCTGGATACCGCCCGAATCTGGGCGGACAAGCTCCAATGTACCCTGGTTCTCAAGGGGGCCGGGTCATGTGTTGCCGCTCCCGGGCAGACTCTTCGTTTCTGCCCGGAAGCTTGGGCTCATCTCGCACTCGGCGGCTCAGGCGACGTACTTGCCGGGACTATCGGAACCCTTCTGGCTCAGGGTCTTTCCCCTTTCTTTGCCGCCTGTACCGGAGTATTCTGGCATGCGGCCACAGGCCGGGTTTTACAGTCGAAATACCCCTTTCGTGGCCACTTGGCCCAGGATATCGCCCATGCCCTGCCCCAGGTCCTTGAACTTTTATCCAAACACAGCTAGAAGTAGAGGCTTGCACTCCTGACGAGTCACGAGCCCGCCTTACTTTAAAGGCAGGGCCAATCTTGTATGAAACGAGAAGATAACTTATGCAGCGTTGGCTTTGCCGTATGGGATGGCTGAGGTTATCTCCCACTCAAGTTTGGATGTATCGCGGTCCTCTTGGTATGTTTCATTTATGATCAAACTGGCAAATTTCTATTTTTTTGCCCGCTTTGGGGCAAAAAAATATTTCAGATTTGCCAGAGGCAAAGCTGAAAAGGGACCTGGAAGGCAGAGACCGCTCATAAATGAAGGACGGGCAATCGATGAAAATTTCTGAAATCATGAGCACAGATGTCATAACAGTACAGCCGGATACAAACATATCCCAGGCCGCCAGCCTGCTGCTTGACAATCATATCAACGGCCTGCCGGTGGTGGATGCAGACAACAACCTGGTGGGCATCATTTGCCAGAGCGATCTGATTGTGCAGCAGAAAAAGCTCCCCCTGCCCACGGTCTTCACCCTTTTGGACGGACTCATCCCCTTATCCTCCATGAGCCATCTGGAAAAAGAAGTTCAAAAAATGGCCGCCACCACAGTGGAACAGGCCATGAGCCCGGATCCAACTGCTGTTTCACCGGACACTGAACTGGAGGATGTGGCTGATTTGATGGTGAAAAAAAACTTCCACACCATTCCTGTTGTAAAAAATGGAAAACTGATGGGAGTGGTGGGCAAAGAAGATGTGCTCAAGACTTTGATCAAATAAGCCCGATGCAAAAAAATCTGGTCAATTTGGAGTCAACAGCCAGCTTGGGCCGCCTTCTGGCCCATGGTCTGATAAGCCAGGGGGCCTGCCCCATCCTTCTAAGCGGATTGCTGGGAGCAGGGAAAACGACACTCATCCGATACATTGTGACCAGTCTTCCGGGTGGTGAACTGGCTGAGGTCAGCAGCCCCAGCTTTAACCTGATTAATATTTATCCTACCCAACCGGAAGTGGCCCACATGGATCTCTACCGCCTGGGGCAGACCGGGTTTGACGATTCCCTGATAGAGTATCTGGAAACTGAAGACATGGCTCTGCTTGTGGAATGGGCAGAATATCTACCCCAGAATACACTACCTGAAAATTTTATCCATTTACACATAGGGGTAACAGAAGAAAGCAGGACAGCCGAACTGTGGGCCCACGGAGGCTGGGCCAATTCCTGGCTGGAGAACTTGAAAGCAGATTGAAGCCGACTGTTACAACTTTGACAATTTTTTATTTTTTGCCCGTTTTGGGGCAAAAAATAAAAAATTGCCGGAGGCAAAGCTGAAGAGGAGCATCGAGAAACAATGAAGGTTGTTGTTCAAAAATTCGGAGGGACATCTGTTGCCGATCTGGAATGCATGCAGCAGGTCCAAGGTAAGGTGCAAAGAAAACTGGAGCAAGGCTATAAGGTTGTGGTCGTCCTTTCGGCCATGGCCGGAGAGACTGACCGGCTTCTGAAACTGGCCAGGCAATGGTCGGATCAGCCCGATCCCTGCGAGTTGGATGTACTGCTGACCACAGGGGAGCAGATCTCAGTATCTCTGTTTGCTATGTTGCTGCAAAAAAGCGGGATCAAGGCCAGATCACTGCTCGGGTTCCAGATACCGATTCATACCGATCCCAGTTACGGCCGGGCCAGAATTCTCGATATCGATGACCAGAACCTGGAGGAACTCCTGGACCGCTTTCAGGTCTTGGTGGTGGCCGGATTTCAAGGGTGCGACTGTCACAACTATCTGACCACTCTGGGCCGGGGGGGATCAGACACTAGTGCGGTGGCCCTGGCTGCCGCCCTTCAGGCCGAGGTCTGCGAGATATATACTGACGTCAATGGGGTGTATACCACTGATCCCAACATTTGCCCTCAGGCCAGAAAGCTGCCCAAAATCGCGTATGATGAGATGCTGGAAATGTCCAGCATGGGAGCGAAGGTCTTGCAGATACGCTCAGTGGAGTTCGCCAAAAAATACAACGTCCCGGTGCATGTTCGCTCCACATTTTCCGATGCTCCAGGGACTTTTCTTGTGCAGGAGGATGAGGATATGGAAGCTGTTCTGGTTTCCGGAATTGCCTATGATAAGGATCAGGCCCGGGTGACCCTGGTAGACGTATTCGATGAGCCAGGTGTCGCTGCTTCCGTCTTTGAACCCTTGGCCGCAGCAAATATCGTTGTGGACATGATCGTGCAAAATCCCAGCCGGGAAGGTCTAACGGACATAACCTTCACCATTCCCCGCGGAGATCTGGACCGGACCATGCAGATCGTGAATCGGCTCAGGCCAAATCTCGGAGCCAGAGAAATCCTTCCTGATACCCAAGTGAGCAAGGTTTCGGTTATTGGTGTGGGTATGCGCAATCATTCCGGAGTGGCGGCTATTGCCTTTAAGGCCTTGCAGTCCGAAGACATAAACATCATTATCATCAGCACTTCGGAAATAAAGATCTCCTGCCTGATAGAGGAAAAATACACCGAGCTGGCCGTGCGCACCCTGCACGAAGCCTTTGGTCTGGATCAAGAACCTGCAGCTTCGGCATCGTAAGATCGATGGTCGGGGGTCGGTGGTCGGAGGTCAATCCTGCCGCTGACTGTGACCGCCAGTGAGATCGAGTAAGTAACAGAGGAGTATGAAGAGGGCTGGGCCCAGTAGCCCGGTCCTCTCCGAGGGCCGGGAGTGCATTGATCAAAGAGGATGGGTCTCGGAGAGAACCATCCCTACCCGGAAAAGCCTGGTTTTTTTAGAGCCCGGGAATCTTTTGCTAGCTTGTAATTTTTTTTGGATAGTGAAGAACAGGCTGGGGCCCAGTAGGTCCTCTCCGATGGCCGGGAGGGAAACTGACGATTAAGAAGAGGGCAGCCACTCAGGGCTGCCCCTGAGGGCTGAGGTTATCTTTCACTCAAAGTTTCATTCAAGCTCCGCCACTGGTAGATGACTCCTGAACGAATACAAACCCCCAATCGATGTAGGTTATGAGCACGAAAATCACAGTTTACGATACCACGTTGCGGGACGGAACCCAGGCTGAAGACGTCCATTTTTCCACTGAAGACAAGATTCGGGTCAGCCAAAAGCTTGACGATCTGGGCATAGACTTCATCGAGGGCGGATGGCCGAGCTCAAATCCTACGGATGAGCACTACTTCCAGGAAATCAAGCATTACAATCTCAAGCACTCCATAGTTGCTGCTTTTGGCAGCACGCACAATCCCAAGGCCACTCCGGAGACGGATCAACAATTTCAGGTTCTGCTCCGGGCCGCAACTCCGGCCGTGACCCTGTTCGGCAAGACCTGGACCATTCATGTCCAGGAGGCCTTGCGGACCACCCAGGAACGCAACCTGGAGCTCATTCACGATTCCCTGGCCTACCTGCGGCCTCATGCGCGCCACCTGTTCTTTGACGCAGAACACTTCTTTGACGGCTTCAAAGCCGATCCTGACTACGCCTTGAGTTGCCTGCGCCAGGCCCAGCTGGCTGGTGCGGATGCCCTGGTTCTGTGCGATACCAATGGGGGGTCCATGACCACCGAGATTCGAGAAATCGTCACCAGGGTGGCTCAGGAACTCCCGGATGCGGTCCTGGGTATTCACGCCCACAACGATTCCGAACTGGCTGTGGCCAACTCCCTGGAGGCGATCCGAGCCGGAGCAACCCATGTTCAGGGCACAATAAACGGGGTGGGAGAACGATGCGGCAACGCCAATCTGTGTTCGATTTTGCCCAGCCTGGAACTCAAGATGGGACATAAGGCCTTGCCAAATGACAATCTGGGGCTTTTGACCGCTACCGCCCACTATGTCTCGGAAGTGGCCAATATCCGCCCCTTTGTCCGCCAGCCCTTTGTGGGCCGGGCCGCCTTTGCCCATAAGGGGGGGGTACATGTCAGCGCTATCCGCCGCAATCCCAGGACCTATGAACACATTTCCCCAGAAGCGGTGGGTAACAAGCAGCGGGTTTTGCTCTCTGATCTAGCCGGCCAGAGCAACATCCTGTTCAAGGCCAAACAGTACGGCATCCCTCTGGAAAAGGACGATCCTTTCGTTCTGGAACTTTTAAACAAGGTCAAGACTCTGGAAAGCAGAGGCTTTGAGTTCAGTGTGGCCGAGGCCTCCTTTGAGCTGCTCCTGAACAAGACCCTGGGCCGGGCCAGGAGATACTATTCCCTGCTTGGATTTCGGGTCATGGACGCCAAGAACCAGGAAAACGGGGAACCTTTCTCTGAGGCCACAGTCATGATTCAGGTCGGAGGAGAAGTGGAGCATACTGCCGCCACCGGCCGCGGTCCGGTCAACGCTTTGGACAACGCCCTGCGCAAAGGCCTGGAGAAATTCTACCCCCGGCTCAAGGAGATGAGCCTTTTGGATTTCAAGGTCCGGGTCATGTCTCCCAACCTCAACGACGCCCCGGGAACCGCCTCCAGGGTCCGGGTGCTCATAGAGTCCGGCGATCACAAATCTCGCTGGATGACCATGGGCGTTTCTTTCAACATCATCGAGGCCAGCTGGCAGGCTTTGGTCGATTCCGTGAATTACAAACTGTTCAAAGACGACCAGGAAAAACTGGCCCGCTTACAGGCCCAGGAGACCAGCTGATTATTCTTCCAGGTGGGAAGATACGATTATACCTGCCACCGCACTGAACGCAAAAGTGCTCTCCCGGACTCCTTGACATACTATGAGAAAGTTTCATATAGTTTTAAACAAGATTCATTATTAATATTATTTGGAGCAATCCAGTGCAAGCAACCAAAACACTTCGAATGACCCCGCAGCGCAGAGTGATTCTTGAGGAACTGCGCCAGGTGGATACGCATCCTACAGCGGATGAACTTTACGAAATGGTCCGAAAGCGACTGCCAAAAGTCAGTCTGGGGACTATATATCGAAACCTCGACCTCCTCTCCTCGGATGGAGTCATCCAAAAGCTGCAAGCTGGAAACAGCCAGATGCGCTTTGACGGCAATGCCGAACCGCATATGCACATTTCATGCATAAAGTGCGGTCGTGTGGCTGATGTCCATTCAGGACCGGACACTTCCGCATTATCTCAGGAAGTGCAGACCGATTTTATCCTCTTGGGCTGCACAGTCCTTTTGTATGGGATCTGCCCCCAATGTGCAGCGGAAGAAAAGACATCCGAACAGTTCGCCTCTTAACTAACATACGGAGGAAAGCACACATGAATCCGGTGGAAATCAAGCCTGGAATTTACTGGGTGGGAGCTGTGGACTGGAATCTGCGCGACTTTCACGGGTATTCCAAAACCTCCCAGGGGACGACATATAATGCCTATCTGATCCTGGACGACAAGGTCACTCTGTTTGATACAGTTGACTCCAGGTTTACGCATGAGCTTTTGTGCCAAATCGCCCGGATCATTGATCCGGGAAAGATCGACCAGATCGTGGTCAATCATTGCGAGCCGGATCACAGCGGCTGCCTGGCAGCTGTCGTGGACCGCATCAAGCCGGAGATCATCTATACCTCCAAGATGGGGGAACAGTTTTTAGCCGGCCGGTTTCACAATCACAACTGGCCGGTACGTGCTGTCCAAAACAAGGAGGTTCTCTCCCTGGGTAAACGCAGTGTTCAGTTTCTGGAGACCCGCATGCTGCACTGGCCGGACAGCATGGTTTCGTATATTCCGGAGGACAATCTGCTCATATCCCAGGACGCATTCGGCCAGAACATCGCCTCCAGCCAGCGCTTTGACGAGTGGATTGAATGGCCGGACCTCAAGTCCTCCATGGCCCATTACTACGCCAATATCATCCTTCCCTTTTCCGCTCAGGTGCCCAAGGCAGTCCAGGCCATCCAGGAGCTGGGATGGGAGATTGATATGATCGCTCCGGATCACGGCCTGGTCCTTCGCAACAATGTGGCCAATGCCCTGGCTGCCTATCAGGAGTTTGCAGCCCAAAAACCCAAGGCCAAGGCAGTTATTGTCTACGACACCATGTGGAAGTCCACCGCTGCCATGGCTGACAGCCTGGCCTCTGGACTGAGTGCGGAAGATATAGAGGTCAAGCTGTTCGCCATCAAGAGCTGGCACCATTCAGATGTGATGGGCGAAATCTGGGATGCCGGAGCGGTTCTGGTTGGATCTCCGACTCACAACAATGGGGTCCTGCCGTTGATTGCAGACATGCTCACCTACATGCAGGGACTCAAGCCCCAGAACAAGCTGGGCTTTGCTTTTGGATCCTACGGCTGGAGCGGGGAGGCGCCGAAAAAAATCGCTCAGTGGCTTAAGGACATGGGAATGGATATGCCCGAAGAACCCGCATCCATCAAGCATGTGCCCACCCACGACAATGCCGGAGAACTCTTTGCAACTGCCCAGCGCCTGGGCCGGCAGATCAAGGACCGGGTGACCGAGTCATAGTCGTCAGCTTTGCCTCCGGCAAATCTGACATATTTTTGCCCCAAAGCGGGCAAAAAAAAGAAATTTGCCGGATTGATCATGAATGAAACTGATCAAGAGAGCTGGGACCCAGTAGGCCGCCCCTCTTCGAGGGGCG
>JAWLEI010000025.1:0-30617 GCA_041686195.1 Desulfovermiculus sp.
CGACCCGGTCCGATCAGCCACCGCCTCTATGAACTCCTGGGCCGGGATCAATTGGAGAGCCCGGAGGTCCTGACCGCGGTCTTTTGAAGACAGAGGTCAGAAGTCAGAGATCAGAGGTCAGAGAGATCAGTGGTCCCCCCGGACCTCTGATCTCTGACCTCTCTCTTCTCCCTCTTCCTGACCTCTGACCTCTCTCTTCTGTCTTCTCTTATCCGCCCGCTGACGTCTGACCTCTGACGTCCGACCTCCGACCTCTATCCCCCTATTCTCTCCTCAATCATCTGCAGGGTCTGCTGTTTGTTCAAGGCCCAGAGGGGAGCCACCAGCTCCTCGCGGTGTGGATCTCCGGTTAATCGCTGAATGATCACCTCCCGGGGCAGGATATGGACAAACTTGGCCGCCAGGTCCACATATTCCTTTTGCTCCAAGCAGCGGTACCTGCCTTGAGTGTACAAACGATGCAGGGCAGTGCCCCGGACTATATACAGCAGATGTATTTTCACCGCCTGGATATCCTGCTCAGCCAGGTAACGGGCGGTATCCAGGACCTCCTTCTCTCCTTCCCCGGGCAGGCCCAAAATAACATGCACACATATGGGCAGCTCACGCTGCCTGGTCCGACGAACCGCGTCTTCAAAGGCGCACAGCCCGTGCCCGCGATTGATGCGGTCCAAGGTCTGCTCCTGGGCTGATTGCAGCCCATACTCCAGCCAGATGTCCTTTTGCCTGGACATCTCGGAAATCATGTCCAGAACCTGCTCGGGCACACAATCCGGCCTGGTCCCGATGCACAGGCCCACCACATCCGGATCGCCAACAGCCTGGGCATATAATCCCTGCAATGTGTCCACCGGGGCGTAGGTGTTGGTATACGACTGGAAATAGGCCAGAAACTTTTTGGCCTTGTAGCGCTTGCGCAGAGGCTCCTTGGCTTGTTCCAGCTGCTGGGCTATGCTCAGGCCGGCCTCTGCCTGTCCGGTTCCGGATCCTCGGGGGTTGCAGTATATACACCCAGCCCTGCTGATGGTCCCATCCCTGTTGGGACAGGTCAGACCGGCGTCCAGGGTGATCTTTTGCACCCGGCACCCGTAGCGCTGGCGGAGATAGGAGTTGAAATCCCGATACGGCTTGTCCTGCATTGACGCTTTCATCCCTCAGAGGTTACAAAGCCGGTATGACACGAGGGAAACCCTGGGACCAAAGAAGGCGTATCTCTTTCGCCTCTGGTTCAGGACCGAACATTTCATCCTCGATCATAGCGGGCAAAAAAATATTTCAGATTTGCCGGAGGTCCTTCCAATTGCGGGACTGAACAGATAAACGCTCAAAGATACCAGAAATCATGTACGACGTCATCGTTGTCGGAGCCGGTCACGCCGGCTGCGAGGCCGCTCTGGCCGCAGCCCGCATGGGCTGTAGAACCCTGTTGCTGTCCATTTCCTTAAACAGCGTGGGCCACATGCCCTGCTCCCCCTCCATTGGAGGAATAGGTAAAGGTCATTTAGTCAAGGAAATCGACGCCCTGGGCGGAGAAATGGCCAAAACCACCGACCAAACAGCCATCCAGTACCGGCGTCTGAACACCCGGAAGGGACCGGCTGTGCGCGGCACCCGGACCCAAAACGACAAGGTCCGTTATCAGACCTTGATGAAACACGCCCTTGAACAGCAAGCTGGCCTGGAACTCAAGCAGTCTCTGGTCACTGCCCTGATCATGGAAAATGGGTGCGTGTGCGGGGTGCAAGACGAGCTGGGAGTGGTCTTTGCAGGCCAAAGTGTTGTCCTGGCCTCGGGAACTTTTCTGCACGGCCTGGTACATATAGGTTCAACGCATATCCCCGCCGGTCGAGCCGGCGAGTTTTCTTCCACCGACCTGCCCGACCAGCTGAGCTCCCTGGGTTTTAGCCTGGGTCGGATGAAGACCGGCACCCCGGCCCGTTTACACCGCCGGAGCATCGATTTCAGCCTCTTTGAACTGCAAAGCGGGGAAGAAAACTGCCCTCCCTTTTCCCTGTTCACGGACAAGCCTGCCATGCCCCAAGTACCCTGCTACTTTGGACGCACACGGGTGCGCACCCATGATATCATCCGTTCCAACATCCGTTTTTCCCCCTTGTACGACGGGACCATACAGGGGGTTTCGGCCCGCTATTGTCCATCTCTGGAAGATAAGATCATGAAGTTTCCGGACAAGGAGTTCCACCACATCATCCTGGAACCCGAGGGCCTGGAAACTGAAGAGATCTATGCCAGTGGGACAGGAAACTCCCTGCCCTACGAGGTACAAACCCAGCTCATCCATTCCGTTCCCGGGCTGGAAGAAGCGGAAATCATGCGCCCAGCCTATGCCATTGAATACGACTATATCCTGCCCACCCAGATGCAGCCTACATTGGAGACCAAGCTGGTCAAGGGACTCTATCTGGCCGGGCAAATCAACGGCACATCTGGTTATGAAGAGGCTGCCGCCCAGGGCTTATGGGCCGGCATCAACGCCGCTCTTAAGGTCCAGAACTGCCCGGCTCTCATCCTGGACCGGACCCAGGCCTACATGGGGGTGATGGTCGATGATCTGGTCACCCGAGGAGTGAACGAACCCTACCGCATGTTCACATCCAGGGCCGAATACCGCCTCTTGCTCCGGGAGGACAACGCCGACTTGCGCCTGATGGAGATCGGATACGAGCTCGGGCTGCATACCAAGCCCCGGGTCAAGGAGCTGCGCGAAAGGCGTCAGGCGGTCCTGGCTGAACTGGACCGATTGCACAAAAAACAGGTCACCCCAACCCAAGAGGTCAATCAATCCTTAAACTCCTGCGCTTCCCAGCCCCTTTCCTCGGCAGTGAGTGCAGACAAGCTGCTCAAAAGACCGGAGTTGTCCTACTCCCAGGTGATGGCAATCCTGGGGGAAACAGATCAAGCCTTAAGTCCCAGGGTACAGGAGCAGGTGGAAATTCAGTGCAAATATGAGGGGTATCTGCGCCGGCAGGAGGCGGAAGTGGAGAAATTCAAGGATCTTGAACAGATCCGCATTCCGGATGATTTGGATTACGCCCGTCTGACCGGGCTGTCCAACGAACTGCGAGAGCGTTTAAACGCCATCCGGCCCAGGTCATTGGGTCAAGCCTCGCGCTTGCCGGGAATGACCCCGGCCGCCATCTCTCTCCTGCGCATCGCCATCAAACGGGCCCAGGCATGCCGTGAAGAATGAGGCCAGAAGTCAGAGATCAGATGTCAGCGACGCCACTGGCTGTAACCGCCAGTTTGATCGAATATAAAACTAGGTATGAAGGGAGTTGGGCCTTTGGTGCTCGGGCCTCTCCGAGGGCCAGCCCGGAAAATCCAGAGCCACCAAACAAGCCACCGTGGGTTAAAAGTTCGCTCAGTCGCTTACGTCGCTCAGTCGCTCCAGTCCCTGTCCCCCAGCCGCCGTTTCTCTAAATAATGACCTCCACCTTTTCCTCGTTCTGGTCCCGCTTGGCCTCGGTCTGTCCAATTTTCCAGGCAGTTTCTTTCAGGCCTTGAAGACGCAAGAGAACATCTTCCGCCACCCGTTCATCCACAATGAGCACCATCCCCAGACCACAATTAAAAGTCTGGAGCATCTCCGGCCAGGACAGCTCGGCCCTGTCCCGCAACCAATCAAAAACAGGCGGTCTGGACCAGGAGGAAAAATCGATGCTGACCTTTACCCCGCGGGGCAGTATTCGGGGCAGATTGTCGTACAGTCCGCCCCCGGTGATATGGGCCATGCCTTTTATCTCAAAGTCACGCAGGATATTGAGAATGGATTTGACATATATCCTGGTCGGTTCCAGCAGGACCTGACCCACACTTTGTTCTGTCTCGGGCATAGGTTGATAAAGATCGATATTGTGCTCGGCAATAACCCGGCGGACCAGAGAATATCCATTGGAATGCAGGCCGGAGGAGCCAAGACCGATCACTGCCTGCCCCACTCCCACACTGGAACCGTCTACAATTTTGTCATCGTCTACTATCCCAACACTGAACCCAGAGAGATCATATTCTCCTGGCTGATAAAAACCGGGAAGCTCAGCGGTTTCTCCTCCCAACAGAGCACAGCCCGCTTGCTGGCAGCCCTGGGCTATGCCGGCGATGACCTGTTCCGCCTGGTCCACATCCAGTTGGCCTACTGCAAAGTAATCCAAAAAAAACAGTGGCTTTGCTCCATGAACTACAATATCGTTCACATTCATCCCCACCAGGTCAATGCCGATACTCTCATGTCTATCCAGGGCAAAAGCCAGTTTGAGTTTCGTCCCCACTCCATCTGTGGATGAAACCAGGACCGGTCTGCGGGTGTCACTCAAGTCAAGCTTGAACATGCCTCCAAACAGCCCGATATCGCTTAAAACGCCTTTGGTATGCGTTTTGCTCGCCAGGGATTTAATGCGCTTGACCAGTGTGTTTGCTGCTTCCAGGTTTACCCCGGCCTGTTTATAGGCTGCGCCACGATCCTGCATGTACTTTGCTCCTTATTCGCCTCATCTGCTTCTCTGCTCACGCCTGACTCTTTTTTATCCACCATGGGGGCCAACATGCAGTGAACTTGACCTGGGCCTCTTGCTTGCTGCCTCAGGAACAGAGTCTCCCCCGATCCATGGAGATCTTCATTCTATCCATTGAATTCAACCTTGGCAAGCTTAAGATCTTCGTTGAGGGCAATGAGCTCCAAAGGTTTCAGCCGCCCGCGGACATTGACACCCACCCTGATCGGTGCTTATTCCTTTTAATAGTCCAAGAATTGGCAATAGACAACCCATACCCAGGAGGCCACTATGCACCCGGCCAAACTCTGGATCCCTCGAAAGGATAATGCAGTGCAGTGTCGTTTATGCAGCCATTTCTGTCGGATTGAAGACAAAGAATATGGCTTGTGCGGTGTGCGGGTTAATGAAGCAGGGGAGCTGTACACCCTGGTTTATGATCATGTCGCCGCAGCAAATGTCGATCCTATTGAAAAAAAACCATTATTTCATTTTTTACCCGGGAGTTGGAGTTTTTCCATAGGTACCATGGGCTGCAACCTGGCCTGTACCTTTTGTCAAAACGACAGCCTTTCCCAGGGACCGAAGAAAACGCATCGCATCTCAGGCCAACACATAACTCCGGATCAAATCGTGCAATCGGCCATCAAACACGGATGCCAAAGCATTTCATATACGTATTCTGAGCCCACTATATTTTTTGAACTTATGTATGAAACATCCGTTCTGGCCCGAAGTTCCGGGTTGAAAAACGTCCTGGTCAGCAATGGATTTATGTCCAAGGACTGCATCATGGAGCTTTCCCCGTATGCAGACGCCATCAATGTGGACCTCAAGGCCTTTACCGACGAGTTCTACTCCACCTATTGTCACGCCAGGCTGCGACCTGTTCTGCGCAATTTAAAAACCATTCTGGAACAGGGATGGTGGCTGGAAGTGACGACCTTGATCATCCCCGGCTTAAACGATTCCCGGTCCGAGCTTCAGGAGTTGGTAAGTTTTCTAGTTACCGAACTGGGAATCAATGTGCCCTGGCATATCTCCCGTTTTCATCCCGCCTACCTCATGCAGGACAGGGGGCCGACCCCTGTGAGCACTCTGGAGATGGCTTATGATTTAGGGAAGCAGGCTGGTCTGAAACATGTCTATTTGGGAAATGTTCCCGGCCACGACAGTGAGACCACAAAGTGCCCAAGCTGTGGACAACCTGTCATCAAGCGCCGGGCCTTTACCTTGGGTCCCTCAAGCATGCAGGGCAGCAAATGCGCACATTGTGGAGCAGAGATAGCCGGAGTGTTCTCTTAGTCAAAAGAAATCTCCTTGCTTTCAAATCTACTTTTGGCTAGAATTGCTAACATTCGTTTGAACGGGGTTGGGTCATGCCCATTTACTCAAACGTTATTTGCGCGCTTTGGCGCAAAATATATTTCAGACTTGCCGGAGGCAAGGCTGAACGGGAAGTGGCGCAGTCTGGTAGCGCACCTGCCTTGGGAGCAGGGGGCCGCTGGTTCGAATCCGGCCTTCCCGACCATTCTTTGCAAGGGGTTACGGCCATGCCGAACCCCTTTTTTATCCCCTGCACCCTGCCCATTACTCAAGATGTGTAAGCATGAACCGAACAAATGGCGGGGACAGGGAAGTCAATGTCCTTTCCCGGACTGCATCCTCGGCCCATAACATTTTTGGCCGGGACACAAACCCATCTGGAAAACTGAAACTCCGTGCTTTTGCCGCTTTGACTACCTCCATTATTGCCCCATGACTGCACCGAATATCCAAAAACACATCTCTGGCAACGAGCTGCATATCGTCCTGGGCGGAGATTGGCTCATATCCACCCTTGGGCCAGAAATAGCGGATGAGCTCTCCACTCCCGGCCCGGAACCAAACATAAACAAAATTTCCTTTGACTGCACTCAACTTAAGGCCTGGGACAGCGCATTATTAACCCAAATCTTTAAGCTGCACTCACAGGCCCGGTCCCGGGGAATCACGATTGACGAGGCAAGCCTGCCTTCTGGCGCAGGCCATTTATTGCATTTGGCAGCAGATTCTCCACCCCTGGCCCAAGGGGCCAAGGCTTCCCCCTTGTCTCTCACTACCAGAGTTGGTGCAGCAACTCATGCCTGGCTGCAGGGAGCTGTGAGCTTCATCGATTTCGTGGGCCAGTCCGCGCTCTCTTTCACTCGCTTGACTCTTGGCAAATCCATATTTCGGACCCGGGATTTCCTCTCTCTGCTGTATTTTTGCGGGGCCCAGGCCCTGCCCATCGTTTCTTTGATCTGCCTGCTCGTTGGTCTTATTCTGGCCTTTGTCGGTGCAGTCCAGCTCAAACACTTTGGAGCCCAGATCTATGTCGCCGATCTGGTAGGTATTGCCATGACCCGGGAAATGGGAGCCATGATGACCGGAATCATCATGGCCGGCCGCACCGGGGCCGCATTTGCCGCTCAACTCGGAACCATGCAGGTCAACGAAGAAATCGATGCCCTGCATACATTAGGCATTTCCCCCTTTGATTTCCTGGTCCTGCCCCGTCTTTTGGCCCTGGTTTTGATGATGCCCCTTTTGTGCCTTTATGCCGATATGATGGGCATCCTTGGTGGGGCCATCGTTGGCCTGGGCATGATGGATTTGTCCCTGCACTTGTACTGGAACCAGACAGTAGCGGCCATCACCCTGCCCTATGTTTGGCTGGGGCTCATCAAGAGCTGTGTCTTTGGACTCATTGTGGGTTTTGTTGGCTGTCTCCGCGGACTTCAGGCCGGCCGCAGCGCGCAGGCCGTGGGCCAGGCCACCACTTCGGCTGTAGTGACCACCATCGTGGGCATTATTTTTGTTGATGGCTTATTTGCCATTATCTGTGATGTAATTGGCTTATGAAGACTACAGAGCACAGAGCACCGGCCATCAGGGTCCAGGATTTGACTCTGGCTTATGGGTCCACCCTGATCATGAGCGAGCTGAGCTTTGAAGTGTACAGCGGCGAAGTCATGATCATTATGGGCGGCAGCGGCAGCGGCAAGAGCACCCTGCTCAAATCCCTTATCGGTCTTCTGCCCCCGGCTTCGGGGAAAATCTACTTTGAATCTACAGATTTTTGGTCCGCTGCTGAAAAGGAGCAAAACCGGATCAGACGTCATATGGGTGTGCTCTACCAGCAAGGAGCCTTGTGGAGTTCCATGACCCTGGCTGAAAACATCTCCCTTCCTCTGGAAGTTTTCACCCAGCTCAGGCCGAAACAGATAAAGGATGTAGTCTCCTTCAAGCTCGGACTGGTGGGTCTGAGCGGGCAGGAACAGGCGTATCCCTCTGAGCTCAGCGGTGGGATGCGCAAACGAGCCGCCCTGGCCCGGGCTCTGGCCCTAGACCCGAAAATTCTTTTTTTTGATGAACCTTCCAGCGGTCTGGACCCGGTCACCGCCCGCCGTCTGGACGATCTCATTTTAGAACTCCAATCCAGCCTGGGAACAACTATGGTTGTGGTCACCCACGACCTGGACTCTATATTTGCCATCGGCAGCCGGGCCGTTTTCTTAGAGGCGGATCGAAAGACAATGACTGAAATTGGAGATCCCCGTGAAATGCGGGAAGCCAGCAACAATCCCAGTGTGCGGGAGTTTCTCAACCGGGGGAGGGGAGAGGAGAGAGATCAGAGGTCAGATTACCGGTCTCTGACCCATAAGGTATCCGCATGATCGACATTCATTGCCATATTTTGCCCGGCATAGACGATGGCCCAGCTGAGGAAAGCGAAGCCCTGGAAATGGCCCGTCTGGCTGTTGAAGACGGGATCACAGATATCATCTGCACCCCGCACCATCTCCCTGGCCTCTACCCTACCAGCCCCGAGCACATTCATGCTGCTGTCCGCCTCCTGCAGAAGGACCTGAATGCAGCCAATATTCCACTCACCCTGCACCCCGGAATGGAGGTACACATCAGCGCAGCCGATCCCGAGCTTGTGCATCAGGGAAAGCTGCTGAGCCTCAACAGACAGGGAAACGCCCTCCTGGTGGAGCTTCCACACCAGCTTGTGCCCCCAAACGTGGACACCTTGTTTTGGTCCTTTATTACTAACCGGATCAGACCGGTTTTGGCCCATGTGGAGCGATATCCCGCCCTGCTGGCCGATCCCTCTGTACTGGCCGGCTGGGCACGCATGGGGGTGATGTCTCAGATCACAGCCTCCAGCCTTCTTGGCCGATTTGGCCCGGAAGTAGAAGATTTTGCCTGGCAGCTCATTGAACACAACCTGGCCCATATTGTGGCCACAGACGCCCACAGCGCTGATTTCCGGCGACCGCATATGAGGGAGGCGGCCCAGGAAATACAGAACAGATTCGGCCGACAGACACGCCTGGATATGACCCAGAGTACGCCGCTGGCTTTGCTGCAGGGAGTGCCCATCGACCTGCCGGATCCGTTGCCTTTTGCAGATGAAGGAGGTGAGTCCAGCAGTATAATCCGCCGCTTTCTCGGCTGGGTGGTGTATCGATAATCTGTCCACCTCCGCTCTCCCGGGTGGAAAGGAGGCCATCCGAGGCAACAGAACCTTCCAATCACTTCCTTCCCTCCCATTGAAAACTATGGTATTTTTTTTTGTGATCGCCAGTCACTCCCTGTCGCATAACCCAAAACAACTTATAGTCAGCTAGTTCAGCTTTACATTTTTATCTTATGACTTCTCTGCGCAAACAAACCAGCATCGGCATCTTCGTCCTCGGAGCGGTTCTCCTGGCGGTTGTCGTCTTGACTGTCCTGGGCAGCGGGCGCTTGTTTTCGGACACAGCTCGCTTTGTTCTCTTATTTCAGGATTCGGTCAGCGGGCTCAATGTCGGAGCCCCGGTCCTGTTTCGCGGAGTCAAGGTGGGCCAGGTAACTGACATCCGGCTCATGGCCGACCCAAAGGACATGCAGGTGCTTATCCCGGTTATTGTAGAAATGAAGCCTTTCGGCTTCCACGCAGAGACGTCGGACCAAAACCTGGAACAAACCGTTGACACTCTTGTCAGCAAAGGTTTGCGCGGGCAATTGGCAGTGCAGAGCCTGATTACCGGTCAATACCAGATCAATCTCGACTTTCATCCGCATACCCAGGTGCAAACCAGCGACATTCAGACGAAGTATCCTGAAATCCCAACCATACCTTCCAGTTTGCAGGAATTGACCAGCCGGGTTTCTGAGATCCCCTTGCAGGACATGGCCCATCAATTGAGCCAGATACTCAACAGCCTGGACCGGCTCTTAAGCCATGAGGATTTGGATCAGAGCCTCGCCCTGCTCAGAACGACCCTGGAGCAGACATCCGAACTGAGCTCACAGCTTAATCAGGACCTTCCTGCTACCCTGGCCTCATTCCGGTCCACCTCAGATACGGCCCAAGAAACGATTCAACAGGCAGGTGCAGATCTCAAGCAGCTCAGTTCCACACTCGACCAAACCGCAGACCAGGCTCAGATGGTTCTCGGGACCACCAATCAGCGGCTCGGTCCCATGTTGTCCGCCCTGGAGCAGACATTCACCACAGCCGGATCCACGCTGGAACAGACCCGGACATCATTGGCCCAGCTCAGCGGCCTGATCAATAAGGATTCCGACATGAAGCAGGAACTGGAACGCACCCTCAGGGAAATCCAGGATGCAGCCAGATCAGTGCAGACCTTAAGCGACTATCTGGAGCGCCATCCTGAGGCTCTGCTGCGGGGGAAACAGGGCTACTAGCAGTGAACTGCGGCTGCCGGGGAGTTATTTTACGGTCTGGGTGCAGAAGGCTTTGAAGATGAATGGACATCACATGAACAAGGGGCGGACCATGAAATATCAGGCCCTCATCCTGCTTGGACTGCTGACTGTGGTCGCCGGCTGCGCGACCACGCCCCCATCCAGGCTTTACCTGCTCAATTCCCAGTCTCCCCCACAGGCCTTACATTCCGATCAGACCATGGCGGTGGGGGTAGATCTGCAGGTAGAGGTAGCAGATTATCTGGACCGGCCTCATATCCTGGTCCGGAAAGGGGAACACCGCCTGTCTCTGTCTGAATTGGATCGCTGGGCAGAGCCGTTGTCCCGGATGTTGACCCGGGTTTTACGCCAGGAATTGACCGCCAACCTGGCCTCTATTGGCCAGAGCGTTGATTTTCAGAAAGCAGGGAATGTCAAGTATCGCCTTGTGATCAACATACTGCGCCTGGACGGCATACCGGGCCATCAGGTGAACCTTAAAGCCCAGTGGCGCATCCAATCCGCAGAACGGGATGCAAAGGTTGTCCGTTTTTTTGTCTCCAATGAAGAGGTCCAGGGCCCTGGAATTCAAGGCCTGGTGGATGCCCATAACCGGGCTGTACTTGCTTTGGGAGATGAGATCAGTGATGCACTGGGGCACATGCTCCAGAGCAGGTAAGCAGAAAATGAGAAGTCAAAGGGAGGGTAGTAATACCAGAGCTCTTTCGTACTGTCTGCGCTCATCACACATCATGCTCACCTGGCAGTCCCCGGGACAGCCAGGCCAGATTGCTTCCCCAACCAAGCCGGCCCAGATCCCTCCCGATCTTAAACTCGGGAGGGATCTGGGCCGGCCACTTATTCATTTACTGCCGGGCAGGCCTCTTCCTGGGAAGGCTCAAGGCAGACCAGGGGCCAAACCTCGTCGATGTGCTCCACGGTCTTGACCTTCAGGTTCTTGCGCAGCTCAGCTGGAACCTCGCTAAAATCCTTGGCATTCTGGGCCGGTATAATGACCATCTTCACTCCGGCCGCAGCTGCAGCCAGTATCTTTTCCTTGATCCCGCCTACAGGCAGTACCCGGCCGCGCAGAGTGATCTCTCCGGTCATGGCCACATCGTTGCTCAAGGGTCGATTGGTCAAGGCTGAGAGCAGGGCCATGACCAGGGTCACCCCGGCTGACGGACCCTCTTTGGGCGTTGCCCCGGATGGGACATGGATATGGATGTCCCGCTTTTCGGCAAAATCGGGATTGATGTTCAGCCGATCGGCCCGGGCCCGGGCATAGCTCAAGGCCGCTTGAGCGCTTTCCTTCATCACTTCCCCCAATTGTCCGGTAGTGATCAGCTTTCCCTTGCCTGGCAAGGTGGAGACCTCCACATGCAGGATCTCTCCTCCACTTGCCGTCCAGGCCAAGCCCAAGGCCACTCCGGCGGGCAGGTCTTTTTCCCGCTCCTCTTCCAGATACCTGGGCACCCCCAGGTACTTGGACACATTGCTGGGCATAATGCGGAAAGACTTGGTTGCCCCTTCAGCCACCTGTCTGGCTACCTTACGGCAGATGGATCCAATCTCCCGCTCCAGGTTGCGCAGACCGGACTCCCGGGTATAGTCGCGGATAATCCGGGACAGGGCCTGATCGCTAAAGGAAATCTGATTCTCTTTGAGGCCGTTTTCCTCGATCTGGCGGGGCAGGAGATAGCGCTTGGCGATCTTGATCTTTTCCTGCTCCGTGTACCCGGGAATGCGAATGACCTCCATCCGGTCCAGGAGTGCGGGCGGGATGGTATCCAGGATATTCGCGGTACATACAAACATGACCTTGGACAGGTCAAAGGGCACGTTCAAATAGTGGTCGGTAAAGGTGTTGTTCTGCTCTGGATCCAGGACCTCCAGCAGGGCTGAGGAAGGATCGCCCCGAAAGTCCGCCCCCACCTTGTCGATCTCATCCAGCATGAACACCGGATTTTTTGTCCCGGCCTCCTTGATGCCCTGGATGATCCGTCCGGGCATGGACCCGATATAGGTGCGGCGGTGGCCGCGGATCTCAGCCTCATCACGCATCCCGCCCAGGGACATGCGGACAAACTTGCGGTTTAAGCTCCGGGCTATGGACCGGCCCAGAGATGTCTTGCCCACTCCCGGCGGCCCCACAAAACACAGGATCGGACCCTTCATCTTGGGGTTCAGCTTGCGCACACTCAAGTATTCCAGGATTCGTTCCTTCACTTTTTCCAGGTCATAGTGATCCTCATCTAAAATCTCTTCCGCCTTCTTGATGTCCAGCTGATCCTTGGAGGCCTTTTTCCAGGGCAGCTCCACCATCCAGTCCAGATAAGTGCGAATGACCGTGGCCTCGGAAGAGTCCGGATGCATGTTCTCCAACCGGCCGAGTTGCTTGAGGACCTCTTTTTTCACCTCCTTGGGCATACCGGCCTTGTCAATTTTCCTGCGCAGCTCTTCAAACTCCTCGTCCTCTTCCTCATCTTCACCCAGCTCAGATTTAATGGCCTTGAGCTGTTCACGCAGGAAAAATTCTTTTTGGGCCTTGTCCATGCCTTCTTTGGCCATATTTTGGATCTTGCTCTGCAGGGTGGCCACCTCCACCTCTTTCATCAGCTGGCGATTGACCCTTTTCAAGCGCTCCATGGGGTCTACATCTTCCAGGATGGCCTGGGCCGTTTCCGTTGGCATGCGCAGGTTGGAAGCAATGAGATCGGCCAGCCGGCCAGGTTCCTGCACGCTGTTTAAAACAGACATGATCTCTGAGGGATCCATCCCCCGCAGGGAGATGATCTTTTCACTCTGCTCCCGGGCAGTGCGCATCTGAGCCTCGGCGTCCGGCCCGATCTCAGGCAGCTCCTGTTCGGAAATGGCTTCAATATTGACAATCGGGTAGGGATCTTCCTGCACCACTTCAGTAACTTTGGCCCTGGACAGGCCCTGGACCAAGACCTTCAGCCGACCGTCAGGCATTTTCAGCATACGCATAATAAGGGCTACTGTACCTGTGTGGTAGACATCATCCAGGCCCGGCTCCTCCACCTTTTCGTCTTTTTGGGTGGCGATGAACACATAGCGCTTGTCATTCAAGGCCGCCTCAATGGATTTAACTGATTTGTCTCTGCCCACGAACAAGGGGAGAATCATATAGTTAAAGACAACAATATCCCTGACCGCCAGCAGAGGCATCTGGGTCGGAAAATCCATTTTTTGGCCGGCCTCATCACCGTTTTCTTCCTGAATAACGACCTGAGCCGGCGGGCCCTGGTCCGACTGCATTTGTCTGGTCAGTTCATCGTACATATTGGTTTTCTTATCATCTGTCATACTGTGACACCTGTGTATTTCGTGATTGTGAGTTGATTTGAAGGTTGAGGCCTCAACCGGGCATCTTTTCGTAAGAAATCCCCCAAAAGATGTTTTTGGGCCTGACCTGCAACTTACCAGTATACAATAATACACATAAGACCATGAGCAACCCCTTGACTTTGAATTCTGAGGAATTGTGATCAAGGGCAGGTCCCTAAGGTGGGTCAGAAGAGGTGTGATTTGTGTCCAGCAGAAGAGAAGGGGGCAGAATACAGAGAGCATACGGAAAGTGAAAAAACGGTCTGGCCATCTGTGCTCACAAGGGAAATAGATAATATGCTCTTTCCTGCTTCGAAGCACTGCTTGCAGTATCCATGCTCACAACGTCCCCCGATCTTGGAAGCTGTAGTATCTGTCTTCAGCCACCACTAAATGATCCAGAACCCGCAAACCAACCTCATCTGCGGCCTTTTGTATCCTTCTGGTCAGGTCCTTGTCCTGCAGAGACGGGGTTGGGTCTCCTCCAGGATGGTTATGGACCAGGATAATACCCGAGGCCTTCCATTTCAGAGCCAAGGCCAAGACCTCCCGGGAATAGACCGCAGCCTGGTCCACTGTACCCTGAGATACGCAAGCGAAGGTAATGAGCCGGTTCTTGTTGTCCACCAAGGCCACCCAAAAGCTCTCCACCGCGTCATGTCCCAGCCTGGAGCTGGCCATCTCGGCAACCGCTTCAGGAGTACACAGCATTTCTCTCTGCCGCAGGGGAGCCTCCTGCAATCTGGCCCAAAATTCCTGCCATATCCCCCAAAACATCTCCAACCCGGGCCCGAAGCCATCCACTTCCCGCAGTTCTTCGGCCCGGGCGGTGAAAATCCCTTTCAAGGACCCGAACCGGTGCAACAGATCTTTGGCCAAGGGCTTGGTATCCTTGCGGGGCAGGGCATAGCCCAAAACAAGCTCCAGCACTTCATAATCGGCCAGACTGGATCGATCTTGAGCAAATCGGTGTTTCAGGCGCTGCCGATGGCCTATATAGTGAGGCTGATCAGACACGGGCTTTTCGTCCTCTGTCGTTGGTTCTTTATCACCTAAAAACCTGCATCATGCGGCTGACCACCACTTCCTGAGCCTGGGCCTGAGAAAAGTCGCCGGACTTGATCCCTGATTCCGCCTCCAAGATCATGGTCCACATCTGGCTCAAACGATGCGGGCCCAGCCGGGTAGCCAGTCTTGTCTTTTCGGCCTTGATCCGGCCAGGCATCCACACCTTCTCCTGCTCTCCAGCCTGAAGCTGCCATAAAGTCCGGGCCTCGCGGAGGAGAAGAGCCAGAAAAGGCATGACCATATCGGCATTGGAGCCCAATTGATTGCGAAACAGGGTGCGCCAGATGGAGGCTTCCTGCCCTTTACTCTGCAAGGCCCGGAGAAAGGCAAAGATATCCAGATCCGGTTGAAAGGATAAGACCTGCAAATCCTCAGCCTGCATTGCCTGCCGATCAGCCAGCAAGAGCTCCAGCTTCCGCAACTCATTATCCAACGCGGCGGCATCCAGGGGCAAGGAATGGATCAAGACCGATCGGATGTGATCCGGAATCTGTATCCCCTGCGTATGACCCCAGTGCCCAACCCGCTGTTGCACTGTCTTTCGATCCAGCCCGGCCGAACGCCAGATCCATCCTTTTTTTTCAGCCACCTTCCAAAAGGCCTGTTTTTGCAATACAGCAGGAACCTGAGGACTGCCTCGGTCCCATTCTTTTTCCAGGCAAAAGAAAGGCCAGATCCCGGCTTTAAAGCTGCTCAGGATTGGATGCAGCTTTTTCCAGTCTTCGGCCTTGAAGTTCTCGGCCCGGCGCAGGACAACAGCCGTGCATTGACCCAAGAGACTGGTCCAGGTCAGGGTCTGCCAATAGGCGTCCGGCAATTCCTCATCAGCCCAAAAGGTACGCACGTGCCAGGTTTCCTCCTGAGCTGACAAAAGGGAATGGATATGTTCTTTCATCAGATGCCCGTCCGGGCAGATACAAAAACTAAATCCCTGGCGAATCGTGTTGGTCATGAAAGAATCTTTGTTTCTGCTTGGGGATCATGCCAAAAAGAAATGGGAAAACATTTTGTATTTTTTGGGAATCTTAAAGCTGATAACAGCTCATTTAAGGCAGGATACTTCTCCAAAAGCGAAAAAGTGATGTCTCTTTCCCTTAGAACCCGGAGCCCAGCTGATTGGCCAAAGCATCGGCTGCATCCCGCACCACCCGTTCTTCAGCCCGGCTCTTTTCTGCCACTCCGGTAAAGGATTCCCGGACATGCACTGGTGAGGAAATCCACAGCACTTCCCTGTCCTTAGCCGACAGGATCTTCCCCTTGAGTGTGAGGACAATCTGCGATTTCAGAGTTTTTTCATCTGCGCTCTCTACCTTGGTATAGTCCCGGTACCGGGTAATGATGAGATGCAACAACCCTTCGGCCTGACTTTTATCCACCCAGGACACTTGGCCGCGCCTGGAAAATTCATCCCTGACCTCGGATATCAGCCGGGATTCAATCCAAGCTTCTGTACTGGGATTTTCAACCCGGTCAATATACAGGGAAGTGATATCTTGAGGCATGTCAATAGGAACAGAGGAAGACAGCTGATAGCCGCAGGACACAAGAGAGGTGAAGAAAAAGGCCATGCAACCGAAAAGCAAAAATGATCTCTTCATTTATGTCACCGACTTTCCTGCTCCTGAGCCAGCTGGTGGAAAAGATGGGCTCGGCCATCGCCACCTGCGATCAGGCCACCACGACATTGACCAGTTTTTCCGGGACCACCACAACCTTTTTGACCTCTTTGCCCTGGACATGTTTCTTCACTTTTTCATTGTTCAAGGCCAGGGTCTTGATTTCTTCCTGCTCGGCAGTGGAGGGAACAAAGATCTTGTCCCGCAGCTTGCCATTGACCTGAACTACAATGAGCATCTCTTCCTTGTGCAGAGCATCGGGATCATGCTCAGGCCAGGACCAGAGTGCCAGGCACTCATCATGCCCGGTCAGCTCCCACAGTTCTTCGCAGATATGCGGAACCATGGGATAGAGACAAATCAGGATCGTGGACCAGGCCGAGGACACCACCCGAGGGCCGCTGACGGTTTGCACCAGGTCGGCCTGGACCGCGCTGAGCGCATTGATCAGCTCCATGACTGCAGCGATACAGGTATTAAACTGGAACTCTTGCTCCAAATCCCGGCTGACCTTGAGCAGGGTCTCATGCTCCTTGCGCCGCAGATCCCTATCCGCCTTGGATAATTCCTTATTCTCCAGGACTGCGCAAGGGCCAATGGGCAAAAGGACGGGGGACAATTGCTCATACAGCCGCCATAGGCGGTGTAGAAAGCGATGCGCCCCCTCCACTCCCTGGTCATTCCAATCCAGATCCTTTTCCGGAGGAGAGGCAAACAGAGTGAAGAGCCGGGTGGTGTCTGCCCCGAAACGGGCCAGCATCTCGTTGGGATCAACAATATTCCCCTTGGATTTGCTCATCTTGGCCCCATCCTTGAGGACCATACCCTGGGTCAGGAGGTGGGCAAAGGGCTCGTTGTGCTCCAGGTACCCCAGATCGCGAAGGGCCTTGGTAAAAAAACGGGCATAGAGCAAATGTAAAATTGCGTGCTCAATGCCTCCAATATATTGATCCACCGGCATCCAGTAAGAGAGTTCACGGGGGTCAAAAGGCGCAGTGTCCACCTTGGCCGATGTGTAACGAGCAAAATACCAGCTCGATTCCACAAATGTATCCATGGTGTCCGTCTCCCGCCGGGCCGGGGCATTGCATTCAGGGCACCGGGTCTGAACAAACTCCTCGGTGTCTGGAAGGGGCGAACGGCCGTCTGGGCGGGTTTGTACATTCATGGGCAAAACTACAGGCAGATCTTCCTCCCGTACCGGGACCACTCCACACTTTGCACAATAGACCACAGGAATGGGGGCGCCCCAATAGCGCTGCCGGGAGATGTTCCAATCCCGCAGGCGATAGTTGACCGCCTTTTGGCCCAGGCCTTTTTGGGCCAGATGCTCGGTAATTTTGGCCTTGGCTGTTTCATGGTCCAGGCCGGTGAACTCGCCGGACTGGATCAACTCTCCTGGGCCGGCATAGGCGGCTTCCAATTCAGCCTGGGCCTCATGGTCTTTGGGTTTGATTACTTCCCTTACTTCCAGGCCGTATTTGCGGGCGAACTCAAAATCCCGCTGATCGTGGGCCGGAACAGCCATGACAGCGCCTGTCCCGTACTCCATGAGCACGAAGTTGGCCACATAGATGGGAATGGGTTCCTGCGTCACAGGGTTGATGCAAAAGGCGCCAGTGAAAATCCCCTCTTTTTCCGTATCCTCAGCTGTGCGGATGTTGCGGTCAGTGGCCAGCATGCGGCGCACAAAGTCCTGGACTTCGCCAGCCTGGGGCTTGTTTTGAATCAATTCATCCACCATGGGATGTTCAGGAGCCAGGCTCATAAATGTGGCGCCGAACAGAGTATCCGGCCGGGTGGTAAAGACCCGAATATGCTGCTTGGAATTCTGGACCGAAAAATCTATCTCCGCCCCCAGGCTGCGGCCAATCCAATTTTCCTGCATGGTCCGCACCCGTTCCGGCCAGCCCTGACCCAGGGTCTGCAGATCATCCAGCAGCTCGTCGGCATACGCGGTGATACGCAGAAACCACTGCGCGAGTTCTTTGTTCTCCACCTGGGATCCGCATCGCCAGCACTCACCGTCCTCCACCTGCTCGTTGGCCAGCACGGTCTGGCAGTCCGGACACCAGTTGACCGGGGCCTTCTTGCGATACACCAGACCTTGGTCCCAAAACTTGAGAAAAAAAAGCTGTTCCCAGCGGTAATAGGAAGAATCACAAGTCGCCAGCTCCCGCTCCCAGTCCAGGGAGTAGCCCAGGCGCTTGAGCTGGGAACGCATCTCGTCGATATTTGCATAGGTCCACTTTGCAGGGTGGGTATTATTTTTGATGGCCGCATTTTCCGCCGGCAAGCCAAAAGCGTCCCAACCCATGGGATGCAGGACGTTATATCCCCGCATGCGCTTGAATCGAGCGATAACATCTCCGATGGTGTACACCCGCACATGTCCCATGTGGATCCGGCCTGAAGGATAGGGAAACATCTCCAGGACGTAGTACTTCTTCTGGTTGGGATCAGCCTGGACAGTAAAGAGCTTTTCCCGTTCCCAGATTTCCTGCCATTTCTGTTCAATGCGCTCAGCGTGATATTGGGACATAAGCCTTATTCGTTGAGAGTGGTCTCTGTTTTTTTGTCTCGGTCATGCACAATGGCATCAAGAATGCCATTGACAAATCCTCCGGAACGATGGTCACCGAATTTTTTGGCCAGCTCAATGCCTTCATTGATGGCCACTTTGTCCGGTACATCCTCACGATAGAGCAGCTCAAACAAGGACAGGCGCAGAACAGTCAGCTCTACCTTGGCAATACGCTGCAACCGCCAGTTTTTGCAGTGGGCGGCAATCATCCCGTCCAGCTGGGGCAGGGTCTCAAGGACCCCTCTGATCAGTTCCAGGGCAAAAGCTTCGCCCGGGGTCATTTGACCCTGATGATCGGTTATGAAGTGGTCAAAAGTCCGTTGCATATGCCCCAGGTCCGGCTGGGAATAAAAATGCAGTCCGTACAGGACCTGAAATGCCTTTTCCCGTCCCTGCCGTCTGGGACTTTTGTGTTTTTTAGCCATGATTACACGTTCTTGAGCTGGCGCAGAACCTGAGCTGTCTCTAAAGCAGCAAGGGCTGCTTCCGCTCCCTTGTTCCCGGCTTTACTCCCGGCCCGCTCAATGGCTTGTTCTAAGGAATCCGTGGTCAATATGCCAAACCCCAGGGCCTTTCCGCTCTCCAAAGAGACCTGGGCTAAACCTTTGGATACCTCAGCGGCCACATAGTCAAAATGGGGTGTAGCCCCACGGATGACCGCTCCCAGACAAATTATCCCGTCCAAATCATTCCTGGCAGCCAGTTGTCTGACTACAACCGGCATATCAAAGGCTCCAGGTACCCGCACAATACTCAGGTTTTCCCGATCGCCTCCGTGCCGAAGCAAGGCGTCCACTGCCCCGCCGACCAAACGATCAACAATAAAATCGTTGAACCGGCTGGCCACCAGGGCGAACCGAAGCCCTTTGGCCTGCAGATGTCCTTCGATGGTGGAAATGTGCTGCATGGATTTTTCTCGTTTTGGTCTCTGTTCTGTGAATTATAGGCTCTTAGACCTGGTCAAAAGAAGCCAGCAGGTGTCCCAGCTTTTCTTTTTTGGCCCGCAGGTAGCTGGTGTTGGTCTCACACAAGGGGCCTTCCAGAGGTACGCGTTCCACCACCTCCAAACCATATCCTTCCAGACCGACGATTTTTTTGGGATTGTTGGTCATAAGGCGCATCTTGGATACACCCAGGTCAACCAGGATTTGAGCCCCGATGCCATAATCGCGCAGATCCGGCTTAAAACCCAGAGCCAGGTTGGCTTCCACAGTGTCCTGTCCCAAATCCTGGAGATGGTAGGCCCGGATCTTGTTTCCCAGGCCAATGCCCCGGCCTTCCTGGCGCATGTACAAAACGACCCCGGCCCCTTCGTCTTCTATGATCCGCATGGCCTTCTGCAGTTGTGAGCCGCAATCGCAGCGCAGGCTGCCGAATACGTCACCGGTCAGGCATTCGCTGTGCACCCGGACCAAGACCGGCTCATCCTCTTTGACCTCCCCTTTGACCAAGGCGATATGGGTGTAATCATCTATGTCCGACTCATAGGCAATGGCTCGAAAGTTGCCGTAGCAGGTTGGCAATTCAGCTTCCCCCACAGCCTGGACCAGAGAATCGAACTTGGATCGATAACGGATGAGATCTTCGATGGTGGCAATCTTGAGTCCATGTTCCTGGGCAAAGACTTCCAAATCAGGCATGCGGGCCATATTCCCATCATCGCGCATAATCTCACAAATGACTGCCGCTGGTTTCAATCCAGCCAGTTTGCTCAAATCCACGCTTCCTTCGGTCTGCCCGGCCCGGACCAGAACCCCGCCTTTGCGGGCCCGCAGGGGGAAGATATGTCCTGGAGTGGAAATGTCTTCTGGCTGCACGCGGTCCTGAACAGCAGTGAGGATGGTTGTGGCCCGGTCGTAGGCGGATATGCCTGTGGTCACCCCTTTGGCTGCTTCAATGGACACGGTAAAGGCCGTACCAAAGCGGGATTCGTTGCGCCGGGGCTGCATGGGCAGTTGGAGCTTATCCACCCATGCCGGAGCCAAAGAGAGACATACCAGCCCTCGACCGTATTTGGCCATAAAGTTGATAGCTTCAGGGGTGACTTTTTCCGCGGCAATGGTCAAATCGCCCTCGTTTTCGCGATCTTCGTCATCTACCAGTATCAGGAGCCGGCCTTGTTTGATTTCTTCGATGGCCTCTTCCGGGGTGCACTTACTCATGATTGACTCCGCTTTTGATCACATATCGTTTGATTACAGGTTGTATACACAGTTTCTCTGGGCAATGGAATATGACGGCTGCAGATTATTGCCCCGGAGCTGACGGGAGGAGGCCAGATTGAGCCATACTCAAAGCTCAAAAATGTCCAGCCCCAATACAGATTTATCCCCCAAACCCATGCTGGCGAAGAAAATCCATGCTCAACTCAGCATTTTGCTTCCTCCGGTCCCCCTCCTGCCAGGGCTCAAGCATACGGCGTACATATTTGGCAATCAGATCGACCTCCATATTCACTTCTGTGCCCGGACGCCATTTGCAAATACTCGTCTCCTTCTGCGTGGCCGGAATGATATTGACTTCTAAAAATCCGTTTCCGCAGTCATTCACAGTCAAGCTGATGCCGTCAAGGGCCACTGAGCCCTTGGGCACTACGTACAACGACCACCAAGGGTCAAAGCCAAGCCGATATTTTTGGGACTGCCCGGCTGGATGAACTGACTCAACTCTGGCCAGGCAATCCACATGTCCGCTGACCAGATGTCCGCCCAGGCGGTCCTGTAAGGTCAGGGCCCTTTCCAGGTTGACTGCATCCCTGGTTGTCAACCGGCCCAGGCTTGAATTTTCAAGGGTTTCCTGTGAAGCGTAGACCCAAAAAAAATCAGGGGTAAAATCCTCCACACTCAGACATACCCCATTCACAGCAATGCTTTCCCCCAGACAAAGATCTTTCAAGGCCGCATCAGGAGCAATGCGCATCCGCCGCTCAGCCCCGGAGCCGGTGACAGCCTGAATACTGCCCAGGGTTTGGATAAGACCGGTAAACATAGCAACTTCTTTTTGCTGATTATGTGAAGAAAAAAACTGCTGTGCCGCACTGGCTCGCGCGCGAAGCAACGGGATTTTTTTTTCCAGCCCTGCTCAGTACAGCACGCAAAACAGCTTTGCCTTTTTGCCCTCATGAGCTTTGTGGACCTGCATCTGCTTTTTGAGCATTTACGTGAGGTCTGCGGTAGATCAGCCACAGGTCGGCTCCAACCTGCTCGGAGCTAACCAAGCGCCAATTCACGGCCTCATCCATGCTCATCGCCATGCGGCCAGAGAATACACTTACAGCCCGATCATCCCCTAAAACCCTGGGAGCCAGGACAAGGTGGAGCTCATCAACGAGATCGGCCTGCATAAGTCCCATTGCCAATCGGCCGCCGCCTTCACAAAGCAGCTCAGTGCACCCCAGGTCTTGATATACGCTTTGCAGGCCGGTGCGCAGGTTCAGCCCGCCATGTTCGACTTCGGGCAGACCCCATACCCTTGTTCCCAGCTCCTGCAGGCTCTGGGCCACTTCCGATCCGGCCTGCTCCGGAGTGGTCAAAAACACGAGCTGAGAGGCTCGGTTTTGAAGCAAAAAAAGACTGGTCTCCGGGTGTGGCAAATGGGTGGTCACCACCACTGCCCATGGTTGCTCTTTGCCCTGGCCGCTGCGATTGGTCAGGCGCGGATTGTCAGCCACGAATGTCTGCCCCCCGATGAGAACGGCCTGAGATTGTGCCCGCATGGCCTGAACCCGCTGTCTGGCCCTTTCTCCCGTGACCCAGGACGAATGCCCGGTTCGGGTAGCGATGCGGCCATCCAGGGTGCTCGCCAACTTCAATCGGAGCACAGGTCTGTGTTCCAGGGTCCAGGCGGTAAAATCGGAGATAAGGTCCAGGCAGGCCTGCTCCTGTTCACCTACAGTGACCTTTACCCCATGCCTGCGCAAACGATTTGCTCCCCCGCCGGCCACCTCTGGATTGGGATCCAGGGTCCCGATCATTACCTTGGGAATACCGGCCTCTAAGATTGCCTGGGTACAGGGTGGTGTCCGCCCCTGGTGATTGCAGGGCTCCAGAGTTACCCACAGGGTGAGATCCGTCAAGTCCCACCCTCTTTCTCTGGCCTCCTGCAGGGCCTCTACTTCAGCATGCGGAAGCCCTGGTCCTTTGTGCCACCCGGTAGCCGCAATCAGGCCTCCCTTGGTCAGTACCGCCCCAACACACGGGTTGGGAGCGGTTTGCCCCTGAGCCTGCAAAGCCAGGCGCACCGCGTGAAGCATCGGGGAATTCATTTGGATTTTATCCCTCATTCACCGCTTATGGCCCACCCTCGCCAACCACGAACTCTTAATTTTCCAGTTTCAATAGACCAAACTCCACCCCGGCCTCACGGAGCATCTCCACAGCTAATTCGTCAGGATAGCCTTGGGCGAAATATATCTTGGTAAACTGGCAGTTGATGAGCATCTTGGAACAAATCAGACAGGGCTGAGTCGTGCAGTACAGCTCAGCCCCGGACAGGGCTATTCCGTGCACAGCAGCCTGAATAATCACATTTTGTTCGGCATGCAGACCCCGGCAGAGTTCATGCCGTTGCCCGGAAGGGATCTCCATTTCCTCCCGCAGACACCCCTGGTCCAGGCAATGGGTCAGCCCGGAAGGAGCGCCGTTGTATCCGGTACACAGGATCCGCTTGTCCTTGACCGCCACCGCCCCCACCTTGCGTCGCAGGCAGGTTGACCGCTCGGCCACGAGAAAGGCGATGCGCATGAAGTATTCAGGCCACGGCAGGCGGTGATTCACGTAAAAAGTACCTTGCGGAAATACAATTGAGCAGGGACCTGTTTGCCTGCTTTTCCCAGGGCAACACCAAGCTCACACTTGCCAGTCCTTTTCACCCTGCAAAGCGCTGAAACAGAATGCAGGCGTTGGTCCCCCCGAACCCAAAGGAGTTGCACAATACAGTTTGGACCTGCTCTTGTCTGGAGCCCTCGGCAATGTAGTCCAGGTCGCACTCTACATCTGGATGCTCCAGATTCACTGTGCCCGGAATCATCTCTCGGTCCAGGGTCATGACGCTGAACACGCTCTCAATGCCCCCGGCTGCACCCAAGGCATGTCCAATCATGGATTTATTGGCTGCCACGCTTAACTTATAGGCATGTACTCCAAAGACTTTCTTGATAGCCCTGGTTTCGCAGAGATCATTCCAGGGAGTGGATGTGCCGTGAGCATTAATATGTTCCACGTCCTTCACGTCCAATTCAGCTTCCTTGATAGCCGACCCCATGGCCTGGGCCATACCTGCCCCGCTCTCATCTGGAGCGGTAATATGATAGGCATCAGCCGAGGCCCCAAAACCCAAAACTTCGGCATATATTGAGGCACCTCTGTCTTGAGCATGTTCCAATTCCTCTAGAAGGAGAAATCCACAGCCTTCGGAAATGACAAACCCATCCCGATCCTGGTCAAAGGGTCTGGAGGCTTTTCCCGGCTCATCATTGCGCTCGGAAAGGGCTCGCATGGCATTGAACCCGGACACGGCCATGGGAGTTATGGTCGACTCCACCCCGCCACAGATCATGGCCTTGACCCGACCGAGCTTTATATCGGAAAAGGCATAGCCGATGCTGTGAACCCCAGAAGCGCAGGCCGAGGTCGTCACCAGGTTTGGCCCCTTGGCCTTGGTAAAGATGGCAATCTGCCCGGCGGCGATATTGGATATGAGCTTGGGGATGTAAAAAGGAGAGACCCGGGAGGGCCCCTTTTTAAGCAGCTTGGTATGAAATTCTTCGATTGTTTCCAGCCCCCCCAATCCGCACCCAATGAGGATGCCCACCTCCTCTGATCCATATTGTGGATCGATGGCCAAACCAGCCTGTTGCAAGAGCATACTCGATCCGGCAACGGCAAATTGGTTAAAGCGATCCATGCGCTGGACTTGCTTGCGAGGGATAAAATCAGTAGGGTCAAACTCTTTGACTTCACCCGCAATTTTGGAATTAAATCCCGAACAATCAAAGCGAGTGATGGGTCCGATTCCAGTTTTTCCGGCGATCAAACCGTCCCAACTGCTCTCCAGATCATTGCCCAAGGGAGTGATAGCTGATAGTCCTGTGACAACTACTCGTTTTCCGATCATGAAAGTATGCTCATTGATTGAAGGTTTATTCCACGCCCGCTTCTCTATCCCTGCTGGGCCCGAAGGACTGTCTTCGCGTGTGAAATACGCTTTGAAAAAGAGATCAGAAATCAGAGCATAACTCGCATGAAGCGAGATTTTGCTTTGTCCGTCACCCCGGCGTAGGCCGGGGTCCAGCTCTTACATTTCCAGTCTGGATTTAGGTCCCGGATCTGGTCCGGGATGACGTTCTTTCGCCGGAATGACAGAGGGGATGACACAAAGTTTCATATCTGATCAAACTGGGCGTCTTTTGCCTCCGGTCCCGCCATGGCGGGACTGACCTCTATCCTCTGACTTCTGACCTAGGGCCTTTAAAGGGTGACTTCTGATCTCTGACTTCTGATCTCTGTCCTCTGACCTCTCTCTTACGCCGCCTGTCTGCTCTCAATGTACTTGATGGCATCATTGACCGTTCTGAGGTTTTGGGCCTCTTCATCATCGATTTCCAGCCCGAACTCGTCCTCCATGGCCATAATCAGCTCGGTGAGGTCCAGGGAGTCAGCCCCCAGATCGTCGACAAAGTTGGCTTCTGGAACAACTTCGCCTTCATCCACATCCAGCTGTTCTGCGACAATATTCTTTATTTTTTCCAATACTGACATGTTTCCTCCTCACGTTTTTTTTTCTGTGTCCTCACTGATAGAGTCCACCGTTGACTCCGATGACCTGACCTGTGATGTAGCCCGCCCGCTCAGAAGCCAGCCAAGCCACGGTCTCGGCCACATCTTGGGGTTGGCCGAACCGACCCAGAGGAATCTTGGCCAGATAGGCATCCCGGACCTGAGGCTCCAGGGACTCGGTCATCTCTGTGGCGATGAAACCCGGAGCCACAGCATTCACCGTTATGTTGCGCGGAGCAAGCTCCATGGCTGCAGCTTTTGTCAAGCCGATAAGGCCGGCTTTGGAAGCGCAGTAATTGGCCTGACCCGGGTTTCCGGACTGACCAACCACTGAGGAGATGTTTACAATCCGCCCATGCCGCTGCCTGACCATGACCTTGGCCGCCTCCTGAAGACAGGCAAAGGCTCCGTCCAGGTTGACTTGCAAGACCTGCTCCCAGTCCGCAGTCTTCATGCGCAACAACAGACCGTCCTTGGTTACCCCGGCGTTGTTTACCAAAAGTCCGAGATTGACCTGACCTTTGATCGATTCCCGAAAAAAAGAGGCCACTGCATCCCGGTCACTCACATCCAGGGCGAATGCCTTGGCCCATCCTCCGCGATCTTTTATGGAGGAGCAGACCGCATTGGCCTGATCCGGCTGGCTGGTATAGGTCAGATAGACCTGCCACCCATACTCGGCCAACACTTCGGCAATGGATCTGCCGATGCCCCTGGATCCACCGGTAACAATGGCTGTAGGTGTCTTCTCTGTCATAAGAGTTTCGCTCCCTAAAACTGCAACAAGGTCGCTCCCCATGTCAGGCCGGCACCAAATGAGACCAGCAGCACCTTGTTGCCTGTTTTGATCCGGCCCAGGGAAGCTGCCTCGCCCAAACCGATACCCACGGAAGCGGCTGAAGTGTTTCCATACCGCTCCACGTTAACATAAACTCTGTTCATGGGGCAGGTCAACTTTTTGGCCAAGGCCTCAATAATCCGCATATTGGCCTGATGCGGGATAAATAAATCAATATCGTCAACCGTAAGATTGTTCCGGTCTAAAAGCTCCATGGTCAGCTCGGCCATGCCGCGGACAGCGTGACGAAACAATTCACGGCCTTTCATTTGAATAAAGTAGTCTTCGCCCACAGTCTGACCCAGTGAGTAGGGTCTGGCCGAACATCCTTCCTGTCCCACAGGCAAGAGCCCCCCCAGACTCCCATCCGCCCGGAGGAGGGTATCCAAGATTTGCGGGTGTTCGCTGCCCTGTCCGGAGACTATGGCCGCTCCGGCCCCATCCCCAAAAAGGACACAGGTATTGCGGTCTTGAAAGTTGACCCTTGAGGTACACACCTCGCTGCCCACCACTAAAACAGCCGCATCCGGCCGGATGGCCACCAGGCCTCTGGCTGTATCCAGTCCATAGGTAAATCCGGAACACCCAGCTGCCAGGTCCATGGCCATCATAGCTTTGTTTCCTCCGAGCTTGCTTTGCAGCAAGCAGGCCGTGGTCGGTTCACAATAATCCGGAGTAAAGGTGGCAACCAGTATATGAGTCAAGTCATGCGCCTGCATGCCGGCATGTTTTAAAGCTTTTTGAGCCGCTTGCAAAGCCAGGTCAGAACAGCTCTGACCCTCATTGGCCATCCTGCGTTCCTTGATCCCGGTCCTGGTCGTGATCCATTCGTCTGAGGTATCCACCATACGTTCCAGGTCGGCATTGGACAAGATCCGCTCCGGAACATAGTAGCCAAAGCCGAGGAGATATGAATGAGTGTGCATATCCTTAATTCATAGGGTTTGAAAACTCAAGGCTTGAGGGCCTTTTGGGAGTTCTCCGGTTGAGGACGAAATGTTTTCATCATGTGGAGGGTAAGCAGGGATGGGCCCGGCAGGCTCAGCGGTGCACATCCGGTTCAGATTCCAGACCATATCGCGCTGGAGGAGTCGCCGGATCATTTCTCATCTTGGGAATCCTCGTTTGGGGCCCCCGTTTTTCCTGAGGGAGTGTGGAGAATGTGCTTGAGGCGATGGAAGCGAGAGATCTCTGGATGGGCTTCCAACCCGCTGCGGATATCATCGTTGGCCCTGTTTTGAATGTATGTTCCGGCCATTTGGACCGTGCTTCGAATGGCCCGGGTTCCAGAGGATCCATGGCAGACAAACGAGGCACCGTTTAAGCCCAGAAGGGGCGCTCCCCCGTATTCCTCATAATCCAGTTGGCGGCGAAAACGCTTTAAGGCCGGCAAGGCCAGAATGGACCCCAGTTTGGCCCAAAAACCCCGTCCGAGCTCTTTGCGCAACATGCTGGAAAAAGTCGAGCCCAGACCTTCGGAGAGCTTGAGGACCACATTGCCAACAAATCCGTCGCAGACAACGATGTCCACATCCCCGTTAAACAGATCCCGCCCTTCCACATTGCCTACAAAATTCATTGAAGTCCGAGCCAACAGACCATAGGCTTCATTCACCTGGACGTTGCCTTTACCCTGCTCTTCTCCAATGCTTAATATCCCTATTTGGGGCTCTTTGGTTTTGAGCACATTGGCGGCCAGGGCCTCAGCCATAATGGCGAACTGGACCAGATGCCGGGGTTTGGAGTCTACATTCGCCCCCACATCTATAATGATCAGGGGCTTGTTTTCCCGTGGCATGATGGTGGCCAATCCGGGCCGTTCAATGCCCTTGATCCGGCCAAGAGCAACCATGCCGCAGGCCAGGGTGACCCCTGTATGTCCGGCACTGACCACACCATCGGCTTCTTTTTCCCTGACCAGGTTAAAGGCCACCTGAATAGAGGTATCTCTTTTGCGCCGCATGATGTGCGACGGCTTGTCCCCCATGCTGGCCACGTCATCAGCGTGAACAATGTCCACATCCAGGCCGTGATATGCGTGCAGGGCGAGTTCAGCCTCCAAAAGGTCCTGCTTCCCCACCAGGCGTACAGCCAAATCCCTTTCTCTGGCTGCCTGCAGTGCGCCCGGGATCATGACTTTTGGGCCAAAGTCACCCCCCATGGCGTCAATAGCTATCCTGGGTCGGTTACTCCTCTCCATCTCCGGTTCCAACTACCTGCCGCTGGCGGTAAGTGCCGCAGGAAGGACAGATGCAGTGCGACAAACGTGGCTCACCGCACTCGCAACTGATGACATTGGGCGTTGGCACCCTGTGGTGCGAGCGACGCATGTTTTTTTTGGATTTTGATGTCTTTTTCTTGGGTACAGCCATGTCTAGGCTCCTTAATCAACTAGGTTATTAAAACAAGGGCCCAATCGTGGATTCATCGCCTACCGACCTCCAGGTTGCGTAACACAGCAAGACGAGGATCCAGGGACTGTTGCGGACATTCGCATTGACCGTGATTGAGATTGGCTCCGCATTGGGGACAGATCCCCTGACAACCCTCGGTGCACAATGGCTTGACCGGCAAAGCGAGAACAAATTGTTCCCACAATACCGCTGCCAGGTCCAACTCCAGTCCCTGCCGGACCTGCCTGAATCGCTCCGCATACTCCTCTTGCTCGTCCTTTCCTTCCAAGGACTCGAAGACGTCAAAGCGCACGTCCAGTTCGTAAGGCATGCTCTCAGCACACCTGTCGCAGGCCACAAAAACCCGCCCCTGTATGCTCCCCTGCAGCAGCAGCCCGTCACTCTGGGGGAGGATAAAAAGCTCCGCCTGCAGGGGCTGAGCAATGGTTACCCCGAGATCAAATTCTCCCAGAGGCTCAGACCATATATTCTGATCTGATATAAAGAGCCGACGGCCCTGAGTCGGGCACTCGGACATTGAAAACCACATCTGAGCCATAATTACCTCGCCAAACAGATATATTTACGTGCAGCCGGGCCTTATTGTCAAGGCACAAAGGCTTGCCATTTTTCCTTGAAAGGGATAGTATAATTGTCTTTGCCTCAAGGCGCAAGGCATGGCTGGCCAATGGTCTGGGCTGTTACGCATCTTAATTCCTGGACTCCTCTTGCGGACAGGAGGCTGAAATTTTGGTCTTGAACATTCCAGGGCAAATGGGCCTGGAAACCTTGCGCGCAATGATATTTCACGGACGGTCCTCTTTATGAGGGCCGCATGCATCAGCATTTTGAACCCTAATAGAATGAAGTCAAGGGAGGAAACATATGGCCAAGCAATGCTCTGTGTGTGGGAAAAAACCAATGGTCGGCTTTCATATCAGTCATGCGAACAATAAAACCAAGCGCAGGTTCAAACCCAACTTGCAGCGAGTCAAGACCCAACTTCCCTCAGGCCAGGTCAAACGGGTCGATGTCTGCACTCGGTGCCTGCGCAGCGGGGAAGTCGTCAAACCGGTAATCGCCTGACCCCGTTGGGCACCCCTTTTGGACCCCGTTATCAGCTCTATTGTGGTCAGCAAGATGCAGTCAGGTGGCCGATTGCAGGAAATAGAGGACGGGGAAAGTGATCAAGTGAGAGGGTGATCGCTGATCGGCATGCAGGGTAATCACACAAGCTGATTTTCTGCCGCTGTATTCGGCACCACTTTGATCAATGATTCCTTTCCCCTCCTTTATAGAATACTTTTGATGAGTATTTTTGAAAAGTACTGGTGATGAGAACCGGCCATATTTTTCTTCGTTCCCCTCCAGACCCTGAGTTCGACTCAGGTCAAATCTGCGCTACATAGACAGCGCCCGCTGTATACGCCGCACCACACTGTCTTGACCTAAAATTGCCATGGTCTCAAAAAGCCCCGGACTGGCCTTCTTTCCGGTGATAGCCACCCGGATGGGCTGGGCCAGGAGCTTAAACTTAATGCCCGTTTGCTGCAGATAGTCCTGGACCACATCTTCCAGGTCTTGCTGGGTAAAGGAACTCAGAGACTTAAGCCGGTGACACAGTTCTTTGAGATATGGTCTGACCTCCTGGGTGAGAACCTTTGCCACCAGGTCCGGATCATAGCAAATGTGTTCATCATCCTGGACAAAGATGGCGGCCTGATCAGCCATATCCGCCAGGGTCGTGGACCTGGGC
>JAWLEI010000025.1:30717-31923 GCA_041686195.1 Desulfovermiculus sp.
ACCTTTGCCACCAGGTCCGGATCATAGCAAATGTGTTCATCATCCTGGACAAAGATGGCGGCCTGATCAGCCATATCCGCCAGGGTCGTGGACCTGGGCTGGAGCAGAGGGACAACCCGGTGCAGATATTTTGGGTCTGGCTGGGGAAAACCCTTGCGCCTGAGTTGATCCTCAAGCAGAGGAACCAGATCTTGAACCGGGGCCAATTTAATATGCTGACTGTTTACCCAGTCCAGTTTTTCCGGATTAAAGACACAGGCTGACTTGCCCAGGTTTTTTAAGGAAAAAAGCCGGATCAGCTCTTCGGGGGCAAAAATTTCCTGATCCCCGTGGGACCACCCCAACCGAACCAGAGTATTCTGTACCGCCTGGGGCAGATAACCTTGGTCCCGATATTCCAGGACCGACCTGGCCCCATGCCTCTTGCTCAGCTTCTTCTTGTCCGGGCCCAGAATCATAGGCACATGCCCAAACAAGGGAAGGTCAAAGCCCAGGGCCCGATACAAAAGGACCTGCTTGGGTGTATTGCTTAAATGATCGTCCCCGCGCAGGATGTGGGTCATACCCATGAGGGCGTCGTCCACGACCACAGCTAAATTGTACGTGGGCATGCCGTCCGCCCGGCGCAGGACAAAATCATCCAGTTCGCGGTTCTCGACCCTATTGTACCCCTTGACCAGATCCTCAAATCCGGTTTCCCCTTCCAGCGGGCTCTTGATCCGAACGACCCGGCCCGGTCCAGGATCAAGTCCCAATTCCCGGCATCGGCCGTTGTACTTCGGCTTTTCCCCCTTGGCCCGAGCCTTGTCCCGCATGGCTTCCACCTCTTCGGCGCTGCACTGACAATAATAGGCCTGATGGGAGGCCAGCAGGCCCTCGATATGCTCATTGTAAATATCAAGCCGCTGGCTCTGGAAATATGGGCCTTCATCCCAATCCAAGCCCAGCCAGCGCATGGCTTCCAGGATGCCTTCGGTCATCTCCCGGGTCGATCGCCCGACATCTGTGTCCTCAATGCGCAGGATAAAAGTCCCGTTCTGGCTCCGGGCCAGAAGCCAGTTAAACAACGCTGTTCGGGCACCGCCAATATGCAGGTTTCCGGTAGGGCTGGGTGGAAACCGGGTGACTACTTTCTTGCTCATGACATCTCCGTATAGACATAAAAAAACAGCCCGTGAGCGGGCTGTTCATTAACACCAAGCACTT
>JAWLEI010000026.1:0-7940 GCA_041686195.1 Desulfovermiculus sp.
GCCTGGGGAAAGTCTTCCACCGCAACAACCACCCCCGCCCGCAGCTCCACCTTTTCAAAGTCCGCCCAGGATATCTCCTGCATAGCTCCTCCGTGCGTCAGATGTCTGGTCATTTGACACATATCAAGTGGAGTGACTCGCTCTCCGTCCGCGAGGGGGAACTTATTTCCCGCGCTGCTCGAGTGCAGCGTGCAAAAAGTAAAGTACTTTTTGCCCTCATGAGCAAGAACCCTCCCCTGACCCCTCCCTCCGGCCCAAAGCGGCCGCAGGGAGGGGAACCAGAGTAAGAATGGCCCAGTTCTATTCAAAAATTCTTAAAAAAAGCCCCTGCTGTTGAAACAGCAGGGGCTTTTTAATGGTGCCGAAGGGGAGATTCGAACTCCCACGGGCTAATGCCCACTAGACCCTGAACCTAGCGTGTCTACCAGTTCCACCACTTCGGCGCAAAAAAATTTTTTATCTCATATGAGCGCTTTTGGCAAGACCTTGGGCCAAGCATTTTTTAAATCTCTTTAAAAATATTTAAAATCAAATAGATAGGGAAATAAAAAGCCGGAAATCATACCGGCAAGCGAAGTTCAAAGGTTGCTATACAAACACTTTTGGGTTAGCAAAGGGTCAATCCGCCCGTTTTCGGGCCTTGCAAGGATACGTGCAATGAATGTTGTACACACCATTTCCGAACTTTCCTCAGCAGATCTTCAACATGGGTCCTGCGTGACCATTGGCAACTTCGATGGCGTGCACCTGGGTCACCAGGCCCTTCTGCACCGGACCAAGGAACGGGCCAGGGAGTTGGGGTTAGCCAGCATCGTGGTCACCTTTGACCCCCATCCCCTGCGCGTCATCCGGGGCCAGACGCCTCCTTTCATCACCCTTATCGAGCAGAAAATGAGACTGCTCTCGGCCATCGGGCTGGATCATACAGTGTGTCTGCCCTTTACCCGGGAAATGGCTGAACTCACCCCAGAGGAGTTTGTTCAGCTCTATCTGGTCCAGGGCTTAAAGGCCAAGGCCTTGATCATCGGCCACGACTACGTCTTTGGCAAGGACAAGCGGGGCAATTATGAGCTGTTGAAAGAATTGGGCCTCAGGCACGGCTTTGTGGTGGAAAAGATCGAGCCGATCTACAAAAACGGGGACGTGGTCAGTTCAACCCGCATCCGCAAGCTGGTCCAGGCCGGCCGGGTGGACGAGGTCAGGCCCTTGCTCGGCCGCTATTATCAGGTCTCAGGTTCTGTGATTGTGGGCCACAAACGGGGAGGACCTATCCTGGGTATTCCCACGGCCAATCTCAAGCTGGTGGACGAGCTCTATCCTCAGCCTGGAGTTTATGCTGTATGGATTCAATTAGAGGATGAGATCCTGCCGGCAGTGGCCAATGTAGGATATAACCCGACATTTGGAAATGATGCCCTGTCGGTGGAAGTGCATATCCTGGACTTTGCCCGGGACCTGTATGGGCAAAAAGTCAGGGTAAATTTTGTCCAGCACATCCGTCCGGAGCAAAAGTTCGCCGGTCTTGAGGAGCTCAAAACCCAAATCCACCGGGACATCGCTCAGGCCAGAGAGATGCTCAGTAATCCGGAAACCTTTATTTATACCTGTCAGGCGTGAAAGTACGCCGCTCCAGATGCCATGAGCAATCCGCACATCAGCCCCAAAAAATCCTTCTTTGCCCGCTTTAATGAAATCTTTCCCCTAAACCTGTCCGGCACCTGGCTCACTTACTTTGTGCTCATTGGGATCATCGCCGGATTGGGGTCCGTTGTTTTCCAGGTTCTGTGCAATTTAGGGACTCACTATCTGCTTGATTTCATGGCTGGATATCGTCCACCGACTCCGGCTGGCGAGCCGGAGCTTTTCCACCCTACGAGCACGCCCTTTAACCGCTGGATCCTGCTTATTCTCCCCGCCCTGGGCGGTCTGGTCAGCGGCTGGCTGGTGTATACCTTTGCCCCGGAAGCAGAAGGCCATGGAACGGATGCAGCTATTGACGCCTACCATAATAAAGGCGGGGCCATCCGGGGCCGGGTACCGATCATCAAGACCATAGCCTCAGCCATTACCCTGACCTCCGGCGGATCCGGCGGCCGGGAAGGTCCTATCGCTCAGATCGGGGCCGGCTTTGGCTCATTTCTGGCCAGCAAGCTTCATCTCAGCGAGCGGGAACGGCGGATCATGCTGGCCGCAGGAGTCGGAGCCGGGGTGGGAAGCATCTTTCGGGCTCCTCTGGCCGGGGCCCTTTTTGCAGCCGAGGTCCTGTACCGGGACCCGGAATTTGAGGCCGACGTACTCATCCCCGCCGGCATCGCCTCAGTGGTCGGCTATTGTGTCTTCTGCCTGTTCTTTGGCTGGGGGACGCTGTTTACCGCTCCGGACTTTCAATTCCAGTCCCCCTGGGAGCTTGGACCATATACTGTCCTGGCCTTTGTGCTCATCGGCGGGGGCTTTTTGTATGTGAAGTCCTTTTACGGAGTGCATACCCTCTTTGAAAAAATCGATATCCCCAAGCATTTCAAACCGGCCCTCGGCGGACTGATTACCGGAATTATCGGCTTTTTTTTGCCAGAAACCCTGTCCTTTGGCTACGGGGTGATTCAGCAGGGCCTGTTCAATGAACTGGGCATCCTTCTCCTGCTGGGGGTGGCCTTTGGCAAGATACTGACCACCTCCTTTACCATCAGCTCCGGAGGCAGCGGAGGTGTGTTCGGTCCCTCGGTGGTCATTGGCGGAGCCCTGGGTGGGGCGGTAGGCAAGATCTTCGCTGTACTTACTCCCGGACTGGTTCCTCCGGGGGCCATGGTGGTGGTGGGCATGGCCGGATTCTTTACCGCTGTGTCCAATACCCCCATTTCCACCATCATCTTTGTCAGTGAAATGACCAACTCCTATCATCTGCTTCTGCCCAGCCTTCTGGTCTGTCTGCTCTGCTACCATTTCTCCCAGCGATTCACCATCTACAAGGAGCAGGTCAAGAACCGGGCAGCTTCTCCGGCCCATGCCGGCGAGTTCTTTGTGAATATCCTGGAATCCTACCGGGTCCGGGATCTGTGGGATCAGATCCAAAAAGTGGAGACTGTGCCGGAGGATATGAATTTCTGTGATTTTAAACAATTCTTCTGCGAGACCAATCAGCAGTACTTTCCGGTGGTGAATGAAGACGGGGCCTTGACCGGGATCTTCTCCAACACGGATTTCCGCAGCGTCCTGTTCTCTCCAGAGATTGAAGAGCTGGTGGTGGTCAAAGATATCGCCACCAGGGACATGATCACCACCAATTTGGCCGAAGATCTGCACACTGTAATGAATAAGTTCACCCGCAAGAACCTGGACAGTCTGCCGGTAGTGGACGCAAAAGACACAACAAAGCTTTTGGGTATGCTCAGGCGCCGGGAAGTGATCGGGTTCTATAACCAGAAGGTGGATGAGCTGAATCTGAATCGGATCCAAAACGGGCTGGAACCGCAGGGAAAAGGTTGAAAACCACAGGCAGGCGATTTAACTTCGGACCCAAGGATGACTGACATGAAAGGACAAGATCCGCAAGCAATTGACAAGGAAGAAGCCAGGCAAGCTCTGGCCAGCGTATCTCGCCGGATTGCCCTCCTCCACCTGGCCTATGCCAAAACGATAATCAAAGAGCTTGGCCAGGAGCAAGGCACACGGCTTATTTCTGAGGCCATCAAAGATTATGCCATAAAAATCGGGGAAAAGACCAAGGCCGAGGTTGTGGCTCAGGGCTATGAGCCGCGTCCTGAGAATTTTGAACAGGGAAAGTCCTATGCCCTTCCCAAATTCCCAGGCATGCACTTAGCCTGGGAAACAGGGGAAGGGGAGGACGGCACCAAAAGGATGCGGGCCCACGGCTGTATCCTGGGAGAGGTCTGGAAGGAATACGGGGAAGAAAAGATCGGCCGCCTGTACTGCTATATGGATACAGCCAAATATATGGGCTACAATCCGTACTATAAGCTCAAGCACCATAAAGCACTTCCAGATGGCGATGAATGCTGTGAGTTCGAAATTCAAAGCACAACTCCAGAGGAGCGGGAAGATTTTTCAACCCCTGGCAAGGACTGGTTTTATATGGACCACTGACTGTATTGCCGGCTGATCATCTTTGGATCTTGAGGCGGTAAGCCAGAGTTAATATGGTAACTCAAATTTACTCAGCAAGGCTGAGCAGAAAGCACAGTGCTGTTCCTTTCATTTTTTTGACCCTGGGAACCATATATACTTTCTATAAAGCTTTTAAGTAAGTTGACACAGCATTATCTGCCTGCTATTAATGTTTTCTTCCACTGGCGACTCTGCTCTCGGCGGATGCATATTTATTTTTTTTTATAGTACAGACTGTATTATTGAATCCACAGCCCAGGTCACGAGCCAGGAGTGATTGTGTATGAAATCATTCGGCCGACTCGTATCTCTTCTCATCCTTCCCCTGATTGTCGGGATCGTCTACAGTTCCTCAAAGGCCTTTTTCTTTGGCAAGACACCCATCTGGACCTTTGAGATTTCACTGTTTTTATTCGGATGCTTTTTTATGCTCGGTGCGGGATACACCCACCGGGAAAAAAAACATGTGGCCGTAGATGTGGTCAACTACTACCTTTCTCCCAAATGGCAGCGCATCCTGGCCATATTTTCCGAGCTGGTGGTTCTTTTCGTCGCCCTTGTCCTCATCTATATCAGTGTTCCAGCTGCAATCCGCTCCTTCCACATGCAGGAAAGATCAACCCACCAGACCCCATTTAATCCCTATGTGTGGTGGTACCGCTGGGTCATACCCATTTCCTGTGCCCTCATCTCCTGGCAGGCCTTTAAAGACATGCTGTCCTTGATCTTTTCCCGTCCGCAACGATCTGCACAAACAGAGAACGAATAAGAAAGGTTTTTCCCTATGGGCAGTGAACTCTACCCCCTTCTGATGTTTGCCACCCTGTTCGTGCTCCTTGCTGCCGGGGTGCCTATTGCCTTTTCTCTGGGCGCGGTATCCATTGTCTTCTCCTATGTGCTCTGGGGCCCGGGAGCGCTGAATACCCTGTTATCCGCAACCTGGGGGGCAATGAACAACTTCGTGATCATTGCCGTGCCCCTGTTCATCTATATGTCCTATATTCTGCAGAAGACATATGTGGTGGAAGACCTCTATGATGCCTTCTACAAGTGGTCCGGAGGGCTGCGGGGCGGTCTGGTCATTGCCACGGTCATTGTCGGGGCTTTTCTGGGGGCCATTTCCGGGGTGGTCGCCGCCGGAGTTATCGGACTCGGGCTCATTGGACTTCCGGAAATGCTCAAGCACGGCTACAATAAAAAGATGTCCCTGGGTTCAGTCATGGCCTCCGGGACCCTGGGCCAGTTGATTCCTCCCAGCACGAACATGGTCCTCTACGGAGCTGTAACCGGGGTGTCCATTGGGGGGCTTTTTGCCGGGGGCATTATGGCCGGGCTCTTGCTGGCCGTTATGTATATCGGCTATGTGCTCATCCGCGCTTTCATGAACCCTGAATTCTGCCCTGCTCTGCCTCCGGAAAACAGAGCCACGGCCACGGAAAAGCTCTTGGCCTTTAAGAGCATTTTCCTGCCGGCCCTGTTGATCATCCTGGTGCTGGGGACCATTCTTTTGGGTGTGGCCTCACCCACGGAAGCGGCAGCCTTTGGCGCGGCCGGTGCCCTGGTCATCGGTCTGGTTAAAAGGCGCCTGACCTGGCAGATCGTGTATTCGTCCTGCTACGACACCCTGCTCATCACCTCTATGGTCGGCTTTGTCATGATCTGTGCCACAGCCTTTGGCTCCGTGTTTTCAGGAGTCGGCGGGAGCCGGCTGGTGGAGCAGATCGCCATGAATCTGCCGGGAGGAGCCACAGTGGTTCTGCTTGTGGCTGCTCTTTTTTTCTTTATCCTGGGCATGTTCCTTGAACCCGGAGCCATCATCTTCTTTGCCGTGCCTATCGTGGCCCCGATTCTGGCCAAGCTGGGCTATGATCCCCTGTGGATCGGAATTGCCTTTAACGTTATATTGCAGTGCGGATACATTTCCCCTCCCTTTGGGTTCAGTCTGTTCTACCTCAAGGGGGTGACTCCCAGCGATATCAGAATAACCGAAATATACAGCGCGAGTATTCCCTTTTTGCTCCTTCAGTTTTTGGGCATTGTTTTGATTTTCTACTTTCCGTCGATTGTGCTTTGGCTCCCAAGACTTCTTCTCGGTTAGTAAGGATCTGGCCGCTCTCGTTTCAGCGCCGCCTCTGGATGCAGACCGCCAGTTTGATCGAGAAAGAAACCGGCTGTGAAGTGGGCTGGGCCCAGTAGCCCGGGCCTCTCCGAGGGCCGGGAGTGCGTTGCTCAAAGAGGCTGGGTCTCGGAGAGAACCAGCCCTACTCGGAAAAGCCAGAGCTACCTTGGGGATAAAATCTCGTTTCATACGAGCCAATGACAAGGAGGTGAAAAGACATCAGATTACAAATTGGGGGACCAAGAGTTCAGTACAAAATGGTGTTGAATGGTTGATTACATGATGGAGGATAGTTACGTGAGGAAAAAGCTTTTGACTCTCATGCTCGCCCTGGCCCTGGTTATGGCCGCAGGCAGCTCAGCCTGGGCCGCAAAGGTGAACTGGCGTCTGGTCACTCACGCCATGCCTGGAACGGAACAACAAAAAATCGCGGAAGAGTTTTGTGAGACTGTGGAGACCCTTTCCAATGGTGAATTTGTCATCGAACCCTTTCCTGCCGGTACCTTGTTTCCGGTCTTTGAGACCTTTGACAACCTGGCCAACAATATGGTTCAGGCCTCCATGGTCTATGGCGCATACTGGCCGGGCAAGGATGAACTTTTTACCCTCCAGACCCGCCCTGGGTGCCCCCTGGGTACATATGCCGAAGGCGCCTATGTCAATGAGCAGCTCTTTGAGTGGTGGGAAAGCCTCTATGCCAAGCACGACATCAAATACCTCGGCCACGCCATGGTCAGCCCCCTCTACGAGCAACTGATGTCCACCAAACCAGTCAATTCAATTGATGACCTCGAAGGTCTGCGCATCCGAACCTCGGGATTTGGTGCAAAGTACTACGATGCCCTGGGAGCCACTACAGTGTCTCTGTCCGCTCCGGAAATCTACACTGCCTTGCAGACCAAAAACATTGACGCTGCGGAATGGACCTTCTGGGATGAAAATATGCGCATGGGCTTTCACGAAGTGGTCGACTATGTCCTGGACCCCGCCTTCCAGAACGGGACCTGCGAATACTTCCCGCTGACAGTCAATCCTGAGGCCTGGAACGACCTGTCTGACGAATTCAAGGATATTGTTTACGCAGCCAGGGACCAGGCCCGCTATATGGCGGCCATGGTCCTGGTGGATGAGCTCAAGGCCAAGCAGGAATGGATGCAGATGGAAGATATCGAGATCATCACCTGGAGCGAGGAAGACCAGGAAAAGGCCCGGGAAGTTGGACAAAACCTCCTGCTCGAGGAATGCCAAAAGACTCCTGAAGGCAAGGAATATCTCAAGATCTACCGTAAGGCCCTCTGGGATCTGGGCTATAAGGAAGATGCCAAAAACCTGGGATATGAAGAGTAAGATCGGGTTTCAATGTTCATAACCAAAAAGGGGGGCGGTACCGCCCCCTTTTTGGTTATGGTAAATATGTAGCGTCTTCTTATTTCGGGTCATGGTCTCGTCCGGATGAGCTCGATTCCTTGGATAGAAGGCCACTGACCAGCACATTGGTGTCAACAATAACAGGCCTGCTCATGGCTGATTTCGCTGAGCCCGCGTCTCTTCTTGTGCCAGTTCCAGGGCTTGGCCATCATCCAGTCCTGACCTCGACCTGGCCCTGGCCACCAGATGGGAGGCCGCCTCATGGGTCTTGATGCCGCTTAGCTCAAGGCTTTCTTCGATGATTGCGGCAATGCTCTTCCGTTTTCGGGCC
>JAWLEI010000026.1:8040-31726 GCA_041686195.1 Desulfovermiculus sp.
GCCCTGGCCACCAGATGGGAGGCCGCCTCATGGGTCTTGATGCCGCTTAGCTCAAGGCTTTCTTCGATGATTGCGGCAATGCTCTTCCGTTTTCGGGCCGCTGCCTCCTTGAGTGCCCGATGGCGCTCCTCAGTAAGGGTAATGGTCAGTCTGGGCATAAAACCTCCTGGTGTTTACTCACCAGCACACCACATATGCGGAAGAGTCAACGGGCAGGAGCAGGTCTTACTCTTTGAAGCAGCGACAATGACTGGTTAAGCTGTTCGGTACATGAGAGGCTCCAGGCCTTTTCGACAAGATAACAAGAAATTCAATCAGCTCAGGCATCCTACAGATCCGACCACATACACCTCTTTCCTTTGACCGTGACCCAGCCCAGGGGCAAATCCTTCCAGTAAAGACCGGCTAAAGGCCCTGGTCCCGGGGCGGGAAGGCTCTGGCCCTGCAAAAGTTTATGCAGCTCGTCCACGCTGTCCAGGACCAGAGTCTGCCCTGGTTGGGGCTGCGGCACCAGCCGTCTGGCCCGGGGTGACAGGCGCAGCCCCTTGCGTCCAGAGCCAAGGACCGTTCCCTGCCAGGCAATATGGGTCATAGCATGAGCTGCTTTCCGGGGTTTAAAAATCAGCCTTTCATTCTCCATTTCCACCCCCCCCGGGGGAAGCCCCTGCCAGTTTACCTCTGTTTTCAGTCTGGAACGCACAACCGGATCAACAACAACCCGCTCTGTATCACATTCTCTCAGGCCATTATCAGATCTTCGACCAGGCTTTTGCAGACCGGCTACAAAAAATGACTGGCCTTGGGAGGCCGGTCCGTTGACCCGCAATGTCCCTTGAGCCAGGGAACTTTGGGGCGGATCAAAGACAAATCCCGGACAGGGAGGCAGCTGCTGTATACGAAGGCCGCATTCTTTTGAGGCCCAAAGAATCTGGTTCTCATTTTCCTGAACATTGGTGGTGCAGGTTGAATAAATCAGGCGTCCCCCGGGGGCCAGAAGTTCCGCTGCCCGGGCCAGGAGGCTTTGTTGCAGAAAGAGCAAAGGCTTTATCGTATTTTCCCGCCACAGGGAAAGGACCCGGGGATTTTTCTCCGCGGTTCCCCAGCCGCTGCAGGGGACATCGAGCAAGATATTATCCCAGAGATATGAGCCGGGATATGTCTCGGCTTTGTAACCGGTGGTCACCACCTGGAGCAAGTTGGCCAGGCGCATATTCTGACGCAGGGTCTGGCAGCGTTTTTTCTTCGGTTCATTGCCCACTACCAATCCATGATCGCCAACCAGTTCAGCCAACACACCGGTCTTGCTCCCCGGGCTGGCGCAGAGGTCGAGGGCGGCTTCTCCTTCTCCGGGGGCCAGGCACAGGGGAGGGAGCATAGACGATTTGTCCAGGATATATATGAGACCAAAGGCCGCAGCTACAGAGGATCCCAGGGGTTTGGGCTCTGAGGTCAGATAACGGGCACTGGCCAGATAGGGCTCAGGCTCAAAGGCGTATCCTTCGGCACGGAGCAGGGATTCTACAGCCGGACGTTCGTGTGGCCGGCAGACCAGCCGGAAAGTGCGGAGTCTGAGAAGATCCGCGGCCTTTGGATTGGATGTATGGGTGTTCATGGTTCAGATTTGCCTCCGGCAAATCTGAAATATTTTTTGCCCCAAAGCGGGCAAAAAAAAGAAAAATTTGCCGGGTTGATCAAGGATGAAACTGGCGGGTAACCCCCTCCGTCATTCCGGTACTGGATCGGGGTCCAGCAAAGGCTCCAGCCTAAATCCAGACTGAAATGTAAGAGCTGGACCCCGGCCTACGCCGGGGTGACGGAAAAAGCAAAATCAGTTTCATACGAGGCATTCGGCATTATCTTGAGTGAAAGTCATCTTTCCAGCTTGGCCCGCTGAAAAGCCAAAAGCATGTACAGCGGGGCGCGCTTTACAGCCTGTCGGTAAGAAAGGCGGTTGTTCTTGATCCGGATTAAATCCTGGAATATGAGTTTATGCCGCACCAGCCAATGAAAACCCGGTTCGGTCCAGGCATACAGCAGCCGGGCAAAACGGGAGGCCCAGATCATATCCCGGCCGATAGACAATTCAATGCGGCGGCTATACCCTTTGACCTGATGGCGGGCAATGGCCTGCGCTGCCATGCGACCACTGTCAATGGCCGGCCGGATGCCTTCTCCAGTCAATGGATCGACCAGGCCGGCAGCGTCTCCGGCCAAGAGAATCCGGCCTTTATGCAGGGGTTCGGGGCTGGTGTATACGGGTAAAGGATGCCCCTTGGGCCGGGTTGATCTGGGATCAATGCCCAATCTCGTCATGCAGGTTGTAAAACGATCATGCAAACTGATGCCTTTGGTCGTAGACCCCATGCCCACAGAGAGATGGGAGGTCTTGGGAAAAATCCAGGCATAGCCATTATCCACAGGCCCAAGCTCTACAACAATCCGTCCCCGAAAGCTTTCCTGCATTGCTGGACCATTGCCCGGTACCACTTCCGCTTCCAGGGCCGCACCCAGACGACGGGTGCGGCGAAGTCCGATACACTGGGCCACCCTGGAATTGGGACCATCGGCTCCAATGGCAAAAGAAGCCCGCAAGGGCTTTGATCTGCCTTGAACCTGCACAGAGACCTGCTCTTCATCCTGAGAAATGTGGGTCACCGGACTGGCTTCCAGCACATCGGCCTGGCTGTGTTCTATTATAAACTGATCAAAGCGATCGCGCATAACCATGGCCAGTGAATCCCGGGGAATGTGGTGAGTGGCCTGCGACTTGCCGTGGATGAAGGTCATGCGCTGTATCCATTGCTCCACAACCGGAGAAAAAGAAAAGGGAAATTCCTGTATGGCAGCGTACGGCACTCCTCCAGCGCAGACCTTGTATCTGGGCAGTCGGGCCTTTTCCACCACCAGGACCCGGAAACCGAACTGCCCGAGAAAATATGCGGCGCTGCCTCCAGCCGGCCCGCTGCCGACTATGACCACATCGGCATCATCTCGCATGCGCGTCCTCCTGGATTCTTGATACGTCTGGAAACCGGTCAGACTTTTGTGTCCCAAATTCAGACAAAGATCAATTGGAAGCTGAAGGGCTGGTCACCGCCTCGCTGGGAAAGGCCCCCTGAACTTTGGAAAAGGGGGCGGAATGTCTTACCTGATTGTTATGTCCTTTGTTATCTGATAAGTTCTTTGTCATGTTTGATGAGGACACAAAGCTTGAGACATTGCGAGAGATTCTAACCTCTCATCAGCCTGGAATCATTGGAGTATCCGGCGGGGTGGACAGTTCGTTCCTGGCTGCTGCAGTGAGACATTGGAGACTTGATTACCAGGCCGTATTCCTGGCCGGCCCGCACATTCCTCCTGGAGAGCAAAGAGCGGCCACTGATTTTGTGTGCAATCTGGGATTGCCATACACCATAGGGAGTTTTTCTCCCCTGGATGTGCCTGGGGCGGCAGACAACGGGCAAGAGCGCTGCTATCACTGCAAAACTGCCCTGGTCAGGGTCTTGAAGGAACAGGGTAAACGCGGTAATGAGCAGATCATGGACGGCTCTCATCTTTCGGATGGCAAAGAATATCGTCCCGGTCGTATGGCCTTGAATGAACAGGGAGTCATGAGCCCTTTGGCTGATGCAGGATTGGTCAAGGAAGACATTCGGGCTTATGCCCGGATCCTGGGTCTAGAGCAGGCAGACCAGCCCTCCAGGCCGTGCTTGATGACCAGGTTTGCCTATGGATACCAGGTGAGCGGACAGGAGTTGAAGAAGGTGGGGCAGGCAGAGGATGAGCTGAGGATAATGGGCTTGAGCCATTTTCGGCTCCGCATTCTCTTAGACGGCAGGGTGGTTCTGCATATTCACAATATGGAGCAAGACATGGTCCGGGAAAAAGCGGAAGAAATCGATGCCTGTATCCGAAGGCACGGTATCCCGGCCTATACCCTTGAAGTGGTCCAAACCCTGAGCGGTTTTTTTGATCGGCAATCCCGGGAGAATATACAATCATCCTCCGAGTACCGTACCAATTGCCAAAAAATGGTGCAACATTTTTGAGACGCAGTACTAGCTGCTTAGTGTCATATCTCACCTCAGGAGAAAGTTTGTGCCTCAAAAGCGTCCTTCCAAGGTCTTTTTCTGGCCTTTGCAAGCCTCGGGCAAAGCACCGTATGCCCTGCGGATGCGGCGTTTGTTCAAGGCGACCAATTTCGGATCCCAAATAAGTTCAGGAGACCTGGTGGCCCTGAAAGTGCACTTTGGTGAGCAAGGGGGCACGGCCTTTATCCAGCCTCAGTGGCTCATTCCACTTGTCGACATCCTGCGCAAGGCAGGAACGCACCCCTTTCTCACTGATACCAATACCCTGTATGCGGGCCAAAGGGAGGAGGCTGCCTCGCATTCCCTGCTGGCGGCAATGCACGGCTTTGACCCGCTGCGTCTGGGCGCTCCGGTGCTCATTGCCGATGGCCTCAAAAGCCACAATGAGATTTCGGTCCCAGGCATCGGCCACCATTTTCAGCACTGCTACCTGGCCGGGGACCTCCTGGATGCAGACGCAATGCTTAACATCTCCCATTTTACCGGCCATGAACTGACCGGCTTTGCTGGAGCCCTCAAGAGCCTGGCCATGGGGTGCGCCTCGAAACAAGGCAAAATGCACCAGCACTGCGCTTTGGGGCCTGAAGTGAACGGGGCCAATTGCGTCGGTTGCGGGCGATGTGTTGAGGTCTGTGCCGCCGGGGCCCTGGCTTTGGATGAGAGTGAGAGCATCACCCTGGATCAAGCCGCTTGCACTGGGTGTGCCAATTGCATCCTGGCCTGCAAGCATGAATGCCTGCACATAAACTGGAATTTGGATATCAAAAACTTCCTGGAGCGTCTGGTTGAATATGCAGGAGCATTTCTTACGGCCTTTACCTGGCCCCTTTTGCACCTCAACTTTTTATTTCAGGTCACTCCCAAATGCGATTGCAAGTCATACAGTGATGCCCCTTTGTGCCCAGATATCGGAGTGTTGGCCTCCTATGATCCTGTAGCCCTGGATCAGGCCGGCCTGGACCTGGTCAATGCCGCTGTGCCCAAAAAAGCTCCTGTGGGCACAGATCAGAAAGAGGATATCTTTCAACGTCTTCATCCCAGAACCAGGGGAGAAGCGGTGCTGGAAATGGCTGAGAAGCTGGGCCTGGGAGTCCGGGAATATACTCTCAAGACAGTGCAGTGATTCACTGCCGGCTGTGGAATGACAAAGAGAGGAAAGCCATAAGTTTCATGTATGATCAATCAGGCGAGTTTTCATTTTTCTTTTTGGGCGCTTTGGCCCAAAAATATTTCAGATTTGCCGGAGGCAAAGCTGAACTGGACATACCTGAGGTTTGGTGCTAAAGAATTCATTTCGAACATTCACCAAATGGAGGTTTTCATGGGTCGACATAAAAAGATTGAACGCCACAAAGAACTTGATCGACGTCGTAAAAGGCGGGAAAAGCGGATTAAGCAACGGATCAAGGAAGCCAAGGCCGAGGCCAAAAAGTCGTAGCCTTGACGAAAGGGAAAAAATACTTATTAACAAAGTGAACCTACTAAACATTAACTTTTTGCCTTGGAGTTTGTTTCATACGAGGGAGGGCAATATGCCTATATACGAGTATTCATGTGAAGACTGTCAACACGTTTTTGAGGAGTGGCAAAAGGATTTTACGGACAAAGAAATGACGTGTCCTGTATGCGGAGGGCAAGCCAAGAGGATGATCTCCAACACCGCCTTTATCCTCAAGGGATCTGGTTGGTATGTAACCGACTATGCCCGGGGGGAGGCATCTTCATCCGGAAACGGTGGAAACGGTAATGGAGGCAAGGACGAAGGCTCGGCTGCCCAGACAGAGAAATCCACTCCTGAGAGTTCAACGGATTCTGCAAGTTCCAGCCAGGGGGCCAAGACCGCTCACACCGAAAGTGCGTAACAGCGGATGACTCTCATTTGTCTTGTCTGGTGACGGAAAGGCCCGCTGATGTCTTCCATCGGACCTTTCCTGCCATCACATCTGTTCTGCTCCAATCTTTTGCCTTTTTGCAATCTCACACACCATGATCAAACGTTATACCCGCCCGGAAATGGGCACTATTTGGAGCCTGGAGAACAAGTTTCAGGCCTGGCTCAAGGTGGAAGTCGCGATCTGTGAAGCCTGGCATGTGCTGGGACGCATTCCCGGTCAGGATATGGCTAATATCCGCTCCCGGGCCGGTTTTGATCTGGATCGGATTCTGGCCCTGGAAGAGCAGACCAAACATGATGTCATCGCCTTTTTGACCGCGGTGGAGGAAAAGGTCGGGCCGGCCTCCAGGTTCATCCATATGGGCTGCACCTCTTCGGACATAGTGGATACAGCCAATGCCCTGCTTCTGGTTCAGGCCGGCGAACTTATTTCCTCAGGTCTGGACCGCCTCCTGCAGACCTTGCAGGACATGGCGCATGCCCATAAAGGCCGTTTGGCCATGGGCCGAACCCACGGCGTACATGCCGAGCCCATGAGCTATGGTCTGAAAGTGGCCAGTTTCCATGCCGAGTTTTCCCGGCACAAAGAGCGCTGGGACAGGGCTGTAGACCAAATACGGGTGGGCAAGATCTCTGGTGCGGTAGGCACGTACGCCCACTTGCTGCCGGAGGTGGAAGCCCGGGCCTGCGCCATTTTGGGTTTGAAGCCGGATCCCATCTCCACCCAGATCATTCAGCGCGACCGGCATGCGGAATATTTCTCCACCCTGGCCCTTATCGCCGGCGGTATCGAACGTCTCAGCCTTGAGCTGCGGCATCTGCAGCGCACCGAGGTTCGGGAGCTGGAAGAGGGATTCAGCAAAGGCCAGAAAGGTTCTTCGGCCATGCCGCACAAAAAAAATCCCATCTCCGCCGAGAACTTATGCGGCTTGGCCCGCCTGGTGCGCTCCAACGCCCTGGCCAGTATGGAAAACATGGCCTTGTGGCATGAACGGGATATCAGCCACTCGTCTGTTGAACGGGTCATCATGCCAGATTCCACCATTCTGGTGGACTACATGCTGAACCGGCTGGCTTCAGTGCTGCAAAATCTCCGTCTCCTCCCTGAAAATATTGAACAAAATCTCCAGCGCTCCTATGGCCTGTACTTTTCGCAGCGGATCCTTCTGGCCCTGGTAGAAAAAGGGCTGCCCAGGCAAAAGGCCTATGAGATGGTCCAGTCCGTAGCCATGCAGGCCTGGGAGAACCAGCATTCATTCCCGGAGCTGGTCCGGGCCGATGAAAATCTGGGCCAATATTTAAGTTCTGCTGAGCTGGATCAGCTTTTTGATCCTCAGTATTATCTGCGTTACGAAGATCTCATCTTTCACCGTGTTTTTCCGGGACCAGACCATGAATAAGGCTCTTTCTGAACTGGCCGGCCTTTTATTGGAGAAATCCTATATTCCCGGTCAGGTTACCTTGACCTCCGGCCGGATAAGCGACTACTACTTTGACTGCAAACAGACCGCCCTGCATCCGGAAGGAGGCTATCTGCTGGGGTTGGCCCTGCTGCAAAATCTGAAGGATTCAGTGCAGGCCATAGGAGGGATGACTCTGGGGGCTGATCCTCTGGTCAGCGCGGTCAGCGTGCTTTCGCACATCTACAACAGGCCTTTGCCCGCCTTTATTGTGCGCAAGAACCCCAAGGGACACGGGACCAATCAATACCTGGAAGGATTGGCCAATGTCCCGCATGGAGCAGAGGTGGCCATCCTAGAAGATGTGGTTACCAGTGGCGGGAGTGTGCTCAAGGCCTGCCAACGCACGGCAGAAGCCGGTCTGCACATCAGTCAGGTTCTTACTGTCCTGGACCGTCAGGAAGGGGGCACAGAGGCCCTGGCCGAACAGGGCTATACGCTGGAATCGATATTCACCAGGCAAAGCCTTTTTGCCGCAGCTGGAAAGGAAGGCTCAAAGGGGTGACCATGGGGTGCTTTTATGTCAACTTGCCTATTCGGTATATCGCTGAAAATCGATATTATCTCGATTTTTTTCTCCGGCATAACATAAGCCCGGAACTGGGGCTTGATGCCATGGCCCTTGATGAACACGATATCGAATGGCACAAGGAAATCGCCCAGACCCTGTATGATGCAGGTCAGACCTGCTCCATTCATCTTCCTTTTCACGACCTGCAACCCGGTAGCCTGGATGACTTGATTCTTCAGGCCACCAGAGAGCGCTTACAGCGGGCGATGCATATCGCCAGGCTGTACAAGCCCCGCTATCTGGTCGGCCATGCCTACTTCATTCCTCTGTATACAGATATGTTTTCCAAGTGGCTGAATCGGGCCATCCAAACCTGGGAAATGGTTATGGACATCTGGCCGGAACATCCGCCTTTGTATCTGGAAAATGTGCGGGAGATTGATCCCCGCCCCCTTGCTGATCTCTTGGGTGAACTCAGCTCGCACAAGGTCAGATTTTGCCTGGATATCGGACACTGGGCCAGCTATGGGAACGGGAGCCAGTATCAAAATCTCCCTCAATGGATCCAGACCCTTGGTCCCTACCTCAGCCACCTGCATCTGCATGACAATGACGGGATTGCGGATCTGCACCTGGGGTTGGGGCAGGGCTGCATTCCCTGGACTGATCTCTTCGGCGGACTCGAGTTCCTGGAGCTCAGCCCGAGCTTTGCCCTGGAGCCGCACTGTCAGGAAGATCTGGAATACAGCATGGCCTTTATCAAAAAACACATGAACTGGTTTTCCCGCCTGGGTGTTCGGCGCCGGGATCTTCCGGAGATGTGATCCTTATACACCGTTTTATGGCCGGGCAATGTCGGATAAAGTCACTTCTTCCTCTGAAACCGCATAGGGTTCTCCCCAGGGCGGGGAGAGCTGAAAAAAGCGCTCTTCCCAACCCAGCATTGCGGCGTGGAGCAACAAACCCTGTCCGCCGCTCTTGCCCGGCCCGTATTTGCGGTCGCCGATCACAGGATGTCCCCGTCTGGAGAGCTGGATGCGGATCTGGTGCTTGCGACCGGTGATCAATCGAACGGCCACAAGACTGGCCCGGGAGTTCTGCCGCAGGGTTCTGACCCAGGATTCGGCCCGAACCTGGTGCATGTTTTCGTTTTTCTCCTTGGCCAGTTGGTCACGGAGATGCGTCCATTCCGGCCACTTGGTCCGCCCCCAAACCCAGGCCAGATAGGCCTTGGTCACCTTTCCGGCCCGCCACAGCTCTTGCAGGTGCTGCAGGGCGAAATAGGTCTTGGCCACCACCAGCAAGCCTGAAGTATCCTTGTCCAGGCGGTGGACGAGGGCCGGTGTCCAGTGGCTTTGGGCATACTCGGCCTGGAGTCGGTCACTGACGCTGTCTGTGATCCCGGTCCCGGGCTGGGTGGCCAGATTGGGCGGCTTGGCCAGAACCAGAATTTCTCGATCCTCGAAAACCCGCCGCAGGGCAAAGGGGTTTTGAGAATGATCAGTCAGACCCTTGGTCTCTTTGTTGCGGGTGTGCGGCGGCAGACGAACGGTCTGACCCTGTTGAACACGATGAAACGGTTTGCACCTGGCACCATCCACCCGAACCTGGCCGGTCCGGATCCAGCGCATGACCGCTGATCTGGGCACCTGTCCCTCCAACTGCCGTTCCAGAAATTGTAAAAGCTTTTGGCCGGATTCAGCCTGGCTGACTTGAATGTGAGTTACTTCAGGCATATATTCAATTATCAGTATAGTATAAATCTCTATCCAAATCCATGTCCAATACTTCATTTTTGTCTGCACATACCGCAACCACAATCAGCCGTAAGCTCCTGGCCTGGTTCTCCCAACACTGCCGTAACCTGCCCTGGAGGCATAATCCCTCCCCGTATCGAGTCTGGATCTCGGAGGTTATGCTCCAACAGACTCAGGTGGACCGGGTAGTGCCGTATTTTTTGAAGTGGATGGATATATTTCCCACTATACAGGCTGTGGCTGAGGCTGACCAGGAGGCAGTGCTCAAGGCCTGGGAAGGTTTGGGATACTATACAAGGGCCAAGAACATCCAGGCTGCAGCTCAAAAAATATGGGCCGAATATAACGGAAATCTCCCCTCGGATATGCCTTCACTCCAGGCTCTGCCCGGCATTGGTCCTTATACTTCTGCGGCAATAGCCAGTCTGGCCTTCAACCAACCCGTACCTGCAGTCGATGCCAATGTCCAACGGGTTATAGCCAGGATCTTGAATTTAGACCATCCTATCAAGTCTGCCCGGGCCCAAAAGACGGTCCGCAGTGCAGTTTCGGGCTTGATCTCGCATGGCCGAGATTCCAGATCACTGAACCAGGCTCTCATGGAGCTTGGGGCCCTGGTCTGCTTGCCGCGCAGTCCAGCCTGTGCCTCCTGTCCGGTAAACGGACTGTGCCAGAGCATGGCCGCAGAGGTCGTGCATTTGCGGCCGGTGGTAGCTGAGCAGAAATCCAGTATAGCCCTTCAGGTAGCAGCCGGGGTCCTGGTCGATAATGAGCACATCCTGATCCAAAAACGACCACCGCACGGCTTGATGGCCAACTTGTGGGAGTTCCCGGGCGGAAAGCTCCAGGCCGGGGAAAGTCCGGAACAAGCACTGGCCCGGGAGTTCCGGGAAGAGCTGGAGCTGAACATCCGGGTTCTGGACAAAATCACGGTCATCAAGCACAGCTATACCAGGTTTCGGGTCACCCTGCACGTTTACTGGTGCCTCCTGGCCCCGCCGGGTCAAGAACCGGTCTTGCACGCAGCCTCGGATTTTCGCTGGGCCTCAGCACAGGAGCTGGACCAATACCCGTTTCCAGCCGCAGACTGCAAACTGATCCAGATGTTGAGCACACAAGGAAATTCAGAATCGGCGATGGCAAAGCACTCTTGAGGTATTCGTTCTGAACTTTGGACGGGGGGCTGAATGCTTACCTCCTGAGGGAGCTGAGAGGTTTCTATGTTGGCAGCGGTTGTTGATCAGGGCAAGGTTAAGCTTCAGGACAAAGAAGTTCCCAGACCAAGTCCGGGGGAGGCTTTGATCCAGGTCAGCCTGGCCGGGGTGTGCGGAACAGACCTGGAAATTCTGGCCGGGTACTCACATTTTACCGGAACACCGGGACATGAATTTGTGGGCCAGGTGATCCAGGCACCGGATCGGCCGGAACTTGTAGGCAGGCGGGTTGTGGCAGATATTAACTGCGGCTGTGGACAATGCACTTGGTGCTTCAGTGGTGATCACCGGCATTGCCGGCAGCGAAAGGTGCTGGGCATTCGCGGATTAAGCGGAGCATTTGCCCAGTATCTGTGCCTTCCGGTGACCAACCTGTATCCTGTTCCGGACCATGTGCCGGACAAAGAAGCCGTGTTTGCCGAGCCTCTGGCTGCGGCCCTGGAGGTCAGCCAGCAGGTGCACATCACGGCAAAGACCCGCATGGCCGTTCTAGGGGACGGCAAGATGGGCCTGCTCTGTGCCCAAGCCCTGTCCCGCTTTACCCCCAGGCTCACGCTGTTCGGGCGTCATGCTTCCAAGTTAATCATTGCCGCCAGACAAGGCCTGGCAACTTGTCTCCTTTTGCCGGACCAGCCCCTGGCCGCGGAAAATCAAGGTCAGGATGTGGTTGTGGAGTGCACAGGGCGGCCGGAAGGGATCAATACAGCTCTGGAGCTGGTCCGGCCGGAAGGCAGGGTGGTCATCAAGACGACCTCCCACCAATCCTCAACCCTGGACCTGTCCAGGGTGGTGGTCAATGAGATCTGCCTTCTGGGGTCGAGATGCGGGGATATGGGCCTGGCTGTGCATTTTTTGGCCCACAAGTGGGTGGATGTCCAATCCCTGATCGAGGATGTCTACCCTTTGAGCCAGATTCAAGAGGCCCTGGAACAGGCCGGCCAAACCGGGACGCTCAAGGTACTTATTGACTGCGAGAAAATCCGACGCACCCATGCATGAAACAGCAAGCCGGCTCACTCTGGGCCGCATACTCATTTTTTGGCTCCCCCTGGCCGCCACCTGGATAATGATGGCTGTGGAGGGCCCTTTTTTAAGCGCCATCATCGCCCGGCTGGCAGATCCCACCCTGAACCTTGCTTCTTACGGGGTTGCCTTTTCTGTAGCCCTGCTGGTGGAAGCCCCGATTATCATGGTCATGTCCGCGACTACGGCTCTGGTCCGGGATCGGGCCTCACTGGACACCATGAAGCGTTTTGTGTACGCCCTCAGCGCGATTATCACCTTGATCATGGTGGGTTTGACTCTGCCTCCAGTCTTTTCCTTTGTGGCCCAGGGGATCATCCGTCTTCCTTCGGATGTGGCCCACCTCTCCCACCTGGCCTGCATCGCCCTTATCCCCTGGCCGGGAGCCATCGGATACCGCAGGTTCTATCAGGGCATCCTCATCCGGAACAACCGGACCCGCTTTGTGGCTTACGGTACTGTCGTTCGGCTCAGCGGCATGGGGGGGTCGGCCCTGGTGTTGGCCCTTTGGACCGATGTGCCCGGCGCCCTGGTCGGCGGATGCTCCCTGGCTGCCGGAGTTGTGGCCGAGGCCGCAGCCACCCGGAAGATGGCTGGCGGCGTGGTGCGCGAACTCCAGCACAGCCCGGAGGTCAGGCAAAGTCCTCTGACCTATGCCCGGATCTCCAGGTTTTATTTTCCCCTGGCCCTGACCACTATTCTGGCCCTGGGCGTCCGGCCTGTGGTGACTTTCTTTCTGGGCCAAAGCAAGATGGCCATTGAGTCCCTGGCCGTCTTTCCAGTGGTCCATTCCCTGGTATTTTTGTTCATCAGCCTGAGCATCTCCTACCAGGAAGTGATAATCGCCCTGCTTGGAGATGAGCAGGAAAACTACATTCCCCTGCGAAATTTCGCTCTTATCCTGGCCTTGGCCGCTGGGGGCGGGCTGGGGTTGCTGGCCTTTACTCCTTTAAGTACGATCTGGTTTCATCAGGTGTCCGGACTGTCCATGTATCTGGCCGAATTCTCCTCTGTCCCGGTCCAGATCATGACCCTGATCCCTTTCTTCTGGGTCCTGGTCTGCCTGCAGAGGGGGGTGCTGGTCAATGCAGAACAGACCGCTCCGATCACCAAGGCCACTGTGGCCCAAGTGAGCACTGTGGTTGTGGTCCTGGTGGTGACCATTTATTTTCTGGATATGGTGGGCATAATCGGCGCGGCCCTGGCCCTGGTTCTGGGCGGGATTGCCGGCTGCGCCTACCTGGTGCCCTGGTTTCTGGCCTTGCGGCGGAAGGCAAGTGCGGCTTCCAGCTCATTTGAAACCGCCTTATGAGAGTTCAGCCCCGCCACTGGCGGCAGACGCCCAGTTTGATCAAGAAAGAAACTGAGCATGAAAAGGGCTGGGCTTGAGGTCAAGCCCGCCCTACCCAAAGGCCGGCTCACCAGTAGGCCGCCCTTGCCCTCAAGGGCAGGCCATCTTCAGGGTAAAGTCTCGTTTTATACGAGCTTTGCCTCCGGCAAATCTGAAACCTGAAACCTTTGGGTTTAGTTTCATACGAGGACGGCATATGATGCGGACATCCCATGACACCAGCCAGGCCAAGTGGTTTCTGCGCGCAGTGCAGCAGACCCTGCCGGTTATTCTGGGATACCTGCCTGTTGGCTTTGCCTATGGGGTTTTGGCCCAAAAGAGCGGACTGTCAGCTGCCAATACCATGCTCATGTCCCTGCTCGTTTTTGCCGGTTCGGCCCAGCTTATTGCTGTTGGGCTGCTGGCAGCCGGCACTGGCCCGGCTTCGGTGATCATGACCACCTTTGTGGTCAATTTACGCCACCTGCTCATGTCCGCTGCCCTGGCTCCTTATTTGCGCTCCTGGACCAGATGGCAGCAGGCAGTTTTTGCCTTTCAGCTCACTGACGAGACCTTTGCCCTGCATTCAAGCCGATTTTCCCGGGGGGAAACGAGGAAACCAGAGACCCTGGCCATAAATATGATCGCCCAGACTGCCTGGCTTGCAGGATCATTTTCAGGCCTCTGCGCCGGCGCTCTGATCACGGATGTGAAGCCCATCGGGCTGGACTATGCCCTGCCGGCTATGTTTATGGTCCTTCTGGTCTGGCAGCTGACTTCGTTGACCAGGTGGATAACCGCTGTCCTGGCTGGAACAATCTCGGTTGGCCTCTCTCTGACCGGATTTTCTCAGGCCAATGTCATCCTGGCCACAGTTCTGGCTGCCAGCCTCGGCCTGGGAGTGGAGATATGGACCAATTCAAAGTCTTGATGATTATTGTCGGCATGATGCTGGTGACCTATGGCCCCCGGCTCTTGCCCATCACATTTTTGTCCTCGCGCGCCCTTGCCCCATGGCTGGTCAAATGGCTGCAGCTCATCCCTTCTGCCGTGCTGGCGGCCATGCTCCTGCCTGCACTCCTTGTGTCTGACCAAAGGCTTGATATCAGCGTGGACAACGTCTTTCTGTGGGCTGCCCTTCCTACCTTTATCGTTGCCAAATGGGTTGGCAGCTTTGTAGGGGCTATTGTGGCCGGGATGGCTATAGTGGCTGTAGGCAGGTATATCATGTGATGATGAGTATCTGTTCAGCTTTGCCTCCGGCAAATCTGAAATATTTTTTCCCCAAAGCGAGTAAAAAGAAAATTGAGATGAATATACTGAATTATATTCCCAATTACCAGAAATGCTATGGTGCAGCACTTCTGCTTGGCTTCTTGATAAAGTACAACTACTTGATGTTTTTTATATATCAAGTACCGAGTGTAACGGGATTGATTTTTAAAAACGTTTTTCTTGTTATACTTATTTATTTTTATGTTTTGCCATTTGTGAAAAACAAAAATGGCAGGATGTATATCTTGCTGTTTTTGATTTTTTTCACACTTTTTTTTCTTTCAAATGTATGGTATAATAGATACTTTGGAAATTATTTAAGCTTAAGCGACATGCTTATGGGGCAGGGAATTCGGCCCTTCAAGGTTTTGATCAGGCAATTAGTTAGATCGTATGATATATATTTTATATTAGATGTTATATTGATAATTTATGTTAACTATAAAGATAAAACTTCAAGGTCTATACGGAGTATATTGAGTGGAAAATATGCTCTAAAAAATATTACTCCTGTTGTTCTTTTGGTCTGCTTATTGGTTGCTCAGATGGTGAGCACCAATTATGTATTAGGAAATGATAGACCTTTTTCCCTTTACAAAAAAAGCACCTCTTCCTTTGTGAATGTATATGGAATAATACCTCTTTATATTTTTGAAGTCATATCTTTTTATTACCCACCCGAACAGGATAAACCGCCTGAACCCCCAGCTTCAGCCCAGGAAGAGCTCACTGATAAAGAAGCGGCCAAATATGTTGCTGATATAGAAAATATTATCATTATTCAGGTTGAATCACTAGATAAAACCATCATTGATTATAGGCACAAAGGTGTTGAGGTAACTCCGTTTCTCAACAAGCTCAAAGAGAAGGCCTTATTTTTTGAGAGTTTTTACGCTCAGCACGTAAATGGCAGCTTTGATGCAGAATTTTCCAGTTTGACATCAATATATCCCTTGAACAAGAACTATGGATTCAAAGTTAATGACTTGACCCAGTTTGCCTCGCTCGTCAATATATTAAATGAAAAAAAATATTCCACACTTGCTTTCCATGGAAATGATAAGAAATTTTTCCATCGGCATAAGGCCTTTCCAGAGTTAGGGTTTGAAACATTTTACAGCAGAGAAGATTTTTCTTTTGATGATACAGTCATGCACGGCAGGCATAACACTTTTGGGATAAATGATTACGACTTTTTTCTGCAGTCTCTTGACTATTTAAAAGAAGCAGATACTCCATTTTTTTCTTTTTTTATTACTGTAACCAGCCACACACCATTTGACTTTTATCCTGCTGACCATGCGCAAGATAAGTTTCAGGATGTCCAGGATCCGCTTGTTCGAGACTATCTCCGGTCAATATCCTTCGTCGACAAGTCAATTGAGATGTTTTTCAGCAAGCTTAAGGAAATGAATTTCTTTGAAGATACTCTTATAGTCATATACTCAGACCATGAGTCCGGAGTCGAAGGAAACGGGTACACTTCGCATAGAGATTTCAAGTTACAAAAACCGGTCAAAGCTCCGGAAAGCATTCCCTTGTTTATCATTCATCCAGATATAACACCTGAAGTTATAACCAAGGAAGGAACAACTACCGATCTTGCCCCAACGATTTTGGGCCTGTTAGGAGAAGACGAGAAACCCGAGGAATTTTTGGGGCATTCTTTGCTGAAAAAAGAACAGAACCCAGTATATTTTATGCATGAAATCCCCCAAGTCCTCCATCATGGCCAGCTTTTTGCTTTGCTGCCCACCGGGATTGAACAGATCGGATACACGAAAGAGGCAGGGAAAAAAGATATAGAACCCCCAAAAGAAGAAAATCTAACCGACATTGTTGAATATACGCAGGAAATTCTTGTTGAAAGACGAGCTGAACCGGATTGAGCCTATGCACCAAGAACTGAAACGAAAATTGTTGCACTTAATAGCTGCTGCAGTACCTCTTGCCCTTATATATATTTCTTGGCAAATCGTACTTTGGCCTTTAGTCTTATTTACGCTTATAAATATTTTCATTGATAAGTTCAAGCGAAAGAACAGGTATTTGGCTAAGATATACGGGTATTTTTTCGGTGATATTTTACGAGATCATGAAAGAAGGGGAAGCCTGACCGGGTCTACATACTATTTTATATCCATCACATTTTCCTATAGTTTATTCTGCGTCTTGTTGAGTATGCCTGCTCGTTATTTAGCAGTCATTTATACTGGATTCATGATCGGCGACGCAGCAGCAGCATTGGTTGGAAAATCGATGGGGAAGACATTTATCTTTAAAAACAAGACTCTGGAGGGAAGTCTGGCTTTTGTTTTTGCCAGTTTTGCTTCCACAGCCTGGATTGTACCGCACACCCTTCATTTGGTCCTTTTGTGTGCACTCATGCTTTGTATAACAGAGCTCTACCTGGTTGTCCTTGATGATAATTTCTTTGTGCCCCTTTTGGTAACCATTATATTCTACCTCTTTGTGCTCTGAGGGTATGGTCAGCCATGTGCAACTTTTGACTTGAGGGGGATTGGCTCTTACCGGGCGTGAGGGAGCCGGACATGGTGTGCTTTTCCAGGCTGTGCTGTGGCTGCTGAAGGTTTGGGCTTGACGTATTCAGTAGATATTTGTTTCAGTTTCCTATTGTGTTTTGGAACATATCTCAACCATCCCTAAGGAGGTTCTTCATGCACGGATATTGCGGCAAGATCCTGCGCGTTCATCTGAGTACAGGAGATATTCAAGAGGAAAACCTCGATCCCCAGATCTGCAAGGAGTATATCGGTGGACGGGGCCTGGGCATCTATTATCTGAACCGGGAACTCGACCCCAATGTCGCTCCCCTGTCTGAAGACAATATCATGGTCATGGCCACCGGGCCCTTGACCGGCACCGGGGCCGCGACCGGCTCCCGGTACATGGTCATGACCAAATCGCCGCTGACCGGGGCCATCACCTGCTCCAACTCAGGAGGCATGTTCCCTACTCATCTCAAGCGCAGCGGCCTGGACGGGATTATTATCAGCGGCAAGGCCAAGGCTCCTGTCTATCTGTGGATCAACGACGGTCAGTATGAGCTGCGCAAGGCCGAACACCTGTGGGGCCGGACCACGCATGAGACCACTGACCAGATCCTGTCCGAGACCGAAGCCAAGGCCAGAGTGGCCTGCATAGGACCGGCCGGGGAAAAGGGAGTGCTCTTTGCCTCCATTATGAACGATAAGGATCGGGCAGCCGGCCGGTCCGGGGTCGGAGCGGTCATGGGCTCTAAGAACTTGAAAGCCATCGCTGTCAGGGGATCAGGAAAGATCTCGCTTGCCGATCCTGAAGCCTTCAAGGCGTTTAACAAATCCATTCTGGACGGATTTAAGGAAGCCACCAGAGAGACCCCTCTGGGGTTGACTGTGAACGGCACGGCCGGGGTTGTAGTGGCCACCCAGAACTACGGGTGCCTGCCGACCAAAAACTGGCAGCAAGGCACATTTGACGGCTGGGAAGCGGTCCAGGGGGCCACCCTGACCAAGAAATACCTGGTCAATAACAGCGCCTGCTTCGGCTGTCCGGTAGCCTGCGGGCGCAAGACCCGGGTCGACGATCCGGATTTCCACGGAGAGGGAGAAGGTCCGGAGTATGAAACCGTGTATGCCATGGGCCCCAACTGTATGGTGGACAACCTGGCGGCCATTACCAAAGCCAACTACATCTGCAATGAGCTCGGACTGGACACCATCAGCATGGGGGCGACCATTGCCTGTGCCATGGAACTCTTTGACCGGGGCTATCTCCCGGAAACCGATGTAGGCCAAAAGCTCCTCTGGGGTGACGGCCATGCCTTGGTGGAAATGGCCAGAAAAACCGGGTACCGGGAAGGATTCGGAGATGTATTGGCCCTGGGCAGCTATCGGCTGGCCGAACGCTATGGCCATCCGGAGCTGGCCATGGTGGCTAAAAAGCAGGAGTTCCCCGGATATGAGCCCCGGGGGGAACAGGCCATGGGTCTGGCCTACGCCACCTCGCCCATAGGTGGATCTCACATGCGGGGAGACCCGGCCTATTTTGAGCTCTTTGGTGTTCCCCAGCAGGTAGATCCCCAGGAATGGGAGGGCAAAGCCAGGATCACAAAAGATTTTCAGAACCTGTCTGCGGTCATTGACGCTGCCGGACTGTGCATCTTTTTTGCGGTGCGCAATCTGGCCGGCAAAGAACTCGATGTGCCCCCGACCGGAATTCTGGAATATCTCAATACCGCCACTGGACTGGATTACAGCCTGGAGGAACTCATCCAGGCCTCGGAACGGATCATCAATGCCGAGCGGGTCTTTTTAGCCGGGGCAGGATTTTCCCGCAAGGACGACACTCTGCCGGCCCGGCTGACCCAGGAACCCATGCCCTCCGGCCCGGCCCAGGGCCTGGTCTGTCATTTGGAAGAGATGCTGGAAGACTACTACAGGATCCGGAATTGGGATGCGAACGGCAAGCCCACTCCGGAAAGGCTGCGCGAGCTGGGACTGGCCTGAAGTCAGTCACGCCATGGCGTGATCAGAGAACAGAGGTCAGAGGTCAGTAAAAACAAGAGCTTATAATTCCATATTGTATCGCAAATGAGCGTGAAATGACTTTTTGCAGTGACGTACTGCAGGGAACATGTTGTATACTTGATCGTAAATGATCAGGATGTGCTCATCTTACATGCATATTGAGCTCAAAATCTATTCTCATCTCAAAAGACATGCCCCGCAGGGCCGGACGTCTTTTTCTCTGGATCTGCCGCATGGCACTTCTGTTGCCGTGCTCATGGAACACCTTGAGCTCAATGACCAGATCCAAAAGATCATCCTGGTCAACGGACGTCCGGCGCGAGCGGATACAATCCTGGATGAGGGCGATCTGGTTGTTGTCTTCCCGGTAGTCGAAGGGGGATAGTGCTCGTATCTGTTCAGCGCCGCCTCTGGCTGCGCGGCCGCCAGTTTGATCCGGGATGAAACTGTTGTCTCAGAGGGACAGGGCTTGGGGTCAAGCCCGTCCTACTGAAAAGCCCGGCTCGTAGGTAGGCCGCCCTTGCCCCCAAGGGCTGGCCTCTTCAGGTTAAAACCTTGTTTCATACGAGCTTTGCCTTCGGCAAATCTGAAATATTTTTTTGCCCCAAAGCGGGCAAAAAAATAGAAGTTGCCGGATTGATCAAGGATGAAACGTGAGCTTGGATATGTAGGGGCGAAGCTTGTCTTCGCCCAAAAGGCCGAGCACGAGGCAGTCATGTTCTTTCTGGATTCTTGTTTCATACGAGTCCCGCCAGGGCGGGACCTCTGGCTGCAGAGGCCCAGTTTGATCAGATATGAAACTGGCTGTGAAGAGGGCTGGGCCCAGTAGCCCGGGCCTCTTCGAGGGCCGGGGGTGCGTTGATCAAAGAGGCTGGGTCTCGGAGAGAACCAGCCCTACCCAGAAAAGCCGGAGCCACCTGGAGGCCGCCCGGCACTCGTGTGCAATATGAACGTCATTGCAAATTATGAAAGTCCATGCTGCAAGTGAGTGCCGGGCAGGCCCCTTAAGCTTGAGAAAAAGTGGACAGCGGTTGAGGGCAACCGCGTCCTGCTCAAGAGCCAAGCCCGGTTTTTTCTGTGCAGCCATCTGGTCAAAAGAGGAGATCAGGCAGCCACAAGACAAGCTGTGGATATACAAGAATCAGGATGACCACAGTCAGCTGCATCAGGATAAAGGGCAGGATGGAGCGGTAGATATCGCCCATGGTCACCTCCGGGGGAGCCACCCCCTTCATATAGAACAGGGTAAATCCAAAGGGGGGAGTCAGATAGTCCATCTGGACCTGGGTCATGATAAGGACCCCGAACCATATCGGGTCATAGCCAAGCTGAACGATGATGGGCAGAAAGACCGGAACAGTGATCATGATCTGGGTGATCTCATCCAGAAAAAAGCCCAGCACGATCAAGGTGATCAAGATAAATCCAAATATAACGACTGGATTTGCGCCCATGCCGAGCATGGCTTCCTTGACCAGCTGCTGCCCTCCGGTGCGGAAAAAAATACTGGTGAAGCAGGCGGCGCCGAACAGGATCCACATGATCATCCCATTGATGGCCATGGACCGGATGGCGGAATCCTTGAGCATGTTCCAGCTCATGCGGCGGTTGATGGCTGCACTGATCAGGGCTCCGGCCGCACCGACCGCAGCCGCCTCTGTGGGAGAGGCGATGCCGGCGAAAATAGTGCCCAGAACCGCAAGAATAATGCCCATGGGCAGGATCAGGCTCTTGGAAAGGACAAACAGCTCCTTCCAGGATACCCGCTCTTCCTGAGGCAGGGCAGGGGCCAGATTGGGATCAAGGTAGCTGCGGATGCCTATATAGCTCATAAACAAAAAGACCAGAATGAGCCCGGGTACGATGCCCCCGGCAAAGAGCTTGCCAATGGATACCCTGGCTACCATGCCATAGACGATCAGGGATATGCTGGGAGGGATGAGCAGCCCCAGTGCCCCCCCGGCCAGAATGGGGCCGATGGCAATGCTCTTACTATAGCCCTGCTTGAGCATGATGGGCAGGGCAATGATGCCCATGGTGACCACTGCAGTGGTACTCACCCCGGACATGGCGGCAATAACTGCACAGATGAGCACTGTGCCCATGGACAGCCCGCCCCGCAGGGGACCGAGCAGTCTATGGATGAAGTCGAACAGGTCCCTGGTCACCTCCGACTTTTCCAGGACACAGGCCATAAAGATAAAAATGGGCATGGCAATCAAGACCATGTTGGACATCATGCCAAAAGTATTTGAGGCCACATAGGCCAAAGCGTGCGGTCCTATAAATATCATAGCCGTAATAATAGAGGTGCCGGCCAGGGTAAAGGCCATTGGGAACCCGGTAATAAGACCGAAACACAGCCCGCCAACCAGGACAAACATAGGGAGCCATTCTGTCATGACAATTCCTTTCCGGTGATAGCGAGTTTCAAGTTGCGGATGAAATGGGCCAGGCCCTGGAGGAGCATGAGCAGGGCAGCTATGGGTATGGTCAGCTTGGTCGGCCAGACCGGAGAGGCCCAGGGGGAAGGAGAGACCGTTTGTCTGAGCTCCACAGCCCTCCAGGCCATTTCAAATCCATACTTGAGCATGACCCCGATAAAGAGAAAAAACATCAGGTAGGTGAAGCAATCGATAATCGCCCTGCCTCTCGCGGAAAAGCGGATGTAAAAGATATCTATCTTCACATGCTGATGGTGCAGGAGCACATAGGCCCCGGCCAGAACCGAATAGGCTCCAAATAAGTGGACAGACAGCTCATGGGCCCAGATGGTGGGAGCGTTGAAGACAAAACGGAGGGTGACGTCCCAGAGCAGAACGCCGACCAGGAAAAATATGAGCACACTGACCAGCTTCCCGCTCCATTCGCTGAGAAAATCTATGGCGGCTAAAATGCGTCTCATCCTGTACCCCTTTAATGCGCAATCTTAATCAGCCCTGGGAAAGGCGCCCCGGCTGTGCGACGCGCCTTTCCCGGCCGGGCTTATCTTTCTTCCCAGTAGCCGTTCTCAACTGCGTATTTTTCCGTGATTTCAAAGATCTCGGTAAAGGCTTCGTTTTTAAAATACTTCTCAGGAACTACATCCCGGGCCGTATTGGCCAGCTCGACAGCGTCTTCTTCCGGCCACTCGATGATCTCAACGCCCTCTTCTTCCACAAACTCCCAGGCATCGGCGATTGTCAGCTCAGCCTCAAAGGCGTTGCGGGCGGTCCCGGCTTCCACTGCTGCCTCTAAAATGGCCTTGAGGTCATCTGGCATGGAGTTCCAGACATCCATGTTCACAATCAAGGCATCAGCTGCCGGTCCGACCACTGTCGGATGCTTGACCCAGTAGTCAGTCACCTCATGGAAACCCATGTCCACCATATCCGCGGCATGAGAAAAGGTGGCGGCGTCCACGCCTCCGGTGGAGAGCATGGTGTAGATCTCATCGCCCGGTGTCCAAACGGTCCCTGCTCCCAGCTCAGCCAGCTGCAGGGAAATCAGCTCTGAAGACCTAAACTTCACTCCTTCGAGGTCGTCTATGCCATTGATGGGTTCTTTGGAGATCATAATGTTATCCAAAGTCCAGTACAGGTTGCCCACCAGATGCACCCCTTGTTTGGCATACTCCTGGCGCAAGAGCTCCATGATCCGTCCGTCCTCGTACTCTTCGTACAGATATTTGAGCTCGGCTATGGACTTGGGCACAGCCAGGCAGTCCCCATGGGTGAAGGCCACCGGGAGCTGGCCCGGAAAATACCCCGGCCAGATAAAGGTCGCGGACATGGTGCCGGCAGCTACTGCATCCAGCTGCTCGGACACAGGAACGATGGACCCGGGAGCGCTGGGTTCCATCACCAGACGGCCGTTTGACATCTTTTCTACATACTCGGATATGTAGCCGATGGTGTCCCAGGTAATGCCTGAAGGCAGCCAGGAGGAGGGACGCCATTTATACTCCGGCGATTTAGCCTGCGTAGCCGGGGCCAGGCAAAGAACCACAAAAGCACCGATTAAAGCCACAGTCATACCCTGAATGAACCTACGCCGAATTTCCATTTCTTTTCTCCTTGGTCAAAAATGTGTCTGGATACAGCTATAATCCTGGACAGAGATCTCTTTGACGCGGCACCACCCCCTTTTGAAGTTGAAATGGTTCTACCTTTAGCCTGAACTTGTGCTGAACAAAGAACCCCAGGGCACGAGGCTGGTCTCCCGGAGGGTCAGCCAGAGCATGGGAACCTGTGAGCGCAGCCTGACCTCTTTTGGGGACGTCAAGGAGAAAATAAGGTCCAGCCGGCATATTGGTTCGAATCTTTCAATGCGGCTTGGCGGCTTGGGTTCAAGGTGCAGCCAGCCTATACAGGTAACGTAGATTTTGGTCTCCAGTCAGGAGGTCTCGTCAATCATGACCTAGGCTGCCTGCAGGGAGACAGGGCGATCATTGGTTGGGGCCTTCGGTCCGCCTCTCGCCCTTTAAGCGGTCGAAAACCTTTAACAAGTGGAGGGTGATTTGAACAACGAGATCAAGGCCTTGGAAAATTCTTATCAAATACCAGGCCTTACATGCTTATTTGTTGTATACCGCTAGTACTAAATGGTGTCAAGCCATTGTTT
>JAWLEI010000027.1:0-31044 GCA_041686195.1 Desulfovermiculus sp.
ACATCCTGATGATATCAATGGAGTTATTCAATTACATTAAAATATACTCCATCGTAATTATTTACGAATGTTTAGGGTAACTCGCAACATAAGGGACAGGCACTTTTGACTTTATGAAACGGTTGGGAACGTGAGCTGTTTTCCCTGGGCTGGCGGGAAATCCACAGCCTGATTTACTCCTTGGCTGAGATATCCCGAAAGGCGGAATGGAACCTGGAGGGGAGGTTTGAGTGGTGCGGTCGGGCCTTTGCTGGGCAAAATCAGGAAGGGGTGAGGCCTATGCTTTCAAAGGCAGCACAGTTGCCCTGATCTCGGCTTCCTTGTCTAAAACTCTTCGACAGGTGAGATGCTGGAGAAAAGGCGGTGCCCTGGCTGTCCAGGGCTATTGTTTAAAGCTGTCCTGCTCCACGCTGCCTCACCCCTCTGTCCGGTAATGGCATCCCTGGCTGCGGGTGTTTTTCAGGGCGGCCTGGGTGATGACCACCGAGGCCTGACAGCCGTGAAAGAGCTCGATCAGGGACTTGCTGATGGGCGTGTTCTTGTAGAATTCATGCAGGCGGAGACTTAAGTTCTGCAGGTCCTGATGAGCTCGTTTGAGCCGGGACGTGGTGCGCACAATACCCACATAGTTCCACATGGTGTTTTTGATTTGGGCCCAGTCCTGGGCGATGAGAGCCGGATCCTCATTGTCATCAGTGCCCGGATTGGACCAGTCCGGTATGGAGTGCATGAGCTTCTGGCTGAGCATGTTCTTGCGCTTTATGCGCGATGCAATGGATTTGGCAGCATTTCGGCCCCAGAGCAGGCCCTCCAGCAGGGAGGTGCTGGCCAACCGGTTGGCCCCATGCACTCCGGTACAACTGCATTCGCCCACAGCGTACAGCCGGTTCAGAGTGGTCCGGCCTTCCAGATCCACCAGCAGGCCGCCGCAAAAGAAATGAGCGGCCGGGACCACCGGTACCGGATCCTTGCTCATGTCTACCCCGATTTCCAGGCATCTTTGATAGATGGTGGGAAAACGGTCCGCGATATCTCCGGCCACATAGTTGGCTGCATCCAGGTAGACAAAATCGTCGCCGGTCTTGAGCATTTCCTGGACAATGGCCCGGGTGACCACATCCCGGGGGGCCAGGTCCCCGCGGGGATCATACTCCTTCATGAACGGGGTCCCGTCCATGCGGATAAAGCGCGCCCCTTCTCCACGCACGGCCTCGGAGATCAGAAATTGCTGCCCGCCCCTCTGAAACAAGGCGGTGGGGTGGAACTGGATGTATTCACAGTTCATGGTTTTCACCCCGCTGCGATAGCCCATGCTCAGCCCTGAACCTATGGAAGTGCGGGAATTGGTGGTGTGCACGTATATCTGGCCCACCCCACCCGTGGCCAGCACGGTGACATCGGCCATCAGGGTCTCCACCTGACCTGTGCGTAAGTTGTAAAAATAGGCTCCGACGCACTGATTGACCAGGTGGTAATGAAACTCCAGCTTGGTGGAGTGGTGGTGAGTGGTCAAAAGGTCTATGGCCATGCGGTTGGTCAGGACATCGATGTTTGGTTCCAGGGATACTGCCCGGTGCAGACCTTGCATGATGGCCCGGCCGGTGTAATCGGCGCAGTACAGGATGCGGTTTAAGCTGTGGCCTCCTTCCCGGGTCAGCTTGCAGGTCTTTTCCTGGTCCCGTTGAAAAGGGATGTCCAGAGTCTCCAGCAGGAGCTCGCGGACCACTTCCGGCCCATGTCTGGCCAAATACTGAACCGCCCGCAGATAGTTGACGTTCCAGCCTGCAGTCAGGATATCCTTTTTCAGCTTGTCCGGGGAATCGTCCACTCCGTGGTACACGATGCCCCCCTGGGCCAGGACAGAGTTGCCGCTGGCCAGTTCCGGCCCGGAGGTGACCAGGGTGACCTCCATGCCGGCGCGGGCCAGCTCCAGGGCGGTAGTGCATCCGGCAATTCCGGAGCCGATAATCAGAACCGAGGCCTTGTGGCGAGGGGCGGTGTCAAACATAGGATGATCTCTACGTTCTCGTACCAGGTTTCAAAATCTTATCCCAATTTGGGGCAATTGGTGTTATTCTTTTTCAGTATAAAAAATACATCCCAGCCTTAACCCTTTGGCTTGAGCTTCATGCTCAGATCCAGAACCGGGGCTGAGTTGGTCAGGCAACCTGCGGAGATAAAATCAGCTCCCAGAGTTCCCAGCCTGGGCAGGCTTTCCAGGTCCACGCCTCCGCTGATCTCGGACTCGATCTGCTTGGGAATCAGGGTCAGGCATTCGGTGATACCCTTTTCATCCATGTTGTCGAGCATGATTCGATCCACCTGGACCGCAACCGCCTCCTGCACATCTTCCCTGGTCCGGCATTCTACTTCAATGGGCGGGCAGGGATCGTACCTGCCGCGCAACCTGGACACTGCGGCCGTGATGGACCCGGCCTGGTCGATGTGGTTGTCCTTGAGCATGAGCATCTGGGCCAGGTTGAGGCGATGATTTTGCCCCCCGCCGATCAAAACGGCGTACTTCTCCGGATAGCGAAGACCAGGCAGGGTCTTGCGGGTATCCAGGAGCTGGGTGGATGTACCCTGAAGGGCCTGGACAAAGCTGTGGGTCAAGGTGGCAATCCCGGAGATGTGGGTCAGGTAATTGAGGATGACCCGCTCAGCCTTGAGCAGCAGGGTGGCCGATCCACGCAAGGAGCAGATGTTTTGGCCTGCAAAGACCTGGCTGCCTTCATCTGCCAGATACTTGATATCCGCTTCGTATCCGGAAGGGCCTGCCCCTTCCAGGATAAGAGGAATCAGGGGCAGGCCGGCGATGACTCCTTCAGCCTTGGCCAGTACCGTGGCCTGCAGGATCTCCTGGGGAGAGAATAAGGCCTCGGAGGTCAGGTCCGGACCGTCTTCTTCCAGGGCCAGGTCGATGCCCTGCAAGAGCATGTCCAGGGCTGGACCCTGAAAGAAGGTATCGAAGAGTGTATGGGCGCTCATATGGGGAGTTCCAGGCTCTGTCCGGGATCCAGGCGTATCAGCCGGGTTGCGGCTCCCTGCTCTTTGAGCTCCCGGGCAAAGCGGTCTGTGTTTTGTTCCAGGACTGGGAAGGAGCCCCAGTGCATTGGCAGAGTATTCTTGCATTGCAGCAGGGAACAGGCCAGAGCCGCCTGAGGCGGATCCATGGTGAACACTCCGCCGATGGGCAAGAGGGCCAGGTCAATGGAGTGCAAGCGGCCGAAGAGCTCCATACTGGAGAAGATTCCGGTATCTCCGGCGTGGTACAGGCAGTAGCCGTCATTTAAGGTCAGAATGTAGCCCACCGGGCAGCCGGTGGCTGAGGAGTGAAAGGCTTGAACCATGGTTACCTGGACCCCTTTGTAGTCCACAGTTCCGCCGATGTTAAAGCCGATGCCGTTTATAATCTGCTGTTCCGGCACTCCGCTGTGCATCAACTTGCCCGCAGTCTCTACCACTGCCCCCACATGGGCCCCGGTGCGCTTGCAGATGTCCACGGCCTGGCCCATGTGGTCGTCGTGGTCGTGGGTGATAAGGACCAAGTCCACCTGGGTGCAGGCATCAGACCCCACACAGGCCGAAGGATTGCCCTCGAACCAGGGATCGATGATAATGGTGCATTCAGGGGTGGTAATTTGAAAATTGGAATGACCGTGCCAGGTCAAGATGTTTTGGGCCATGTTTATCACCTCCTAGTTTTCGCCCCAGCGTGATGTTAAGTTGTGGGTGATTCCTACTTGATCAAGTATACGCCCAACCAATTGATTTATCAATTCCTGAACTGTTTGCGGACCATGGTAAAATCCTGGACAGGCCGGCATAATGGTGGCCCCGGCCTGGGCCAGACCGAGCATGTTGCTCAAGTGAATAGGGCTTAAAGGTGTTTCCCTGGGGACCAGGATCAAGGGCCGTTTTTCCTTGATGGTCACGTCAGCCGCCCGGTGGACGAGGTTGTGGCCTGTACCATGCCTGATTGCCGCCAGGCTGGCCATGGAACAGGGGCAGACAATCATGCCCTGATGGAGCCAGGAACCGCTGGCCGGGGGAGCAGCCATGTCCTGGCACTCATGGACTTGAACCCGGTCCAGGGCCAGATCCTGAACCTTTTTGCCGGCCTCCAGCTCCAGGATAGTGACCGCTGCCGGCGAGATGATCAGATGGGGCTGGATCTGCGGAAGTTCTGTCAGGACATGCAGTAGCGAGAGTGCATAGCCTATGCCGCTTGCACCACTCATGGCCAAGATGATTCGGTGAGGACTAAACTCTTGAGTTTTGGGGATCATGCCCGGTCCTGGTGCAGGGTATGGTTTGGGGTGTATCTTTGGCTTCTCAGGTGCAGGATAGGGCAAAGTGGAGTGTTGAGCAAGGATAAGCTGTGGTCGGCAGCGAGTATGCTCTGTTGACAATCAGGAAACATTGGGATAGTAATGTCTTCTTTCGGGCAATTAGCTCAGTCGGATAGAGCGCCAGCCTCCGGAGCTGGAGGCCGCAGGTTCGAATCCTGCATTGCCCATATAAAAAAGGATGAGATCATATGATCTCATCCTTTTTTATTTCTAGATCACTTGGGTATAATTTGCTGTCAATGACGAACTCTTGTTCAGCATCTGGTCCAGGACCGGACCGAGTTTCTTTTTCTTGATCTTTTCAAGCAGGGTGGTCCGTTTCATGTTCAAGAGCTGGGCCGCCAGCTTCTTGTTCCCCTTGGACTGGCGCAAAGCGTGCATGATGAGCTGGTCTTCGAGTTCGCTCATCCGGGAATAAAAATCTATGTTCCCCATGTTCTGGGCTGTAGAGGTGATGGAAGTCTGGCGGTCGGAACGGCGAAAGCCCCGGTATTTGGGAGGAAGGTCTCCCAGATGTACGGTTTGTTCACAATGCAGGATGCACATGCGCTGGACCAGGTTTTCCAGTTCCCGGATGTTTCCCGGCCAGGGATAGGCTTGCAGAGCTTGAACGGCCTTATTGGAAAAACGCTGCACCCCGAACTTGACTCCTCGATTGTACATCATGATAAAGGTATTGACCAGGGCCGGGATATCCTCCGGCCGCTCCCGCAACGGAGGGATGTTCAGGGGGACAACGCTTAACCGATAATAGAGGTCCTCTCGAAATTGTCCTTCCTGCACTGCCTGGTCCAGATTGGCGTGCGTAGCTGCAATAATCCGAACATTGACCGGAACCGGAGAGCCAGCCCCTACAGGCTCGACCTCTTGTTTCTGAAGGACGCGCAAAATCTTGCTTTGCAGAGACAGCTTCATGTCGCCTATCTCGTCCAAAAATACAGTACCCTGATCGGCCAGAGCGATGCGCCCTTTTTTGCTCTGGTCCGCCCCGGTAAAAGCCCCTTTTTCAGAGCCGAAGAACTCGCTTTCCAAAAGCTCGTCCGGGATAGCCCCGCAGTTAACGGTCATGAAGCTCTGCCCGGCTCTGGGACTTAAGTCGTGTATGGCCCGGGCTACTAACTCTTTACCAGTCCCGCTCTCGCCCTGTATGAGCACTGTTCCCTGATCATGAGCGGCGATGCGCTCTATGAGGTCAAAGACACGGCGCATGCTGGTGGAGACGCCTATGATGCCGTGAAAGCCGTCGCTTTGACGCAGAGACGGGCGGGAGCGCCCGGCCTGCAGGAGGAGCTCGCGGTGCTTGAGTCCCCGGGTGGATACCAGTATGACTTCAGCCTGTTCATAAGGCAAGAAGAGGTGAAAATGGGCTCCGGCAGACAAGGCCTGGACCAGGTCCTGCCGTTGATCGGAATTAACCGCTACAATGGTGACAATAGTCGGATCGATTTCCTTGAGTCTGGGGATAAAGTCGGGCAGACTCAGCTGAGTGAGAGGTAAATTGATCAGGCACAGATCGATTTCTTGATTCTGGGCCAGATTCAAGGCTTGGATGGGATCTGGCTCAAGAAGCACTCCGGCCCTGGTTTCTGATTCCAGAACTGAGGTCAGGTGCTTGGTTTGATCCGATTCCTCATCCACCCAGAGAATAGTCAGCGGCTCTGTTGACATATGCGTCTCACTCCCGGAAAGTATGTCAGAGAGGATAAAAAAATAACCGGCACGGATTTGTCTGGCCAAGGACATCTTGTCCTTTGCAAGATCCTATGCAAGCTTTGGTCCTTTTCAGCCTTGCCTCCGGCAAGTCAGAAATATTTTTTGGGCCAAAGCGCCCAAAAAAGATAATTTGCCGGATTGATCATGTATGAAAATTTCGGTTGCCCCTGCCGTCATTCCGGAAAAATCCGGAATCCAGACTGAAAATCTAAGAGCTGGATCCCGGCCTATGCCGGAGTGAAGGACAAAGAGGGGTCCAATTTCATACGAGGTTCATACATGGCCTAAGGGTCAAAAAAAGGACAGTTTTCTGGAGATGGAAAACAAGATTTGGTCTGGGGGATAATCCGAGTGTGCAAAAATATGCACATTAATGCAGGTTCATGACACAATATTGTACACTAGAGACAGAAATTCGACCCGTACACCATGCAGATGCCTGGCAGTGTCCGTTCAGGGGCGGCGTTTTGGCATAGCTGCCATGTCGCAAATGAAGAACCAGAGGAAGAAAGATTGCGTCCCGATACCAGACAATAGATATATGACGCGGCAAGAGTTCATACGGTTGTTCAGTAAGAAAGAATCCTCAGGCGGAGAAAAAAGTGAAAAAATTTATTCAAAAAAAGTATGAGGTGGAGGAACCCGAGGCCACGGCGAGACATAAAGACGGGAGTTGGCGGGATCGGCCTCCGGCAGACCTGCACTCCATAAATATATTTTTTATTGGCCCCCGGGGGAGCGGCAAGACCACTCTGGCCCGGGCAGTGGCCGAAAGACTGGGCCTGGACTGCACAGATACTGATGACTTGGTCCAAGAGCTCTTAGGCCTAAGTATTGCCCAGATTGTTCAGGACCGGGGATGGGAAGCATTTCGGGAGTTGGAACATCAGGTGGTGAGCCGGATATGCACCCAGACCGGCCAGGTGGTAGCTACCGGGGGCGGAGTCGTCCTCAAGGAGGAGAACCGGACCTTGCTGCGCAGCAGCGGACAGGTCTTTTATCTTATGGCTTCGGCCGGAATCCTGCACGAGAGGCTGGCTGATCAGGAGGATGCCGCATGGCGGCCCTCCCTGTCCGGACTGCCGGCAGATCAGGAAATGGCCCAGACCCTTGCCCAACGGGAACCCCTGTATTTCCAGACCCTGCACTATATCCTTCCGGCCCACAGAAGTGTGGAGGAGCTGGTCCAGGATGTCCTGGAACGGCTGGGGCATGTCCAGGAGAGGACATAGGGCCTGGGGGGTAAAGCATGGAGGGAAGAGCAGAGCGCGGAGTGCATGGGGCATAGGGTAGAGATCTGGAGGCAGAGGGAAGAGAACCCGAGGTCAGACCCACAAAAGACGAGGCCCGGATGGTGTTGAGTAACAGCTGGCTCAGGCCGGAGCAGGCTGCACACAGGCTGCGACAGTTCGTAGCCCAATATACTGAGCATGAGCCGGAGCATCAAAGGCACATTGAGCTCAAACTCAAGCACTCATTGCGGGTATGGGAAGGGGTGCAGCGAATTCTGGGTCAAGAGCATAGAGAGCCCAGGACCGCCAGGCTGGCTGAGATAGCTTCTCTGTACCATGACCTGGGCCGGTTTCCGCAATACACAAACTACCGGACCTTTAAGGACAGTGCCTCTGAGGACCACGGCCGGCTGGGCTTTAAGGTCTTGCGGCAAAGCGGGCTTTTACACGGTCTGAGCCGGCCCGATACCCGCATTGTTCTGCAAAGCGTTTTCCTTCACAACAGGGCTGTTCTGCCGGCCGGGTTGCCCGCGATTTTGCACCCAGTGCTGGGCCTGGTTCGGGATGCGGACAAGCTGGACATTGTGGGGGTAATCGCCGGGCATTTGTTTGAAGAGGATGGATCCAGCCAGGTCTTGACCCTGGGGTTGGGCCAGGATCCTGAAAAGATGTCCCGGAAAATCATACATCAGGTCAGGAACAAGGCCCTGGTCAATTACCAGGACATGATCTGGGTTAATGATTTCAAGTTGTTGCTTTGCAGCTGGGTCTTTGCCTTGAACTATTCTGCCTCGCGCCGAATCATGGCCGAGCAGGGAGAGGTTGAGCGCTTGCTGGATTCCCTGCCGCAAACAGAGGATACGTCCTGGCTGAAACACGAGGTTTTCAAGGCTCTGCACGAGTGAACAGTCTGCACCAGGTGGTTCAAGAGCCCCGTTTCATGCGCACAAGATGCTTAGGAAATACACCAAGGGGACATCTGCAGACACACTCGCGAAGTAAGTCAACGAATATCAAATCTTTAATATTAACACTGATCGCTCGTATGGAGTTCAACCCTGCTTTGTCCGTCATTCCCGCGCAGGCGGGAATCCAGACCAGATAGCATGGATTTTCACTGGATTGCCCGGCACTCACTTGCGGTGTAAATGTTCCAGGTAAACCAAGAATGCTACCCAGCAAGTGAGTGCCGGGCCGGGGACCGGGTTGACCAAAAAAAGGGATTGAACTATCGAAACTCTTTTGGAATACATTTGACCATGCAGGTGGATTTATGATTGAGAATGCTGTGACAGTGCCCGCAACGGCGTGCAAAGACTCAGAAACAGTCAAGCTGGAGTACCTGGGCCAGACCTATGAGCTGCCCATCCTGGTGGGCACAGAAGGGGAAAAAGCCATTGATATTTCCCAGTTGCGCAAGCAAACCGGTCTGATCACCATGGATCCGGGTTATGTGAACACTGGAAGCTGCATGAGCGCCATCACCTATATGAATGGTGAACAGGGGATCTTGCGCTATCGGGGGATTCCGGTCGAAGATCTGGCTGAACAGGCTACATTCAAGGAAACCGCCTTTCTACTCATATATGGGCGGTTGCCAACGCGCAAGGAATTGACCCGATTCTCGGTCATGCTGAACGACCATTCCCTGCTGCACGAAGACATGAAGGTCTTTTACCAGAATTTCCCCCGCGGATCGCATCCCATGGGTATCCTATCGGCTATGGTCAATGCCATGCGCAGCTTCTATCCGGAGCTCAATGACAGTGATGAGGAAATCCAGATGACGGTTACCAGGCTGGTGTCCAAAATCCGGACTATGGCCGCCATGTCCTACAAGATTTCCCGGGGGCATACTGTAGTCTATCCCCGTCCGGATCTGGCCTATTGCGCCAACTTTTTGAACATGATGTTCGATTCCCCGGTCAAACCCTATAGACTGGATCCCGAGGTCATCAATGCCCTGCGTGTTTTCTGGATCCTGCATGCCGACCACGAGCAGAATTGCTCTACATCTTCAGTCCGCCTGGTGGGAAGTGCCCGGGTTAATCTGTATGCAGCCATCTCCTCAGGCATTGCCGCCCTGTGGGGGCCACTGCATGGTGGAGCGAACCAGGCAGTGGTGGAGATGCTGGAAGAGATTCGAGAGAGCGGTCTGGGGTACAAACACTTTATTGAGCGGGCCAAAGACAAAACCGATCCCTTTCGATTGATGGGATTTGGTCACCGGGTGTACAAGACTGTGGACCCCAGGGCCAAGATCATGCAGAAGGTCTGTCACCGCCTGCTTCAGGCCCTGCACATTTCAGATCCCTTGATGGACATTGCCCATGAACTGGAGCGGGTGGCCCTGGAAGATCCCTATTTTCAGGACCGCCAGCTCTATCCCAACGTAGACTTCTATTCCGGGATCGTACTCCGGGCCATTGGCATCCCCAAGAACATGTTCACAGTCATGTTCGCCATCGGCCGCTTGCCAGGATGGATAGCCCAGTGGCTGGAGAGCATCAATGATCCGAACTGGAAGCTGAATCGGCCCAGGCAGATCTATGTAGGCCAAACCAAGCGGGACTATATTCCTATCGAGCAGCGGGAATAAAAAAGGGGGGGCGTAACCCCCCCTTTTTTATTCTTCATCCAGGAAAGGATAGCGGTAATCCCTGGGCGGGTCGAAGTTCTCTTTGATCGCCCGCTGAGAGACCCAGCGCATGAGGTTGAATACAGACCCGGCCTTGTCGTTGGTCCCCGAGGCCCTGGCCCCGCCAAAAGGCTGCTGTCCGACGATGGATCCGGTGGGCTTGTCGTTGATATAGAAATTCCCGGCTGCCTGGCACAGGATGTCAGAGGCCCGGGCAATGGCCTGGCGATCCCGGGCAAAGACCGCCCCGGTCAGGGCGTAAGGGCTGGTCTCATCGCACAGGTGCAGGGCCTTTTCATATTCCCCGTCCTCATAGGCATACAGGGTGACCACAGGCCCGAAGATTTCTTCTTGCATGGTCTTAAAATAGGGATCATCGGTTTCAATGATCGTGGGCTGAATAAAATAGCCCACTGAATCGTCTGCTTCCCCGCCGCTGAGAATGGTGGCCTGAGAAGATTGTCTGGCAAAGTCCAGATAGCCCTTGATCTTGTCAAATGCCGCCTTGTCGATAACTGCGTTCACAAAGTTGGTGAAGTCCTGCACATCGCCCATCTTCAGGGTCTTAACTTCGGCCACAAGCTTGTCCTTATACTCCTGATACAGGCCCCTGGGGATGTACACCCTGGAGGCTGCCGAGCACTTCTGACCCTGGTACTCAAAGGCTCCCCGCACGGTGGCAGCCACTGCGGCGTCCACATCCGCGGACTGGTGAAGGACGATGAAGTCCTTGCCTCCGGTTTCGCCCACAATGCGCGGATAGGAGCGGTAGTTCTGGATATTTGCGCCGATGGTCCGCCACATGTCCTGAAAGGCCGGGGTGGATCCGGTGAAATGCACTCCGGCCAGGTCGGGATCGGACATGACCATGGGGCCGACCACAGAGCCCCGGCCGGGGACAAAGTTGATCACCCCGTCCGGCAGTCCGGCTTCCTGCAGGATCTGGAAGAGGTGATAGGCCGGGTACACGGCGGAAGAGGCCGGCTTCCACAGGACCACATTGCCCATTAGGGCCGGAGAGGTGGGCAGGTTGCCGGCAATGGCCACGAAGTTAAATGGGGTGGCGGCAAAGACAAAGCCTTCCAGGGGGCGGTGCTCCAGGCAGTTCCAGATCCCATGCGGGGAGTAGGGCGGCTGCTCGGCATAGAGCTGGTACAGGAACTGGGAGTTGAAGTTCAGGAAATCGCACAATTCGCAGACAGTTTCGATTTCAGCCTGATAGGCGTTCTTGCCGATCCCCAGCATGGCCGCGGCGTTCATCCGCTCCCGATACCGGGTGCTGATCAGGTAGGCGGCCTTTTTCATCACTGCTACCCGGGTCTCCCAGGGGGTGCGGGCCCATTCCTGTCTGGCCTTAAGTGCGGCCTGGATGGCAGCCCGGATCTCTTTTTCCCCGGCCATATGATAGGTGGCCAGGGTGTGGCCGTGGTTGTGGGGCATGACCGATCTGGCCGTCTGTCCGGTATAGACCTCCCTGCCTCCGATAACCACCGGGATTTCCAGCTCCTGACTGCCCAGCTCCGAAAGCTTTGCTTTGAGCCGGGCCTTTTCCTCTGATCCTGGTGCATATTGATGCACCGGCTCATTTACCGCGGTAGGCACGACGGGTCGCCAGTTCATAACATACCTCCTGCATGGGTTTGTAACCAGTCACGGTGATTAAACATCATACCTCCCGAGCATTGAGAGGCACAAGGTCCAGCCTGCATGCTTCCAGATCCATAAAAAGAAGGCTGTTGTGAATGAGTTTGCCCCGGCCGAGGATGACTTTCATCACCTCCATGGCCTGAAAGAGGGCGGCCACGCCTGGGGCAAAGACCGGGTTGCCAGCCGATGAAGGCCGTTCTTTTTGTTTTCGGCTATAGAGCTCCTCCAGACCGGGATCCCGGGGATATATGGTCATCACCTGAGCCAGAAATCCGTCAATTGCCGCATGAACCAGGGGAATACCCAGATCTTTGGCCCAGTCTTGCAGGACAAAGCGGTCTTGCACAGAGTCCAGGCAGTCCACAGCCACCTGTGCTCCGGACAGGAGATGGCGGCCGTTCTCCCGGCTGAAGCGCTGTTTATGACTTACTACTTCTACGCTGGGATTGATGCTGCTGACCGCCTCAGCTGCTATCAAAGCCTTGGACAGGCCCAGGGTGTGCATGGTGCACAGGACCTGACGGTTGAGGTTGGTCTCGTCAAAGACGTCTGGGTCAACAACATGTATTTCGCCGATCCCCAGCCTGGCCAGGGTGAGAATGACCTGCCCTCCCAATCCGCCGGCGCCGACGACCATAGCTTTGCTCCGGGCCAGTTCTAGCTGTTCGGCAATATCCAGGGATTCCAGATTGCGCAGGTAGCGCTTAAGAATTATGCCCTGCTCCATGGCCTGCACAGAGACCTGGCGCAGTGAACAGTCAAAGGCCCGGCTCAGGAACCGGGCCTTTTCTTCGGTCAGCACAGAAAAGGGCCGGCCGGAGGGATGGTTTTCCACCCTGGAGCTGGCCTGTATTTGAACAGCCAGCTCGGGAATATGAACCAGGTGATGGGGGGGCTTTTTTTCCGGGGTCATGGGTTCCCTGTCTCCCGGGCTCACAGGTTTTTTTGTGCAGTTTTTCAGGTTGCCCTTTGCCTATCCCCCTGAGATCATGGGGATCAAATAGACTTCTGCCCCATCCGGAACCAGAGTTTCATCAAATGTGGGTCGGGAAACATGGGTTTCATTGATCCGGACCACTGAGCAGGGAGCGTCGCGGCCGATCAGCTGCAGCAGATCGGTCACGGTCATTCCCTCAAACCATTGGACCTCCTGATCGTCCACTGTGATCATTCCCTGACTCCGTGGGCAGCCAGCAGCTCGACGACTTCAGGATAGTCTATGCCCAGCCTTTTGGCCGTGGCCAGGGTGGGGATGCCGTCAGCAGTCCAGCCCCGGCGTGCATACACGGCATCGGTCAGTTTTTCATATTGCTCTTCCCGCCTCTCCCGCAGGGCGACCAGCTTGGCTTCAGTGCCCAGTCCACTCACATCCAGCCCGTACTTTTCGGTGAGCTCCTTATCATAGCGCTCCTGGCGGGACTCGTACTCCAGAACCGTTACCGGCCCCATGGCCCGGTAGGGGATCTGATCCTGGGATCTGCGGCCGAATCCCATCTTCAGATTGAACAGGCGCTGAAAATTATACACCTTCTCACTCATGAGCACCAGATCGTCCGGGGTGACCTTCTTGCCGGTGACTGAGGAGAAGTACTGAGCATAGAGTTTCATGTGCCCCATTACCTTGGCCGGTTCTTCGGTCTCATGGTTGTCGGCCGGGACGATGTCGTTCCAGGGCAGCTTGCACAGGCCGCAGAGCCCGAACCAGGTCCTGATCATGGGAAACCAGTGCAGGTTCTCGGATTTTTGCTCAAAGGTGGGCATCAGATTGTGGACCATGTCCAAAAAGATGAGCCAGGCCTCATCGTGCTGAGGGCCTTTCAGGGCCAGACCGTACCCACCCTGCTGGGCCAGGGATTCTTTGGTCATGTATTCGGAAAACTCCAGGCCCTTGCTCTCCATGCCGATATCCTGCAACACATCAGCATCAGCACCAAACTCATAGACAAAGAGCTCTTTCATGTGCCGGACGCCTTTGCCCACCACCAGGCCAAAGCCTTCGCCGGCCGCCATCTGATGCAGCAGGATCAAGGCGGAAAAGCGGTTGCCAAAGGACAGGTCCAGGCCTCCGGTCTGCTCCGGGCCTATGATATTGGAATCAAAACAGTCCATGGCAAAGGCCGTGGCCGTGCCAAAGGAGATGGTATCAATACCATAGGCGTCGCAATAAAAGTTCAGTTCCAGGACAGTGTAGGGGTCAAAGATCCCCAGGTTGGAGCCTACTCCGGCAATGGTTTCATACTCCGGGCCGTCCACAAATACCTGCTGGCCCCGGTAGGGGCCTGTGGTGGGCACAAAGCCCTTCACCCCGTGAGCGCAGGCCACGGTGCAGCCGTACCAGCAGCCGTCGAATCCGGGATCAAACAGGCGTCTGAACACGTCCGCGCCCAGATTTTTGGCCTGGGGATGCTGGCCGTATCGGAAGTTATGGGTGGGCAGCAGGTCGTGATCATTCATGATCATAGTCAGAAAAGTGGTCCCCCCTTTGGCCATCTGATTCTGCTTGGGATCGAGCTCAACGATGTTCCGGGTGTGGGCCTTGGCGCAGGTCTTGAGGGCGTCCTTGTCCGCCGGATTGTTGGTATCCACGGAAAAAGACGTGCATGTGACCACCAGGGCCTTGAGACCCTTGTCTTCAAACACGGTCCCGATACCCCCGCGGCCGGCCTGCTTGTTCCGGGCCGTCTGGCGCTTGCGGTCATAATAGGAAAAGTTGAGACACCCGAAATTGGTGTGCCTGGCCCCTGGGCCGGCTGAAACCACCGAGACCTTCTTGCGGTCCTGGCCCCCAAAGTGCTCGGTCAGGGCTTCGGATAAGGCATAGCTCTCCTCAGGCAACCCGTCCATGCGCAGCAGCTGAATGCTTCCGCTTACCCCATCGATAAACAGGACGGTGTCTCCATCTGTCTTTCCGCAGATTTCCAGGGCGTCGAATCCGGAAAACTTGAGGTATGGGCCAAAGTAGCCCCCCACATTGGAATCAATGACCGAACCGGTGGAGGGGGAGATAGAGGTCACGATGCTCTTGCCTGACCCGGGGTAAATCGGGGTGCCGCCCATGGGTCCTGAAGAAATGCAGATCGCGTTTTCCGGGTCATTCCACTTGGTGCTTCCGTGCACAGCATTCCACAGTAGCCAGAGATCAAAACCCTTGCCGCCGGTGAATGTGTCCTTCATGTCCTGGGTGACCGGCTTGATTTCAAAGGCGGCAGAGCCCACGTCGACCTTCAGGGTCTGATCCGCATAACCGCAGTTGAGTTGCGGCTTATCATACGACATGGATGCAATTTCTGTCTGGTTGAACACAGCCATTCTCGACTCCTCTTGAAATGTCCCTGCTGTTCAGAATAAACACCGGGAGGTTGGGATAAAGGGCCCGTGAAGACCCGGCCAGGCACGCAGCTCTCCACACGAGTGATGTTTAATGGTTTGACCATTCGAATTCATCGCTCCACAATACGGAAAACCATGTTTCATTGTCAATCTATTGGATCCAGGGTTCCAGCATGATTTTGTGCTCAGGTCCAACCGAGTGGATGTATCCGGTTACGGATAAGGCCCCAAAGCCGAAAGCGGGCACAGGGAGGAGATGTACCCGCTTTCGGCTTTGGGAGGAGTGGAGAGGTGCGTAATCTGAGTCGGGCGTCACGATTCAGGATACGCAAAAGGGAATTTTCTGCCTTTAGTGTGACGAAAAGCATAAACGTGACACTAAGGGGCAAAAAAAGTTTTGTCAACTTTTCATTCCCTTTTTCACCAAGATCACTCCTTCTTGGTGCCCATGCACTCAAACCTCTTGGTTGTGGCCCCGCAGACAGGGCAGCGCCAGGTGTCCGGCAGTTCTTCAAAACGGGTCCCCTTGGGGATCTTGCCCTTGCGGTCCCCGCGGTCCGGGTCGTAGATATATCCGCAGTTTACGGTCTGACAACGGTACATGTCTTCTGGATTGGCCATAAAATCTCCTGTGGTCAGGGGTTCGGATCTTGGTCAGCTTTGCCTCTGGCAAATCTGACAAATCTTTTGCCCCAAAACAGGCAAAAGAAGAAGACCGACAAGTAAGCTAACTTCTCGTTTCATGCGAATAACAGTGTGCTGCCCTCAGAGGTGTTTGGGGCAGCGGCCAAAAGGAAAAGACTTTTGGCCCTGATGGGTAAGATTATTTCCTTCATCTTCGCAGGTCAAGCACAGGTTGGCTTCATGCGCCTTTTGCCCCTGTCAGGAACAAAATTTTGTCCCTGTACTCTTTACTTGCATCATAATGCCCAAGTCCAGGGATTGAGGAGAGAAACCCCAGTTGGTGCAAAATCTTTTATGTTACGGGTAACGACAGTCATCCCATGAACAAGGGCAGTTGCAGCTATCAGGCCATCTCGGACTGGACGTGGGTCAGGTACATGAAGCTTTGCGGCATAAATGGCTATTGCCACGTCGATTGCAATGATACGTTCAGTGAATGCCGGCAGGACATGACTATTGAGCCAGGTTCGCAATACCATACCTTGGGCTGCATCTTTTCTTTCGACAAGCAAAACGCCGAGCTCCAACTCCTGAAGAGTGATCACTGACAAATAAAGGTCAGTTGTATGAACATCTTCTGCCCATGAGATTACCCGGGAATCGGCTCTTCCGGATCCGGCCTTACGCAGTTCAGAAACAACATTGGTATCGAGAATGTACATCAGGAGAAGTCCGCCGGTTGGGCCAGATCATCAGGGCACGGGATCTCGAGTTCGATGTCTTCGCTGCCAGGCATGGCCAAGAGTTCAGTTATTTTTGGGTGCGTTCCGGTGAGTTTTCGGTATTCCTTGACACTGAGCAGCACATGGGCAGGTCTGCCCCGGTTGGTGATCATTACAGGTTCATGATCGGCTGTTCTTTTGACCTCGCTGGCATGTTGGTTGAAATCCCTACTGGAAATAGTTTTCATGTTCGAGTCCTCCTTATAAGTAATGTAGTAATGTTACTACAAGAAAAAGTCAAGTGCAAGGGCTTCGTTCAAAAACAGCCTGCCCGGGAACTGGCCAGACGACCCTTGGCCACCAGAACTGCCAGATATGTGAACTGCTTGAATCCGATAAACCCAGGCCCGAATTGCTGTTGTCAGGCCGGGGCTTTTTTTGTAAGCTGAAATTAAGGAACAAATTGGATGAGAGGGTTTGCAAAAGGTATGACCTGGTTATGAAGTGGGGAGACTATGTCCACAGGAATTGAACGGCTTGAACAGAGCCTGAAAAATCATTTTGGGGCCGAGGCCGCGGACTTGGCTCAGATATTTCATGTTTGCCTGGACAAGGAATGCACGTCCTATGCAGAGATTGATCTGCCGGAAGAAGATAAAAACGAGTCCCTGCTGATTGCTTTTGAGGAGCGGGCCCTGGTCCCGGTGCAGATACGGCCCAGCCAGGGGTGGGATTCCTGCGGGTTGCGCCTGACGGCTGAGGAAAGCTATTTCATGCCCCGGGTGGTCCGGATTCTGTTGACCCAGGCCCGGGAAACAGGCCAGCTGGACGCGAAACAGGCGGTGCAGGAGGTCCTGGCAGGGTGTTCAGCAAAGGATGCCGGGAACATGGCCCTGTTATTTGAAAAAGCCAAGTCCCATGTCCGGTCCTTTAAGTTTGAAGCCGGTCTTTTGCATCAGTTGGGACAGGGCCTGGAAGGGCCGCTTGATCTTCATGCCAGCATGGATCTCTTTGTCCTGGCCGGAATGATGAGCCCATGCACCGGCATGTCCGTTCCCAGCGGGCTGGCCTGGTTTGAGGTCAATCCCAGCCTGTTTTGGGAATAAAGTGAGGACTTGGCATGCATGATGTCTGTGTGGTTGGAGCCGGTCCGGCTGGACTCAGCTGTGCCAGGCTGCTCCGGGCCAATGGGCTGAAAGTGACTGTTGTGGAGGCTGCAGACGATATCGGTGGTCGCCTGCGGACCGATCAGGTGCAGGGCTTTGTCCTGGACCGCGGTTTTCAGGTCCTGCAAACCGGATATCCAGAGGCCAAAAGACAGCTGGACTACCATTCTCTGGATCTGCATTCATTTGAGTCCGGGGCCTTGATCCGTGGTACGAACAAGTGGTATCGGTTTGCTGATCCTTTCCGCTCCCCAAAACAGGTCTTGTCAGCCGTGTTCTCCGGAGCAGGCAGCCTGGGTGATAAACTGCGCTTGCTCTCCCTGCGGCGAAAAGTTTTGCGCCCCAGCCTGTCAGATCTGTTCAAAAAGCCGGAACAGACCATGTTGGAGGCCTTGGGTGATGAGGGCTTTTCCGAGCAGATCATGGAGCGCTTTTTCCGACCTTTTTTTACCGCTGTCTTTTTTGACCCTGAGCTGAAGACGAGCAGCCGGATGTTCGAGTTTGTCTTCCGGACCTTTGCGTCCGGTACAGCAGCTCTGCCCGGCAGGGGAATTGCGTCCATCCCCAGGCAATTGGCCAGGTCTTTTCCCGGGGACATGGTCCTGCTCAATTCTCCGGTCCAGGCTGTGGAGCAGGGAAAGGTCAGATTGACTTCGGGCCGGGAAATCTCTGCAAAGACTGTTGTTGTGGCTTGCGACAGCCAGGAAGCGGCCAGGCTTTTGCAGAGAAAGAATGGGCGGGAATATCGGAGCGTGCGCTGTGTCTATTTTCAGGCTCAGGATCCACCGGTTCTGGAGCCAATACTCATGCTCAATGCCCAGGGCTCTGGACCAGTGACCAGTCTGTGCGTGCCCAGTCAGGTGGCCCCAGGCTATGCTCCGGACGGCAAGGCCCTGGTTTCGGCGACTGTTGTGGGGCTGGAGCAGGTTGATGATGGCGAACTGATCCAGGCGGTGCGCACCCAGGCCGAGGAATGGTTCGGGACCCAGGCCCGGGACTGGAAGCATGTTCAAACATACAATATTCGTAAGGCATTACAGGTACAAGATCCCCCCACGCCTGATCCTTTCAGACGCCAGGTCCGGGTGGGAACGGGGATGTACCTGGCCGGAGACCTGGGGTCTGTGTCCAGTCTGCAATGGGCCCTGCATTCCGGCCGCAGAGCCGCTAAGGCGGTTATTGAAGATTTCGGTCTCAGTGCCATAAGTTCGAATCTGACTGAAGGTGTCTTTGATGCGCACGAAGAGCAGTCTTGAGCTATAATCCTGCACAAACAGAGAGGAATGCATGTCGGATACGCCACGCTTGTTTTTAACCAGGCGTTTGCCCCAGGAGGTGATGGAGTTTCTTACCCATCACTTTGATCTTGATTTCAATGACCAGAATCGGGTCTTGACCAAGGCGGAGATCATTGACGCTGCCCGGGACTGCCAAGCCTTGCTCTGCCTGCTCACAGACACCATTGACGCCGAGGTCATTGATGCTTTGCCCAACCTGAAGGTGATATCCAATTATGCTGTGGGCTTTGACAATATTGATCTGGATGCAGCCACCCGCAGAGGGATACCGGTCTGCAACACCCCGGGGGTGCTGACCGCAGCGACTGCAGATCTGACCTGGGCCCTGATCCTGGCTGTGAGCCGCAAGGTGGTCGAGGGGGATCGTTTTGTTCGGGCCGGGTGCTTTGAAGGCTGGGACCCTCTCCTGTTTCTGGGCCGCGAGCTGAGCGGTCAGACCCTGGGCATTGTGGGCATGGGCCGTATCGGTCGGGCTGTAGCCCGTCGGGCCCTTGGTTTTGACCTCCGCATACTGTATACAAAGCGAACTCCTCTTGCACCGGAAGAATCCATACCCCGGGCCGAGCATGTGGACCTGGACGTCCTGCTCCGGGAAGCGGACATTGTCAGCCTTCATCTGCCGTATTCCGATCAGGTACACCGACTCATAAATGACCGGGCGCTGGCGGCCATGAAGCCGCAGGCGATTTTGATCAATACAGCCCGGGGGGCTCTGGTGGATGAGCAGGCCCTGGTGCAATCCCTGAAACGGGGCGAAATCTCAGGTGCTGGACTGGATGTGTATGAATACGAGCCTGCCGTGCACCCGGGGCTTGTGGATCTGGATTGCGTTGTACTGGCCCCGCACATGGGCAGTGCCACGGAACAGGCCAGGGTGCGGATGGGATTGATGGCTGCTGAAAATGCCCTGGCCGCGCTCACTGGCGGGCAGACCCATTCTGTAGCCAACCCTCAGGTATTCTCCGGGACATAAGCATGGGGACGGGCGGCATGGAAAACTCATCGTTTGACCGGGATCAAGTCCACGAATATCTCAACCTCTACCTGCAGGACAAACTGGAGAGTGCACAAAACCAGGGGATCATCGGCCAAAATGCAGACAGCGGCCGCACGCTTGAAGAAGAGGTGGCCATAGCCCTGGATCGTTACCAGCACAGGATCTGGCAGCTCAAGGACAGACTGTCCTGCCAGGTGTACGGCCCGCACACAGAGGGTCTGGTGGATGAATTCATGGCCAGGTACGGGCTTCGGATCAGCAAGTCCAGCAAGGAATATATTTGGATTTTGCGCAAGGTACTGCAGACAGAGATCCGCTTTTATACCCTGCTCATGCAGCGTTTGAGCTCGGAAAACGGGGATGAATGCCTTTTCCAGCGCAAGGTGCCGGGCACAGAATCCAGATCTACATCCGCTGCATCAAGTCGGAAAGCAACCTCTCCAAACCCAGATTCTGCATCTTCAAGTGAGCGAACTCGTTGATTGTGGGACGGAAAGGCTGTCTGTCCAGGGCCATGTTGGCCTCCCGCGGGGTACGGTTTCCTTTTTTCTGATTACATGACATGCAGGCGGTGACTGAGTTGGACCAACTCATGGCTCCTCCTCTGGATTTGGGGATTATATGGTCCAGAGTTGGCCTTTTGCGGCAGGACTCACCGCAGTACTGGCAAGTGAAGCCATCGCGGATAAAGATATTTTTGCGGTGCAAGGGTACCTTGTTTTTATACACCTGGCGGACAAACTTGATCAGCCGGACAACCGAAGGCAGGCGCATGGTGCGGCAGAATCCATGTACCACTTTTTCCGAGTACTTCAGGACCTCTACTTTGCCTTTGATCATCAGATTGACCGAACGGCGCCAGGAAACAGTGTGCAAATAAGTATAGTCAGCATTAAGAACAATAACACTCATTTGCGTCCCCCCTATTTGAGTTTCCAGGTGATCTCAGGTCAGAGGCAGAAAAATGATTTTTGTGCATTTGGGTGCAGGAGATTATTTACAGTGCAGCTGATTGATAACATGGAATGAAATAAAATACGAAAGTCTTTACCTCTGAGTTTGTATTCGTGACCTGATCAGGTTCGTTATTATGCACAGAAAAATCTTCGTTAAAGTTTTTACAGTATTGTGTACCTTGATTTGGATCCAAGCCAGTATTGTAAGTCCTTCATCTGCTCTGGCATATATACCGGAACAAGTAATCTCACTTGCAGATCAGGTCAAAAGGGAAATCCGTTCCCAGGTGGAAAGGGGCGAATTTTCCTGTCAAGGACAAGAGCTGGTTTGCGGGGTGGATGTTCTTCCCGCCTTTTACGTTCAGCACAGTTATCGGCCGGTCTGGGGTCTGGAGCATGGCACTTGGGATGCGGCCCGGATCATGCTCGATTCTATCCAGGAGTCTGCCGGCCAGGGCATGGACCCGAGCCTGTATCACCCCCGGGTCCTGAATATGTTGTTGACCAGAATCAAAAAGCAATGGCCCATGCCGAACCCCAGAGATGTCAGTGATGCGGATATCCTGCTCACGGACGCCTTCTTCACTCTGGCCGGGCACTTGCGGGCCGGACGAGTGAATCCGGAAAACCTGTATCCCTCCTGGGCAGTTTTTGGCCATGCCCCGGATCTGATAGGCGCTTTGAACCGGGCTCTTACGTCAGGGTCCTTGCGCCAGGAGCTGAAAAGACAGCTGCCGCCTCATTCCGGATACCATAAGCTGCAAGAGGCCTTTGAACACTATGAGCAAATAGCCCGGCTTGGTGGTTGGCCGCGCGTACCTGCGGGAGAAAACCTGGAATATAAAGACCGATCAGAGCGGATTTTGGCCTTGGGCCAGCGCCTGGCAGTGAGCAGGGATCTGCCCTTGGGGCCATGGTCCAGCTTGAGTACACGCTTCACTGAACGCGTTGACACTGCAGTCCGGAAATTCCAGGAGCGGCACGGCCTGCTTGTGGACGGGATCGTCGGCCCCAGGACCCTGGCTGCCCTGAACGTGACTGCTGAAGAACGGGCGGCTCAAACAGCCTTGAACCTGGAGCGCTGGCGTTGGATTTCGCGTGATTTGGGCTTTCCGCACGTGCAGGTCAATGTGGCCGACTTCAGGCTCGTGTTTCAGGATGCAGAGGAGTTTGAATGGGAGCAGCGGGTTATAGTCGGAAAAACAGCCCGGCGGACCCCGGTCTTCAGCGATCAGATTACGTATCTGGTCCTTAATCCAGCCTGGAACGTACCGCGCAGCATCATGATCAAGGATATCCTGCCTCAAGTAGTCAAAGACCCAAAATACTTAGAGGAAAACTCTATGACTCTGCTCTCCGGCTGGGGCAAGGGGGCGGAGGAAATCGATCCCCAGAGCATCAACTGGCAAGAGGTAGACATCTCGTCTTTTCCCTACCGTTTGCGCCAGGATCCCGGACCGGACAATGCACTGGGCCGGATCAAGTTCATGTTTCCCAACCCTTTTTCCGTGTATTTGCACGATACCCCGCACAAGACTCTCTTTGAAAGGGTTTCCCGGGACTTCAGTTCCGGGTGTATCCGGCTGGAACAGCCCCTGCGCCTGGCTCTGGACTTGCTGGAGCCGGATCCGAAGTGGGATGCGCCAGCTTTGCAGGAAGCCCTGGAAAGCAAAGAGACCCGCATAATCCGTCTCTCCCGTCCAGTGCCGGTGCACTTGCTGTACTGGACGGCCTGGGTCACTGATGCCGGTCAGGTCAACTTCCGGGAAGATATATACAACAGGGACAGAAAGCTGCAGGCCGCTCTGGCCCGGAAATCTCCTGCATCCGGAGCGAAAATTGCTTCTTCCCCTGTGGGGCGAAAATAGGGTATTCTCATCATGTTCCCATTTTCATTATGATATTTGTACTGAAAATTGTTGATTTTGGCAAGATATATACGAGTGCAAAGACTGCTTTTGCACTGGCCAGATGTCAGCTTTGCCTCCGGCAAATCTGAAATATTTTTGAGCCAAAGCGCCCAAAAAAGAGAATTTGCCGGATTGATCAGTGATGATCAATCAGACAAATCTCAAGGCCCTGGCCCAGGAGGAATTCTATGCATAGACGCGAAGTCTTGACCGCCCTGGCTGCGGCCGGTTTGAGCAGCCTGTATCCAGGCCGGAGCCAGGCTGGCTGGGATGAATCCGGTCCTTCGATCGGGATCATCCAACCCAAATCCAGGACCATTCCGCGGACAGAGCAGGAACGCAAAAACTTTGAATATCGCCTGTGGCGAGCGGTTTTGGACCTGATCGAGGACTGGCACGGGCAGGGGAATCTTCCGGTTTGGAGAAGGCCCCTGGCCGAGATAGATATGAAAAAGCGGGTCATCAATATCGCCTACTGGGTTATGCACAGCATCCCCCAGGAAGAAGAAGTCTATCCTGTTGATCCGGCCTGGATCATGGCCCAGATCATGGAGGAGTCCTTTTTCTATGAATTTGCGGTTTCCTGGGCCTTTGCCGTGGGGATTTGTCAGTTCATGTCGGCCACAGCCCGGTCCGTGGGCATGATCTGTCCGGAAAACAGCCCGTTAGCTCCAAGCGAGCTTGAGCGTCCGGACCTGGCCCTGTCCCTGACGCAGCTCCAGGAGCTGCAAAAAGAGCGTCGGGAACTGATCAGTTCCGACCCGGCCCTGTTTCAGAATCCGCAGTCCAAGCTCAAAGAAGTGCTCAAGGCCTTGGCTGCCGGGGAGGAATATCTCAGCCCGGATTCGGATTTGTCCCGTATGGAGCAAGTGGATAGGCTGGATACGCAGATTGCAGAAGCCAGATCCTCGTACAGGCGCTTTCTGCAAGCCAACTATGAAGGGCGAAGCATTTTTGATTCCAGGGACCTGCACTTTCTCAACCGATTTGATCAGCGGGTGACGTATAAAAAGCCTATCCAGGGCATGGTCCGGATCATGGCTGAGAATCTGCGGGCCAGAGGCGGAAATCTGCTGGCGGCCACTGCGGCGTACAATGCCGGCCTGTCCCGGACCTATACCAGCAGGAGCGGGTATGAGCCCTATGGGCAGATGCCTCCTTTCCGGGAGACAGTGGCCTATCTGAGCCGGATTGTGGTCAATCACCATGAGATCGCCAGGAGGATGTTGTGATTTTTGCTCACAGCCCATAGCCCCGCATGGACTCCAGGATCTCGGGGTGCAGGGGGAAGGGGTTGGGAAAAAGCCGGGGCCGGTCCCGATGCAGATGGGATCCGGGCAATGGGAGTTGCTCCACCTTTTGATTCCAGGCCTCGGTCATGAGCAGATCCAGATTGAGCACATCTTCGCAATTGTAGCGCAGCAAGGTGCTTAAGTAGCGCGGATCCTGGTACATTTGATAGCTGTGCCAGAGAAGAACGGCCAGATATCCGTCGAAACCTTCCAGCTCTCCCCGGTTCAGACCCAGTTGACGTTCACATCCTTTCAGGCCGCCCCGGTAGCCTAAGCTGGCCAGGAGAAAGCGCAGGTCGATGTGCGCAGCCGGAGCAGGGATGTCCAGTTCCCGCCTGAGGTAAGGGAGGTCGAAACAGGCGCCGTTGTAAGTAATGATCACTTGGGTTCGGGCCAGGAGATCTGCAGCCTGTTCCAGGTTGCAGCTGTGGACGAAGGTATGCACCTGGCTGCGGTCATAGGCGGCAATAGTGGTGATGTGGTCCAGGCCGTAAAGTCCCCCAGTGGTTTCAATGTCCACATAGGCCAGGCGGTCAGTAAAGGATGCGAACAACCTCCACATTTCAGATTTGGGCAGTCCGGCCGCGAAATAGGCAGCCTGACCGCATTGCAGATAATGCAATGAATTTTCCAGCTCCCGGGCCAGAGACAGGTGCCGGGACGTCGACATGCGGGCCGGCTTGTGGGCCAGGAAATCGTCCCAGGTAATTATGCCCTGGTTCCACCAGGAGCGTTCAGTGGCCGGGCCTATGCCCGGCAAGTGGCAGAAGGTATGGGTGAGCATAAGGTGATTGCGTCAGGGGGCTGGCAGAGGAGATTGCAAAAATATTTCAGATTTACCGCAGGCAAAGCTGAACCATGAGTAGTTCTAACCGACCGGGTTGGCTGAAAATCTTGACCAATTTTGCCTAAGAGGCTACCATGCTTTGTTGAGAAATGCAAAGGTGCCGGGCTGGCCAGCTACTGGCAGCCCGGCCTATTTTTGATTATCTGTTAAGGAGGTAGAGAATGCCCCAACCTCTTCGGGATGCAGTTGCCATGTGCAAGACCATCAACCGCAACGGGTTTGATGCCTATGTAATAAATGCCGGACTTCAAAAGAGTGTGTTGGAAAACGACCAGGAGCAGGAGGTGGAACTGGCCACGGATATCCCCTTTCCCGACCTGCAGCGCCTTTTTCCTCATGCAGTGCCGGGAAGACAGGAAGGCCAGGTGGGCGAGATCAATGAAGGTAAAGCCTTATTCCGCTTCTATGCCGCAGATGTGGAAACTGCATCGCATATAGATGTAGCCATGGTTAAGCTCACTCCGCGCCTGCGCAACAAATTGCAGCAACGGGGTGAGTTGCCGGCCAATCTGGCCTGTCCCCTCTTTTACGGCACAGTGGAATCGGATGAGGGCTTTGCCGGATGGGAAGGGGGAGAGATCCGGCTGCGGGGACTTCCGGATGAGACCTTGCGCTCCAATTTTTTATTGGCCATTCGGGCCCTGCGCTTTGCCGTGAACTTCAACCTGCCCATTGAGGCCAATACCTGGATGGCCATTGTCCGTCATGCCCGGGCCGTGGTGGATTATGTCCCGGTGTATGATATCATGGACGAGTGGCGCAAGGTCGAGGCGGAGAACATGTGGCACTTTGTGCAGCTCCTGTTCGATTCTCAGATACTGCATGGTCTGATCCCCGAAGTTTCGGCCCTGAGCCGGGTTCGTCAGATCAAGAATGAAGGCGGCCAGGAAGAGATGGTCTTTGATCACACCATCCAGGTCATGCGCTATTATACCGAACAGCTGCCCTATGACTGGTTTGGGACCATGGCCTGTCTGCTCCACGATGTGGGGAAGCTGCATACTGTGGAGTACGCCAATGACAGGTGGCTGTTTCATCAGCATCCACATGTGGGGGCCAAACTGGCCCGGCTCATCCTGCGCCGGCTGGAGCTGTGGCCGGAGGATATCGACCTCATCGCTCATCTGGTCCGTCACCATAAGCGGTTTGATCCCATGCTTACCGAACGGGGCATCCGGCGGTTCAAGGCCCTGGACGAATATCCCCGAATCATGGAGATGGCCCGGGCCAATATCAAGGCCAGAGACGGGAGCACAAAGGCCTTTAATCACAATATAAAATATCTGGAACGGGCGGATATTCCGGAGGAGATGACCGAACCCCTGCTCAATGGCAATGAAATCATGGATTTCACGGGATTGCAGCCAGGTCCGGTGGTGGGTGTGATCCGGGAGGCTTTGCTCAAGGCCCAGATTGAGGGCCGGGTGAACAGCATTCCCGAGGCCGTGGATTTCGTCCTTTCCTATCAGGAAAAAGAGGGGCTGGTCCCCCAGAAGGGAGAAAAGAAATGAGCTTTCAGCTTTGCCTCCGGCAAGGCTGCAATAATGGAGGGAAAGATGCACAGTACCCGCTTGCGACGCAGCGTGCTCTCTGTCCCGGCCAATCGGGAACGCATGGTGCACAAGGCCCTGGGGTTGAATGCGGATGAGATCATGTTGGATCTGGAAGACAGCGTGCCGGTCCAGGACAAGGAAAATGCCAGGCAGGCAGCCATTGCCTGCCTGCAGCAGGCGGATTTCGGCTCAAAGGTCCGGGCCTGCCGGATCAACGATATGGGTACTCCTTTTGCCTACCGGGACGTGGTGGACATCGCTGAGCAGGCCGGAGAGAAGATAGATGTCCTGGTCGTGCCCAAGGTGGCCGACCCCACGCATATTGCAGCCATAGATCTTTTCCTGTCCCAGATAGAGGTCAAACTGAATCTTCCATTCCGAATCGGGATCGAGGCCTGCATCGAAACTGCCGAGGGCCTGACCAAGGCGGAGGCCATTGCCGCTTCCTCGAACCGGGTGGAGGCCTTGGTCTTTGGGGTGGCTGATTTCGCCACCTCCCTGGGTGCTCCTCCGCGCGGTGTGAGCGGACACGGAGAGGGTGAGAGCGGTCAAGGACGATGGTACAGCGTGCTGACTCGACTGGTGGTGGCGGCCAAAGCCTATGGTTTGCAAGCCATAGACGCTCCATATGGTGATCATACCGATCCGGAAGGCTTGCTGGCCTCCTGCCGGGTGAGTGCCGAGCTGGGATTTGACGGCAAGTGGGCCATCCATCCCGGGCAGATCGAATCCATCAACAGGCTTTTTTCTCCCAGCCCGGAGCAGGTGGAACAGGCCCGGCGGGTGGTCGCGGCCTATGAGCAGGCGGCAAGCGGCCATAGTGGGTCCATGGCCATGGAGGGCAAAATGATTGATGCCGCCTCCGTTCGTCTGGCCCGGTCGGTGGTGCAGAAATGGGACCGGATGGAAGACAGGAGTCAGCTTTGCCTCCGGCAAATCTGACATATTTTTTTGAGGCCAAAGCGCTCAAAAAACGTTTTACCGTATTGATCACATAATTTGTTAATATTTCGGCCCAGCTTTCAGCTGGGCCGAAATATTAAGCCTGCACCTGGTGCAGGCTGGCGTAGAATCCCTCCCGGGCCAGAAGCTGGCTGTGGGACCCGGACTCGATGATTCTTCCCCGGTGCAGGACATAGATGGTATCCGCATGCCGGGCCGTAGCCAGACGATGGGCGATGGTGATCGATGTTCGGCCCTGCTGCAGACGATGCATGGCTTTCCCCAATCGTTGTTCGGTTACCGAATCGATGGATGAGGTGGCCTCGTCCAGGATGAGGATATCCGGGTTGCGGGCCAGGGCCCTGGCCATAGCTAAGAGCTGGCGTTCTCCACTGGACAGGGAAGCGCCCCGCCCGCTTAAGACCGTGTCCAGGCCCTGGTCCAGCTTATTGATCAGGGGCCAAAGCTCCAGCTGATCCAAAAGCCTGTGTATCTCCTGCTCAGTCAGATCCGGATTGCCCTGGAGCAGAGTCTCCCGCAGAGTGCGGGCAAAGAGGAAGGATTCCTGCATGACCAGGGCCATGCACGAACGTATAGAGCTCACATCCCACTGTTGTATATCCCGCCCGTTGATAAGTATTCGCCCCTGCGTGGGATCGTAAAACCGGACCAGGAGGTGAATAAGAGAGCTCTTGCCTGCTCCTGTGGGCCCGACAAATGCAATCCGTTCTCCTTTGGACAGGGAAAAGGTGATGTCTTTGAGCACCGGGTTATCCGGGGTATAGGCAAAGGACACGCTGGAGAATGTAATACTATCAAGCGGCTCCTCCCGGTGGGGAAGAGATGTGGGCGAGGGCAGATGTTCTCTGGTGTCCATGATCTGGAATATACGTTCGGCCGAAGACATGGCGTTTTGCAGCAGGTTGAATTTTTCGGCCATATCCCGCAGGGGGCGAAAAAACATACGGATATAGGAAAGAAAGGCCACCAATGCCCCCAGGCTGAGGGTCCCGCCCAGGACCCTGGAACCGCCGTAGCCCACAATCAAGGCCATAGCCAGAAAGCCAAGGACTTCGATGAAAGGCAGGAAAACAGCCAGGATTCTTATCTGATCCATCCCGGCCTGGTAGTTTTCGTGGTTCAGGGTCTGAAAGCTGCGTTCATTGGTCTTTTCCCGGCCAAAGAGCTGGATGATGCGCATGCCCTCAATGGTCTCGGAAAAACGGGAGTTGATTTCAGCCACCTTGATGCGCAGGGTGCGAAAGACCTGTCTGGCCCGGCGGGCAAAGACTATGGAGGCCAGGAGGACGAAGGGCAGGACTGCAAAGGAAACCAGGGCCAGCTGCCAGTGAATGGTGAGCAGGATCACGGCAATGCCCAGGAGCATAAACAGGTCCTTGAGCACAAAGGACAGAAAATTTGTGAACAGCTCGTGCAGGTTTTGCACATCATTGGTCATCCGGGTCACCAGGCGGCCCACTGGGGTGCGGTTGAAAAAGGACAAGGACAGGCTTTGAACATGAGCGTAGAGCTGCATGCGCAAATCGTGCATGATGCGCTGTCCGGACAGCTCCATGATCACCCGCTGCCCGAAGTTGGCTCCGAAATTGAGGCTGATAATGAGCAGAAAGGCCAGGGTGAGCCAGCCCAGGCCGCGCAGGTCCTGGTGCCGGAGCCGGGCCAGGCTGTCCTCGGGCAGCCGGGCCAGATCGGAGTACGCGATACGGGTGAGGCCTTTGTCTTTCTGGAACAGAGCGGGGTGGGCGGAGACCACGGCCTGGACCCGGGGATCTTCGGCATCCACTTCCAGGAAGCGCTTCTCCCTGGTTTGTCCTTCCGAGTGCTCGGACTGAGATGGAACAATATAGCGGTCCACAGCCATCTTGGTCATGTAGGGGATGGACAGCTCACACAAAGTGATGACCAGGACCAGAAGCAGGGACAGAGAGACCAGGCCGGAATAGGGGCGGATAAAAGGGAATAATCTGGTCAGTATGCCCAGATCCCGGGGTTTGCCCAGCTGGTCTTCTTCAAAGTAGCCGAGGTCATGTTGCATTCAGGGCCTCTTCGATTTCCTGGAACCGGTAGGTCCGGGCGTAGAACCCATTGTGGGCCATAAGCTGGTCATGGGTGCCGGTTTCAAGTATTTGGCCCTGGTCCAGGGTAATGATCCAATCTGCGGTGCTCAAGGCGGCCAGGCGGTGGGAGGCAATGAGTGTGGTCCGCTCCCTGGTCTCAGGGAGCAGATGATCCAGGATGCGGCGGCCGGTCTGGGTGTCCACCTGGCTGATGGGATCGTCCAGAACGAGTAATGGTCCGGCGTGCAAAAAGGCCCGGGCCAGACCTATACGTTGTTTTTGCCCTCCGGAAAGAATCACTCCCCTTTCTCCGACAACCGTGTCCAAGCCCTTGGCAAACTCCAGAACCGTGTCTTCCATATCCGCCATGCGCAGGGCCCTGAACATGTCTTTCTCTGTTGCTCCTTCCCGGCCCAGGCGTAGATTGTCCCGGATGGTGCCGGAGAAAAGAAAGGGATCCTGGGGAACATAGGCCACCAGGGAGCGCAGGGCGGACAGGGAAACATGCTGCAGGTCGAGGCCGTGGATAGTAATCCGGCCCTGACTGGGGTCGTAGAGCCTGGGGATGAGTTGGAGCAGGGTACTCTTTCCCGCCCCGGGCGGACCGACAAGGCCCAGGGTCTGCCCAGGCTGAACCTGGAAAGTTATGTCCTGCAGGGCGGCCTGACCCCCGGGATAGATAAAAGAGACCCGCTCAATGTCCAGATGAGGCGGACTGGACGGAAGGGTTTGAGGTCTGGAAGGAGAAGTGATGGCCGGTTTGGTATCCAGAATGGTCTGAATGCGGCCCAGAGAGGCCTTGCCCCGCTGCATAAGGTTGATCACCCAGCCCATGGCCATCATGGGCCAGGTCAGAAGTCCCAGGTAGCTGATAAAGGCTACAAAATCGCCCGGTGAAATGGTGTGCACTATGGTCAAGCGGCCGCCGAAATATATAACCACGGCCATACTCAGGTTGGTCAGCAAAAGCATAAGGGGGAAAAAGGCGCCGGTGGTCCGGATCAGCTTCAGGTTTTCCTGCACATAGGCCTGGGAATGCGCATTGAGATGCGCACTTTCGGCCTGTTCCAGATTATAGGCCTTGATCAGCCGGATGCCGGCCATTCGTTCGCGAACCGCTTCAGTCAGGTCGGAAAAGCTGGCCTGAACTGCCTGGTAGCGTTGGTGCATGCGTTTGGTGAAGAAACGGGTGCCGATAATGATGAGGGGCATGGGAATAAGGACCAGCAAGGTAAGCACCGGACTTATGGCCAGCATGAAACCGATGGCGGCCAGGCCCAGGAAGATGGCGTCGTTGATGGCGACCAGACCCATGCCGGTGGCCATGCGCACCTGGAGGATGTCGTTGGTAGCATGGGCCATGAGATCCCCGGTGCGGGTGGAATCGAAATACTGGGCGGACAGGGTCTGCAGGTGGGAGAAGAGGCGATTGCGCAGGCCTTCTTCCACCCGGCGGGAGGTGCCCAGTAGACAGTTCCGCCACACATAACGGAAAAGGCCGATGCAGCAGCCTATCCCGGCGATCTGGCCGGCATAGACCAGCAGGCTGGCTGTATCCAGAGACATAGCGGTCAGATCGTCCACCGCCCATTTAATGACTCTGGGTATGAACAGCTGCAGAAAGTTGACAATGATCAGGCTGATCAGGCCCAGGGCCAGAGCAGCTTTTTTTTCGGCGAAATAGGGGCGGATCAGTGTGTAGGGGTGAGCCATAGAGTATGTTCAGCTGCCAGTGTTCAGTGTTCAG
>JAWLEI010000028.1:0-30316 GCA_041686195.1 Desulfovermiculus sp.
CAATCCAAAGTGATGGACCTCTCTTTGGCCATTGACCGCTTTGTGCCCAGCGGCAGCACACTTGTAACCTGTACCTGTCTGGAAGCCCTGATTCCCTTTGCCGCAGCCCACGAAATCATGCGTCAGGAAAAGCAGGATCTGACCCTCGTCGGCCCCATCTCCGATATCTGCTTCGATCAGATCATAGGCGCGGGTTGTGCGTCCAGGATTCGGGCCGCCTGGGTGGGCAATGTGATTACCGGGTCAGGGTACAATTTTCGTCGAGCCGTGGAAAGGGGGGCTCTGGAAGTTGAAGACCACTCCAATCATACTATCTCCACCGCATTGCGGGCAGGCGCCTCAGGTATTCCTTTTCTGCCGGTGCGGACGGCCCTAGGCAGCTCGCTCATGGAGACAAACCAGAGCCTGAAGATCATCACCTGCCCTTTTAGCGGTGATACCCTGGCCGCAGTAGCTGCTATCACCCCTGATGCGGCCATAATTCACGTCCAGCGTGCCGATCCTTTCGGCAACGCCCATCTGTGGGGCAATCTGGGCATTGCCCGTGAAGCCTGTCTGGCCAGCAAGCAGGTCATCCTGACTGCGGAAAACATCGTCGAGCCTGAAGTCATCAGCAGTGACCCCAACCGGGTGTTCACTCCGGGATTTCGGGTCAGTGCAGTGGTTCATGTCCCCTGGGGCGGACATCCTTCAGCGGTGCCGGGATACTATAACCGGGATCACCAGATGTATCTCGACTACCAAAATGCCAGCCGAACTTCCGCCCAATTCACCCAATGGAAAAAAGAATGGGTTGATGGTCCCTCCGGCCGCTCCGAGTATCTGGAGCTCCTGGGACAGAAGCGGATGGACCAGCTGGCCCTTAAACACCACCTTTTGTCGGAGCCTGCTGATTATGGCTACTGATCATTACACGCAAGCAGAACTCATGGTCGCTGCTGCAGCCAGGGAAATCGCCGACCAGGAGGTTATTTTTGTCGGCATGCGTCTCCCCTTACTCGGCTTCTTATTGGCCAAAAGCACCCATGCCCCCTATGCAGTGGGCATATACGAGCTCGGCCTGATCCGCGACTCGGTTGCCCTGGAACCCATCCTGACTATGGGCGATCTGCCCAATTTTTACCGGGCCCAGTGGCTGTGCGACATGGCGGACATGATGGGTCTGCTGCAAAAGGGTGAAGTTCATGCCAGTTTCATTGGCGGGGCCCAGGTGGATCGATTCGGCAACTTAAATACCACATACAGCAGAAACGCTTCATCCGGGACAACCCGTTTGCCAGGCAGTGGCGGGGCCTGCGACTTGGCCAGCCTGGCCCAGCGGCATATCATCATCATGAAGCACGAAAAACGGCGGTTCGTGCCCCGAGTGGACTATATCACTTCCCCTGGCTACGGCGACGGCCCTGGCTGGAGACAACGCGTCGGTCTGCCCCGGGGTGGGCCGTCACGAGTGATCACCACCCTGGGTATTCTTGGATTTGACAGTCAAAACAAGGAGATGGTCCTGCAATCCGTCCATCCTGGAGTCAGCGTGCAAACAGTTCTGGAACACACCGCCTGGCCGCTGCGCACAGCTTCCGAGGTCTCTACCACACCGGTACCTACAAACGAGGAACTGGCCATGCTCCGCCGCTTCGATCCCCAAGGCTACTGGACCGGGGGATAAGCTTTGGAATGTTCAACGCCGCCTCTGGCTGCAGACGGCCAGTTTGATCTAGTATTGCATCTCAAAAATGTTGCACCATTTTTTGGCAATTGGTCCTATTGCATTTATAAGTTTATAAAATTCGAATATCGAAATCCGAAATTCGAAACAATCTGAACAAATATTTGAATTTCGCATTTCCGTGTTGTTGGATAGTGGGTCAAACTTAAAAAGAAAATCAATGAGAAATTGCGAGTATATGGGGCAGAACTTATAAGACACGGTACTAGAGTATGAAGAAGGCTGGGCCTTTGAAGCCCGGGCCTCTCCGAGGACTGGGAGTGCATTAATCAAAGAGGCTGGGTCTCGGAGAGAACCAGCCCGGAAAAGCCAGAGCCATCTTAGGAGCAAAATCTCGTTTCATACCAGTCCCGCCTTGGCGGGACCTCCGGCAAATCTGAAATATTTTTTTGCCCCAATGCGGGCAAAATAATGAGAACTTAAATTTCATACGGGTGTTCCATGATCGACCAGGACTATGTGCAGAGAACCAAACACCTCTTTGAGGTCGCCCAAGGAAAAAAGCAGGCTCACCAGGCCGTAACCCAGGCCACTCTGGCCAATGTCTATACCGGTGAGATGCTGGAGAATCAGACCATTTGCATCTGGGATGAGTGGATCGCTTATGTGGGTCAAAACCCCGGGCCAGCCATTGGTTCGGACACTGAAATAATCGATGCCGCTGGAAAACCGGTCATCCCGGGTTTGATCGACGCACATACCCACATGTCCGAGAGATATACAGCCGATGCCTTTCTTGAGCATGTGATCCCCGGAGGGACCACAGCCATAGTCACTGAAACCGTGGAGCCCTTTGCAGTGGACGGTTATGATGGAGTGGTTGACTTTATGAACTCTCTTGCCGGCCAGCCCATTCATTTCTTTGGCACAGCTCCACCCAGTGCCTCCATCAGCCCCAATTTTCCACCCATACCAGTGGACGAGGTGCAAAAACTTCTGTCCCGAGCCGACATCATAGGGCTTGGCGAATCCTTCTGGCAGGCCCTGCTCAATGACCCGGATCGTTTGCTGCCCGTATTTGAGGCAGTACTCTTAAATGGCAAGCTCCTGGAAGGTCATTCTGCAGGTGCAGCTGACAACAAGCTCAATGCATATGTGGCAGCAGGCATTTCCTCATGTCACGAGCCCATTCAGGCTCAAGAGGCCTTGGACCGCTTGCGTCTCGGCCTTTATGTCATGATCAGGGAAGGCAGCATTCGAAGAGACCTGCAGGAAATCGCCGCCCTGGCAAAAACAGAAGGAGATTCGAGACGATTGATCCTGGTCACTGACGGTATAAGCCCCAAGGATCTGCTTGAAAAGGGATATATGGAATATGTGGTTCAAAAAGCTATGGACTCCGGATTCTCATTTATGCAGGCGGTTCAAATGGCCACACTCAACCCGGCCACCCATTTCAACCTGGATCACATGATCGGCGGCATAGCTCCAGGTCGATATGCTGACCTGTCCATCCTTCCGGATGCATCCACGATTCAACCGGACCTGGTCATCGGCAAAGGACGGATTATCGCCCGACACGGACGATGCCTGGCAGTTCCAAGGGTGCACCAGTTTCAACCCAGGAGCATGGACAGTGTGCACCTTCCTGCTCCCTTGACTGCAACCGACTTCCAAATCCCGATCAATGACGGCCGCGATGAAGTGACTCTTCGAGCCATAAATATGATCACCGATCTGGTCAGCGCCGAAGCCCACGTCACCCTTCCGGTCATGGGCGGAAATATCACAGCCGATCCTTCCCAGGATATTGGCAAAATAGCGGCCATTAACCGAACAAACAATCCCGGCCAGATGTTTGTCGGCCTGATTCGCGGTTTTGGAATGAAATCCGGGGCCTTTGCCAGCAGCACCGGGTGGGACCTTGCAGACATCATTGCCATTGGGGCCACAGATTCAGACCTGGCCCTGGCCGTAAACCGCATTGCAGATCTCAAAGGCGGTGTGGTGGTCTGCAGTGACGGCAGGGTCACAGCCGAGCTGGCATTACCTGTCATGGGCCTGATGACCAATGACACCATCCAGGACCTGGCTGCAAGCCTGGATTCAATCACCTCTGAGCTTCATACCCTGGGAGTCACATTCCGAGACCCGCTGTTGGCCTTGAGCGCCCTGACAGGGGCGGCCATTCCATTTTTAAGAATCTGTGAACAAGGCCTGGTCAATCTCAAAACAGGCCCTTGCAGCCTGATTGTCAGTTGATTCATGCCGCTCGAAAATACAGGGAGGCACATGCTGTACCTGCATCCAGGATGCCTGGGTCATGGGTGTCTTAGCAATCAGCTATTGACTGAGCCCTGATGCATAATATAGGTTTCGCTAATGAGTTCATAGAATCAAAGTTATTTCATTTTCATACAAACACATTGGACGAATCATCAAAGTGAACGAGAATCAAAAAGAACAAACGGCTGAGACTGCACCTTCCCCGGCTACCACTAAGGTAAAGTTCGAGGTTTATGGGGAAGAGATGATCGAAAAAGAGGTCAAATCCAGCGGGAACAGCGGACGGGTTTATCTGCCGCCGGACTGGGTGGGCCGGCACGTGAAGATCATTCGCATTGATTAGCCATTTTTGGGACCGGAAAGACAGGTCCGAGAAAATATGTATGCAGCCAGAAGTCTTGTGAATTCCAATGCATTCACTTAACAACTGTTCCCTTCCCCAACACAACCCCTGTTTGGGTCGACGTCTTAAAAACCAAGGATCGTTTTCATGGAAAACATTCGGATAAGAACCCTTGAAACTTCTGATGCCAAAGATATTGCAGAGATTTATTCGTCTATTGTACGGAAGCCTGTCGATTTTGATTTTAAGTCCCTGATTGAAGCCCATGTCAAAAATCCGAATGACATCTGCTATGTAGCTGAGGCCAACGGCCGGGTTATTGGATTTATGATCAGCTATATCCTTCCTTTCAGCTTTGGAGTAGAACAAAGCGCCTGGATTGCGTCCCTGGGAGTGGACCCTGAATTTATGGGCCACAGCATAGGCAAAAGCCTGGCCCGGGAAACATTCAAGCTGTATAAAGAAATGGGCATAAACCGGGTCTACACTTCCGTAACCTGGAATGCCGTGGATCTCCTCTCCTTTTTCAATTCCCTGGATTTCACCCGCAGTAATTTCATTAATCTGACTATAAATCTTGATCAGACATCCCTGGAGGAAGACTAAAAGTCAGGAGTCAGTCCCGCCGTTGGCGGGACCTCCGGCACATCTGAAATATTTTTGCACGGTTGCACTCAAAAGATTTTGCCAGGTTGATCCCAGGATGAAACAGATTCCCAAAAGGCCGGGGCAGGAGGAGGCCCGCTCCTGCCCCACTGGCAGGCCCTCTGAGATTTATGCTGCTTCATTGGTACCCTTCATTTCATCCGCATAAAAAACCCATATATAAAGCTCCCTCCACGACCTCAAGTTCTGAAGCCATATCCAGACCTCTTCTTTCCCGCCCGGATCGTACTTTCTCAACCCTTTGCTCTCTCTTGGAGTTTGTGCGGGCTCTTGCTTGCATTGGCAGCCAATAATGAAGTAAAATTTCCCATGAATGTGAAGTTGAGATTCTCCAGGCCTGTACTTCTTCCTGATCTGCTCCTTGTCTTTAGGCCAACTCAGGCCAGGCTGTTTTTCCCGGTACCCAGCTCTTTGAGATCCTCACAAGCATTTCTCTTCCCAAGCAATTTACCTTTAGTGTTTGACATATAGCCACTTTATGACTATAATGTAATCTTATAGCATTATTTCAGATGGTTATGATATGGATGGCTACGCAGGGCCACAATATTCTGTGCACAACTTGTCTGAATGTAGAGCAGACACCCTTAAAGAATGAAAGACAACCAGGAGGCAAACGCATGGGAAAAGTCGGTATTATCGGCGTGGGCCAAAGCTCATTTGTTCGGGGTTTTCCCGGGTCCATAAAAGAATTGGCGTTTGAAGGTTTTCAAGAGGCAATGAAAGATGCCGCCATCTCCTCTGAAGACATTGCGGCATCCATTGTTTGTTCCGCACCTGAATATGACAAACAACGTTCACCAGCAGGGGTGCTTTCTGAGTATCTCGGGCTCACCCCCCAACCCACATGTTACCTGGAATCTCTGTGCTCCTCCAGCAGCATGGGGGTCCGAATGGGCTATTCCCTTATCAAATCCGGACTGCACGACGTTGTAGCCATCATTGGGTTTCAGAAAATGTCTGAGATTTCCTCTGCCGAGTCCCAGGAGCGCATGGGGCGTGGTGCGGACCTGCAATGGGAAAGTCCTTTCGGGACCATGATGCCAGCCTATTATGCCATGTATGCCAGGGCACACATGGATAAATACGGCACAAAGCCCGAGGACTTGGCCGGCATCCGGGTCAAGGCTTCCACCTATGGTCAGATTAATGACAAAGCAGTGTACCGAAAAGCCGTGAACATGGAGGACTTTACAAATCCCGACAGTCGCATGGCAGGGTCTGTGGCCAGTCCATTGCGGGTCGGTGACTGCTGTGCCAATGCCGATGGGAGTTCATGCATCATCATGGCCAGTGAAGAAAAAGCCAAGGCCCTCTCAGATAAGCCGATCTGGGTCCTTGGGGTGGGGGCTGCTTCGACAACTGTGAATTTGGCTGGCAGAGATCTGTTCACCGGCTTGACTGTGGCCCGGGATGCAGCCCAGGAGGCCTACGCCATGGCCGGCATCGGCCCCAAGGACATCGATGTGGCTGAAGTCCACGACTGTTTTACCATTGCCGAGCTTATGGCCTACGAGAATCTGGGCTTTGCCGAACCAGGTCAGGGGGTAGAACTCATCCGGAATAAGGAAACCTATAAGGAAGGGCGGATACCGGTCAACGTGGACGGCGGACTGCTCTCTAAAGGTCACCCCATTGGGGCCACAGGTGGATCTCAAGTCCGAACCATTGTTCTCCAGCTTCGTGGTGAAGCCGGGGATATGCAGGTCAAAGAACCGGAAATTGGACTTGTCCACAATATCGGCGGGGTTGGACTGTATGGCAATGTGACCATCTTAGGGAGGTAGGCCCAAAATGAGCAAAAAAGAAATAGACGATCGTTTCAAGAAGTTCGGTACAGTCAGCTTTATTGGCCAGAGCAAAGTCAACGACTTTATTGATTATCTGGAACAGGGCAAGATTATGGGCACCAAATGCCGGGACTGTGGAATGATGTTTTTCCCGCCCCGGGCAGACTGCTATAAGTGCCTGACCAGCAATATGGAGTGGTTTGAAATTTCAAAGCCTGGAAAACTGGTCACATTCAGCAAGCTCCAGTTCGGCCCGATAGGCTTTGAAAACGACCTTCCCTACATCATCGCCGTTTTGGACTTTAACGAATATAAGGTCTTTGGTCGTATCGCGGATCAGGTTCCGGAAAACGAGCTGTCCATCGGCATGCAAATGAAGGCCGTGGTCAATACATTGCCCAACGGTCAGCTTAACTATGTCTTTGACCGGGCATAGCTAGGGATCAGAAGTCAGCGCCGCCTCTGGCGGCGGCCGCCAGTTTGATCGAGAAAGAAACAGTGTATGAAGAGGGCTGAGCCTTTTGAGCCCGGACCTCTCCGAGGGCTGGGAGTGCGTTGATCAAAGAGGCTGGGCCTCGGAGAGGGCCAGCCCTACCCGGAAAAGCCAGAGCCATCTTAGGGGTAAAATCTCGTTTCATACGAGAGATCAGATATCGGTCCCGCAATGACTAGGCTCCAATGAAACGAGAAGTAAGCTTACATATTGATATGTTTGTAAAATATCGAAATAATAAGAGTATGATCGGAGCCATAAGAGAAAGACGTTCCCAGGGAGGATCCCGGTGAACTGGAAGAAAGTTCACAGGATAAACCCTGGGAACAAAGAGTGAGTATCTCTTACGCCTCCGGTTAAAATCCCGAATTTCATCCTTGATCAATCCGGCAAACTTCTCCTTTTTTTGCCCGCTTTGGGGCAAAAAAATATTTCAGATTTGCCGGAGGCAAAGCTCGTATGAAACTAGATTTTGCTTTTTCCGTCACCCCGGCGTAGGCCGGGGTCCAGCTCTTAAATTTTTATTCTGGATTTCGGCTGGAGCCTGTGCTGGACCCCGATCCAGTACCGGAATGACGGAGGAGGTAACTCAAAGTTTCTTTCTTGATCAAACTGGGCGGCTGCGGCCAGAGGCGGCGCTGAACACTAAACATAGCGAATCTTGTTGCATACGAGCAAAACGAAAATGAGGAAGACATCACAAGGAGGTGATGGTTATGGGCGGAGTACCGGATAAAATATTGACCTGGCAAATGGTTCAGCCAACCAAAAAAGACAAGGAAAGCGGACAGGTAACCCCGGGCAAACTGGAAAAGACAAGCATTGACGTGCCTGAGCTTAACCCGGGAGAGGTGCTGGTCGAAGTGGCCGGTTGCGGTGTTTGTCACACAGACCTGGGATATTTTTATGACGGTGTTCCCACGGTGAACACCCCGCCCCTGACTTTGGGCCATGAAATTTCCGGAACAGTGGTGGCCGGAGACCAGGAATGGGTGGGCAAAGAAGTCATTATTCCCGCGGTCATGCCTTGCCGCCGCTGCATTTTATGCAAAACCCGGCGCGGCAATCGCTGCTTAAACCAGAAAATGCCCGGGAACAGTATGGGCATTTATGGTGGTTTTTCAAGTCATATACCGGTTCCCAGCATCGACCTGTGTGAAATAAAGGACCGAAAAGGGATACCCCTCTCGCACTTGTCGGTTGTAGCCGATGCAGCCACTACTCCGTACCAGGCCAGTCAAAGAGCCCAGATCGGCCTAGGCGACAACACTATTGTTATCGGCGTGGGCGGGGTTGGGCAATACATGGCCCAGGAGCTCAAAGCCCTGGGAGCCAATACAGTCCTGGCCATTGATATCAATGATCAAAGACTGGACCAAATGCTGTCCTATGGAGTGGATGCCACCATCAACTCCAAAGGCAAGAGCCCCAAGGAAGTAAACAATGAATTCAAAGAATTCCGCAAAAAGAACGACCTTCCCGTCCAAGGATGGAAGATCTTTGAATGCAGCGGAACCAAGCCGGGCCAGGAAACCGGGTTGGCCCTGCTCAGCTTTACCGGGAAAATGATTGTTGTGGGTTTTGGTCCGCAGAAGGTGGAGTATTCCATCAGCCGGCTCATGGCCTTTGATGCCGAGCTCATCGGCACCTGGGGCTGTCTGCCGGAATATTATCCCAATGTGCTCGACCTGGTGGTGAACGGCAAAATTGAACTTTCTAAATTTGTGCAAACTCGGCCCATGAGCACCATTCAAGAGGCCTTTGAAGAGGCCCACAACAAGCCTCCGGAAAAACGCATCATCCTTGAACCTGACTTTTAACAGCTCAATATTTCACGCTGACTATGGATGGAGTGGATTGAAAACAAAACCATGACAGGAGGATACATCATGGCATTAGCAGATTGGTTACCACGGGACAATGAACTCAAAGATCATCACCTGTTTGGCGATGAACACTTCAGCACAGAAGCTCCTGGGATCATGTATGAAAAAAAACCCTTCGTTGACCCCAAGGGGAATCATGTCGATGGGTTGTATACTGCCTGGGTCACCTTGAACAACCCGACCCAATTCGGTTCCTACACCACTCCGATGCTCAAAGGGATCATTGCCGGAATGCACAAGGCATCCATGGAGCGGGACGTGGTGGCCATCGTCTTGACCTCGGTTGGGGACAGGGCCTTTTGTACCGGTGGAAATACCAAGGAATACGCCGAATACTATACCAAAAGACCCCTGGAATACGCCCAATACATCGACCTCTTCTCCGGGTCCATCGACGCCATACTTAAGGCCCGAAAGCCGGTCATCTGCCGGGTGAACGGCATGCGCGTCGCCGGGGGGCAGGAAATCGGCCAGGCCTGCGACTTCAGCGTGGCCGCAGATACAGCAGCCTTTGGCCAGGCCGGCACCCGCCACGGTTCTACCCCCACAGGCGGATCGACCAACTTTTTGACCTGGAATATGACCATGGAGCAGGCCATGTGGCAGTCCACCTCTAATCAGATGTGGAGTGCGGCTAAGATGGAACGGGTGGGAGCCATCACCAAGGCCCTGCCCATCAAAAAGAACGACAAAGGCGAATGGGTGCGCGACCCCCGAGTCATAACCGATAGGTATGTGGATGAAAACGGAGACATCGCCTACGGTGAATTCAAGTCTGGAGATGCCTTCAAACAGGGCAAGGAAGATCTCAAAAATCTGCAGACTGACTGGAGCAAGCTGGACAGCTATATCGATTACATGATCTGGACCTTGAGCAACACCACCTTCCTCTGCCTGATGAACACCATTGAAGACGTCCGGGCCAGGAAAAAGTACTTCTGGGACAACTTAAAGAGCACCCAGATCTACTGGCTGGCGGCCAACATGAATACCGAGGCCTACCTCGGCTTCAATGCCTTTAATACCTCCAAGATGACCGGCTCCAGGGAAATTGACTATATGTCCTATCGCCGACTGTTGGCCGAAGGCAAGCTATTTGATGACATTGCCGAAGAGGTCATGCCCAAGCCCCAGAAGTAATATCGGGTCAGATCGGCTCACCCCCCGGAGCCCAAGGATACACTGAGAGCACTTGATGCCGGGCGGGAGACAGGAATTCCAGAGGGCAGCCATACGGCCAAAGCGCCTAGGCTGCCCCTACCAGGAGGTCCGGAGTCATATCTACGACCTGCGTGCTTTTAACTTGTAACTTGTAACTTTGAAGATACGAAGGTGCACCATTATGCGACTGGAAGGAAAAAAAGCTGTTGTCACCGGAGCAGGCCGCGGAATCGGGCGGGCCATAGCCCTGAACTTCGCCCGGGAGGGAGCGGATATCCTGGTCAACTATCACAGCAATGATGCTGCGGCCCAGGAAGTGATACAAAAAGTTGAAGAAATGGGCAGGAAGGCTGTTGCGGTCAAGGCCGATGTCAGCAAGTACAATGACGCCTACAAGATGGTTGATACCGCAGTCAATGACTTGGGCGGGGTGGACATCCTGGTTAATAACGCCGGCATGTCCAAGCCGAGTATGCTGCTGAAAATGAGTGAGGAAGATTGGGATAAGATCATTGATATCCATCTCAAAGGGACCTTCAATGCCAGTCAGGCAGCAGGCCGGCATATGAAAGAACAAAAGTCCGGGCGGATTATCAACGTCATCTCCTCGGCCGGGCTGTTCGGCACAATCGGGCAGATCAACTACAGCTCAGCCAAGGCCGGGGTCATTGGCTTCACCAAGTCGGCCAGCAGAGAGCTGGGACGCTATAACATCACTGTCAATGCCATCTGCCCGGGAATCACGGCTACAGAGATGACTGAAAAACTGCGCACAGACGAAAAGCTCAAAGAGATCTATTTGGGACGCATTCAGCTTGGCCGTTTTGGTGAGCCGGAAGATATCTCCCCGGCCTTTGTCTTTTTTGCTTCTGATGAAGCCAGCTATGTGACGGGACAAATTCTGGCTGTTGACGGCGGATATATCGGCTAAACTTTGACCAGGGGGTAATCACCAATGAGTTTTGAACATATTCGAGCAGATGTGACAGATGGGGTAGCGACCATCGTCTTGAACAGAGAGCCCCTTAATATCTTAAATATTGCCATGATGGAAGAAATCAACTCCGCCTTGCAGGATTTTATGAATCAGCAGGTAAAGGTCCTGGTGTTTCGGGGTGAAGGAAAATCCTTCAGCGGCGGGGTTGATGTGGGCGAACATATGGGTGATTTGGCACCCAGGATGATCGAGGCCTTTCATGCCATGTTCCGGAACATGGACAAGCTGGGCGTGCCATCCATTGCTGTTGTCAATGGTGCTGCTCTGGGCGGAGGCTGTGAGCTGGCAGTGTATTGCGATATGGTCATTGCCTCGGAAAAGGCCAAGATCGGACAGCCCGAGATTCAAGTCGGCGTCTTTCCGCCCATAGCCGCCTTGTTATTTCCCCGCATCATGGGCCGTAAAAAGGCCATGGAGCTCATTTTGTCCGGCGATGTCATCAAGGCCCAGGAGGCCAAGGAGCTGGGGCTGGTCAATGAGGTTGTAGCCCCTGAGGAGCTTGAAGAAAGAGCCCAGCACTTCATCCAAAAATTCACCGGCCTCAGCGGGGTGGTCCTCAAGCACACCAGACAGGCCATCTTGACCGGGATCGAAGATGAACAAGAAAGGGTCCTGCACAAGATCGAGGACCTGTATTTAAATCAGCTTATGGCCACAGAAGACGCCATGGAAGGCCTGGATGCCTTCTTGAACAAGAGAAAGCCGGTCTGGAAGGAACGCTGAAGAAAAGACGATAACCGAGCCCCGTTGACACGGTGCTCGGTTAAAAAAAAGATGACGATATCAAGGCTCCAGATGACTTTTTCCGACCCCCATCTGAGTCCCGGGCTTTCCGGAGCTGTTTTGGGCCTGACCGCTGGTTTGGCCCCTGGGCCGATGCTCACTCTGGTCCTGTCTCACGCCTTGCGCTATCGAATCCGGGAAGGATGCAAGGTGGCTCTGGCTCCTCTGCTGACAGATCCGCCCATCGTTCTGGCCGCTCTGTTCATATCGGTCCAGGTCCGGGACGTGCAGCCGGTTTTGGCTCTCATATCACTTTTTGGGGCAGCCTATCTGGTCTTTCTGGGATATGAGACACTCCAGACCACCTCTAATGCCTTGCAGCCCTCAAGATCACGTCCCCAGTCCCTGCGCAAAGGGATGGTCACCAACTACCTAAACCCCCATCCCTACCTCTTCTGGTTCACTGTTGGCGCTCCTATGCTTTCCGGTGCAGATGGCGATTCAGTTCTGGAGCCCTGCTTCTTTTTGCTTGGCTTTTATGTGTGCCTGGTGGGAGCCAAGATGGTCCTGGCCTGGGTTGCAGGCACCAGCCGCATTGTTATCCAGGGCCGGGTCTACACCTGGACTATGCGCCTTCTGGGATTGGCCTTGTGGGGTTTTGCCCTCTCGCTCGCTGTGCAGGCCGGACAGCTGTTTACCTCCTGAGAGGAATGCACATGCAGCACCTATTCGTCCCGGGCCGCCTCATCCCGCCAGGAGTGTTTACTGAACTCTTCCGGCCGCCCATACACGGTATAGTCGTGCAATATGGCTGCTGCCAGATCAGCAATTTTCTGCACCGTATGATAGGATGGAGTTTGCATATATTCTTGACTTAAAGCCAAGATCTCCTGCATATACACGTTCTTATTAATTGGACCCTGCATGTATATATATCCTCTAATCTACTTGTCACCCTGACAGTTTTTCCAGTGTCACGTGAATACTGCTCTGTTTTTTTGGATTATCAACCACCGGCCAGCATGACGGTAATGGAGACCTCATCCCCGGGATTAACTTTTTTCCTTAGTTCATCAGGATATGCGCTCTGCGCATTCACGTAAATTTCTATATGATTTCTTACTTTCCCTTTATTGTCAAAAATGGCACTTTTCATGTCCGGGAACCGCTGGCACAAGGCATCCAGACATTCACCCACCGTGTTCCCTTCTACTTCAACCACCTCCAGCCCATTGGTATGTGCCCGATGCGTCTTATGTATATTCAGTGTAATGCTCATAAGGTACCTTTTTTTCAGTGACCCTGAAAAGGGCCCTGGCAGATTTCGTATTCATTGCCCTTGGCTGTCAGTTTGCAAACCAAAACTTGACTATCCTCTATCGTATGGGTTTTACTTGCCAAACCGCATAAATTGTTCACGTGTATCCACCTTCAGTATTGAGGCTGTCAGGAGCTTACAACCAAGAGTAAAAACATGAAGTCTGGTGATCAAACAAACGATTTGGATAAGCAGAATCTCCCCAGTTACAAGGCGCCTGCCGTGCATAAGGCCTTTGAATTGGTCAGAACCGTAGCTCAATCCCAACAGGGGCTGGGGATCTTGGATTTGGCTCAAAAGCTTGGATACAGCAAGAGCACCACTCACGGCCTGGTCCATGCCTTGCTCCGAGAAGGCGTCCTGACCCGGGGTCCGGGAGGACGAAAACTTTCTCTTGGACCCACAATTGCAGAGCTGGCCTTTGCCAACTGGAATCAGAAAACAGTCACCGAGCTGGCCCAGCCTATACTCGACAGTATCCGAGACACCATCAATGAAACTGTGATTCTCGGGGTGCGCATCCGGAATCGGGTATTGATCATCGCCACTGCCGAGGCTACTGAATTCTTGAAAATATCGGCCCTTGTCGGGTCAACCATTCCCCTTTTGGGAGGAGCCGTGGGCAAAGCCTTCCTGGCTGAAGAGACCCAAACCCATGCTGCTGAACTCATTGCCCGATTTGGCCTTCGTCGCTACACAGAAAGATCCATAACCGACGCCCAGGAATACATGTCGGAGCTGAAGCGTGTACGCAACAAGGGATATGCCGTGGATATTGAAGAATATCTTCAAGGAATACGAGCCGTTGCCGTCGCCTTGGGTAATCGGCGCGGATTGCCGGCAGCTTTGTGGGTCGTTGGCATTTCAGCAAATATGGACACAGAAAAAATGGAAAAAATTGCCGCCTTAGCCACAGAGAAAGCGGAAAAAATGCGTCTGGTCTTTGATGAAGGGAGTATAAAAAAAGACGTCAGCAGCTGACAAGAACCCATGTTCATGCCCAGCCAAGTCGCCGTGCGCAACAATTCAGCGCAGCCTGAAGGCTGCGCTGAATTGTTGCCCGCCACAAACAATCCACTTATGCGTATTCACCCGCACTCATATTTTGCCTCTGGGCCGCGGATTGAGTCTCTGCGCTTTTCCTTTTTTTCCTGGCGCTGACCATATACGCTGGCACAAAATCCAGAGCCTTAACTTCACAAAACCGAACACATTGGGGATCTCCACCACATAAATCACATTTAAACACCTTGTGCGCTGTCATATCGTAGTTCATGGCCCCGAAAGGACACATCTCGACACATAAACGACATCCAATGCACACCTCGTAATTCACAGTCAGGTATCCGTGTTCTTTATCTCTGGAGATAGCGCCGACCGGGCAGGCATTCTTGCAGGGTGCATCCTCGCACTGCTGACAAGTCATTGGCATATAACGCCCTTCCTGCTCCCACTTCACTATTTGGATTCTGCTTTTTGCCGGATTGGAAACCCCCTCATGCATAACAGAGCATACCTGCTCACAAAGACGGCAACCGGTGCACTTGTCCGACTCGACAGTAAGAACTTTATACATTTTTTTATCCTCCACTAGGTTCTAAAGCGCATGGGTCGGTTCTCTATCTAATCCTAAACGCTCGAGAGTTTCGGCTGTTGGAATGCCCTCTTTATCCCAGCCATGATGCGCATAGAACTCATCAATCATAACCTGGAATTTCTCCCGATCAATTTTTTTCCCGATCACGTCAGGAGCCCCCCTGCGACAGGGTTCATCAAAATAGCGATGGTTGAGCGTGTCCCCTTTCACCGGATCGTCGCGCTTTAATCCCTCACGCAGATTGAACAACCTTTCCAGGTTATTGCATCTCTCAGCCGCTTCCCAGATTTCTTCCGGGGTAAACTCAAGACCGGTATTCAGATAGATGACTTTTGGCCAGTCTTCAAAATTGGGCAGAGTTGCTCCCAAAAACACTGTATGATATTTGCAAATACCCAAACAATCCACAGCCATATAACAATTTTCCTGCCAAAAGACCTGCCAGGGCTTTCCTATATACTCCGTATGCTCCGAGGATAGGGGCCCGTCATAAGGAACAGGGCTGCTGTAGATCTTTCGCAGCACATTTTCCGGAAGATGATACAAATCGATGGCCGGCCTGCTTCGCAGGTGATCGGAACCCCGGGAGGCGGTGGCAATATTCAGGGCCAGGGCCGGGGTGGCTCGCTCATCAGAATGCAGGTTGTTCATCCCTTTGACCTGGATAAGATAATCAAAGGAGTTTTTGCCGATGGTTTCTGAAGCCGGGATGCCGCCGTCAGCCAGGACATTGCCCAGCCATCCTTTCCGATTGCAGATCCGATGCACCATCTCCAAGAGGGCATCATCGTTGCCGAAACGAAGCTCCAGGCCTTCGGTTTCTTTATTGGTCAGGATGCCCAACTCATAAAGCTCCATGGCCCAGGCAATGATGCTTCCGATCTCCAGGTTATCCACTCCATATTGGTTCACCAGATGATTCCCGGTGAGCACTGTTTCCGCCTTTTTACAATCCGGCTCTGAACCGAAAGCTCCCTGGGAGGTGTATTCCGGACCTTCATCGTAAATGCCGGCATACAAGCCGGACGGAATCTTGTATTGGGCGCGGCAATGAACCTGACAGCCGAAACATCCGGTCATGTGATGCGACCCCATGGTCTCGGTAGCGATGTCGTCAATGGCCTCGGGCTCAATCTCATCAGCGTATTCCATTTGATTGTACTGGAAGTTCCTGGTTCTGATTCCGCCCCAGCAGTTGGTGGCTCCCCAGATAAAGGGTGTCCCCAGGGCGCCCTGGGTCTGATTCACCTTGGCGCTGGTAATTTGATTGATGAAGGTTTTATTGTGCTCCAAGGCCTCGATAGGATGAGCGATCTTGATGTCCATGGTGCCCCGGGCGGCAACGGCCTTGAGATTCTTCGAGCCCATTACGCATCCCATGCCTGTGCGTCCGCCGGCGTTCTTGATCCCGGTCATCACATTGGCATAGCTGACGAGGTTCTCACCTGCCTGACCGATGACCGCGCTTTTGATTTCCTCGTCACCGAGCTCTCTTCGGATCTCCCACTGGGTTTCGGTTGTCGACTTGCCCCACAGGTTTCCAGCGTCCCGAATTTCGATTTCCCCGTTGTTGACCCACAAGTAGACAGGCTTGTCCGCTTTGCCCGTGATCACCAGGTGATGGAATCCGGCCCAGGCCATCTCCGGAGCAAAAAATCCGCCCATATTGCAGCTCCCCAACAATCCGGTCAATGGAGACTTGGCCATTATATGGGTCCGGGCCGTAGCCGAAGCGCAGGTGGCAGTTAACAGGCCGCCGCTGATAATCAATGGGTTGTCCGCACCTAACGGGTCACAGCCCTGCGGGGCATGATTATAGAGCAGATAGGCATCCAGCCCGCGCCCGCCGATGTACTTCTTCCTCATTTCCAGGGGAATGGGCTTGATATCGATCTCGCCACTTGAGAGATTTACATACGCAATTTTTCGATCCAATGCCATGGTGCGTCTCCTTATTGAAGTCTATTCGCCATCCTCAGTGGACGACCCGATTTTTTTGGCCACGGTTTCCTCGGCCAGCTTTCTGTTCACTTCCCACACAGGCCCCCGGATTCTGGGCAGGGTTGGCGATACCCAATACAGGCGATAGGTCATGCCGCAGTTTGGACATGTGATCTGATGGCTGCCGGGTTCAGGAGTCAACCTGTCCATGCAGCTCGGATTGTGACATCTGACCTTGCCATAGGTGCGGGTCTTGCCAAGGGATGCCGATGCAGAAGACTTCGTGTTCTCCTTGGTCATAAAAAACTCCTTGAGTTGGCCTGAACATTAAAAAATGTTCATTATAGTGAATTATTTTGGCGCCGAAAACCTTTTCCTAGCCTCTTTTTTTTGTATATTAGCCAATTTTTTTATACTGTCAACACTTATCTTGCACGCAATACCCAACAACCCAGACGCACAAAACCTCATTATTTTTATCAATGATATAAGGCTATTACATAATCTTGTTGCCGCACGAAACACTTTGTCGTAAAAAAAGTTAAAAAAAGTTCATCATTATTTTGAAGTCACAAACCAGCTTTTATGCCCAACTTGAAAAATGTACTGCCCAAGACCCCTTTTTGTTCACCATAATGAATTTTTGCCGTTCAGGGAATCCGTAGCTCTTGGCCAAGTGTTCTCTGGTCCTGATCCTGCTTATTTCTGTGGTGTTTATATTGACTACCAAAGCCCTGTTTTTGTGGCCATAAGCTTGACAAAAAATAAAAACCCATTTAAAAATGATCACAAAATGAACATGGTGTAGCTATTACGCTGCTTTTCCTGTATTTGAAATATCGTCTCGCAAAGTCACCGAAAAAGGGCTTTACTCATTTATTCAACGAAATGGATTGGGTGCCCATCTTTGGACGCTGTTTTGTTATTTAAACGCTTAGCAGCAATACAGTCTGGGTTGTTTTATTAAGGAGGGAAAGTATGAATTTCGCCCGTTTCTGCCATGTCAACGCCGAAAAATTTCCGCACCGAGAGTTTATGATCGCCAGTTGGCCCTCCCAGCAGAAAAGAGAGGCTATCACCTGGCAGGAGCTGAACGACAAGACAAACCAGGTAGCTCATTACTTGCAGGACACCTGTGAGGTGCAAAAAGGGGACATCGTTCTTCACCTCATGATGAATAGCATTGAGTGGTTTATCGTTTACATGGCGATTCTTAAAACCGGCGCAATTGTTTCCCCTTTGAACTTTCGCTTTGGTGGAAAGGATATCAAGTATGCCGCAGATGTGACCGACGCCAAGGTACTCATTTTTGGAGAAGGTTTCTTGTCCAAAGTCCAGTCCGTGCAAAAAGAACTTCCATGTCAGCATTATATCTGTGTAGGACAAAATGTTCCTGAAGACATGATTTCCCTGGCTACTGTCTTTCAAGGCAAAGAACTCAGCAATATCTGTCATGATATCGACGAGGATGAGTGGGCCGAAGTTATGTTTACTTCAGGAACCACCGGCTTCCCCAAGCCAGTGGTCCATACCCATAAGTCACTGTTTTTCATCGGACTGGGCAATGCGTTGACCTATAATGAAGGCTATGACAGCGTCTATCTTGCCCCCCATCCTTTTTACCACAGTGGAAGCCTTTTCCTCTCTTTTCCTTCATATATTGCAGCCGGAAAAGTGCTTATGCCCATGGAGATCAATCCCAAAAGCTATATCCAGTCCATTGCTGAAGAAAAATGTACCGGCGGTTGGAATACCGTCCCTACCTGGAGCGACTTGATCAGTTCCATCAAGGCCGGCGAAATAGATGTTTCCAAATATGACCTCTCGCACTTAAGACATATTGAGATAGGAGCCCAACCGGTTCCCCAGGTCCTTTTTGAGGATTCAAAGCGCATTTTTCCCCACGTCAAGATGGGCAATATCTATGGCATCACTGAAGGCGGTGGGGGCGGCACGCTCAATCTGTATGATGAAGATGTGCTGCGTAAGCCCGGATCAATAGGAAAACCTACTGCTTTTACTGAATGCAAGATAGTGGACTTGGAAGGGCAAGAGGTGCCGCTGGGAAATGTGGGCGAGCTGCTCCTTCGAGGTCCGCGAAACATGAAGGAATATGCCTGGAACCCGGAAAAGACGGCAGCAATCATGGAAAAAGATGGCTGGCTGCATACTGAAGATCTGGCCCGTATGGATGAAGAAGGCTTTATCTTTTTCTGCGACCGACAAAAGGACTTGATTATCAGAGGCGGAGAAAACATCTTTCCTGCCGAAATTGAAGACTGCCTCAGCTGGCATCCCAAGATACAAGACCTGGCGGTTATAGGCTATCCAGACGATCGTCTGGGCGAAATCATCATGGCCGTAATCAAACTCCGCCCCGGAGAGGAGATGACCAAGGAAGACGTGATAGATTTTTGCCAGAAGGAAGGCTTGGCTAAATATAAGTGGCCGGAAAAAATCGTCTTCAATGACGTACCCAGAAGTGCGGCTGGAAAGCTGCAGAAGAACGTCCTTCGAGAACGCTACGGAAAGGAGTAGCACAAGCAGGTCACTCCTACTGCCCCGGTCTGAAGAACACTCGATTTCTTTGATCGTTCACCGTCAAGGGGCGGTGCTGAACTGGAAGTCCGGGACATGCGAATAATTGTCCAATCTCAATTCCCACCCACAGGGGGCATGCAATGAAGCTTAAGCAAATATCAGTATTTATTGAAAATTCACCAGGACGTCTTTTTGAAGTCGCCGACGACTTGGGTGAAGCAGGGATCAATCTCAGGGCCTTAAATCTTGTGGAGACTGCAGATTTCGGCGTGCTCAGACTTCTGGTTTCAGACGTGGCCAAGGCCCGGCGTATTCTGATGCAAAAACAGATTCCGGCCAAGGTCAATGAGGTGGTGGCGGTGAAGATCCCCGACCGGCCCAGAAGTCTGGCCTCCCTGCTCAAGCCCTTGCTCGATTCCCGGGTCTTTGTGGAGTACATGTATGCTTTCACCGGGCTTACGGAAAACTATGCCATTATGATCTTCCGCTTCAGCGACAACGACCAGGCCATAAAAATCCTGCAGGAACAAGGCGAGACGCTCCTGGATGCCGAAGCCTTCGGTATGCTTGAATCAGAATAAAAGAGACACGACCAATACCTTGAATTGGAGGAGATCATGAACTCTGCCGATCCTGCTGTGCAGCCCAAAACTTTTGCCGTTATCGGCGCCGGACCAGTGGGCTCCATTGTGGCCGCCCACCTTGCTCACAAAGGATACAAGGTTGTCCTGTGCGATATTGCCGAACATCTATTGGCTCCGGCCCAGGATCCCGGGATCATCATTGAGGGGGCGATTGAGCTGCAACAGAAGATTGAACATGTATGTAACGATGTTGAGCAACTGGCCGAATACTCGCCAGATGCTGTATTTGTTACCGTAAAAGCCAACTCTCTGCCTCTTCTGAGTTCTTCTTTGGAAATCTTTCAAGACCAAAACGCCTCAATCGTCAGCTGGCAAAACGGGATAGACACTGAAATGGTCATTGCTGAAACCCTGGGCCGGGAAAAAGTGATGCGGGCGGTCGTGAACTGGGGGTGCGGCCTGGCAGCTCCGGGAAGGGTTCATGTTGGCTTCCATCACCCCCCCCACTTTGTGCAAGAGATGGATCCCAACTTCCAACAGCCGGCTCAGGCAGTTGCCAGCGCCTTGACTGCCAGCGGTCTGGAGACCATCCATACAGATCAGATTGTGTCCATGGTTTGGCGTAAATCAATTATGAATGCCTCCATGAACCCCGTATGTGCCACTACTGGCATGACCATGGCTGAGGCCATGAATGATCCCATTGTCTATCAGACCATTAACTCGTTGGTCAAAGAATCGATCCGGGTAGCCAGGGCCAATGAAATTTTTCTGGGCTGGGATTACTATTCATACTGCATGGGTTATCTGAAAAACGCCGGTCATCACAAGCCGTCAATGCTTATGGATATTGAGGCCAAACGCAGAACAGAAATCGATTTTATGAATGGAAAAATCGCGGAATATGGCGAACGATGCGACATCTCCACTCCCTTCAATTCGACCCTCAGGGCATTGGTGAAGGGCTTGGAATCCAAATTGTAAAAAAACAAGTGACACCGAAAACACGAGTTGGATATTGTATGAGCCAAGATTCAAAGCAGGCCCCTCAATCCTTTGCCGCAACCAAGACTCTCAAAAAGATCATGGCTGATCATTTTTTGGAACTGGATACGGCCTCCAGGACCAGAGATCAAAAAATCGCCTGGTGTTCAAGCGTGGGTCCGGCAGAGTTGCTTCGGGGCATGGGGTTTTTGGTCTACTTCCCGGAAAACCATGCGGCCATGCTCGGCGCAACCCGAATGGCAGCCGAGCTCATTCCCACGGCCAACGCCCAGGGCTTTTCCCCTGAGATCTGTTCCTACCTGACCAGTGATATCGGATCATACCTGGAACAAAAGACCCCCTTGAGCAAAGCTTATGGGATTGACTCTCTGCCCCGGCCCGATGTCCTGGTCTTTAACACCAATCAATGCCGGGATGTCCAGGATTGGTTTTCCTGGTATGCGAGAGAGTTTGGAGTTCCAGTCATCGGCATCTACTCCCACCGGGATATTGGTCAAATCAAAGACTATCATATCCAGGATATTGGCCAGCAGACCCGGGACCTAGTCCCTGAGCTGGAAAAAATCATCCACAGGCCGTTTGACATGGCCGATTTTCAGCATGCGGTCCAGCTGTCCAAGCAAACCTCGGTTCTGTGGCGGGCCTGTCTGGAAACAGCCACGACCATCCCTTCTCCCTGGACCTTCTTTGATCACACCATTCACATGGGACCGGCCGTTGTGGCCAGAGGAACCCAAACTGCTGTGGACTACTATCAATTGCTGCTCAACGAGCTCACCACCAGGGTCCAGGAAGGGAGATCAGCAATCGGCAATGAACGGCACCGCCTCTACTGGGACGGCATGCCCATATGGGGCAAGCTGCGTCCCTTGTCCGAGCTGTTTGCCTCCCTGGATGCCTGCATAGTGGCATCAACTTACTGCAATAGCTGGATTTATGAACAACTTGATCCGGAACAGCCTTTTGAGAGCATGGCCCGGGCCTATACTGAACTGTTCATTGTCAGAAATGAAGCCTTCAAGGAGCAATACATCCGGGATCATGTCCAAAGATACCACTGTGACGGAATCATTTTCCATGACGCCAAAACCTGCCCCAACAATTCAAACACCAGGTATGGACTCCCCCAACGGCTTCGAAAAAACGCCGACATCCCCACTTTGTCCATCAATGGGGATCTCAATGACCTGAGGTGTTATTCCGAAGAACAGTCAAAAACCCAAATCGAAGCCTTTATTGAACAGCTCGACGAATAAGGCAAACGAAAAATTCAAGCCATTTGCTGTGTGGTGCATACTCAGTGGTACAACCAATGAAGAGAAAGGATTGACCTATCAAACTCTATGCTGGCGTAGATGTTGGAGCTTCCAGGACCAAAGCGGTCCTGATTGACCGGGATCGTGAATTGGCAGGCAGCGGGGTTCTCAAGTCCGGGATTGATTTTCAGGCCACCGCCGAGCACTGTCTGCAGCTGGCCCTTGAACAGGCCGGTGGTAATATCGACGCTGTAAAGAGTTGCGTTTCCACCGGATATGGACGCAAAAATGTTTCCCGGGCCATGTTCACCAAGACCGAAATCGCCTGTCATGCCAAAGGATGCTTTCACTTTTTTCCAATGGCCATGACCATTATTGATATCGGCGGACAGGACAACAAAGTAATTAAGCTCGACCCCAGCGGACGGAGAGTCGATTTCAAAATGAACAGGAAATGCGCTGCCGGCACAGGTGCATTTCTGGAAGAAATGGCCCAGCGTCTGGATATCGCCTTGCAGGATATGGACGGCCTGGCCAGACAGTCAAAACATATGGTTGAACTGGGCAGTTTCTGCACCGTGTTTTCAGCCACGGAAGTGCTGGAAAACATCCGTCAGGGCCGCAAGCTGGAGGACATTGTCAAAGGAGTGTACCACTCCATGCTCAAAAGAGTGCTGGAAATGGACAGCCTCCAGGACACCGTGGTCATGACCGGCGGGGTGGTGGCTCATAATCCCTATCTGGCGGAGATGGCCACCGAGATGACCGGGAACAAAATTCTGGTTCCCCCCTTTCCCCAGCTGACCGGTGCCTATGGAGCTGCACTCTTTGGTCTGGAATCTGATAATGAATTCTGAACGTCTCATCAGGAGGTTGTTGCCATATGACTGTGAGCAACTGGATGCACGTAGGCACAGTCCTGAAAATGAATGCCAAGAACTATCCAAATGCCCTGGGCTGGCAGGACAAGAACCAGGAATATTCTTTTCAGGAATGGAATACAAGGGCCTGTCAGTTGGCCAACGGGCTCTCTGAGCTGGGCATCGGCCACCGGGATACCCTGGCCATCATCAGCTACAATCGCGGGGAATGGATGGATTTTTATGCCGCCTGTGCCAAAGGGGGCCAGGTTGTGGTCCCGGTCATGTTCCGGCTGGCCGGTCCAGAGATCGAATTTATTGTCAATCATTCCCAGTGCAAGGGCTTTCTGGTCGAAGAGCCCTTTGTTGAATTAATTAACAGCATTCGGGATCGATTGAACATTCCTGATGGAAATTTCATTTACATTGGCCAGGGTGAGACCCCGCCAGGCTATATCAATTATGAACAGCTCCTGCAGCGTTCTTCGGACCAGGAACCTGCAGCTGAAGTCGACAGCAAAGATCCATGGACCATCATGTATACCTCAGGTACCACCGGAAAGCCCAAAGGGGTGGTCAAAAGCCATGAAAGTTATATGGCTGAGTATTATCTGAACAATATCAACATGGGGGTTCTGCCGTCAGATAAAATTATGCTGGTCATGCCCATGTGCCATGTGAACTCTATTTATTATTCCTTTGCCTATACATTACTAACAGCACCTGTTTTTATCTATAACGCATCAAGCTTCGATTCTGAGGACCTATTAGCTTGCATTGAACGTTACCAAATCACTTTCACCTCTCTGGTTCCCACTCATTACGTCATGCTCCTGGCCCTGGATGAGAGCACCAGGTCCAAATATGATGTGAGTTCGATCCGGCAGCTGCTCATATCCTCAGCTCCGGCCAGAAAAGATCTGAAGCTGAAAATAATGGACTACTTCCAAAATGCCGAGCTTTGGGAAGCGTACGGCAGTACAGAAGGCGGTCTGGTCACCTTGCTTCGACCGCATGAACAATTTGAAAAGCTGGGCTCTATTGGCCGAGAGATTTTCGGCACGGACAGGATAAAAATCCTCGATGAAAATAGAAATGAAGTACCGGATAATGAGGTCGGAGAGATTTTTTACCGCACTCCCATGCTCTTTGATGAATATTTCCAGGAGCCGGAAAAGACCCGGGCCGCTTTTGCCAATGGCTGGTCCTCGGCCGGAGATATGGGCTACCGGGACAGGGATGGCTATTATTATCTGGTGGACCGCAAGGCGAACATGATCATCACCGGCGGAGAAAACGTCTATCCCTCAGAAGTGGAAAATGCCCTGGGTCTGCATGAAGCGGTCAAAGACGTGGCCGTGATCGGCATTCCCCATGAAAAGTGGGGAGAGGAAGTCAAGGCCTGCATAGTGCTTCATTCCGGATTTGAGCCCAGTGAGGATCTGGCCCGGGAAATCACAGCCCATTGCCGGAAGCAGCTGGCTGGTTACAAGTGCCCCAAAAGCATTGATTTCATATCTGATGAAGACATGCCCCGAACACCTACGGGCAAGCTGCTGCATCGCGAATTGCGCCAAAAGTACTCACTGGGTGATGACTAGAGAGATTTTCACAACCACTCATTTTTCCTTTGGTTCAACCTTATTGATCAATCCAACCCAAGCACACGGAGGTTGCAGAGCATGAGTATCAAAACTGTAGGAATTGTCGGAGCTGGCGCCATGGGAAGCGGTATTGCCCAGCTTTTTGCCCAGAATGGATATACAGTCATCATACAGGATATTAAGCAGGATTTCGTAGACAGGGGCCTTCAATTTATTGAAAAGAACCTCTCCAAGCTCGTGGACAAGGAAAAAATCAGCCCGAAAGATAAAGATGAAATAACCTCTCGCTTACAGGGAACCCTGGACCTGAATGATTTTAAGCCGGTTGACTTTGTCGTGGAGGCTGCCATCGAAGACATTGGGGTCAAGAATGAAATCTTTGCCCAGTTGGACAAGATCACGGATCAGGGAATTATTCTGGCTACCAATACCTCCTCCCTGTCCATAACTGAAATAGCCGCAGCCACAAACCGGCCGGAACGGGTGGCCGGGATGCATTTTTTCAATCCAGCCCCGATCATGAAGCTTGTGGAGGTCATCAAAGGCCTCAAGACCAGTGATCAGACAGCTGAGGAGATCAAAGACCTGGCAAAATCACTGAATAAAGTGGCAGTACTGGTCAAAAAGGATGAAGCCGGTTTTATTGTCAATCGGCTGATGGTTCCTCAGCTCATGGAGGCCGTCAAGCTCTATGATGAGGGTATTGCTGACAAAGAAGACATTGACCAGGCCGTCAAATACGGACTCAACCACCCCATGGGCCCCTTTGAGCTCATGGATCTGACCGGGATCGATATCGCCTATTTTGTGAATGAGGTTTTTAAGGATGACCTGCCCAAGGAACTCAAACACACGACCCCATACTCGGTGCGAACCATGATCAAGGCCGGAAGACTGGGACGGAAGACAAAAGCCGGCTGGTACGATTACTAAAGTCCATATTCCGACGATTCACGCATCTTGTTGTTCAACATCCTTAATATGGAGGAGGATCAATGCATAAGCTCCTGACTGACAGCCCCGGAGAAAAACTGTTCATCCTGGGCAACGAGGCCATAGCCCGGGGGGCCATTGAGGCTGGGGTTTCATTTGTGACCTGCTACCCAGGCACCCCTTCCTCGGAAATACCGCTCCAGTTTTTTCAAATGAACAACGAAACGGATATCTATTTTGAGTATTCGGTGAACGAAAAAGTGGCCCTTGAGGTTGGGGCCGGAGCTGCGGCTACCGGCTTAAGAACCCTGGTGACCATGAAACACGTCGGTGTCAATGTGGCTGCCGACCCCTTAATGACCCTGGCCTACGTCGGAGTTCCAGGGGGAATGGTCATTGTCACCTCAGATGATCCCTCTATGTTTTCCAGCCAAAACGAGCAGGACAACCGATACTATGCCCGCCTGTCCGGCTTGCCCATGCTGGAACCGACGAATATCCAGGAAATGAAGGATATGACCGCCCAGGCTTTTGACCTCTCTGAGGAGTTGAGCTTGCCGGTCCTGCTGCGCACTACGACCCGGCTGAACCATATGCGGGGAGCGGTGACCCTGGATCAGATGCGACCGGTGATCACCAAGAAGCGTTTTGAAAAAGACCCTTTCAACAAGGTGACCGTCCCGGCGGTATCCAGGCGCTTGCATCAGGTTTTGCTTTCCAGGCAGGAACAAGCCGCAGAGCTCTCCGAGAACTGGGAGGCAAACCAGATTACGGGACAAGGCCAACTGGGAATTGTCAGCAACGGCATTGCCGTAAATTACGTCTTGGACGCGATCAATGATCTTGGGCTTGAGGACAAAACCAGTCTCCTCAAGCTGACAATGACCCACCCTCTTCCCCGTGACCTCTGCCTGCGGTTTTTAAGCCAAATGGACACCGTGCTGGTTGTGGAAGAACTGGAGCCTATTATGGAACAGGAACTCAAGGCCCTGGCCCAGGAAAACGGCTTGACTCTTCCTATCAAGGGCAAAAACATCGGGGGCTTATCCCGGCTCTTTGAATACAACCCGGCTCTGGTCCGCAAGGCAGTGGCTGAGGGACTTGGGATCAAATACACACCCCAGGAGCAGATCGACACCTCAGATATCCCCAACCTGCCTCAGAGGCCTCCCACCTTGTGTCCCGGCTGCCCGCACCGGGCAACGTACTATGAGATCAAGCAGGTCTATGGCAGTGACGCAATTTATCCCACTGACATTGGCTGCTACACCCTTGGACTTCTGCCTCCTATTTCCATGGCTGACTTTCTGATTTGCATGGGCTCCTCAGTGAGCTCAGCCTGCGGTTTCGCTCAGGCAGCCGAGCAAAAGGTTGTGGCCTTTATCGGCGACTCCACCTTTTTCCATTCCGGGATGACCGGCCTGGTCAATGCTGTGCACAACCGGCACAGTTTCACCTTGGTCATCGTGGACAACGGGACCACGGCCATGACCGGACACCAGCCCCATCCAGGTGTTGACGGTGAACCAATACATTGGGACCGCCGCCGGGTATCCATTGAGCAGGCGGTCAAGGGCTGTGGAGTTGAAGATGTGCATGTGATCAAACCCTTTGCTGTGAAAAAATCTCTGGATGTCATTCGCTCCACCCTTGACTATCCAGGAGTATCGGTGATTATTTCCCAGGAAGTATGCCCCCTGTACGCCAAGGCCACCAAGACCCACAAAACAAAAAAACCCTATTATGTAGATCATGAAAGATGCCAGAACCACCGGGATTGTGTGCAGTTCCTCGCCTGTCCTGCCATCTATCTGGAGGAGGAAAAGGTACGCATCGATGCCAACATGTGCGTGGGGTGTGCACTATGTGCTCAGGTCTGCCCTGAAAAAGCCATCAGGCCGCTGCAATGAGGCTGTATCTGTGAAGTGGTTTTGGCCCTATCTTCCAGAATCGGAAATTTTTTAGGGGGTATTCATGCAGTCCAAGCGTATTGTATTTGTAGGTGTTGGGGGACAGGGAAACCTTTTAATCACCCGTTTACTCGGCCAGGCGGCCCTGGCCAAGGACATCCCGGCTTTGGTCAGTGAAATTCATGGCATGGCACAACGGGGTGGGATTGTAGAATCAGCTGTGGTTATGGGAAATGTGAACAGCCCGATTGTGGCCGACGGAGAAGCAGATTTGCTCATCGGCTTTGAACCAATGGAGACTCTTCGGGCCCTGGGCAAAGCACAAAAAAATGGAATGGTGCTTACCAACACCGCTCCTGTGCCTCCTTTTACTGTGTCCATTGGGCAGGGCTCTTACCCTGAACTGGAGCTGATCATGAACTCCATACGGTCCAGGATAGATAATGTGTTCAGCATGGACGCCAAAGAGCTGGCCATTGAAGCGGGCAATGTGCAGGCCGTGAACATGGTTCTTCTTGGTGGCTTGATCGGACTGGACCAATTGCCTGTCAGTGCGGATGATATGAAGGCTACAATCACCGAACACACCAAACAATCATTTCTGGACATCAATATCAAAGCCTTTGATCTGGGCTTTGAGCAGGCCCAGAGCATGCTCAAAAGCTGACTTCAATCCAGATCCAGCTGGACCTGGCAGACAAGCAATCTGTTTTTGTCCCGCTATGGGAAAAAAATAGTTCAGACTTGCCTCCAGCAAGTCTGAACTATTTTTTCAGCTCTCTTTTCAGTAACTTCCCAGTGGCGTTTTTGGGCAGCTCATCCATGAACTCCACAAATTGAGGGACCTTGTATTTGGCCATTCGGGCCTTGCAAAACTCAACCACTTCCTCTTCAGACATTGTCTCCCCCTCGCGCAGGGAGATATAGGCCTTAACCACCTCCCCCTTGGAAGCATCGGGAACTCCGACCACAGCCACCTCCATGACCTTGGGATTTTGGTACATGAACTCCTCGATTTCCCGGGGGTAGACGTTATACCCCCCGCATAGAATGACATCCTTCTTGCGGTCCACAATATAGTAATACCCGTCTTCATCGCATCGGCCCATATCTCCGGTCTTGAAGTATCCATCCTGAAAAGACTTACTGGTTGCTTCCGGCTTTTCCCAATATCCGTGAAAAATGCCGGGGCCCTTGACCAGCAGCTCCCCAACCTCGCCGGCAGGCAAGGGATTGCCCAGCTCATCAGCTATGATGATGGAATAATCCCTGGCCTTCGGCCCGATGGATCCCGGCTTCCCGTGCCCGACACGGCCATAAGTGACTGTAGAGCTTGTCTCTGTGGATCCATAACACTCGCAGAAGCTGACCCCGAAGGTGTCGATGATTTTATTGATGTACTCCTCGGGCATGGAGGAAGCGGCCGACTGAGCGAACCGCCAGGCTCGGACATCGTATTTCTCCGCAGAGTAGTTGCTGAGCATATACAAGTACATGGTGGGCACCCCGGCAAAATGCGTCACTCGGTAACGGGATATAAGCTCCAGGGTTGTATCCGGCTTGAAGCGCTGCATAGTGAGAACCCCGGCTCCTTTATACAAAGGGCCGAGGGTAGAGAGAACGAAAAATATGTGGCAAAACGGCGTCCCGGTTAAGAAAAGATCCTGATCATTGACGTGCAGGACATCATTGCCGTTTAATGCCGCATTGGCCATCCAGTTGCCGTGGGTCAGCTTGGTTCCCTTGGGCTGGCCAGTCGTTCCGGAAGTATAAAGTAAAGCAAGATGATCATCGGCCTCAGTTTGAGCCATACGAAACGTGTCAGGATACTTTGCAATCAGGGTATCGAAGTCCTCTGCACCATCTACTGGCTCACCACAGGTGACAATCCGCTCCAGAGAGGGCACGTCCGCCTCGGTGTTCATAAGATTGGCCTGAACCTCCTCCGAGGCCCCGACCAGGATCCCGGCCCGACTATTATTAAGTATATAGCTTATCTCCCCGCTTTTAAAGAGAATATTAAACGGGGTGATCACAGCTCCAATCTTGGCCACAGCAAAAAAAGTGATGAGATACTCCGGGGAATTGGGGAGGTATACGGCCACTCGATCGCCTCTTTTCACCCCCAGGTCCACCAAGGCATTTGCACAACGATTGGTTAAGGCATCGAAATCTTCCCAGCTGAACTCCCGTCCGTCATCTCCACAGATTATGGCCTTATACTGGGGATGAAAACCAGCAAAATACTCCACCATACTGGCTATATTCATAAACTCTCCTCTCCGCAATGGAAATCACTCAGCTGAGGTGTGCTTAAGTTTTTTTTAGGCACGAGGCGAAATGTTCTTCAGCATTGGCAGATAGAATGATTTTACCCTGGTTGCACTCCATAAGTTTCATGCCAGACCATAACAACACTTTACTCAACTAAATAAAAAAATAGATTTGCGTCCTCCAGGAGGACGCAAATCTATTTTGCGCCGAACTCCTCATCCTGTATCTCGATAGCCGCAGCACAGCCCTCCAGGATGGAGTTCGCCTTGCCTGAGGTTACCGGCAGGATGGTGCCCATGAAGTTTTCAGCTGATTTGACCTGCCCCCGATAGAACTTCAGGTCCTTCTTTTTACCATCCCCGTTCATTTTTCCCATGGCCGTGCACGCCCGCCACAAAAGCATCCAGGCCATTGTCATATCCCCGGTGATATCCATGAACGGATAGGCATGGACATAGGCCTTTTGGACTTGCCCATCACTG
>JAWLEI010000029.1:0-28492 GCA_041686195.1 Desulfovermiculus sp.
CCCCTCAGCGGCCTGCCCTGTATAGAGAAGGGCCATGATGGTGATATCATCGGATTGGGCTGCACCGCCGGCAAATGCATGTACGCTCTGTAAAATGCCGTTCACCATATCCTCCGGACCTGCTGCGGCCATGGCCCTGGTTTCGGAGACCAGGCGCTGTTCTGAATACAGCTCCTGGGCTGGATTCATAGCCTCGGTCACTCCATCGGTATAGGCCAGAAGCTTTTCACCAGGCAGCATCATCCTGGTTCTGGTTTGAAAGACCATGTCCTCCATCCCGCCCAGGACCAGTCCCGGGGGCAGCTCCAGCCACTGCGGATCCTGATCCGGGCTGAGCACCAGAGGCGGATTGTGGCCGGCATTGGAGTAGCGCAGCTCTCCATTTTTCAGGTTCAATATCCCGCAGAACAGGGTCACGAACATGCTGGACTCGTTGCCCTGACACAGTTCATTGTTCACTCTGGCCAGTATCTCTGAGGGCTCCAGATCCTGCTCGGCGATTCCTTTCATCAAGGTCTTGGTCACCGCCATGAACAAGGCCGCAGGTACCCCCTTGTCCGCCACATCACCCACTGAAAAAAACAAGTGATCTTCATCCAGCAGGAAGAAATCATACAGGTCCCCGCCCACATGTTTGGCCGACTCCAGGGCGGCAAAGATCTCGAACTCCTGACGGTCCGGAAAAGGCGGAAAATGCCTGGGCAGGAAGTTCATTTGAATATTGCGGGCGATTTTCAGCTCACTTTCAATGCGCTCCTTGGCTTTGGTGGTCTCGGTCAGATTGGCGATGTACTCCTTCAGGGCCACGCGCATGGAATCAACTGATTGGGTCAGCTCTCCCACCTCGTCATTCACCCTGACCCGGGGCGGATTAACATCCAGGTTGCCCTTGGCGATCTCCCGGGTCGAGGCCACCAGAGAATGCAAAGGCCTGGTGATGGACCGGGAAATGCCAACAACCACCAGGAACAAAATGCTGAAACCGACAACTCCGATCAAAAGCACGGTCTGGTTCAAGAAGGAAATATCCGCATACATCTCCTTCTTGGGGATCATCACCCCCACGGTCCATCCATTGGTGGTCACCGGGGCGTAATACAACAGAGAGTCCTGGCCTGTATGCGGGCTTATGAATTCGGCAAATCCTTCCTTGCCCTGGATCATGCCCCGTCCTACATGTCGCAGATCAGGCATATCCATTTCCTCGGCCAGGCTGAAAATGCCCTTGCGCATGATCCAGTCCTGGTTCGGATGGGCCACAAACGTCCCCTGACTGCTGATCAGGAAGGCGTATCCACTGTCATACAAGGCAACATTCAAAATATGCTGGACCAGGGACTCCAGGCAGATATCTGCACTGACCACGCCTGAAAAGCTTCGCTCCTGCCCCAGGTGGCGGTAAAAGGGCACGGAATAGGTGGACATGACGATATTTCCGCCCCCCTCATCGTAATACGGCTCACTCCACACAGAACGGTTCATGTGCCGGGGGATGGTGTACCAATCCCGGTGAAAATAGTCATACTCCTCCCGGCCCAGATTGGAATACTCCAATCGGCCCGATTCATGGGTGAAATAGTACGGAGCAAAGTCCCGGACATCCGGATCAATGGTATAGGGCTCAAAAGCCGCTGTGGACCCGAAAATATCCGGGTTGTTGGCCACCAGGTCCTTGACCATTGATGCTGCTGCCTGTTTGGAGGGAATGTCCCTTTCCAGCCGCAGGGCCAGATACTGGGGAACCTGCTCCACACCTTGCAGCCTTGCCTCCAGGCGATAGACCAGGGCTTGGGTCAGATTGGCCGCATTTTTCTGGACATTGCTGAGCACCAGATCCCGGGAAAAATAGTAATTGTACCCAAAAGCGGCCCCAAATATCAGGGTGGTGCTGGTCAAAATGAATACAGCCAGGCGAAAGGACAGCTTCTGCTTCCTACTCTGCGCTGGGGCGCGGGTCATAAAAAACCTCAAAAGGTTCAATATAGCTTAAGACACCATGCTCGGCGAGCTTGGCGGTGACGAACTCATAGGTCTGCCTGTTCATCCAGCCTATGTGTTCGCTTGATTCATTGGGTTGGATAATATCCCGCATCCCTTGGAGCATCCCTTTCTGGTGCACCCGATTGGAGGGCAGCTTGGCTCTTCTGACCCGTTTCATGACCATATCCAGGGCCTGCTCTGGATGGTTCAAAGCGTATTGCCATCCTTCAATGGAGGCCTGGACAAAATTCCGGACCACCCCCGGGTCCTCGTGCAGAAGAGATTCTTGGCAGTAAATACCGTCCTCAGGAAAGTTCAGGCCATAATCGACCATGCAAAAGGTGGTCAATTCCTCTTCATTCACTCCGGAATTGATGATGGTCAGGTATTCATTGTAGGACATGGCTGAGGCCGCATCCACTCCGCCCATGAGGAAGAGATCCATGGAGTACCCCTGACGGATCGTGTTCACATCCAGGTCGAACTTATGAAAAAAGGCCTGAGGTTGGGCCTCGAACTCCGGCCACAGGGAAATGGTCTTGCCCTCCAGATCCCGGGGGGCAACAATGCCGTTGCCTTTTTTGGCCACCAGCATGAGCCCGGAACGCTGCACAATCTGCCCTACATTAACCACCGGCTCGTCCTGCGAACGTAAGATAAGCCCCCGGGATAAAAACATGGAAGCAAATTCTGCCTCACCAGCGACCAGGGCCGGGCCGGATGGATTGTTCGCCCCTCCGGGAAGGATCTTCACCTCCAATCCCCGCTCAGCATAGAACCCCTTATCCTGGGCTGCATAATAGCCGGCAAATTGGGCTTGTGGCGACCATTGGGGGATGAAACGCACCTTGCGCAGGCCGTTCTCTGACGGGGATTGAGCCCAGGAAATCGTTGCGCAAGCAAGAAACAGGAGCAGGGCAAAGAGCCACAAATGTATGCGCCGAGTAAACATCTTACCTCATCTTTAGAGAATCAAAATCCATGTCTTGGAATGAGTACTTCGGCACACATCACCATGCAAACATGATATCCAGGATATTCTGGCCGTCTTGGCGCTGATACTCTACCTGATCCGCCATCTGCCGCACCAGATGGATCCCAAGCCCGCCCACATTCCGGTTGTCCAGAGAAAGGGCCGTATCCGGATCGGGCTGAGCCAGGGGATCAAAAGCCCGACCCTGGTCAATAATCCGGACCCGAAACAATCCAGGTGCACCCAGGGCGCACCCTGTTTTGATAGTCCCTGCCTGGCCTGCCCCAAAAGCGTAGCTCATAATATTTAAGATAACCTCCTCCAAAACCAGCTCAATCTTCAAAGTGACCTCTGGAAGAACATCTATGCTGCGGGCCTTGTCCAGGACAAATTTTTGCACCAGGCCGAGATTTTTGTGTTCTGCGGCAACTTCAATCCAGTCCAGTTCAGGGAGGTTACATTGCCCCAAGAGCCTCCTCCTGTGATTCATAAACGGAAAATATTGAAGTAAAACCTGAAACATCAAAGACTTCTTGAACCATTCCCTGGAGGTTGCAAAAAACAAGGCTTCCGCCTTGTGCCTTGACTTTTTTCCCCAGAGACAAGATGCTCCGGAGCCCGGCACTGCTCATATATTCCAAGGCTTGAAGGTCAATAACTATACCATTATGTGCATTCGAGGTGATCAACTCAAAGCAACTGGACTCAAAATCAGAAGCGGTGGTGGTATCCAGTCTTCCATTGACGGTTATCACCAATGCCTGACCATTCTGTATGCTTTCAACCTGCATTTTTGACCTCCAAAGGGTTGTTTATGGGCAATACTTGCATTTTTTGCCTGTTTTGGGGCAAAAAAAATATTTCAGATTTGCCGGAGGCAAAGCTGAACCTTGACTTTTCATGGGAGTGGTAGATCATAGCTTCATGCTTCACAGGTTTCAAGAGATCTTTTCAGCATAATTTACAAACAGTTAGATTGTGGACTCTGATTATGACAAGCACATGTTCCCATAAATGCCCATTTGACTGGTTTTTCTTTGACTTTGGCGGAGTGATTGCCGAAGAGGGGTTTGTCAACGGTCTGCGGGCTCTGGCCCGGGCAGAAGATATTGACCCTGATTTCATGGTCAAAACAGGTATTGAGACTGTCTTTGCCACCGGATTTGTCCTGGGACAGGGAGAAGAGAGCTCATTCTGGGACCAAGTCCGGTCAGCAACCGGACTCAAGGCCAGTGACGAGCACTGCCGAAATACAATTCTTGAGGCCTTTGTCCTTCGACCCTGGATGCTGGATATAATCAAGCGGTTACGGACAGAGGGCCGTCACTGCGCCATTCTCAGCGATCAAGTCACCTGGCTGGATATCTTGGAAGAACGCCATAAATTTTTTCATCATTTCGAGCAGGTATTCAACAGCTACCATCTGGGCAAAAGCAAACGTGATCCCACCTTGTTTAGCGATGTGCTGGAATTGCTTGGAGCATCTGCAGATCGGGCCCTGTTTGTAGATGACAGTGAAGGCAATATTCAGCGGGCCCAGGATCAAGGCATAACCACTATCTTCTATCAGAGCAGAGAGGCCTTTCTGGATCGACTAAAGACCCTGTGCCCTCTTGATGGTCTCCTGGAGTGACTCGCCTCTGACTGAAACCTCCAGTTTCATCTTTGGTCAATCCGGCAATTTTTTCTTCTTTTGCCTGCTTTGGAGCAAAAACATGTCAGATTTGCCGGAGGCAAAGCTGACCTGGATTATGAGACGCCTCATATAAGGAGACCTTTAATGTCCGCAACAAGTATGTGTTTTCCTTTGACCCATGCGGAAAAACGCATTTATTTCACCCAGAAGATGTATCCCCAGTCCTCGATGTGGAATGTGCCCAGTTCTCTGCGCCTGACCATGGCCGATGCTGATATCCTGGCCCAGGCAGCCCATTTTGTGTTTCAAAACACCCCTGGTTTGCACCTTCGGTTTACCGAACAGAACGGGGATGCTTGCAAATACCAGGATTTTGATTTTGAGCCGGTCATTGAACGTCTCGATTTCCGGTCCCAGGGGGAGGAGGCCTATCTGGCCTGGGCCGAAGAACAGTCGCAAATCCCCCGGCCCATGCTGGATGCCCCTCCCTTTCGAGCCGCGGTGGCTGACGCCGGGAACGGGATCGCCTTTTTTTATTCCAACTTCCACCATATTGCCGTGGACGGAGGATCGAACATCCTGGTCCACCGCCTGGTTCACGACGCCTACACCGCCCTGCAGGCCGGAAAGCAGCCCAATGTACCCAAGCACCCGGACATCGGCCTGGCCCTGGAAGCGGAAAAAGAGTATTTCAACTCAAAGCAGTGTGACGAGGACAAAAAATACTGGGATTCGGTCTTTGAAACTCTGCCCGAACCCCTGGACCTGGCCGGCCGTCCGGCTTCCGGGTCTCTCAAGCTGGAAACCCTGACCCAGAAGCTCCGGCCCAAGACCCAGAAATCCCTGCTCGAGTTCTGCACCCGGGAGAAGGTCTCCCCTTTCCGCGTGGTTCTGGCCGCCCTGGGCATCGTCCTCTCCCGCACTCTGCGCCGGGAGGACCTGGTCCTGGGTACGGCCACAGCCAACAGGCACCCCCGGGAACTGCACGATGCAGTGGGCATGTTCGTCAGCACCCTGGGCCTGCGACTGCAGGTGGACCCTGAGGCCTCGTTTACAGACATAGTCGGCCTGGCCAGCCAAACCATCCGCCAGGCTGTAGCCCACGAGCGCTACCCATATGATGCCCTGACCAACGATCTGCGGAGCCGAACCGGTGAGGCCCGGGATCTTATCGCCTGCACCCTGGTTGAGGTGGTTCAAAAGCCTCTGCCGGACAATGCCCAGTACCTCATCCATTCCTGGGGCGAGTCCCTTATCTCCCTGGCAGTTTTTTTCCGCTATCCGCACAAGGACTCCCCGGCCGACACGCCCATGGAGTTTTTCTTTGCCTTCAACCAGGAACTCTTCGAGCCCTGGCGCGTGGAACAGCTGGGACGGCATATCCAAAACGTCATTCGTCGCGGCATCCAGAGTCCAAAGACTCCAGTATCCAGAATGGATATCCTGGATCCGGAGGAACGGGACCGGATCATGAACCGATTCAATCAGAACACCGGGGACTGGGAAACCGAGACCACGGTCCAGGCCTGCATCCAGGCCCAGGCCAGGCGCTTTCCCGGGCATACTGCGGTGGTCTACCGGGAAAAGACCCTGACCTATGCCGATCTGGAGGCCAGGGCCAACTCCCTGGCCCGTAGCCTGCAAGCCCGGGGGGCGGGTCCGGGCACTGTGGTCGGCCTGCTCGCAGACCGCTCCCTGGAGGTCATCGTCAGCCAGCTGGGAATCTTAAAAAGCGGGGCGGCCTTCATGCCTATTGATCCGGAATATCCCCAGTCCCGGATCCGCTTCATGCTCGAGGACATCCAGGCCCCGATCATCCTGACCCAGCCCAGGTTCATGGACGGTTTCGACTTCGGCCCAACCACTGTTTTGAACATGGATGACCCGGATATCTTTGCTCCGGACGCCTCGCCCCTGGAGAGCCAGAGCAATGGCCGGGATCTGTGCACTGTGATCTACACCTCGGGATCCACCGGCCAGCCTAAAGGAGTTCTTCTGGAGCACCACAGCCTGGTCAACGTCATCCAGGCCACCCTCAGAGATCAGGGCATCACCTCAAAGGACAAGATCGCCAAGCACGCCAGCTTCTCCTTTGACGCCAGTATCCTGGAGGTGTTCTCAGCCCTGATGGCAGGGGCCCAGCTGCACGTCATCCCTGAGGAGATCCGCCTCTCCTTAAGCCATCTCAACGAGTATTTTGAGACCCAGGGCATTACCTGGACCCTGCTCACCACCCAGCTGGGTGAGCAGTTAATGGAGTTCATGGATAACTCTTCCCTGCGCATCCTATGTGTGGGCGGAGAAAAGCTGCGTACCTTCAAGCCCAGGGACTATCAGTTGATCAACTGCTACGGCCCCACGGAATGCGCCATCTACGTCACCAGCCACCGGGTCAACCAGGGGGCGGAGAATATCCCCATCGGCCGGCCGGTAGCCAACTGCCGGATATCCATCCTGGACAGACACGACAACCCCCAGCCTGTGGGGGCATCCGGGGAGCTTTGCATTTCCGGACCCTGTGTGGGCCGCGGCTACCACAACCGGCCGGAGAAGACGGCCGCCAGCTTTGTCCAGGATCCCTTTGATTTGAAAAGCATCATGTACAGAACCGGGGACCTGGCCGCCTGGAACCCCGAGGGCCAAATCCTGCACCTGGGACGCATGGACCGCCAGGTAAAGATGCGCGGTTTCCGCATCGAGCTGGGGGAAATCGAGAACGCCATGCTCCTTTTAGACGGGGTTTCCCAGGCCGCGGTCAAGGATTTTACCGACAGCGCAGGGCACATCTTTCTCTGCGCCTATTTTGCCGGGGCCGAGGATCTCCATGTGGACACAGTCCGGGACCATTTGCAAAAACAGGTCCCGGATTTCATGGTTCCGGCCCATATCCTGTCTGTTCCGAGCATGCCCGTAAATCCCAGCGGTAAGATCGACCGGGACAAGCTGCCCAGACCACAAGAGCAGGAAGCTGAGAATGAAGAGTATGCAGCCCCGGAGACCGAGCTGGAAAAGGCTTTGACTGATATCTGGGCCCGGGTTCTGGAACGATCAGATCCGGGGGCTGAGGCCAATTTCTTTCAAAGCGGAGGCGACTCCCTGCGGGCAGTGGCCCTGCAGCTGACCATCTCCAGGGATCTGGGGCAGGAAGTCGAGCTCTCCAGCATATTTGAGCATCCGACTCCCCGGTCCTTGGCTGCCTTCCTGCAATCCGACGTCAACAAGGCAGTGGCGGCCATCCCCAGAGCCGAACCAGCTGAGGTGTACCCGGCCACTCTCTCCCAGCAGCAGCTCTTTCTCCTGCACCGCATGCAGGGCATAGGTACGGCCTATAACATTCCCCTGTGCCTTTGCCTGCACGGCAGGCTGGACCGGGCCAGACTGTCAGAAGCCCTTCAGACCCTGGTCCAAAGACATGAGGCCCTGCGCACGGCCTTTGAATTTCAAAACGGGCGCTGCGTACAGCGCATTGTGGACAACACCTTTCTCAAGCTGGACTTTGAGCACAGCTCAAGCCCGGATATCCAGAAGTTCGCTCAAGGCTTTGTCCGCCCCTTTGACCTGGAGAACCCGCCTCTGATGCGCACCAAGCTGATCAGCCACGACTCCGGCACCCACTGGCTGCTCCTTGATTTCCATCACATCGTCTGCGACGGGGTCTCGGTGGGCATCCTGCTTCAGGAACTCATGGACCTGTATGCCGGCAATAAGCTTGATCCTTTGCCCATCCAACACAAGGATTTCGCGGCCTGGGAGGCCGGCCGGCTGGAAGAGAGCCGCCGCAGACACGAGCAGTTCTGGTTCGATCTTTTCGCCTCTCCCCCGGAGAGCGAATTGCCTACTGACAAGCCCCGCTCGAACCAGACCTCCTTTGCCGGGGATCTCTACCACCACCTCCTGGACGGCGACCTGGCCCAGTCTCTGCGGGCCCTGGCCCGGCAATACGGGGCCACCCTGCATCAGGTCTTCCTGGCTGGGCTGGCTGTGCTCACCGGGCGCTGGGCCGACCAGGAGGATATCTGCCTGGGCACCAGCATGAGCGGCCGGGAACGGCGGGAAACAACTCATCTGGTGGGCATGTTCGTGCGCACCCTGCCCACTCGGCTTGAACCCACACAGGACAAGAGCTTTGCCCACCTGCTGGCCGAGGCCAGGCAGCAGATGCAAAACATCCAGGAACACGCCGAGTACCCCATCAGCTCTTTGTACGAAAAGCTGGGCCTAAACCGTGGACCGGGCCGACATCCCCTGTTCGATGTCAATTTCGTTATGCGCAACACCGGCCTTAAGACCAGCTTCCAGACCGGGGACATCCAGGCTGAGCTGGACTATCTGCCCACGCATACCGCCAAGTTCGACCTCTCCTTTGCCGCCCAGGAACACGGCGATTCCCTGGCTTTGGAGGTCGATTTCCGCACCGATCTCTACCAGCGGGACACAGTGGCCCGCATGGTCGGGCACCTGCTGCGCATCCTGTCCGCTGTGGCCAAGGATCCGGAGCAGCCTCTCAGCGAAATATCCATGCTCGGCCCCGAAGAACGAAGCACCCTGCTGACAAAATTCAACCCCCGGCCCACACCTGCCCCAGACTGGCCCACAGTCTGCCAGGCCATAACAGCCCGGGCAGCCCAGCATCCTGACCATCCGGCCGTAGTGGCTGAAAACGCGAGCCTGACCTACCGGGAATTGGACAGGCTGGCCAACCGGGTGGCCCAATCCATTATTGCCTCCAGCCCAAGCCTGGAGAATTGGGACCGTCAGCCCGGCCAGCCCGATCAGCCTATTGTGGCTGTTATGGCCGATCGCACCACCTGGCCGGTGGTGGGCATGCTGGGTGCACTCAAGGCCGGAGCGGCCTATGTGGGCCTGGACGTCAATTATCCCCAGGAGCGAAAGGCCTTCATCCTGGAGGACACCCAGGCTCCGTGCCTGCTTGGCACAGCAGAGCAGCTGGCAGACATTGACTTTTCAGGGGCCAGGATCGCCCTGGACCGCGACCTGCCGGCAATGGATACAGATCCCGGCCTGGCCCGGGGTGGGCAGGATCTGGCCTATGTCATCTTTACTTCCGGCTCCACCGGCCAGCCCAAGGGGGTTTTGGTCGAACATCACTCCATGGTCAACTTCATTGACTGGTACGCCACCCACCACTGCATAACCCCGGACTCGGCCTGCGCCGCCTTTGCCGCTTTCAGCTTCGACGTCTCCGTGGTCCAGATCTTCGCTCCCCTGGTCTCCGGAGCTACCCTGCATGTGATCCCGGAGCAGCTGCGCCGCTCTCCACCGGACCTTGACGCCTATTTTGGGCAAAATCAGGTGAGTCACGTTCATTTCCCCACCCAGTTTGCCGAGCAGTTCATGCGCATGTGTGCGGGCAGGACCTTGAAGTACATGATTGTGGGCGGGGACCGGCTCAAATCTTTTCTCCCGGGTGATTACCGGCTGACCAACGAGTACGGACCCAGCGAGACCACCATGGCCTGTCTGAGCTATGATCTGCCCGAGGCCATGGACAACCCGCCGGTGGGCTCTCCGGTGGCCAACACCCGGGTCTATATCCTGGATTCCTCCGGCCGGCTCTGCCCCCTGGGGGTGCCGGGAGAGATATGCGTGGCCGGATCCGGGGTGGCGAGAGGCTACCTGAACCGGGAGGAGCTGACCGCAGAGCGTTTTGTGGCCGATCCCTTTATGTCCGGAGGGCGAATGTTCCGGACCGGGGACCGGGGACGGTGGCGAGGGGACGGGAATGTGGACTTCATCGGGCGCATGGACTTTCAGGTCAAGATTCGCGGCTACCGGGTCGAGCCCGGAGAGATTGAGCTGCGGATCAAGGACACCGGCTTGGTCCAGGACTGCGTGGTCGTGGCCCTGGAAGAGCCGGGAGGGAACAAGGCCCTGGCCGCCTACTGCGTCTCGCACACTGATCTGGATGTTGACCGGCTGAAACAAGAGCTCAAAAAAGTGCTTCCGGAGTACATGCTGCCCTCGTACATGCTCCAGCTGGAAAACATGCCTTTAAATCCCAACGGCAAGGTTGACCGGGGCAAGCTGCCCAGGCCGGAGATCAGCAGCAGCCGGTCCGGCCCCCTGGCCCCGCGCAATGCCAAGGAAAGGCATATCTCCCAGGCCTGGACCGCGGTCCTCGGCCATGAAGGCTTCGGCCTGTTCAATTCTTTTTTCGAGGTCGGCGGGGACTCCCTCAAGGCCATCGCCTTGCTGGCCGAACTGAGCGAGACATATGACATCAGCGCCTCGGACATTTTTGCCCAGACCAGCATTGCCGAGCAGGCAGAGCATTTTCAGGAGGCTGAAATCGGCCGCTCGACCCGGCTGCTCAAGCTCAAGGAGCTGGCCACATCCGGTGCTGCAGATGATGCTGTGCAGGCCGAAGAGGAGCGCTATGTGCAGGCCAGGGCCAAGGACTCTGATCTGGATACAAAGAGCCTCTCCGCACCGAAACATGTCCTGCTCACCGGGGCCACCGGTACCCTGGGCATCTATCTCTTGCGTCAACTTCTTCAAGAAACTTCGGCCCACATCACGGCCCTGATCCGGGCCAAGGACAACAACTCGGCATTCCAGCGCCTGGCCGAACACTTCCGGGAACGATTCGGCCTGGATCTGAACAGGGAAGGCGGAGAACGCCTGCAGGTAGTCAGCGCCGACTTGTCCAGGCCGGACCTGGGCCTGGATCCGCAAAGGCTCAAGACCCTGGAAACAGATGTGGACGCGATTCTGCATTCCGCGGCCCTGACCAGCCACTACGGAGACTGGAAGACCTTTGAGGCCGCCAACATCCACAGCACCGCCAATCTGGCTGAGTTCGCCATTCGGGGCCAGGCCAAGACCATGCACCACATCTCCACCACCTCTGTGGCCCACGGCCGGGTCACGAATCGCAGCCAGGTCCTGTTTACCGAATTCGACCTGGACCTGGGCCAGGAGCCGGGCAACCTGTATGCCCGCTCCAAGCTGGAAGCGGAAAAGCTCCTGCAAAGCAGGCAGGAAGAATACGGCCTGAAGGTAAATATCTACCGGGCCGGAAACATCACCTGCGACTCCCGAACCGGGAAGTTTCAAAAGAACGTGGAGGACAACGCATTCTTTCAGCAGCTGCGGGCCTATGTGAACCTGGGGGCCGCTCCAGAGGCCTTAGACAGCAGGAACATGACCTATGTGGACCAGGCCGCCCAGGCCATTGTGACCCTTATGCACCGGCCGGGCCTTACGGGCCAGACCTTTCATATCCAGAACCCGGTGCAGCTGAGCCTTTCTCAGGCCCTGGACAGCGATATCCTGGGGCTTCGCTTCTCCCGGCTCTCCTTTGATAGCTTCGTGGAGTTCGTGGCCAAACACGCCGGTCATGCCGGATTCACCGACTACATGGAGCGCCTCCTGGTCCATCTGGGCTGGCAGGACTGGCTGAGCGATCCTGATCAAACCGCGGCCATGATCCGGGTGGAGCGGACTGCAGATGTGCTCCGCCGCTGCGGCTTTGTCTGGAAAGAGCCTGAACCCGGCGACCTGCACCAATTCGTGGACCGGGCCCTGAAGGACAGGATGGAGCTGTTCCGGACCATTCCCAGTTTTCAGGATCTGGATGAGCCCATTGTTCGCGACCTTGCCGCCTTGGCCAGGCCTGGATTCTTTGAAGCGGAGCGCCTTTTGCTGCAGGAAAAACAGGCGGTGGAGGAAATCTCATTCATCATGGAAGGCATGGTGGAGACATACAGACACAGTGCCAGCGGCTGGATCGGCACAGTCCGTGTAGGCGGACCCGGTGCCTGTCTGGGAGAGGAGGCCATATCCAGGGAGGCTTTGGCCATGCACTCTGTTGAGTCCCTGGGGGATGTCTTTGCCCTGCACATCTCTCCCCCAGATCTGCGCTCCCTGATCATGAAGCACCCTGGTCTGGGCCTTGGACTCCTGCGGACTGTGACGGATAAGGTGAACCAGGCCGAACGGCTCTTTGTGGCGGTGTAATGAGATGCAAGTGCAAAAACTGTTTTTGCACTCACCAGGAGTCAGAAGTCAGCGCCGCCTCTGGCCGCAAACACCCAGTTTGATCGACAAAGAAACTTTGAATCACCCCCTCCGTCATTCCGGCGAAAGAAGCCTGCCCCGGACTCGATCCGGGGTCATCCCGGACCAGATCCGGGACCTAAATCCAGACTGAAATGTAAGAGCTGGACCCCGGCCTACGCCGGGGTGACGGAAACAGCAAAATCTAGTTTCATACGAGAGGTCAGTAAAAACAAGAAGTTATAAGACACGGCACTGGCGCCGTCTCTTATATTACAAGTCGCAAAGAAGAACCCTCCCCTGGCCCCTCCCTCCGGCCCAAAGCGGCCGCAGGGAGGGGAACCAGAGAAAGAACGAATTATAATTTGTTAAAATTCGTTCAGAAAGGGAGGCTGAATGTTTACAGACAGTTTGACAATGGCAAGTAATCTTTTCCGTTCAAGAAACCCGCTCCCCAAAGTTTCAGGTCGATTGTCTTAGGCCCTGGCCATGGTCACAATGGTGCTGTTCAGGCCAATGACCCGGGTGTAGTCGATTTTTTGGGCCAGTCTGCGCAGCAGGAAGATATTGCTGCAGGCCCCGTCTTCGTCCTCTGGGCAGGTTGTGGGATTAAAGGTCCTGCCTCCGTCCCGGAAGCGCAGAATGACGTCCTTGGGGTCCAGATGGACCATGACATCTATGGGCCGATTGGGCTTGCCCTCATAGCTGTGGCGGGTGATGAGCATGGCCATTTCCTCGGCGGCCAGGCCCACCATCATAGCTTTTGGGGCCTCCAGGCCCTGCCCACCGGCAAAATCAGCAACCTGCTCTGAAATCCTGGCCGCATCCCGGCTGTTGCTGAACAGGGTCACGTCCATGAATTTGGCATCTTCCGGAATGGGGAAAAGAAAAACCGAGCTGTAGCGGCCGGGATTTTTGGCCCGCTTGACCCTGGCCATGGAAGCGATAAAGGCAGCGGTTGCCAGCTCGGAAATAATAAATGAGAGCCAAATTCCGGTCCCGCCCCAGACTTTGGACAAGAGATACGCACAGGGGACAACAAACAGTCCCTGGACCACGGACGTGGCAATGGACAGGCGACTTTGCTTCACAGCCTGAAAATAATACATGACCACAAAAGAGAAGCCCACACCCAGCAGACTGGGAGCGAACAGACGCAAAGCCTGGACGCCGATGGCCACTTCCTCCGGGTCGTGCACCCCGTAACAGGCCATGATCCACTGCGGGATCAGCTCAAAGACAAGTATGAGCAGCAAGCTGGACCAGGCCACAAAAGAAAGGGCTCTATTCAGGGTGAACCGAATCCCCTTCCAGTCCTTTTCTCCATACATGGCTCCCACAATGGGCATCATGGTCTGGGTGGCGCCGGAAATGAACATGGAGACCAGGGAAAGGCAGGAAATGCAGACCGAAAAGGCTACCATACCTGCTGTGCCCAGGGTCATGAGCACGATGTGATTAAGAGCCAGGATCTTGAGAAACAAAAAGATCTGCCCCAGGGCGCTGGTGGCCCCGGTGGCCAGAATTTCCGCTGTCCGGCTGCAAATCGCTTTTCTGGGCAGGACAAAGGAAAGGCCATGGCCCGGGCGCAACAAATAGACACCTACCATCACCGCTCCGACACTGTATCCGGTTACAGTAGCCAAACCAGCCCCTTCGATCCCCATGCCCATAAACCGCATGTAGACCACATCCATGCTCAAGTTCACAATATTGGCTACAATCAGCACTTTGGAGGCAAAGGCTGGTGCCCCGTCGGAACGGATGAAAAAGGTCAGCCCGGGGACCAGGATCTGTACCGGTGCGCCGAGGAGCAGAACCCAGGCGTAGGCGGAGACCAGGGCATTCAGTTCAGCCTCGCTGGACAGGGCCCTGGTGATTTCCGGAAGAAGGATCGTCCCCAGAACGGAAAACAGCACCCCGCCACCGGCCAGCAAGGCCGTTGACAGGGAGACAAAGGCCGCCACCCGCTTCTCATCCCGTTCCGCCCTGGCCATGGACATCAGGGTCGATCCCCCCACCCCGACCATGGCAAAAAGAGCGGAAAAGCAAAGGGTCAAGGGCATGGTCAGATTCAAGGCGGCCAATTCCCTGGCTCCCAGAAGATTGCCCACGATGATGCCGTCCACCACCATGGCTATGGACGTGGACATGGTCATCAATATGGTGGGCAGCAGGTATTGCCAAAACTTTTCGGCAATAAGATTTTGACGACGTTCAAACACTGAGGTTCCGTTGTTATTTGAGGTTATTCTGACCACTCCCCAGCCCATTCTTTGACCACTGACTTCAGCTTTCCTCCGCGGCGATTGACCCGGGGCGGGTCCTGGCTGAAGGCAAACTGGGCCTCATGGCATCCGCAATCCGCGAAAATCTTGTACACCTCTTTCTCTACCCTGGCTCTGAACTCCAGGTCGTTCACGCCCTCCAGCAGTGTATATCGCAGCTCCAGCCGGTCAGGTCCGGTCTGGGCGAACTGGAAAAGCAAAGCCCCCTGAACTTCATGCTCCATATTCTGCTTGCGCATGCGCTCAAAAGCGGCATAGGAGGATACAAAGGCTCCGGTAGCAATAACCGAAGCGATCCTGGACTTGGCCGGGTTCATGAGTTGAGGATCCACGCCATTGAGCAGGCGGCGCTGGATCATAGCCGCATGAATTGTATTGCGGTATGCTCCCCGGACCAGAGGCATGGGCTCTCCGGTTGTTCCGGAGGTGGTCAGCACGGTGTATCTTCCCAGAAAGCTGCGGCCTGAATTGTCCACATCGTCCAGGGAGATTTTGTCCACTCTCACATCCTCGTGATTTAACAGTTCCAGACAGGTTATGCCATGATCAACTCAAAAGATCCCTACGCCAGAATAGCTCGCATGTATGACCCTGTGCTGCAGCCCTTTATGGGTCAGATGCGCAGGGAAACGGCCCGGTTGTGCATCGGCCGCGGCCTGCGCTCTGTGCTGGATATTGGCTGTGGTACGGGGCGACAGTGCATTATTCTCCATCGACACGGTTTGCAGGTTACCGGTGTGGATACCTCCCCGGCTATGCTCGAAGTGGCCCAAGCCAAAAGCCCGCCCGGCATTTCCTATATCTATGCCCAGGCCACTGCCCTCAGCCTTTCCAAACAGTTATTTGATGCGGTCATCTTTTCGTTTTCCTTACACGAGAATCCGCCCCACATTATAAAGGCAATGCTCCAGGAAGGACAACGCGTCCTCAAGCCGCAGGGAATGCTCGTGATCGCAGACTATCTGGCCCCGAGCTGTTTGGCTCAGCTCTTTGCACATATGGCGGTCGCCGGAATTGAACGCCTGGCCGGCCGCGAACACTACCGCAACTACCGGCGTTTTCTGGCTGGCGGAGGAGCTATGGGCCTGGCCGGACATGTATCCCACCGCCATATTGCTGTCTGCCAGCCGCTGCTTTTCAGCAGTGCTGCCGTGCTCCTTTTGGTCCCGCGCAGGCCGGCGATATAGCTTGATAATTACCTGGGCATTTGGTCCATAAAAAAAAGCCCGCTTCAAGCAGCGGGCTTTTTTTATATCCTTGTGCTCCAGGGGAATATGAGCCGAAAGCCTGTGTGCAGGACTGGATTTTCTGTTCGCCGGATACACCTGGATTCCGCGAGCGAGCAGCAATCAACCCTCCCCTGTCCGGGCCGGAGCATTCTCCTACTGAGCCATCTTATTCACAGCCTTGCTCAGTCGGGCCACCCGACGCTGGGCATTGTTTCTGTGAATGACTCCTTTGCCGGCCGCTTTATCCAGAACAGAGCTCGCCTTTTGCAGAGCTTCCCTGGCTTGATCCTGATCATTGGTCTGCACAGCACTGCGTACTGCCTTGACTGCATTCTTCACATGGCTCTTGACCACCCGGTTTCTGGCTCGAGCCTTCAAACTTTGACGATGACGCTTCAGGGCCTGCTTTGTATTTGCCAAGCTGCATAACCTCCTGCACTTGAAATCCGTCTATTGATATGAATTGTTTACGTACGGCAAAAAAATTTTTTAATCAAGAAACACCGCATTTGTCAAGAGAGATAAAACCTCCCGGCCGCAGAGATTTTCCCATCTATATCTGCAAGGCACTGAAATCAGCCAGAGCCGACAGGCGGTTGACCAGGGCCTGCAGCATATTCAGTCGATTTTGACGCAGGGACTGGTCTTCAGCCATGACCATGACATGATCGAAAAAATCGTCCACAATTGGTCGAAGCTCCCGCAACAGACCAAAAAGCTGATCAAAATCCTCCTTGGCCCACAATGCCTCCCATCTGGGCTGCATGTCTGTTAAGGCCTGAGCCAGAGCTTTTTCCTGGGGTTCGATGAGCAAGGACTCCTGATAACCGGCCTGCAGGTCAACTCCAGCCTGCTCCCCTTGCTTGCGAATGATATTGTCTGCCCGCTTGAAAGTGAGGACTGCCTGATCAAAATCCGCTTCCCGGCTGAATCTGTCCAGAGCCTGGACCCGCTGCTCAAAGGCCCACAAGTCGTCGAATCCGGCACCTAAGGCGGCATCGACCACCTTTGTCTCCAGTCCCCGATTCATGCATAAGGCCCGTATGCGGTGGGCAAAAAAATCATGCAATGCAGCCAGGGCGGCCTCTTTATTTAATTTCCAGTCTACATCCTGATAGGCATCAAAGGCCATTTCCATAAGTTCGGACAAAGAAAATCTCAGTCCGTGTTCCCAGACCGTGCGCACAATGCCCAGGGCTTGTCGACGCAAGGCATACGGATCCTGGGTCCCGGTGGGGACCATGTCCAGTCCAAAGCAGCCAGCCAGGGCATCGGCCTTATCGGTAATACTTAAATAGGCCCCGGATAAACTTTCCGGAACCGCGCTCTCCGGCCCAGTGGGAAGATAATGTTCAGATACAGCCTGAGCCACGCTTTCCGACTCTCCCTTCTGCCGAACATAGATCCCGCCCATTATTCCTTGCAAGTCGGCAAATTCACCAACCATCTCAGATACTAAATCCACTTTGGCCAAAGCAGCAGCTCGCACGGTGTCTTTTTTTACCTGGGCATCTTCTTTCGCAGTCAGGCTGGCGGCCACCATTTCCAGTCGTTTTGCCTTCGCACCCATGCTGCCCAGGGGTCCGAGAAATATCACCTTGTCCAGTTCTTTCTGCCATTGCTCCAAAGTGGCCTTACTGTCCACGTTCCAGAAAAAGGCTGCATCTTCCAGCCTGGCCTTGAGCACTCGCTCCCATCCGGTACGAACCAAGTCCAGGTCTTTAGGCTCCAGGTTCAAGGTACACACAAAATAAGAGAGCAGATTTCCATTATCATCTTCCAGACCGAAGCACTTTTGATGGCTCTCCATGCTGGTCAGCAGCACTTCTCTGGGCAATTCCAGATACCGCTGGTCAAAACGGCCTAATATGGGTTTTGGCCATTCAGCCAGCGAAGCCACTTCATCCAGGAGGTCGTCCTTCCATACCACCCGGCCGCCATGCTCTTTTGCCAGGCCGTCGCCCTGGCTTTGAATGATCTCTTTACGCTCCTGCCGGTCCAGAATCACCCAGCCCTTATCCCGCAAAAGATCGAAATACGCCTGGGCACCCGGTACTTCCCACGGTCCAGGTCCATGCACCCGGTGTCCCCAGGTCATGGCCCCGGCCTGCAAAGAGGCCACCTGAACCGGAACAACAGAATCATCCATCAAGGCGAGCAGCCACCGGATAGGACGGGCAAAAGAAAACCCGCTTGACTCCCAGCGCATGCGCTTGGGCATAGCCAGCTTGCTCACAATCAGGGTGCACATCTCCGGCAGGATGCTGAGTGTGTCCTGACCCCCCAGCTGTTTGCGCACCGCCAAATATGGTCCTTTGGCTGTCTCCTGGATAATGAGCTGGCTTTCATCCACTCCCTGACTGCGGGCAAAACCTTGACCGGCTTTGGTCAGTTCGCCGGAATCGGAATAGGCTATAGCCTGAGGCGGACCAGTGACAAGCTCAGATCTGGCTTCCTGGATCTGAGCAATATCTTCCACCCATAGGACCAAGCGCCTGGGAGTAGAGGAGACGTGTATATTTCCATGCCCAATTCGTTCATGGACCAGCTGCTCATGGGCCAATTCCTGGAGACCCTTTTCCAGGTCAGGCAAGAACCTGGCCGGCATCTCTTCCAAACCGATTTCAAAGACAAAGACTGGCATGTGGCGTATCCTTACCAATGGAGATTAAAAGAAAGTTCAGCTTTGCCTTCGGCAAACCTGAAATATTTAAGGGCAATCGCCCTCAAAGGAGTTTTTCCGGCCGGAGGTCCTCAGGGCAGCAGAGGATAGCCCAGGTCCTCCCGTTGCGCGGCATACAATCTGGCGACAAAAGAGGCCAGATGCCTGACCCGGGCGATATACCCGGTCCGTTCGGTAATGGAGATAGCCCCTCGGGCATCCAGCAGATTAAAGAGGTGCGAACATTTCAGACAGTAATCATACGCCGGCCACAGCAGATTCTTTTTGCACAGTTGCAGACACTCCGCCTCGCAGGAGACAAAGAAGTCAAAGAGCATCTGCGCGGTGCTTTCCTCAAAATTATAGGTGGAATGCTCCACCTCGCTTTGGTGATGGATATTGCCGTAAGTGCAGTGCTCATTCCAGGACAGATCATACACCGATTCCCGGCCTTGGAGGTACATGCAGATCCGCTCCAGGCCATAGGTAAGCTCCAGGCTGACCGGCTCCAGATCAATGCCTCCAACCTGCTGGAAGTACGTGAACTGCGTGATCTCCATCCCGTCCAGCCAGATTTCCCAGCCCAGGCCCCATGCACCAAGGGTCGGTGATTCCCAGTCGTCTTCCACAAACCGGATGTCGTGTTCCTGAGGATCGATGCCCAGGGCGTAAAGGCTTTGCAGAAAAATATCCTGGGCGTTCTCCGGGGCCGGTTTGAGAATGACCTGGTACTGGTAATAATGTTGCAGACGGTTGGGATTTTCTCCGTACCGCCCGTCGGTTGGGCGTCTGGAAGGCTGCACATATCCAGTGTACCAGGGCTCCGGCCCGATGACCGCCAAGGCTGTGGCCGGGTGAAAAGTCCCGGCTCCGACCTCCACATCGTAAGGTTGATGTAGTACACACCCCTGTCGGGCCCAAAAATTCTGAAGATTTAAAATAACGTCCTGAAAATGCATTCCTTAACTCCGATCTGATGATTGGATGTTTCAATGAAGTGCCCCGCACAAGCTTACACCCGGCGAAACCTTCCCCCATCCCATTGCAATTCAGTATGATATTGCACAAAAAAGTCTAAAGCCTGCCACAATCGTTTATCACCGGGAGCCGGACGGCCAAGTTGTACCCAATCCTCTGGAGTTCCCTGCAAAAGCTTCTGCAGCCTCAGGAGATCAAGACTCTTTACCCTGGCTGACGATTTAGACCGTTTGCAGCACTGGGGGCATAGAACCAATCCGGTGGCCCAGGAAAATCCCCCCCATCCCCCCTCAGGCATGAGACTGCCGCACTGGCCACATACAGAAAGATCCGGTCCATAACCATAGAAGCAGGCCAGCTTGGCCCGAAAAAGCAAGGGAAATGTGGGCGGCACCTCTGCAGATGTGTCGTTTAAGGCCTGCATGGTCATAAGAACAAGGCTGAAAACCGGCTCGGCCTGATCTGGACCTGTATGCACAGCCTCCAGGAACTTGATGCAATTCACGGCCATGCCCAGTCGGGGCAGATTGCGGTGCAATCCGGCAAAGCGATGCACCAGGGTCCCCTGGCTTAAGGCCAAATAGTGTCCTGATTTCGGAGATTCCAAATCGACGAGCAGGTGATTGAAGTTGTCCAGGCAACCGGAGAAACGCCTCCGGCTGCGTCGGCCGCCGAAGGCAAAGGCGGTTTCTATGCCCCGGGCAGGTGAAAAAAAACGTATCCAGCAGTCAATCTCCCGAAAGGTGCCTATGCGCAGCACCAGGGCGTGTTCACCCCTGCTTTCCACTCTGGTCATTGTTCAGGGAAAACTCAGGCTGACCACATCACCAGAATCTGCATCCAGGGGATAGGCCTGGCCGTCAAAAGTAAGATTTACACCGCCAGCATTTCCGAGTTTAATTTCCAGAGAGTCTTCAAAGCGAAAGGTCGCCGTTTCCCCGGGGCGCAGATAAAGGTCCCGTTTTTTGGCATCAATATCCGCACTCATCCAGCAGGCCTCAGTGGCCTCAAGCTGCAAAACATGCTTGCCGTTCTCAGGAGGAGGCACAGGCTGTGTATCGCTTTGTTCAGCGTTTGCTTGGGATTCGGTTTGTTCTTCTTGATTTCCCTCGGCAGTTTCGGTCTCATTTTCCGGTTCTTCCCTGGTTCTTTCCTGCTCTGCATCATTTTGTTCCGCCTCTGCCAAGATTTGAGAGGCCTGTGTCCCGGCCAGGGTCTCATTGCCTGCTACCGGACCAGAAGTCCAAGAGTCTTCAGATCCCATCTCAGAACTCATTTCCTGTTCTTCGTTTTCATTCGCCTGCTCCGAATCTTGTCTGCCTGTATTGCCCTCAGGATTGGACTCATCAACTTCAAGGTTTTGCCCATCTCGGCCCTGATCCTGGTTATCAAGAGCATCGACAGATTCAGAACGTTGGTTTGACTGGGAACTCGTACTTATCTCGGGTGAAGCGAAAAAGAGGTCATAAACCAACCAACCCAAGACTGCGAGCAGAACAAGGGAAACGAGAATGGAGATCAGAGGCCACTTGCTCTTCCTCCTCACCGGAGTCAGTTCATTATGTACATAATCGGCTTCATCTTCAAATTCTTCATCAATCCCGGCCTTTTGGGCAAAAGAAGCTGCCACCTCATCTGCATTGAGCCCTAAGCATTGGGCGTAATTTTTAATAAATCCTTTGGTATATACTGGGTGAGGCAACTCATTGACCCGCCCCTCCTCAATGGCTTCCAGACTGCTTATGCTGATTTTGGTTTTTTGTTGGATATCTTCTAATGAAAAACCCTGTTTTTCGCGCTCTTCTTTGAGATATGCCCCGAGTTCTGAATAATCCATAGCATGTCCTCACCCGCGCTTCATCTTCTTTAAATAATATCTTCTGTCCGCAACATAAGCCTTAGCTTTCGTTTTGCAAACGGACATCGATGACTGCCTTTTCCCGCAACCCTTCGATATAGTCTTTGTATCTATTTTCCAGCTTTTGAGAATAGAGCTGCTGCCGGATATCCTTTTTAAGTGATTCGTTTACTTCAGTATTTTGATCTGTATATTCTTCAAGATACAAAAGGGCATAGTTGTCTTGCAAAGAAAAAACCTGACTCACCTCTCCCGGGTTAAGAGAACTGACCACATCCTGCCATTCCGAACGCAGATCCTTCCACCGCATTTCACCCAGGTCTCCGCCCTGCCCTGCCCCCGGTCCTTTGGACACATTATCAGCCGCTTGGGCAAAGCTTGTCTCCCCAGAAACTATGGCTTGGCGAACCTCTTCGAGTTTGGTTTGATCGGGATGGACTATTAAGCGCAGCCGAACGGTTTGTGGTTGGCCGTAGTCTTCCTGGTTCTGTTGATAAAATTCCTGAATTTCATCATCTGCTACCACCACTTTCTGATGCACCATGCTGCTCAGTAACTTGCGCTTTTTTATTTCTTCATGCAAGGCCTGCCGGTATTCATCCATGCTCATGCCTTGTTCTTTCACTGCCTGTTCAAACTCCGCCTGGCTGAGACCGTTTTCCTTTCGTATTTGATTCATTTGGCCTTCGACTTCCTCATCCGAAACCTTGATCTCAAAGCGCTCAGCCTCTTGTTTGAGCAGCTTGTCGTTGATCATGGCTTCTAAAACCTCGCGTCGCATAGCCTCAGACTGATTTATATCTTCAGGCTCTATTTGATTCATGTCCGGTCCGCCCTGCTCCACTTCTTTCTTCAAGTCGTGCAGGGTAATAGCTTCCCCATTGACTACAGCAACAATCCGATTCACGAGCTTGGCTGAACCAACACCGGCAAAGAAGCATATGAAAACACAGACCAACAGCAGGCCACTCCCTACTCGGTACATGGATTTACTCTCTTGTCGAAACATAGGTTTTCTTTTTTGATTGAGGTTTCAGTTTTCAGCGCAGCCAGAGGCGGCGCTGAAATCTGACTTCTGGCGAGTGCAAAAACAGCTTTAGCACTCGCATCTAAGATGCAGGACTAGCCGGCCGGGGCCGGAACGGTCAGCAGCCCATCCAACATCTGGCCTGCCTCTTGAATGGCCCTAGAAATACTTGCTTTGTCCTCAAAGCGCAACTCCAATTTTGCCGGCGGATCGAACTTGACCTGATTTTGCTGAGATTGCAGCCAGGCCAGAAACGCTTCTGGTTCCAGGGGCCTGGAATCTTCTGTCCAGTGCACGACCAATCTGTTGGCAAACAAATCCGCCCGCTGAACCTGTAAGGCTGACAAACGACGTTTGAGCTTGAACACCGCAGCCAGGTTTTGAACCGGCTCGGGCAAGGATCCGAAACGGTCCTGCAAATCGGCAACCCATTCATCGATCTGGGCATCGGACTGGGCTGAAGACATGCCCCGGTAATATTGCAAACGCTCCTGGGGATCAGATACATAGGTGCCGGGAATATTGGCCTCAAAGGTAATATTGAGCTCCGGATCCGTCTCCTGCTGCAAAGGCTCACCCTTGACCCGGCGCACCTCCTGCTCCAGCATCTCTAAAAAGAGATCCAGGCCGACTTTGCTCATCGTCCCGGATTGGGCCTCGCCCAAAATATTTCCGGCCCCACGCAGGCGCAGATCCTCCATAGCCACCTGAAATCCGGCTCCATGATAGTCCATGTCTAAGATGGTCTGCAGCCGCTTGGCTGATGTCTTGGGCAAATCCTGCACCGAGGGAACAACGAAATAGGCATAACCTTGCTCTCTTGATCGTCCCACCCGGCCCCGCAATTGATAGAGCTGGCCCAGGCCGAACATCTGGGCTTGATCCACGATCAAGGTGTTGGCCCGGGGGAAATCCAGGCCGGACTCAATAATGGCTGTAGTCACAAGGACATCAATTTCTCCATGCCAGAAAGCGCGCATGGTTTCTTCCAGGTTTCGTTCCGACATCTGACCGTGAGCCATGGCCACCTTGGCCTCAGGAGCCAAAGACTGCACATATTCTTTCACCCTCGGGAGTCCCTGAACCCGGTTGTAGACCCAGAACACCTGCCCCTGCCGGTCCAGCTCTCGCTGGAGAATAGCTTGGAGCATTTTCTGCTCGCGCTCCACCAGCGAGGTCTGCACTGTCTTTCGCTCCTGAGGCGGAGTCTCGATGATGCTTAAGCCCCGTATCCCGGACAGAGAAAGCTGCAGGGTGCGTGGAATCGGAGTGGCGGTCAGGGTTAAAACGTCTATAGTCTTGCGGATATTTTTGAGCTTTTCTTTGTGCTTGACCCCAAAACGTTGCTCTTCATCCAAAATAAACAAGCCAAGATTGGGGATGTGAACGTCAGACGAGAGCAATCGGTGGGTGCCGATGAGGACATCAACCTGCCCTTTTTCCGCTGCGGCCAGGATCTTTTTTTGCTCCCGGGCAGGCACAAACCGGCTGACCATCTCCACCCGAACTGAAAAGTCTTCCATGCGCTGCTTAAAGGTCTGATAGTGCTGTTCAGCCAAAACAGTGGTCGGACAAAGCATAGCCACTTGCTTGCCTGCACATACGGCCCGAAAGGAGGCCCGCAAAGCCACTTCAGTCTTGCCGAAACCGGCATCCCCGCATATCAGCCGATCCATGGGCTCGTCTTTTTCCATGTCGGCAAACACATCCTTAATGGCCTGCTCCTGGTCCGGGGTCTCCTCAAAACCGAAAGTGGTCTCAAACTCGCGCAGGAGTTCCTGGTCCGCGGCGTAGGAATACCCCTTGGCCACCTTTCGGTAAGCGTACATCTGAACCAGGTCATGGGCAATAGCCTCAAGAACCTTGCGCACCCGTTCCTTGGTTTTGCTCCACCTGGTGCTGCCCAGGCGATCCAGGACCGGGGCCGCATTTTCCGGGCCCTTGTATTTCTGGACCAGGTTCAAACGGTCCACCGGGACATAGAGCTTGTCCTCCCCAGCATATATGAGGACCAGATAGTCGTTTCCGGTTTTATCAACCTGCATCCGGGTCAGTCCGGCATATTGGCCCAGACCGTAGTCCCGGTGAACCAAAAGATCGTCGGGTTCGATCTCCTCCAGCCGTTTCAGGCCCTTGAAGGCCTCGTCGCTCTTCTTTCTTTTGCCCCCGCGGGCCTGGCTGGGCTGAAGGACATCCTCAGACAAGATGCGCACATGATTCCACTGCAACTCATAGCCGCCTTCCACAGATCCGATGAGAGCAAAGACCCCCCGCTGATCGGGACGATAGGCAGTATGGATGGTCACATCTTCTTCAGCTATCAACTCCAGAAACCGACGTCTGGAGTTTTGGGTATGGAACACAAGCACAGTCTGAGTCGTGGTCCGTGACCAATCCTTGAGGCTCTCGACCAGAGTCCGCCAGGGACGCTTTCGCTGTTCCGGCTGCCAGAACAGATCTTGAAAGGATGTAAATCGACGTTCCGGCAGGGCCAGGTTTCTGTCCCTTTCTCCTACCGGCAGGGTTTCAAACAGGATCTGGTCCCGATCCAGCCACAGTTGTCTCGCTCTGGCCGCAGGCTGGATCAGGCACTGCTCCGGCCAGCGCAATCCACTCGTTTCCTTCTCCGTCTGCACAAATCCCTTCCAGTCCCCCTCAATGCCTTCCAGTTGCGATCGGGCCTGATTGGCATCTACCAGCAGAAACTTGGCCCCCTGTGGAAGCCATTCACCGAGAGAAACGCTTTGGGGATAAAAAAGGCCAGGCCAGATCAAATGATCTCCGCCCTCCAAAGCCGTCTCCAGATGAGATTTGGTCGGCTTGTCCAGGGTGCCGATTGTCCACAGATGGGTCCAATTGTCCCGGGCTTCTTGTTGAGCCCTCTCCTGAGGTACCGCCGGAGCGCAGGGTAAAAGAATCAATTCCTCCAGCTCCTGTTTGGAGCGCTGAGACAAGGGTTCAAAGACCCGCATGCTTTCAACGAGATCACCAAAGAATTCCAGTCGAACCGGCCAGGGATAGCCGGGGGGAAAGATGTCCAGGATATCTCCCCGCCAGGACAATTCCCCTGTGCGGGTGACCATGGAGACCCGTTCAAAGCCCAGGATGATGGCCTGTTCCACCAGCAGTTCCGGAGAAAAGTCTTCCCCTTTGCGAATGTGCAGGGATTCTCGGTCCAAAACAGAGGGGGGAGGCCAATACGGCAGAAGATTGTCCAGGCTGAGGAGGAAGCCTTTCCGTCCCGGATGACGGGCTAAGGCATACAGCGCGGCCCAGCGCTGGGCCCAGGTATTGCGATCGGATCTTCCGGGCCCAAAAGCCGGAAGACTGATCCAGTCCTGGTCCCAGATCGGCTGTTCCGGGTGGGAAGTGGATATAAGGGAAAGCACGGCCAGGACCTCGGATCCTGTTCCCTGTTCCGGGACAATGAGTATGACGTCCCGGCCTTTTTCCAGTTCTTGCTGGGCAATGGCCGCTTGAGTAGCCGGGCCGCTTTTATGAATGATGGGGTTTGCTTGTTGAAGTCTTTTGTTCAGATTTGTTGGTATGAACACGAAACAGTTCCTTGCGACGTATATATACTTATAAATTCTTAATTATCAGAGTGTTACAAAGACATGACAGACCTTAGCCTCTCACTTTTACCTCTGCTGCACCATTGGCTATCCCCAATACATACCGCGCAGGGCATCCCAGATCAAGCCATGATCTTGCCAGGAATTTGCAGTTCTGTACCACTCACGACTTGCAAAATTTCTCACATTAGATCATAATTTATGTGCTTGGACGGAGCACAAGCAAATTGTTCAACCAACCAAGGAGGAAGTTGGTTAATGGCCCAATACTTTCCCTACTTTGAAAATGTCACAGTTGCCGATCAAATCAAGACCTTGCCCAATGAAGAACTCTTGGATTTTTGGGAAGAAACCCAGTACATGGAATCGTACGCAGAGAAGGATAACGACCAGCTCCCTTTTTTCAGCCTAGAATATGAACGAGCTGTGCTTCAGGAATTGCAACTGCGCAGATGTATGGGACACCTGGAATCTCGATAATAACTGTTTTTTCCCGCCCGCTCGCTTCAAAGCCCCCGAAAATACTCGGGGGCTTTGTATTTTGGAATGTGAAAATGAAATCAGGCCGCCCCTGCAGGGCTGGATTGTTGTATTGCCAAGTACCCAGAGCGTTGCCCTGGTCTGGTTGTATGGCCCTTCGTTGTTCCTACGCTTTGATCCCGTCCGGCCGGCCGATGCAAAAGTAGGCAAACCCCTGACTGGCCAGATGTTCGGGGTGATAGAGGTTTCGCCCGTCAAAAATGACCGGAGCGCTCAGCTTGCGCTTAATAGCTGAAAAATCCGGATTGCGGAACTGATTCCATTCTGTGACCACAGCCAAAGCCTGGGCCCCGTCCAGGATGCCGTACTCGTCTTCGCCGATCTCCACCAGGGCATTGTCTGCATACCACTTCCGAGCTCTTTCTCCGGCCTCCGGATCATAGGCCCGCACAGCCATTCCCTGAGCGGCCAATTCATCGATAAGGCTTAAAGCCGCGGATTCCCGGATGTCATCAGTATTGGCCTTAAATGAAAGGCCCCAAATCGCCAGAGTCTTACCAGCCACTCCTCCTTGGGGCTGAAAGTAATCCTGGATCTTGATGGCCAGGGAGGTTTTTTGCCGCTGATTGACCTCGTGCACCGCAGTCAACAATTGTGGTTCGTAGGTGTGGTTTTTGGCCGTATTGATCAGAGCCTGCACATCCTTGGGAAAACAGGACCCTCCAAAGCCCATACCCGGATAAATGAATTCATATCCAATTCGGTGGTCGGCCCCGATTCCCAGCCGGACCTCCCGCACATCGGCTCCAACCCGTTCGCAGATATTGGCCACCTCGTTGATAAAGGATATCTTGGTGGCCAGCATGCAATTGGCTGCATACTTGGTCATTTCTGCACTGCGCACGGACATGATCATCAGCTTGTCCCGGCTGCGGGCAAAAGGGCTGTACAAAATCTTGATCAGTTCCGCGGTCCGCACATTGTCCGTACCCACAATAACCCGATCCGGCTTGAGAAAATCGCCGACCGCATCTCCTTCCTTCAAAAACTCAGGATTGGAAACCACATCAAACTCGATCTGATCTCCGCGGGCAGTCAACTCATCTTTTATGATTCTTCGCACTGCATCGGCCGTGCCCACCGGGACCGTGGACTTGGTGACCACTATCTTGTAATCGGTCATGGTCCGGCCAATCTGTTGAGCCACATTGCTTACCGCACTCATATCGCACGACCCATCGCAGTCGGCAGGGGTGCCCACGCAAATAAACACAAACAGACTGTCTTCCAGCCCCTTTGCCAATTGGGAGGTAAAGCTCAGCCGGCCCGAGTTGTGATTGCGCTGGACCAATTCTTCCAGCCCTGGCTCGTAGATGTGGATCCTGCCCTGCTGCAAGTTGTTCACAATGTCTTCATCGACGTCGACGCAGACCACCTGATTGCCCATCTCGGCAAAACAGGCCGCCGTGACCAGACCCACATATCCAGTCCCCACAATGCAGATATTCATGAACCCTTCTCGATTGTTGGCAATTGAACAAAACGCGAGTTTAGCGAATACTTCTTTTGCTGGCAACACACAAGACAAAGGCCCCCAGGCCTTTTGGTTATGCGTATCATTATCGACAATTTCAGTATATTTGCTCTGCTTCCTGATAACAGTAACTTGTTGTTCAGTGTTCAGCGCCGCCGCTGGCCGCAGCCGCCCAGTTTGATCAAGAAAGAAACTTTGAGTTACCTCCTCCGTCATTCCGGTACTGGATCGGGGTCCAGCACAGGCTCCAGCC
>JAWLEI010000030.1:0-7302 GCA_041686195.1 Desulfovermiculus sp.
ATCAAAGAACCTGGTCAAGGGCATAGCCTGCTTTGTGGTCCGGTCCACCAGCATATAGGAGGCCGTTCCGCAATGGGGATGGCAGTTGAAGTGGTTCTGAGGGGTCCCCTTGATTGCTTCCACCAAGCGGCTTATGGGATTGACAATGGAGTATGGATACCAGTCGGCATACATGTCCAAGAGCCCGGACTGCTCCTGGATATCCCGGGCCATATCGGACATGGTATAGCGCATTTCTTTCCGCTGGGACTCATCATACCTACCGGTTAACGAGACCGGCTGAAAGCTGACTGCAGTGACCACATCACTATTGTTCACTGCGTACTCCAGAATTTTTCCTACCTGGTGGTCGTTGAGACCGGATACAATGGTGGGTACCAAGGTGACCATCACCCCTTCCTGACGCAGGTTTTCAATGGCCTGCATCTTGATTTCCAGCAGCGGTCGGCCCCTGGATTGTTCATAGATGTCGTCTGAGAGGCCGTCGAATTGGAGATAGACCACATTCAGCCCGGCTTCAGCAGCCTGGGCGGTAAAGTCTTTGCTTTTGGCGAACTTGAGCCCATTGCTGGCCACCTGGATATCCAGGACCCCTTTTTCTTTGGCCATGCGCACGGCTTGAATAAATCCAGGATGAATAGTTGGTTCTCCACCGGCATACTGAACGCTCAAGGGGGGCCGCGGCCGGATGGCCATAGTCTGGTTGAGCATTTCTTCCAACTGCTCTAAGCTGAGATCAAAGACCCGGCCGCTGGCATTGGCATTGGCAAAACAGATAGGGCAGTTGAGGTTGCAGCGATTGGTCAGATCGATGTTGACCATGCATGGAGTGTTTAAGTGCTGGTCGCACAGGCCGCAGTCCAAGGGACAGTTTCCGGTGCTTTTGGTATGCGGGGTGTCCAGACCGGTTGGAAATTCATAATGGTTTTCCCGGCGCTGGAGGAAGAACTGGCTGTCCCTGTCCACCAGCTCATTCCATTGTCCGTGCTCAGGGCAGGTCTTGAGCATCCAGACCTGACCCGAGTCTTCATACAAGATGGCGTCCAGGACTTTGATACATTCAGGACAAATACTTTTGGTCTGCACTGGAAGCTTGCTAATGGTGTCTGTGCTGCGGGTATTGCTTAAGTTTTTTTCTAAAAACATATGCCCTCCTTTGTTGAGGCTTGCGAAAATATCTCAGTTATTAAATTAGTAATAATGCAGCAGCGGGACATTATCAAGGGGGTGATGCAGTAAAACTCAGGAGAACCTGCATGGACAAGGAAAGAGTGCCGTATACACAGAATGCAGGGTCGACCTTGACTCGAATCAGAGAGCAGGGACCGCTCGTGCACAATATCACCAATTACGTGGTACCGACGGCCGCCACACGATCGGGGTGGAAAACGGGCACCCAATGATGGGCCGGATAACCGGGACCGGTTGTGTGGCTTCAGCCCTGTGTGCGGCCTTTTTGGCTGTCGATCCTGATCCGGTCAGGGCGGCAGCTTCTGCCCTGGCTTTATTCGGGCTGGCCGGGGAGCAGGCCGGGGATGTCGCCAATGGCCCTGGGAGCTTCCAAACGGTTCTCCTTGATGCCTTATATCGGATTACCCCGGATGAATTGGTTGCTGGAGGCAAATTTGAGGTTTTGTATGTCTGATAAGAAAAAAAAAGGCACATATGAATGCCTGGCTGACACTTTGACTGAAGAGACTTTACAGGAAGCTGCAGATACATTCTTCGGGCAGCGCAAAAGCATTGAAAATGAACTCCAAATCTATAATCAACGCATACATGAGCTGGCCCAAATCCAGGCCCGGGTGCAGACTTCTCAGGCCAATCTCCATTTTGTGCTGGCCAAAGGCCAAACCGAAACAATAAAGCTTTTTTACCAGGCAATTGGGATTGATGCCGATCAGGTGCCCAGGCCGGAAAAGGACATTGCTCCCGATCTGCGGATGCTGCAGTTGCCTTTTGCCCTTCGGGCTCAAAACCGGTATGTCAAATTGCTCAGAGCAGCCTATGGTGCTTTTGTTGATCAGGTTGCGACCTATATGTACGGGCGCAATTACAGGGATCCGGAAGATCCCCGCTGCCAACGGGTAACGGTCAATTATCAGCAGGTACATGCGTTTTTTACCCAGCTCAAAGAGAAAATCCAAAAGGCCAATCAAGACAATTCTCCGAGTCAGGTCTTACAGTTTGTCAAGCAGCTGGATATCGATCGTTCGGCCAGGGAATCCCTGGTTGGGGTTCCCCTGCGGTATACCCTGGATGAGGATATGGCCATTGCTGCTCCGGATTTTGCCCAAAGCGGGCTGAAGGCCTATCCTGACTTCCCTTTGCCAGATGAAGTAAAAGAGGAGATCAAGAAATTTGCGGGCCAGGTTTATGCAGCCCATCCTGAAAGAATCCGTCAGATATTGAAGGCGGTCAAAGGGGAATAGCCCTTTATTTCTGCAAGACCGCAGGCAAGCTGATGTGAACAAAGTATACAAGATGAACATGCGCAGAACCGGTGCTTGCTCCCCTTGATCGCAAGACCAGGCCATTGAGCTCAGGAAGAATGGACAGCGGTTGTGGGCAACCGCGTCCTACTAAAAGAACAAAGCCAGTTTTTCTCCGGAAACATCAAAGGATACCTACCAATCAAAACGGCCCTGCCAGAATTCTGGCAGGGCCGTTTTGGTTTGGTTGAGCAAGAAAAAGATGGCTTACTTTTGACTTACGAAGTACTCCTGGGTTATGCGGAAGATGACAGGGCTTAAGGCCAGAAGGGCGATCAGGTTGGGAATAATCATCATCCCATTCATCACATCAGAGAAGGTCCAGACGATATCCAGGTTGATCACCGCTCCGATAAAGACCAGAATGACATAAAGATATCGAAAGGGAGTAACCGCTTTGAGGCCAAAGATGTACTCCACTGATACCTGCCCATAGTAGCTCCAGGCCAGAATGGTGGAGAAGGCAAAGAAAATAATGCCAAATCCAACCACAAAGTCTCCGGGACCGGGCAGGCCCTGATTAAAGGCCATGGCGGTCAGGGCGGAGCTGGTTTCCCCGCTGGTCCAGGCCCCGGTCATGATGATGACCAGGGCGGTCATGGTGCAGACCACGATGGTATCGATAAAGGGACTCAGACCAGCGACAAGTCCCTGCCGTACCGGGCTTGTGGTTCTGGCCGCTGCGTGGGCAATGGGGGCTGAGCCCAGGCCGGCCTCATTGGAGAATACGCCCCGGGCCACGCCAAAGCGCATGGCTGCCGCAATGCCTGCTCCGGCGAATCCGCCGGTGGCCGCTGTTCCGGAAAAGGCGTCGGTAAAAATAAGGCTAAAAGCGTTCCCGATCTCTGAAAAATTGGCAAAAATGACAACCAAGGCTCCCACGACATAGATTACGGCCATAATGGGCACGATTTTCTCGGCCACCTTGGCGATCCGCTTAATGCCTCCGATGATGACCGCAAAGGTCAAGCCGGCCAACACCAGTCCGGTCACCCAGTTGGGCAGATTGAAGGCCTGGTTCACGGCCAGGGCCACGGAATTGGACTGCACGGTGTTGCCGATCCCAAAGCAGGCGATGGCCGCGAACAGGGCAAAGAGAAAGCCCAGCCACTGCCAGTTCTTGCCCAGGCCGTTCTTGATGTAGTACATGGGGCCGCCCACAAAGGAGCCGTCGGGCATGGTTTCCCGGTAGCGTACGGCCAGGACGGCCTCACCGTACTTGGTGGCCATGCCGAACAAGGCTGTGACCCACATCCAAAACACAGCCCCAGGTCCGCCCAGATAGATGGCTGTAGCCACCCCGGCGATGTTTCCGGTCCCAATGGTTGCGGCTAAGGCTGTGGTCAGGGCCTGGAAGGGGGTGATTTCTCCTTCACCTTCCTGCTTGGCCATGACCCGGCCCTGGAACAGGAGCTTAAAGCTGTACCCGAGCTTGGTAATGCTCTTGAGCCGCAGACCCAGGGTCAGGTAAATTCCTGTCCCCACCAGCAGCACAAGCATGTACGGGCCCCAGACAAATCCACTTATCGCATTGAGTAAATTTAGAAAGGCGTCCATCAACCTCCTCCTTGGGTTTTAGGTTTGCGATGCAATATGTGTGGCCGTCACCAGCGCGTTGAAGGATAGATCCGGTGAACCCGGGCCATGAGGGACGATACGATCTCGTAGTTGATGGTTGAACACCGCCTTGCTGTTTCGTCTACCGAAATATGGCCTTTCCCTTGCCGGCCGTAAATGACCACCTCGTCTCCGGGGCGGACATCCAGGATGTGGCCGACATCGAGCATGGTCTGATCCATGCAGATTTGGCCTGCAATCAGAGCCCGTTCACCATGGATAAGCATGTGTCCGGCGTTGGACAGGATCCGGAAAAAGCCGTCAGCATAACCAACCGGAATAGTGGCAATTGTAGTTTTGTTTTCGGTGGTAAATGTTGATCCATAACTGATTTTGAATCCCGGTGCAACCTGTTTGACCTGAGCCACCCGGGCCTTGAGAGTCATGGCCGGCTGCAAGGGCTGGGTTATGGCCTGATCTTCAGGCCGGGGAGAGAGGCCGTAGAGCATGAGCCCGGGTCGAACCAGGTCGAGATGGGCACCTGGGTGACGGAGAACCGCCGCACTGTTGGCCATATGGCGAACTGGAAATTCCAGGCCCTCCTGAGCCAAGGCCTGAAGCAGGGACGTGAAGCACAGGATCTGGCCCTGAGCATGCGATGTGTCGTCAGCATCCGCCTGGGCCAGATGGGTATACACCCCCTGAAAATCCAAGCCCGGCAGGCGGCAGATCTGTTCGACCATCTTTTTGGCCTGAGGCTGAAAGTCTTGGGGCTGACCAGGCTGGGGCACGGCATTGATCCCCAGCCGGCCCATGCCGGTATCGATCTTCAAGTGGGCTGGAAGTCGCACCCCCACTTGGGAAGCCTTTTGGGAGAAGGTTTCGGCCATGGATTGGGAAGCCATGGTGGTGGTGAGGTCGTAATCCAGCAAGGTGGTCAGACAGGATACAGGCAGAGGGCCGAAAACAAGCAAAGGGGCCTGAATTCCGGCCTGCCGGAGCTCTATGGCTTCGTCCAGGCGGGCTACGGCCAGACTGTCCGCACCGTTTTTCAGTGCGGTCTGGGCCACGGGAACGCTTCCGTGACCGTAGGCATTGGCCTTGACCACGGCCATAATCCGAGTGGTGGATGGAATCAGGCTGCGCACATAGGCACAATTGTGGGCAATGGCCTGAAGATCTATTTCAGCCCATAGCGGCTGATCATGCATGGGAAAGCTCCATAAAATTGTTCACCTTTTGCTCGGCAAAAGGTGAACAATTTTATTTAAATGACTTCTTCGGGCAACTTGCATACATCCTGCAATCCAAAGGCCTCGCCCACTGGGGTGCAGGTCAGGGTGCCTTTGTAGGCATTCAAGCCGTGGCACAGAACGTGATTGTCCTTGCAGGCCTGCTCAACGCCCTTGTTAGCCAACTGCAGGCCATAGGTAATGGTGGCGTGGTTTAAGGCAAAGGTGGAAGTCCGGGCAAAGGCCCCGGGCATATTGGCCACACAGTAATGGACCACATCGTCGACAACATAGATGGGATCGTCATGTGTGGTCGGCCTGGAAGTCTCAGTGCACCCGCCCTGGTCAATGGCCACATCCACGAGCACGGCCCCGGCCTTCATCATCTTCAGGTTGTCCCGGGTGATCAATCTGGGGGCTTTGGCTCCCGGAACCAGAACCGCACCGACCACAATATCGGCCTGGACCAGAGCGGCTTCCAGATTGTGGCTGTTGCTGAACTGAGTGAAAACGTTCACCGGCAGGATGTTTTCCAAGTGTTCCAGGGTGTTCACATTGATATCCAGGATGGTCACCTTGCACCCAAATCCAGAGGCAGTCTTGGCGGCATTGCTGCCCACAACCCCGCCGCCGATGATGACCACATTGGCAGGCAAAACACCAGGAACGCCGGTCGGCAGCAGGCCCCGCCCGCCAAATGGCTTGCCCATGTAAAAGGCGGCCATCAGCGGAGCCATCCGGCCGGCCACTTCGCTCATGGGTTTGAGTAAAGGCAGGGCCCCGCTGTCTTCCTGAACGGTTTCATAGGCCACGGCAATGATCTTTTTGTCCAGGCAGGCCTTAGTCAGCTTTTCTTCAGCCGCCAAGTGGAAGTAGGTGTAAATGATCTGTTCCGGCTGCATGAGATCGTATTCATCAGGCAGAGGTTCCTTGACTTTGACGATCATCTCCGCCTTGTCCCAAATAGCCTGGGCTGAATCTTCCAGCTTGGCCCCGGCCTTCTCGTACTCCTGGTCGGTAATTCCAGAACCGAGCCCGGCACCTTTTTGGACCATGACCTGATGGCCGTTTTCGATGTAGGCCCGGGCTGCGGCTGGGGTGAGTCCTACCCTGAACTCATTGTTTTTAATTTCTGCTGGGCATCCTATGTTCATGAATCCGCTCCTTTAGTTTATCTGAATGTCTACATGCAAGGTGTCGGCGACCTGCTGGAGGCCTTTCTTCAACTCGTTCAAGCTTATATGTTCCGGAAGTTCCAGCTCTAAATCAACCGCGTAGAGAGCGGTCCCGCTCTGGGGCGTATAATGCTGCCGGGAGTGGACGCGGATGATGTTCACGTTGTTATCCGCTAAGTATCGGCTTACTTTATAAATGATTCCGCATTGATCTACTCCTTCGACATGCAGGTTGGCCAGGATGCCGGTCCCTTTTTGAGGTTGGGCTTCTCCCAGAGGTCGGAAAAAGGCGGCGATTCCTTTGTCTATTTCCAGACGGCGGCAGGCTGAAGAGAGTTTGTCTTCGATATCGGCCTGGGGGGGGGAAAATAAAAAAATGACTGCAAACTCGTCTGAGAGGCGAGTCATTTCCGAATCTTCCAGATTGCAGCCCAATTCATACATGATCTGGGTCACATCGGCCACGATACCTACCCTGTCTTGGCCAAAGGCGGTTAAAATATAGCGCGTACTCATGCATTACTCCTCGTATGAAACTGAATGAAAAGGCCTGTCCTTGGGGGCAAGGACGGCCTACTGGTGGTGCTTCAGTAAGCCAAGGCCCAGACTCCTCTTTGCTATCTCAATACAGGTCTTCCTTAAGAATACAAGGGTGACTTCTGCTGCTCCTCCAGTAGGGCGGGCTTGACCCCAAGCCCAGCCCTCTTGGTCAGTTTCACCCTCGATTGAGAACAAAGCTATCGTGCCGGCTGCCTGGGTCAAACTTTTACTTAGCGCGATTGCCTGCCATTCGTCAAAGTTTTTGGGAGGGTACAGAGCAATCACCCAGCAAAGGATCCGGGATGT
>JAWLEI010000030.1:7402-25206 GCA_041686195.1 Desulfovermiculus sp.
GGCTGCCTGGGTCAAACTTTTACTTAGCGCGATTGCCTGCCATTCGTCAAAGTTTTTGGGAGGGTACAGAGCAATCACCCAGCAAAGGATCCGGGATGTCCTCCTTTTTCCTGGTGGACAGGCAGAAGATATCCCGCATGTGCCGGCCAAGGTTGTCTTTGACCGCTTCCAAATTATGAGTCGTCCCAGTCTCTTGGGCCAGGGAGGTCATGCTCGTCCCGGTCAGTCCGCAGGGGTGAATGTAGGAAAAGGGAGTCAGGTCTGTGTTCACATTCAAGGCCAGGCCGTGAAAAGTAATCCCGTGTCTGACGGCGATACCTACACTGCCCAGCTTGCGTTGGGCCACCCAAACCCCCCTGTTCTGCTTATCTCTGCAGGCCTGGACCTGGGCGTCAGAAGCAGTGCGGAGCATGACCTCCTCCATTCTGGTGACGAAGGAAGTGACCCGCAATCCGGCCTTGCGCAGGTCCATGATCAGATAGGCGACTATCTGACCAGGTCCATGATAGGTGATGTCACCTCCCCGTTCGATGTGCACAACCTGGATGCTTTGCCTGGTCAAAAAGCTTTCTGAGACCAGGAGGCTTTCTCTGCGGCCCTGGCGGCCCAGGGTAAAAACCGGATCGTGTTCAACGATGAGCAGTACGTCCGGATCAAATTCCCGGTTCTGCTTGGCCCGGACCAGGCCGTGCTGCAAGGCCAGGACCTCTGAATAGGCCTGTCGGCCGAGATCCTGGATTATGCACGGCCTAGTATCGGCCAGGTTTTCTTTCTTCATTTGTATTGCGCCAGGTGCATCAAACTAAGGTATAAGAATATTCCGCCCGCCGCATCTATCCGGTCAGGCAGGGATGCCTGGCGGCCAGGGTTTCGTCCATGCGTCCGACTTTTGTCTTGCTCGGGGCATCGTGCAGGATCTGTGGGTTTTCTTCAGCCTCTTTGGCGATAGTGCGCATGCCCTGGACAAAGCGGTCCAGGTCTTCCTTGCTCTCAGTCTCTGTGGGCTCCACCATCATGGCTCCGGAGACCACAAGTGGAAAGTAGATGGTCGGAGGATGGAAGCCGAAGTCAATGAGTCGCTTGGCAATATCTACTGTGCTGACCTTGTGTTGTTCCTGCCAGGAATCGGAAAACACGCATTCGTGCATGCACGGCCGGTCATAGGGCAGATGAAAAGAGTCTTTGAGCCGCTCCTTGATATAGTTGGCATTGAGTACCGCCAACTGACTCACTCTTTTCAGATCCGGGCCCAGACTGAGAATATAGCTGGCAGCCTTGATCATGACCCCAACATTGCCGGAGAAGGTGTGCAGGCGGCCGATGGATTGGGGAAAGCCTTCGGACAAAACATATCCGCTGTCTGCTTTGACTATTCTGGGTAGAGGCAGGTAAGGCTCCAGTTCCGAAGTTACACAGACCGGGCCGGATCCCGGGCCTCCTCCGCCATGGGGGGCGGCAAAGGTCTTGTGCAGGTTTAAGTGCAGCACGTCCACTCCGATCTGAGCCATATCCACTATGCCCATCAGGGCGTTGAAATTGGCTCCATCGCAGTAGACCAGACCTCCTTTGTCATGCACTGTCTGGGCAATCTCCCGGATGTTCTCCTCAAACAGGCCCAAGGTGTTGGGGTTGGTGAGCATTATCCCGGCCGTGTCCTCATCCATGAGCTCAGCTACGGCCTGGGCGGAGAGAATTCCCCGCTCCGTGGATTTGACAGCCACGGTCTGGTATCCGCACATGGCCGCACTGGCCGGATTGGTTCCGTGGGCAGTATCCGGGATGAGCACCTTGCGCCGTTGCCGGCCCATATGGTGATGATAGGCATAGAAGATGCGCATCCCGGTGTATTCTCCATGCGCACCGGCTGCAGGCTGCAGGGTGACATGAGGCAGACCGGTGATTTCAACCAGGTGGTTCTGTAAATCGTGCATGAGCTGCAGGATGCCCTGGGTCATGCCAGCCGGGAGCAGGGGATGGGCCTGGGCAAAGCCGGGCCGGGCGGCCTGGACCTCGTTGGTCTTGGGGTTGTATTTCATGGTGCATGAGCCCAAAGGGTAAGAGCCGGTATCCACCCCGAAGTTCCACTGCGAAAGGCGGGTATAGTGCCGGATAACATCCAGTTCGCTTAAGTCCGGGAGATCGGGGGGCGGGGCAACAAATTCCTCAGGCAGATCCGATTCCGGAACATCCCTGCGCGGCAGTGAGAATCCGGATCTTCCTTTCTGACTCCGTTCCCAGAGCAGAGCCTCGTTCATGCTCAGGCCGGAGGTTCCTGGTACAGGATGCGTATTCATGAGCAGACCTCCTTGACCAGGCAGTCCAGGTCATGTTTGCTTTTGGTCTCGGTCACACAGATGAGCAGGTGATCTTCCAGACCGGAAAAGAAGCGGCCCAGGGGCAGGCCGGGCACAATTCCCTGGTTTGTGCACCGGGCGAAGACTTCTTCAGCATCCCGGGGCAGCTGGATCACGAATTCGTTGAACCCCGGAGCGGAGAAGGGCAGGGAGCAGCCTTTGGCCAGGAATTCCTGCTTGGCGTATTCCGCCTTGTCCCGATTCAACCGGGCCAGTTCCCTCAGTCCTGTGCCGCCTACAGAAGCCAGGTACATGGCAGCCGTGGTGGCACACAGACCATGATTGGAGCAGATGTTGGAAGTGGCCTTTTCCCTGCGGATATGCTGCTCCCGAGTGGCCAGAGTCAGGACATAACCCCGTTTCCCCAGGTGGTCCTGAGTTTGACCCACCAGACGTCCGGGGAGGTTGCGCATGTATTTTTTCAAGGAGCAGAACATTCCCAATCCAGGGCCCCCAAAGGACTGAGCAATGCCCAGGCTTTGCCCCTCGCCGCAGGCGACATCAGCTCCCTGGCTGCCTGGAGAGGGGACCAGTCCGTACGCCAAAGGCTCGGTAAAGGCAGTGATGAACAGGGCCTGGCTGGAATGTGCGGCCTGGGCACATGCAGCCAAGTCCTCTATGCAGCCGAAGAAATTGGGGGACTGAACGGCCACTGCAGCCAGATCTTCCCGGGGCAGATCGGTGAGATCACTTCGTCCGTTCTGTCCCCAGGGCAGCTCGACAATAGTAAAGCCCATGGGCTCAAGATATGTGGCCACCACCTGTCGGTAATGGGGGTGAATGGCAGTGGATAAAGCCACGGTGGATTTCTTTTTGGAGATGCGCAGGGCCATGAGCAGGGCTTCGGCCAGAGCGGATGCCCCGTCGTACATGGAGGCATTGGAGATTTCCAGGCCCAAAAGTCTGCTGGCCAGGGTCTGGTATTCAAAAATGGCCTGCAGGGTTCCTTGGCTCACTTCCGGCTGATACGGGGTATAAGCGGTATAGAACTCGGAACGGGAAACCAGGTGTTTGAGACTGGCCGGAATGTAATGTTCATAGCTGCCGGCCCCTAAAAAAGACATGCTTTTTTGGCTGGGGCCCATGTTCTCGGCCAGGGAGGCCATATGCCTGTCCAGCTCCCACTCGGTCATGGGTTCGGGCAGGTTTAAGGGGGTAGTGCGCCGGCAGTCCTCAGCAATTGGGGAGAAAAGATCGTTCAGACTGTCTGTGCCAACCACCTTGAGCATGTTTTCAATCTCGCTGTCGGTGTGGGGCAGATATCGCATCACGACTCTCCTTTGAGCATTTCAAAATACTCGTTTTTGTCCATCAGGGCATCGAGCTGCCCGGGATCGCTGGGAGCGACCTCCACCAGCCAGCCCTGGCCGTACGGATCTTGATTGACCAGCTCCGGCTTTTCTTCCAGCTGGCTGTTCACAGCTGTTATGGTTCCCCCTACAGGCATGTAGATTTCGGATACAGCTTTGACTGATTCCAGGGTCCCGAATTCCTCGCCCTGATCGAAGCTGGCGCCCTCCTCCGGCAGTTCCACAAACACGATGTCCCCAAGCTGATCCTGGGCAAAGTCGGAAATACCCACCCGGACCACTTCGGCGCTCTTTTGGGCCCATTCGTGCTCCTGGCTGTAGGCCAGTTCGTCCGGCAAGATAAGTTCGTTGAGTTCCTTCATGATGCCCCTCCTTACATGAGTGTTCAGTTTTTGTGTTCAATGCCTTAGCATCTCTGCCAGCGGCTTGCGGGCCGTCCGGTCCGGCCGGATGTCCCGGGCTATAGATACCTCCAGGGTCCTGCGCTTATCCTGCAATGAAATGCTGTCCCCCGGTTGAACCGGTGTTCTTACCCGGACAAATCCGCAGCAAAGCCCCCTGGGCTTGAAGTCCGCAGGAGCATCCGGACTGGCTACGCTGTAGATGCGCCCCTGATGCCAGCCGATGCCCACATCAGTGACGCAGGTCAGGACATGGCCAATAGGTTTATCCCCAGGGCCGAGCACCCTGGATTCCGGGCCGGCGCTGACCTTGCGTAGATCCCGGCCCACAAAGGCTGCGGTTTGAGGCGGATCTTTCATTTCCAGCAGGGCTTGGGCCCCGATGAAGTCTTTGCTGAATTCCTGATGATCGGCAGTCCAGGGCAATGCAAAGTCCCAGGGGGTATTTATAAACGGCCAGTCCCCGATATCCTGATGGGACAGAGGCAAAACAGCTCCAGCCCGTAGTGAATCACGGGCGGCCAAGCCACAGGGAATAAGCCCATATTCCTTTCCTGCCTCCAGAATCGTCTGCCAGGCCTTAACCAGGTCCTGGGGCCGGACAAAGATCTCAAATCCAAATTCACCGGTATATCCGGACCTGGAGAGGAAAAGAGGCGTTGTATTGTGGAGCTGAACCTTGGATTTGTTGAGCTCGATATGTCCCTGGCAGGAGAAATAGGGCAGGTGGGAAAGGACATTGTCCGGGTCCTGGAGCACAGCAGAGAGAATGAGTCCGGCCTGGGGGCCCTGCAGATCGATCTTGCCCAAGTGATCGGTCATATCAGTAACCTGGATCTCCTGGGCCGGGGAATGGGTTTCCAGATGGCTGGCAATGATCGGTCCCATGCCGGCATTGACCACAACCATATATATTTCTTCTTCCACCTGGGTGATGATGGCGTCGTCAATAACATGACCCTGGGGAGTGAGAAAAACTCCATACACCATGCGACCCGGGTGCAGGGGGGCCTGCGTGCGGCCCAGGCAGGCCTTAAGGTCGCGGGAAAAAGTGAGTTGCAGCAGATCCCGGGCCCCGGGACCGCTGACCAGGACTGCGGCCATGTGACTGGTATCAAAGAGCCCGGCCCGGGTCAGGACTGCCAGATGTTCATCTTTAGCCGAGGTATACCACAAAGGCATGCTGTATCCCCCAAAAGGAGCCATGTTGGCTCCCTGTTCTGCATGCCAGGAGTGGAGGGGGGTGTGTTTGTTTGTTTCAGTCATGGTGGACCTCGCTGGGGTAGTGATGTTCAAAAGTATAGAAAACCATCTATAATATATAAGGAACCTTCAGGTTGTATCCCTTGTAAACTACAAAAGTTTCAAGTGATTGAACTTCTTCGATCCTGGAAACTTCCTGGGCATAAAACTCCTGCAGGCCGTACTCTTCATTAAAAATGACCAATAAGATGAGATCATAGCGGCCGGTGACCACACTGACAGAAACTACTCCTTTCACCCGGCTGAACTCCTCGCCCTTTTTGAACATATCTGTGGTCTTGAGCTTGACCCCGATGATAACCAGCTGATGATGTGGAATCTGTTCAATATCCACCTGGCCGTTGATGTCCAAGAGTCCGGAGTCCATCATTTTGTTCACCCGGGCTCGGACGGTGTTCTCAGTAATCTCCAGGCGCTCGGCAATTCGTTTAAATGACTTACGCCCCTGGCGCAGCTCTTTGATGATGGAGAGGTTGATGGTATCAATTCTTATTGTGGACATGATTCCCTATTCCATCCGATTGCTGAAATGGCCGGCACGTTGTGGACTGGTGCTGGCAGGTAATTTATTTTTAGGATCTCCATTGTAGAGGCTTGTCCAAAATGAAAAATTTGTCAATAAATTTTTGTGGAATCATAAAAAAATATGAAAAAGAATTTCGAAAAAGCTCACTCGAGATCCGGGTTAGTGATCACTGCAAAAAGTCGCATTGCGTTCATTTTTCAGCTTTTCCTCCGGCAAATCTGAAATATTTTTTGCCCCAAAGCGGGCAAAAGAAGAAAAATTTGCCGGATTGATCAAGGATGAAACTGGAGGTTTCGACCAGAGGCGTGAGAGGCGCCCACTCTTCGTTCCCAGGGTTTATCCAGTGAACTTTCTTTCAGTTCACCGGGGTCCTGCCTGGGAACGTCCTCCTCTTATGGCTCCGGCCATACTCTTATTATTTCGAAATGTTACAAAAATAACAATATGTAAGCTAACTTCTAGTTTCATACGAGCTTCAAAAGGTCCGATAAGGCGGGACTGAACACAGGTTAATGTTTTCCAGATACGGATTAAGTGTATTGAAATTGTTGACAATCACAAGCAGAACCCAAAAGCCCTGGAGGCAGGAGAGAAGCCTATTGGATTTTAGCTCAAAATCGGGCATGATGCCAACCCGGTACGCAAAAGTTTTGGAGGGCATATGCATAAACGAAACGTTCTTCTGCTCCAGGGGAAGATGCATGCCATTGGGCAGTGGCTGATGTTTCTCTTTCGCTCTTTTCAGAGCGATCAGTGCCTGCTCCGGGCTTCGGCCCTGACGTATACCACCGCATTGTCCATTGTGCCCTTCCTGGCTGTCGCCTTTTCCATATCCAAAGGCCTGGGTTTTCAAAATACCGAGTACATGCAGGAAATTCTTTTGCGTATCAGTGCCGATCGGGAGCAGGTGGTGGAGCATATCATCGGTTATATCAATCGCACTGATGTGGGTACCTTAGGGAGCTTTGGAGTAGGGCTGCTGCTGCTCACCGTATTTACCCTGCTGGGCATGATTGAGCAGAGCTTTAACGCCATCTGGGGGGTGGAGCGGCAACGCAGCCTGGCCCGCAAATTTTCCGATTACTTGTCTGTGACCCTGGTTTGTCCCCTGCTGGTCATTGTGGCCACCAGTTTTACCGCCTCCATGAAGAGCTCCAGCCTGATCCAGTATATCCTGTCCTACACTCTTTTCAGCACTGTCTACATTCTCATCTTAAAGATCACCCCCTTCCTGCTGGTCAGTGCTGCCTTGTTTTTCATGTATATATTTATTACCAATACCCGAATCGGTCTGGTGAGTACCCTGATCGGTGCTGTGCTGGCCGGCACCTTGTGGCAGGTCAGCCAACAGGTATTTATTTCTTATCAGATTGGGGTGAGTAAATACAACGCAATATACGGCAGCTTTGCTCAATTGCCTCTTTTTCTCTTCTGGCTGTACATCAGCTGGGTCATTGTTCTTTTGGGAGCCGAAATCAGCTTTTGCCTCTCGTCTTCGGGGGCGAGCAAGAAAGAGCAACTGGGTGAATTCAACCTGGAGAGCAAGAAAAGGTTGGGTCTGGCCGTGATCCTGTTTATGGTCCAGCGTTTTCTTGATCGGCAGCCGGCGTATACGCCGGCAGAGTTGGCCAGGGAGCTGGACATGCCGCTCAAACCGGTGAACCGGGTGCTTACAGCTTTAGAACACTCGGGATTTGTGGCCTCAGTTTCCAGAAACGGGCAGGAAGGAATGCTTATCGCGGGGAGCCCCCAGGGAATAACTGTAGGGGATTTCTTGCGTGATTACAGTGCATTTCGAGAACCGGGTGACTTGACTTTTTCCGGACCCCAGACATTGGCCACATATTGGCAGCAACTGGAGGCAAATATGGAGGGTGGCTGGCATGACAAAAGCCTGGCCGATGTTTCCCGCCTGGTGTTTGGCGAGAAGGCCTCGACAGGGGTCCTGGCTGAAACTGACTCCGGGAGTCATACCTGAGACACCGCGTCATAAGCTCGTATGATGCAGGTTTTTTGCAGCAGGTTGTAACTATGTGTTTTCGATATTTTGTTTTGCACCTCTTTGGCTTGAGCTCAGCTCTGCTTTTGACCCTTGATACGGTCTTGCATCTCACCCAGGCCGGGGGCCTGTGTCAGACCCAGTCCTGTCAGGCGGTGGGCGAATATGTGCGCTTTGGGGAGACAGGGCTTTTGATTTTGGGTGCTGCCTTTTTCTGGTGCCTGTGGCTCCTCTTTTTTCTGGCCACCCGTCTGAACAGACCGCTTATTTGGCATCTGGCCGTATTGATCCTTCTGGCCGCATTGGCCTTTGACGGCGGACTTCTGGGCTATCAGTTCGTGGGCCTTGGTCTGCCGTGCTGGCTGTGCATCGGAGTAGGAGTGGCCCTGTTTGCCAATCTGTTCAGCCTGGCCTGGGTGCGGCAGATGTGGATGATAGCCTTTATTGGGGTGGTGGTCTGGGCCGGGGGCTTTGCCGCCAATTCCACCCTGAATGTGGCACCTCAGAACCATGAGCCACCGGATCTGCAAAAGGCGGCGTTTGTCAGCAAGCCCGCCCAACCTGTGTCCTCTGATCAAGATTACTACCTTTTTTTCAGCCTCAACTGCGGGCATTGCCTTGAGGTCTTGGCCAACTTAAGCATGAGTGCCCCGCATGAAGTAAACTGGCATCTGTGCAGTCTGGACGGCTCGGCCAAGGGTCTGAGAAAGCTGGCCTGGATCCGGGAGCAGGCAGCAAAAGGGGAAGATCCGTTCGCCATGACCGTCAAGAGCAAGCAAGACAAGAAGCAAATAGCCCAGGAAGTGCCGGGAGCTGTGCGGACAGCGGTGAGCCGGGCCAAGGATTTTTTTGCCTCCCAGGGATACCGGGGCGTACCTGTGCTTGTAGTTCGGGAGGGGAGGAGCAAGGAAGTGGTTTTAACCGGAGCTCGAAGTATCGCCCGATTCCTTATGGAGCGGAAAGTGATCGATGAATGGGTGCATCCTCAAAGGCAACAGGCAGGTTAGAGGGCGTGGTTCAGCACCCCGGTTCTTCCCACTGCAGCTGGGGGGAATCCTGAGGATGGACGGTGAATTCCCGGATATCTGTGCGGGAAGTCCCCACCCGGACGGTGACCGGCTCTTCACTTTTGGCCGCTTTGGAGGAAAACAGGGCCATGCATCTGGCTGCATCCCGGATGACTTCTTCCGGCCAGGGATCCGCTGCCTGCCGGCCCAAAGCCAGGGGCCCGGGAAGTGACGTCAATTTAAACAGGAGGTCATCGGCCTGGACCAGGCTGGCCAAATTTTCATTGTCTGCCTTGTTCCGTCCAATGATCAGCCAGTACCCGTTGGCCCAGTACTGGCGGCCTACAGTGGCCAGTTGAAAGTCCTGGGCCTTGGGAGGGGTGAGATGCTCAAGAAGCGGACTGAACCGTTTGACGTATTCCGGATCGGTCAACAGACAGCCCCCGGCTGGGGTGGGGATTTCCGGAAGGTTGAACTCTTGGGCCAGGCGTAACTGATCTTTGCGTCCCCGGCCTTTGATCTCCAAAAGTTGTTCCCTGTCCACCAGTACTTGTTCTTCAATTCTGGTTGGCGAGAGGAGCTTTCCGCTCAAAGGGCGAATGAGAATATCTTTGACCCCGGCCTCCCGCCGGATGATGTTTAAAGCGTCCCTGCGCTGGGACATGGGGCGTTGGCCCAGGACTTCCCCGGTGGCCAGAAATGTGGCCTGAAATTGAGGAAGCATGGCCTTGGTCTTTTGCAGCATAAGAATCTTGCAATCCACGCAAGGATTAAGATGTCTGCCCCATCCCCACCTGGGGCCCTGGGTCACCAGGCGGACGAAATCTTCACTTATGTCCGTGGCCAGGATATCCAGGCCGTACATTTCCTGCCAGGAAGCTATCTTGTCCGGCCGCCCGAAAAAGGGGCTGACAAAATGCAGACCCAGGGGCCGAAGACCCTGCTTTTGCAGGACCTTAGCGGCCAGGATGCTGTCCAGGCCGCCGGAAAAGAGAACCAAACAATCGTATCTGCTGTGCATGCCAAAGAGTCTATCGCAGCTTGTCCTGCCGGGCAAGGACCATGTATTGCTCTTGGCCTGAGGATCTGGTAAAAAAATCTTTTGCTTGTCCATAATTTTTATCATGTGAAGACATTTATCTGGAGATCCCCATGGCCAGGAAACAAAATCAGGGGTCTGAAGACCTGCGCAAAGAAGCCTTGAAAACCGCTTTGACTACTATTGAGCGCAAGTATGGGCAAGGCTCGGTCATGTTTTTGTCTGACGATGCTCATCAACGGGTTCCGGTCATTCCCACCGGGAGCATTGGGCTGGACCTGGCCTTGGGCGTTGGCGGCATCCCCCGGGGGCGGGTGGTTGAAATCTACGGTCCGGAATCTTCGGGAAAAACCACCCTGGCCTTGCAGATCTTAAATGAAGCCCAGAAGCTGGGTGGGACCGTCGCTTTTGTCGACGCCGAGCACGCCATGGACGTCAGCTATGCCCGCCGGATCGGGGTCAAGACTGAAGAACTGCTTGTCTCCCAGCCCGACTATGGAGAGCAGGCCCTGGAAATCTGCGATCTCCTGGTTCGCTCCGGAGCTGTGGATGTTATTGTCGTCGATTCGGTGGCTGCACTCATCCCCCAGGCCGAGCTGGAGGGAAATATGGGCGAGACCCAGGTGGGGGGCCAGGCCAGGCTTATGTCTCATGCCATGCGCAAGCTCACTGGGTCTATTCATCGCTCCAAGACCTCAGTTATTTTCATCAACCAGATCCGGATGAAGATTGGGATGACCGGATATGGAAGCCCGGAGACAACCACCGGGGGCAATGCCCTGAAGTTCTATGCCTCTGTGCGCCTGGACATACGCAAGATTCAATCCTTAAAGGACAAGGACGAGGTCTACGGCAATCGGGTCAGGGTGAAGATTGTGAAGAACAAAGTGGCCCCTCCCTTTCGGGAGGCCATGTTCGATATCCTCTATGGGACAGGAGTATCCAAGGAAGGAGAGCTTCTGGATCTGGGAATCCAGCACGGCATAGTGGATAAGAGCGGATCCTGGTATGCCTTCGGCTCAGAGCGGTTGGGGCAAGGCAAGGAGAATGTCCGGGCCTTTTTACAGGAGCACACCGATATCCGGCAGTCCATTGAAGATCAGCTCCTGGAACGTCTGGGGATGAAGGAACCGGCGGAGCAGGCCCCGGCGGCAGAGACCGAGGGACAGCAAGAGTAGAAAGCAAATGAAAGTGGATGAGCATGCTTAGAGAGCTTATGACCACAGGGAGTTTACAGTGATCAGCGCTGCAGAGATACGACGTTCATTTCTCAATTTTTTCGCCCAGCATGAGCATCAGATTGTGCCCAGTTCCCCGCTCATCCCCAAGGATGATCCCTCGTTGCTGTTTACCAATGCGGGCATGGTTCAGTTCAAGAAGCTCTTTCTGGGTCAGGAAATGCGGCCCTATAAGCGGGCTGTGACCTCTCAGAAATGTCTGCGGGTCGGGGGCAAGCACAACGACCTGGAGAATGTGGGCCGCACTGCCAGGCATCATACCTTTTTTGAGATGCTGGGCAATTTTTCCTTTGGCGATTATTTCAAGGAACAAGCCATCGCCCTGGCCTGGGAGTACTTGACCAAAGAATTGGGATTGCCTGCGGACAGGATGTACGCCACTGTGTACCAGGACGACGATGAGGCCATTGCCTTATGGCAGAAAGTGGCCGGCCTGCCTAAGGAGCGGATATATCGTCTGGGAGAGAAGGACAACTTCTGGGCCATGGGGGATACCGGCCCATGCGGTCCCTGCTCTGAAGTGCATTATGATCAGGGCGAGCACATGGCCTGCGGTCCGGATTGCGAGATAGGGGTCTGCGAATGCGACCGGTTCCTGGAGATCTGGAATCTGGTGTTTATGCAGTATGATCGGGATGAATCCGGGAATATGACCCCCCTGCCCAAGCCCAGCATCGACACTGGCATGGGCTTGGAACGCGTTGCCGCAGTCTGCCAGGGTGTGTATTCCAACTTTGATACCGATCTATTCACCGGGCTTATCCACAGCATGGCCTACAAGGCCGGAGTGCAGTATACAGCCGATCCGGATACGGATGTGGCCCTGCGGGTGATTGCTGATCATTGCCGGGCCGTGCCGTTTATGATTGCAGACGGGATTTTGCCGGCCAATGAAGGGCGGGGGTATGTCCTGCGCCGCCTGATCCGGCGGGCCTTCCGTTTTGGCCGCTTTCTGGGCCTGGTTAATCCATTTCTGCATGAGATCTGCGGACAGACGGTGCGGGAGATGGGGGAGGCCTACCCTGAGCTGCAAAAGACCGGCGAATTCATGGACAAAGTGGTTTTTCAGGAAGAGGAAAACTTCAGCCGCACCCTGGACAAAGGCTTATCCCTGCTGGAAGATGAGCTGCAGCAGCTGGCGGATTCGGGCCGGGATCTCGTTCCGGGCGAAGTGGTTTTTAAGCTGTATGACACCTTTGGATTCCCTGTAGATATTGTCAAGGATGTGGCTGAAAAACAAGGATTTCAGGTTGATGAGCCCGGGTTTGATCAGCTCATGAATGAGCAGCGCCAGCGGTCCAAGGCCGCCTGGTCCGGCAGTGGAGAGATCGACCTGGCCTCCAGTTTTTCCGCCTACCTGGAAGCGGGGTGGAAGACCGAGTTTGTGGGCTATGACTCCTTGCAGTCTTCGAGCCGGATTGTAGGGCTCATGAGTCTTGACGGGCAGGATATTGCCCAGGTTGAAGCGGGGCAAGAGGCCTATGTGATCACGGCCAGGTCCCCGTTTTACGGAGAATCCGGCGGCCAGGTCGGAGATGTCGGGCAGCTTCTGGCTGAGACCGGCCAGGCCCTGGTAAAGAATACCCTTAAGCCGGCCAGGGATTTTATTGTTCATCTGGTCCAGGTGGAAAAGGGCTCTCTGGGCCAGGACCAGGAAGTTAATTTGCATGTCGAGGAAGGCCCCAGGATAGCCACGGCCCGCAATCATACCTGTACCCATCTGCTGCATGCAGCCCTCCGGGATGTACTGGGCCAGCATGTCGCCCAGTCCGGTTCCCTGGTTGGGCCACGCCGGCTGCGTTTCGATTTTACCCACATCAATCCTTTGACTGAAAACGATCTTTTGGAGGTTGAAAACAGGGTCAATGCCGCTATCCTGGCCGACATCCACCTCCATAAGGAAGTCATGCCCTTTGAGCAGGCCCGCCAGGAAGGGGCTGTGGGATTGTTTACTGAAAAATACGCCGATGAAGTGCGGGTTGTGAGTGTGCCCGGGGTAAGCAAGGAACTGTGCGGAGGCACACATCTGGAAAGTACCGGCCAGGCCGGAAGCTTTACCATAATATCAGAGGCCGGGATAGCCAGCGGGGTCCGCCGAATCGAGGCTGCTACAGGATGGAACGCCCTGGAGCTTTACAGGCAGCAGCGGCAAAACCTGGAACAGGTGGCAGCAAGCCTGCGGGTTCACTCGGAAGATGTGGTGGACAAGATCCTTGAGCTGCAAAATCACGTCAAGGCCCTGCAAAAGGAAAAAGAGGCCCTGCAGGCCAGTCAGTTCAGTGGCAATACCCAGGATGTGATGAGCCAGAAAGAGACCATAAACGGCATTCCGACTCTGGCCTTGCAGCTGGACCTTCCTCCCGGGGCAGGAATGAAGAGCCTTCGGTCCATGATGGACGACTTGCGGACCAAGATGCAGTCAGGGATTATCTTCTTGGCAACTCCGAATGGAGACAAGGCCAATCTTTTGCTCTCTGTGAGCGCTGATCTTCACGATCGGTTTACTGCTCCGGACCTAATTCAAGATGTGGCCAAGGAGGTGGAGGGCAAAGGCGGAGGCCGTCCCGATCTGGCCCAGGCCGGGGGAAACGACCCGAGCGGTATTGAGCGGGCTGTGGCCAGGCTGAAAGAGATTTTGGCAAAGTAGAGGACAGAGGACAGAAGACAGAGGTCAGAAGGCAGGGATCAGGATTCAGCGCCGCCTCTGGCTGCGCGGCCGCCAGTTTGATCCGGGATGAAACAGTTGTCTCAGAGGGACAGGGCTTGGGGTCAAGCCCGTCCTACTGAAAAGCCCGGCTCGTAGGTAGGCCGCCCTTGCCCCCAAGGGCTGGCCTCTTCAGGTTAAAAACTTGTTTCATACGAGTTAAGAGTAGAAGATTTTCTCATGCTCTCTTGATTTTCCTGACACCTCGTATGAAACAAGATTTTGCTTTTTCCGTCACCCCGGCGTAGGCCGGGGTCCAGCTCTTACATTTTTAGACTGGATTCCGGCTGGAGCCTGTGCTGGACTCCGATCCAGTACCGGAATGACGGAGGAGTAACTCAAAGTTTCTTTCTTGATCAAACTGGCTGTGAAGAAGGCTGGGCTCCAGTAGCCTGGTCCTCTCCGAGGGCCTTGAGCATCGCACACACTTGACACCGTGGGGTGATAAAAATGGATCAACAATGATCTGGAATCACAGCACCCTCCCCTATCCCCTCCCTGGAAAGCTGCGCAAAGCCGTAGCAGGGAGGGAACCAGAGGATCAAGAGTATCAGCCTATTCGTGGGCTGGGTCGTCAAAATCTCCCGGAGACCAAGATCCTGGGATTTTCAGCATGCGCAGTCGGTTAAAGTTCCCCGCCCTGGGCAGGGCGGGGACAGGGGCGGGTCGTCATAGCGACAACTTCCTTATCCCACGGTGTCAAGTGTGGGTAAAGGTCAGCCGAGGGCCAGGGGTTTTAAAATGATGGATGAGGCTGGGTCTCGGAGAGGGCTAGCCTGGAAAAAGCCAGAGCCATCTTAGGGATAAAAATCTTGTTTCATACGCGCTTTGTCTATGAAGTTTTAGATAACTAATGCAATCATACGAGTAAAGATATATGCAGTGTTATTTGGGAGTCAAGTTTCGACTCCAGGGACAGATCTATTATTTCTCAGCCCAGGACGAGGCAGCAAATGCCCGGGTCAAGGACTGGGTGCTGGTCACCACGGACGAAGGACCCGGGTTGGCTCATGTGGCCGTTGTTCAGCAGGAACCGCCCCCGGGGCTGCCTGTGGAAGAAATTAAAGCTGTAGAGCGGCTGGCCAATGCCGAGGATTTTCAGACCCAGGTCCAGAATGAAGATGTGCGCAAAGATGCCCTGACCTATTGCCGGGAAAAGATCCGGGAACTGGGATTGGACATGAAGCTGGTGGATGTAGAGGTCAGATTTGATCAAAGCAAGATCGTCTTCTACTTTACAGCTCCAGCCCGGATTGATTTTCGGGAGCTGGTCAAGATACTGGTCTCCAAGCATCGAACCAGAATCGAGCTTCGGCAGATCGGGGTCAGGCATGAAGCCCAGATTCTCGGCGGGATAGGCAATTGCGGCCGCATTTGCTGCTGCCATCTCTTTATGCGCAAGTTTGAGCCGGTGACCATTAAGATGGCCAAAGAACAACAGCTCTTTTTGAACCCGTCCAAAATTTCCGGAGCCTGTGGCAGGCTGCTGTGCTGCCTGAACTTTGAACGTGAGCAGTATATGGATTTTCAGCGCCGCTGCCCCAAGATCGGCAAATGGTACGAAACGCCGAAAGGAGAAGTGAAAGTGCTGCGGGCCAATATGTTTCGGGATTCGCTTGTTGTTGACTCCGGAGAAGGGGAGAGGGAAGTTACTCTGACCGAGTGGAATGACCTCTTGCAAGGCAATTCCGATGCTCAGGTCGATCATGTCTTTGAAAACAAGTCCGGCAATCAGCGCAATTCCCGAGTAAAACACCCCGAGTCCAGGCCTGGGAAGACAAAAGAAGTCAGACCGAATTCCGCAGAAGACCAGGTTCAATCCAATCCAGGACCAAAAGAGGATCCAGGTCCGGCTCAGCCGGACAAAGAAGGCCAGAGGTCTCAAAAGCGATCGTCTGCACAAGCTGGCCCGGCCCGAAAAGGCAAGGTCAAGGCCAAGGCCGGTCCGCGTCCGTTTAAGGCCAAGGGAAAAAAGAAAAAGCAGGACAAATAAGGAAAATTCAGCAGTGAACAGCTTTTATGTTACCACGCCAATCTATTATGTAAACGCCAAGCCCCATTTGGGTCATGCCTACACCACCATCCTGGCGGATACAGTCAATCGCTTTCACGGTTTGCTCCAGGAGCGGACATTTTTTTTAACCGGCACGGATGAGCACGGGGACAAAATCATGCAGGCCGCCGAGGCCAGTGGCCAGGACCCGCAGACCTATGTGGACAGGGTCAGCGGCATGTTTCAATCTTTGTGGCCTGAACTGGGAATTGTCTACGACCAATTTATCCGGACCACCTGGGATCAGCACAAACATGCGGTGCAGAAGTTTCTGCAACTTGTCTATGACAATGGGGATATCTATTTCGGTGAATACGGCGGCCATTATTGCTTCGGCTGTGAGCGTTTTTATACAGAAAGAGAGTTGGTGGATGGACTCTGTCCGGATCATCTGAAAAAACCAGAATATATCCAGGAGGCCAACTACTTTTTCCGCATGTCCAAGTACCAGGACTGGCTCCGGGATCATATCCAGGAGAACCCTGATTTCATCCAGCCCAAACAGTATCGAAACGAAGTCCTGGCCATGCTCCGGGACCCCTTGGACGATCTGTGCATATCCCGGCCGAAAACCCGGTTGACCTGGGGAATTGATCTCCCTTTTGACCACAGATATGTAACCTATGTGTGGTTTGATGCCTTGCTGAACTACATAACCGCTCTGGACTGGCCGGAAGGGGAGAAATTTCATGTCTTCTGGCCTGCGGCCCATCATGTGGTAGCCAAAGACATATTAAAGCCCCACGCCATTTTCTGGCCCACCATGCTCAAGTCGGCCGGAGTGCAGCCGTATAAGGGACTCAGGGTCCACGGGTACTGGAAAGTGGATGAGGCCAAGATGTCCAAGAGCCTGGGCAATGTGGTCGAGCCTTTGAGCATGCGCAAGAAATACGGCCTGGATGGATTCCGCTATTTCTTGATGCGGGAGATGCATTTCGGCCATGACGGGAGCTTTACCGAGCCGGCTCTGGTCAACCGGTTCAATGCTGACCTGGCCAACGACCTGGGCAATCTGTTCAACCGCTCCCTGGCCATGACGCATAAGTACTTTCAGGGTCGTGTCCCGCAATGTGGGGAGCTCAGCGCTGATGACCGGGAGTTGATGGAGCTGGGTCAAAAGGCCCTGACTCACTACATTGAACATTTTCAGTCCTTTCAGGTGGCCCAGGCCCTGGAATCTTTTTGGGAATTTGTGCGTGGGGTGAACAGATACATCGACAGCATGGCCCCCTGGACCTTGAACAAAGAGGGCCGCCTGGATCGGCTGCAGACGGTCATGTCCCTGGTCCTGGCTTCCCTGCGGCGCATAGCCCTGGCTGTGTGGCCGGTCATGCCGGATGCCGGGGAAAAGATGCTCAGCCAGCTGGGGGAAAAGATCGATCCCAGGCAGGCAGACCTGGAGGCTGAGAAGCAGGATTGGACCATGCTCGCACCAGAGACCCGGGTAGCCAAAACGTCCAATCTGTTTCCCCGCCAGGAGCTGGATATGAAAGGGCCGGAGACCGGTGCGGACCAGACCCCGAAGAAGACAGAAAATACCAGGGATGCAAAGAGCAGGAAGAATACGCAGAGTCCTCCGGAAGCGGACGAAATCGAGTTTTCTGATTTTCAGAAAATGGACCTGCGGGTGGGGACAATAGTCCAGGCTGAGGCGGTGCCCAAGGCGGATAAGCTGCTCAAGCTCATGGTCGATATCGGAGAAGACGAACCCCGGCAGATAGTGGCCGGTCTGGCCCAGGAATTTTCACCCCTTGACTTGTCCGGCCGGCAGGTGGTTGTGGTCAAAAATCTGAAAGCCCGCAAAATGCGCGGAGTTATCTCCCAGGGTATGGTCCTGGCGGTGCATGATGCCAAGGGGTTGCGTCTTCTGGGACCGGAAACTGAAGTCCAGGCCGGAAGCAGGGTGAGCT
>JAWLEI010000030.1:25306-27555 GCA_041686195.1 Desulfovermiculus sp.
TTAATACAGGCCAGGGGTGAGACCCGGGCTACTTTTCGGGCCAGACCGGCCCGGTGAGTGCTCTCCACCACATCGTCCACGTTTTTGTAGGCCAGAGGGGCCTCTTCAGCTGCTCCCCGCTTGCTGGCCGCCCTGATGAGAATTCCTTGCCGGGCCAAATCGTTGACTACGCTTTGGCCCTTCCATCTTTTCAAGGCCTTTTTCCTGCTCATGCTTCGTCCGGCCCCATGACAGGCCGAGCTCCAGGCCAGATCTTCTCCGCCCGTGTTTCCGGCCAGGATATAAGAATGAGAACCCATAGTCCCTCCAATGAGCACGGGTTGCCCTACCTCCCGGTAATGAGCCGGAACATCGGGATGGCCGGGACCAAAGGCTCGAGTAGCCCCTTTGCGGTGCACATACAAGGGCACTCGCCGGCCGTGGACTGCATGCTCCTCGATCTTGCAGGTGTTGTGGCTGACGTCAGAGATCAAGGGCAGGAAGGCTTCAGGCAGGAGGAGGGCAAAGGCTTCCCGGACCAGGTGGGACAGGATCTGGCGGTTGGCCAGGGCGCAATTGATTCCGCAGGCCATGGCCTGATAAAAGTCCTGACCTTCAGGGGAGTGGATAGGGGCGCAGACCAGTTCCCGTTCCGGCAGGTCCACCCCGTACTTGGATGCAGCCCGACCCAGGATCTGGAGATAATCTGTGCCGATCTGGTGGCCCAGAGCTCTTGAACCGCAATGGATAGAGACCAGGACATCGTCAACAGCCAATCCAAAGGCTTTGGCTGCGGCCTGATCATAAACGGCATCCACCACCTGGATCTCCAGGTAGTGGTTTCCACTGCCCAGAGTGCCCATTTGCCTGTACTGCCGTTCCTTGGCCTGAGAGCTGACCTTGTCTGGATTCGCACCAGAAACCCGGCCGTTATCTTCGATGTTGGCCAGGTCATCCGGCCAGCCGTATCCCTGGCCCACAGCCCAGGAGGCCCCTTGGGCCAAGAGCTGGTCCAGCTGTTTTTTGTTTAAGGTAATGGCTCCTTTGGAGCCAACACCGGCTGGTATACGCTGGAACAGAAGCTCGGTCAATTGCTCCAGGTGGGGCTCGATCTGGGAGCGGTGCAAAGAGGTGTGCATACTTCGCACCCCGCAGGAAATATCGTATCCAATGCCACCCACGGAAATGATTCCGCCCTGCTCCGGATCAAAAGCAGCCACCCCGCCAATGGGAAAACCATACCCCCAATGCGCGTCAGGCATGGCCAGAGAAGCCCGGACAATACCCGGAAGACAGGCCACATTGGCTGCCTGCTCCAGGACCTTGTCTTCCAATTGGTGCACAAGTTCGGGAGAAGCGAAAAACACAGCCGGAACCCGCATTGCCCCCTGGGGGGGGAGTTCGAAGCAGCATTCACCCGTGGCCACCAAGTCGTTACTTTTCATGGCCGGCGCCTTTTGCTAGATAAGGTTTCTCCTCAGATGACAACGGTTCTACCAAAATATAATCTGCCTCGTTATTCCGCAAGGATAAAGTGAAGTCATTAATTTTCAAAGCCACCGGATCCCTGAGCGGCGCCCGGCCGATAACTGTAATTTCAACTCCGGGAACCAGGCCCATGTCCCTGATGCGGCGTCCGAGCTCTCCCCTGGCTTTTAAAGAGACGATTCGGGCCCTTTGGTTGAGATCCAGGTGACGCAGTCCGACCACGTGCTGATTCATAAAAATTCTGTCCTGGGTGAAGGTTTCAGGTTCTGTTCTGTCAGCTAACAGTCAATTTTTCATCAATAATACGTAATAAAGAAAGGCAGACCGAATTGGTCTGCCTTGAGCAAGAAAACGTATATGGAGGTGTTCATTCCGTGGAAAAGGCCAGGATCTTGGAGGCCAATCCCTGGCCAAGGACCAGCTCAGAGTTTCGAACCTTCATGCGGCAGGGACCTCCGCCACAGGAAGTGATTTCGATGCTCGTTCCCGGAGTCAGACCCATTGCATAGAGCTTGGAGCGCGCTCCTCCTCCAGCATTTAATGAGGCGATGGTTACCTTGCTGCCTGACGGAAAATGATTTAAAGGAAAAGCACTCATAGACACAGCCCTCATAAAAGAAAGATTTGTCAAGTTTGGACTACCTAATTCTTATAAGGAGATCACTTCCTCCTGTCAAGGGAGATTTTTCCTCAAGGGAGGCAGGGCTTTTGGGCTCTCCTTTCATTGTCAACAGTTTCAGTTTATTAACTCTGTATCTGGATAAAAGCAGTCTGTGTTCAGC
>JAWLEI010000031.1:0-27551 GCA_041686195.1 Desulfovermiculus sp.
TAAAAACAACAGAACCAGCTTACAACCAAAGCGGCCAAGTAATCAGATCAAAACCGGAGCCGGGAAGATAGACAAGGTGAAAGCCCCCAGGCCTCCATTCTCAAAAAATCGCGTCAGTGGAGGTATGAACTAATGCAGAACCCAGGACACCCGCTTCAAGAATGGGATGACGGCAAGTCTCCTCTGGTCAGCAAAGATCCAGCTGTGGTGGCTGAACTCAATGGCTACTACAACGTGGTCAATGAGGCCCTGGAGGAATACCGGCAGAAGGTCCGCGAAGCTGAGGATTTGGACAAAGACCTCAAGCCCGAGGCCCGAGCCGAACGACAACACAGGATATTGGATAAGGCCCGGCAGGATCTTCAATCAAGTATCGACAAGGCCTTGCAGCATTATCAAGCCGCGAATGAGGAAATCCGGCAACAGGTCAATGAAGCATCCAAGCCGGTGCAGCCTGAATCTGAGATCCAACAGCTTATGCAACAGATGCGAGAACAGGAGATCAGGGCCGAGTTGAAAAACATGGAGCGGACAGAACGGGCAAAGCTCTTGCTGAACACAACCAAGTTGGGAGACAGAAGCATCTTGCAGGCCTGTGAGCGGTCCCTGACCCCAATGGTGGACAGCACAACCCTGGACAGTGCCCGGAATCGCTATACCGAGGCTGTGGCCTCAGATCCATTGCAACGGCTTCAATATGCCGAGCATATCACAAAGGCCGCCCAGGTTTCGGCCAAACTCGCAACCGGCGCGATTGCAAACCAGGTGGACAGTCAGCACGACATCCAGCCCAGGCCGCAAAGCATGGGCAAGCTCAATACTGACCCGGATGTGACCGGAATGAGTGCAGCGGATAAGGCTTCATTCATCGGCAAACATGGCCATGACAAATACATGCAAGTTGTGACCGGCAAGGCACAGCTATCAGACTTTGAATAGGCCGCCCGGCTGAGCATATCGCATAGCCGCCAGATGCCTCTTCCTGGTACGTATGTTCGGCTGGAGGCCGCCTGGTTTATGGCCCGTCCTGAGTGTGGTCAAATAATACTACGGCAGGGCGGGCCGGAAAATAGTCAAAAGCATATTTCGACAATCAGACCGAGGCCCAGGCCAAACCCCAGGCCACAGCTCAGACTCCAGGAAATGGCCCTGAAAAGCCTGGACGGAACGCGCAATGCCCTTGCGGGAGCGGGAAGAAATATAAGAAGTGTTGTGGTAAATGAAAACCAGATTATATTGGAGGAAATATGGAGAGTATAAAAAAGAGCGAGGCTGAATCAACCCCGCTCGTCAATGTCTTGTTTGAAATTAGGGATGAGTTGAGGACAATCAGACAGTTCTTAATTCCTCAAACCTTGAAAACGGATAAGGGGCCGATCGCTGAAGAGTTGCCTAGTGACAAGGAAACGATAGAAAGGTAATCAATCTTGAAGTGGACGCTTCATTGTGACTAATGCTTCAACTGCGAAATGCTCAAGGTAGGTTGGCATGGGGGTTTCAATTCCGCCAGGAGTATTCATAGAACCTCCACCACCATGAATTGGTTCGATCATTTTTGGGCAAACCGAAATCAACTCCCAGCCTTCGTTTCCAAGCTGGTTTAAGTCAACCTCCAAGTCTTTTTTAAAATCAGTCCTGAAAAGATGGTACTCAAACCGCATAGGCTCCTCCTATGTTTTAGAATAGTTGGTAATAATCATGGACTAATTCACATTTTTAAAAGTTTCAACATGGCCCGTCTCTTGGGAATGGGGCGGGCTTTTAGGAATAAGTTACTTATGTGAGTATAGAAATTGAAATCTTTGCAGAAAAAATTCTTGATAAAGGAAATCAGTTTATATACAATCAAAGCTCAATTGAGTTGTTGCATTTTTATAATTGGAGTAAGTTATGTCGACAAATGGCACTCAAGATGCTAACATTACAGATGTTGCCAGTCAGAAAGCGCCTGCCGATAATATTAATGACATTTTAAATGACCCAAACATTCAAAAGATTTATGCAAACGGTTTTACTATATTTATAGGCAATGCAGATGTGGGGATTATTCTCAAAACAAATAATCAAGCGCAGTATGTTTTAAATATTTCATATACTTTAGCTAAAACATTATATAGTAAACTGCATGAAATGATTCATGATTTAGAAACATCGACAGATAATCAGATAATGACAACAGATAGAATCAATGATAAGCTTTTTGCAAAACAAAAAGGGGACAAATAATATGTCTACCTATGAAGATTCCGGGTTCACAATAATATTCGAAAGTCATGACACAGGAAAAGATCGTATTGTAAATGAACTAGATGATTTTTCCAAACTAAAACCTGGATGGAAATTTGGTGATGGTACTGATATTTCAAGAAATATTATTGAAAGTGCAAAAAAGATATATAGAGAGGGTAGAAAGTATGATTTGATGGCTGAGGTATATCCTGAAATTGATGGTACAATAACCATTTCCTTTCAAAATGACGATCATTTTCTTGATATCCAAATGATAAATGATTTGAGATGTAGAATAACACATGAAAAAGGTATTGGTAAAGATTACACAAAAGAGGTATTAGGTGAATTTCCTTTGAGCGATGTTAACAGGAGGATTTCTTGGTTTCTCAAAAAGAGTCAACCAAATTTGTCAGAGTCATTAACCTCGCCTTCGATTATGACAAGAGAAAAAAACGATTCAGACCTACCGCATTTCAGTGTTCGAGCGATGGAAGCGGCATTTCGGCATTTGATGACACCTGTAGAGAACAAAGATATTTACATACAGTATGCGAACACATCATGGCCTTCTATAGAGCACCCAGTGGCTTCCCAATAATTTATTGGAGATTTACAACTGAAATATTGCCAAAATGTAAATGTATTAGTTACGAGCCTTCTGGTACTAATGATGAGTGCCACGTTAACATCTCTAATCTTGATAGGGATCAGACAGAAGACATAGTTGATACTTATATAAATTATGACAGCCTCAAATGTTGTCTTGAGTATGAAAATCATGATATTAAATCTGAAGAAAGCCTACTTGAAATGAAGAAACTTTCAAATAGGCTTAAAAAATCATGGTATAATGAATAGATTTTTTTTGTGTTTTTTCTTATTCCCACATAAGTGCTGAAAGACTTATCATTCACAACGGATTTCTTGGGCCGAACTTTTCAAGTCCGGCCTTTTTTTATGCCTACCAAAGCTTTATCCGCAACCCTCTTGTCTTACTAAATGCGGGTTTTTTTGTGCCCTTGTAATAATATTTGACTACACAGCTTAAGAAAAAGGCCTTCACAGTGGCCGTATTTTGGCTTTTTTCTGTGTCCCGAGGGGTAAGGGTAGGGGCAAATCAAAATAAGGCAAATTTGTGGCTTTATAACTAGCTGATATATAAGAGAATGCAAAAGAATTGCCGGGTTTGAAAAAAAATCCGGCTTTTTTATTTGAAAGGATTGACAGTAAAAAAGTAATTCAGTAATATACAATCAAACAATGACGGAGGTGAATAAATGACCGATTGGAAAACGCTGACCCTGAAGATTAGCCCGGATGAACACAAGCAGATCAAGCGGCTGTCTGTGGAAACTGAACGCAGTATCAAGGACTTGATGATGGAGTGCTTACAGCGGTTGATCAAGGAATATGAGGAAGCTCAAGATGGAAAAACAGATGATTGATTTTGCACAAGGCATTGCTCCACCTAATTGGCAATTCATTGCCCTGGCGGATTTTGGAAAAGCAGTGCTTAAACCGGGGGCGATGGTCATTCAGGTGTGGACATACAGTGATGAAGGTTTTGACGAAGATGAAGAGGAACAATTTTGTGGTATGGCAAAGCCTATAACATTGCGACCGGTATCCTTGTTTGCTGATGCTTTTGTGTCTGCAAAGAAGGCTTATGAAAGATACGGCGATTTTTTAATTGCATCCAGTGAGGTTCAGCTAAATGAGGAATACCTTCATGAAAGCACAATGCTCCATGAGGTAGCCCATGTGGCAGCAAGCAGAATGGCCATGAGGTATCATAAGAGGCGCAACGATTCATTTTCGATTTGTTCACACATGCTTTTTGAAAAGGACAATGATCAACATGGAGAGATATTTCAGTCAGCTTATGCAGTCATGATCAACAGGGCTGAAAAGGCCTACGGACATGATTTGATGTGGCACAACCGGGCTGATCTTGAAATGTATAGAGAGCGGACCAAGCAAAAAGCGCAAAGCGAGTAACCTTCCCCACTGTGGGGAGGTGATCATACAACGGACCCGGCCAGGTGGTGCAGACCTGACCAGGCCCTAAACACTGCAACCTGCATAGGAGGTATGCAATGTCTGAACAGAATCTAAGCTCAAAAGTGGACCAGGGCAAGTTGGACCAACTCCAGGAATTCTTGGACTCTTGCAGGAATGAACCGGGCCATGATTCTCTAGTGCGCCTGGCCGACAGGTTCGCGCAGATCCAGGCCGAGGACCCGGACAAGGCAAAGCGGATTTATCAGCTAGTGCTAGAGTTGATTGAACTGGATGAGGAGGTGCGGTGATGGATAACGTCACAAGCATGGATGAGCACCGGGAGCAGGAACAACCCAAGGTCCCGGACGTATCCGAGGGAATGGGTATGCTGACCGCCAAGATCCGCTTTCTGGAGGCGGCGACAATGGCCTTGGGTGGTGACTCCACCAATGACCCCGACTATTATATGGCTGGACTCTCAAACATCCTTGAAGAAATCGGGGATGACGCCCAGGAGATGTTTCAGAAGCTTTACGGATAGCAACCAGGGGGCCGGGGGCTGTGGTCCCCGGCTTTTTTTTTGCTTACAGAACTGCTTACAGGCTTGCTTACAATTTTTTTAAAAATTTTTTTGCTGCTTACAATGTGCTTACAAAGCCCAAGGGGCTACGGCTTGCTTACAAATTTTTTACCGTAACCCCTTGATTTTCTTATGCCCCCGGCGCGATTCGAACACGCGACACCGAGATTAGGAATCTCGTGCTCTATCCTCCTGAGCTACGGGGGCGACAGCAAATTCTTGTCTATGCGTTTGCAATCTTTGTGTCAAGCCATACAAATTAATTGACAATAGACGACCGGTCTATTAGGAGAGCAGGGTCAAGAACAAAGGAAAAGGCAATTTGGGATTTTAAAAAACATATGAGGAGAGTTTATGCGCGATCCCTTGTTTTCTTCCATTGTGATCAACTCCCTGCAGGTCAAAAACAGGATCTATCTCCCGGCCATGCATCTGAATATGGCCGACAAAGGACAGGTGACCGAGCAGATCAAGGCCTTTTATGCCCGGCGGGCCGAGGGTGGGGCCGGACTGATCTGCGTTGGATTTGCCACTATTGACGAGCAGTCCGGGTCCTCGCTGAACATCGGGGCCCACACGGATGAATTCATTCCCGGCCTGCGGGAGCTGGCTCAGAGTATTCAGAACAAGGGGGCAAAGAGCTGTATCCAGCTCAATCATGCCGGGCGGTACAATTTCTCTTTTTTCATGGATGGGCAACAGGCTGTGGCTCCTTCGGCACTGACCTCCAAGCTGACTGGTGAGCGGCCCAGGGCTCTGGAAATCGAGGAAATACAGGAGATCGTGCGCAGATTTGGCCAGGCTGCATCCCGGGTCCGGGAAGCCGGGTTTGATGCGGTGGAAATCCTGGCCGGTACCGGCTATTTGATCAGTGAATTCATTTCCCCCCTGACCAATCAGCGGGAGGACGAGTACGGGGGAAGCTTTGAGAACCGGATGCGCTTTGCCCGGGAGGTTTTGGATGCAGTCAGAGAGCACATAGGTTCGAATTTTCCGCTTCTGGTCCGCATGAACGGAAACGATCTTATGCAGGAGGGCATGGACAGCAGCGAGCTTTTGGCTGTGGCCCGGTTCCTGGCTGAGGAGGGCCGGGTGGATGCCTTCAATGTCAATGTGGGCTGGCACGAAGGCCGAGTGCCGCAGATCGTGTCCTGCGTACCCAGAGGAGCCTTTGCCTATCTGGCCCGGCAGATACGGGAAGAGACAGACCTGCCGGTCATTGCCAGCCACCGTATCAACGATCCGGATCTGGCCCGTGAACTCATCGGTACCGGCATGTGCGATATGGCGGCCATGGGCCGGGCCTTGATTGCTGATCCGGACCTTCCGCTCAAGGCCCGGGAGGGGAGGGAAAAGGAAATCTTGCACTGCATCGGCTGCGCCCAGGGATGTTTTGACAATATCTTTCGTTTACAGCCCGTGGAATGCCTGTGCAATCCAAGGGCCGGACACGAACTGGAAACCGAAATCACTCCCAGTGAGAGCCCTCAGGAAGTCCTGGTTATTGGCGGCGGCCCGGCCGGGATGAGCGCAGCCCTGGCTGCCAGGGCCAGAGGCCACCGGGTGCAGCTCTGGGAAGGATCGGACCGTTTGGGCGGCCAGCTGTGGCTGGCGGCCGCTCCTTCGGGACGGCAAGAGTTTGCCACCCTGGCCCGGGATCTGGCCCATGCGGTGGACAGATCCGATATCCGGGTCAGCCTGGAGCGAGAAGCATCGGCCCAGGAGGTATTAAAGACCAATCCGGATGCCGTGATCCTGGCTACCGGTGCCAGGCCCGTGACCCCAAAGCTGCCGGGAGTGGACCAGGCCCATGTGTTTCAGGCCTGGGACGTGCTGCAAAAAAACGTCTGGCCCGGTCGGCGGGTGGTGGTCCTGGGCGGGGGTGCTGTCGGTGTGGAATGCGCCCTGACCCTGGCCCGTCGGGGAACCTTGGGTGGCGATGAGCTCAAGTTCCTGTTGGAAAACAAGGTGGAGGACTGCGAATTTTTGCGCCACCAATGCCTGCGCGGTACGCATCAGGTGGTCCTGGTGGAGATGCTGGAGCGAGTGGGGCAGGACATCGGCAAGAGCACCCGCTGGACCATGCTGCAAGAGCTTCGCCAGCTTCACGTCCAGGTCAAGACCAAAACCCAGGCTGTGGGCATTGAACAACAGGCTGTGCTTGTGGATAAGGATGGACAGGAGAGCAGAATCCCGGCTGACAGCGTGGTCCTGGCTTTGGGCTCTGCAGCCTGTAACCCTTTGCAGGACGATCTCCAGGCCCTGGGCATAAATACCCGGGTGGTGGGGGATGCCCGGGAGGTTGGTCAGGCCATAGACGCCATCCATGCCGGATTCGGCGTTGGACGGGACCTCTAATTTTTTTGCGCCACGTAATTTTTTTGCCCCAAAGCGGGCAAAAAAATTATTTCAGATTTGCCGGAGGCAAAGATGACCACTAAAGGCTCCCTCACATCCCCCGCTTAAACATCCGCTCCAGGTCTTTGGCCCTCAGGGTGATCATGGCCGGCCGGCCATGGGGGCAATACTCTTTGTCCGGGGTAGAAAGCCAGTGCTGAATGAGCTCCAGGGCCTCCTGGGCAGACAATGTATCCCCGGCCTTGACTGCCTGACGGCAGGCCATGGTTTGCCACAGCTCATCCTGGGACTCAGACTGCTCATGGAGGATTTGGTCCAGAAAGTCTCTGGCCTGAGAGGGGTCCAGATGAGCGGGAACGGCCCGGATGAGCACGGCCCCGGCCTGGGAGCGGTCCAGGACAAAGCCCATGTTCCGCATGGCCGGGGCAATACGGTGTAAGCGATCTTCCTCGCTGGGGTGCAGAGCGCGTTGCATGGGCAGGGCCAATGGCCTCTGCTGGCCTGTTTGGCCTTGAGTGGAAAAGCGGTGATAGAGGATACGTTCGTGGGCCGCATGTTGATCCACAAGGATAAGTTCACCGGTACGGGAGGTGAGGAGCAGGTAGTTGTTCTGGATCTGTCCCAGGTAGCTGTATTCCCCAGCTTTGAGGTTGGATGGGGCATGCGTGCTGGCCTGATCACAAGAGACTGCCTTTATCTGGGCCTGAGATCCCGCATTGGCGGTGGGGGAGGAGGCGCTGTCCCGGTCCTCTGCATGCGATTCTGCGGTCTGGGGAGCAAGATAGTCTTCAAAGGTATGGAATTTGTATTTGGGATCAAAAGAGACGGTCTCGGTCCTGGTCTGGGAGGCATGATGCTCTGTGGGCACCTGGAAGAGCGAGCTGTTCAGTGCCTGGGCAACGGCCTGGTGCAAAAGTTTGAAGACCCGCTGTTCATCTCGAAATCTGACTTCCAGCTTGGCCGGGTGGACGTTGACATCCACCTCCTGTCCAGGAATTTGCAGGAATAAGGCGGCCTGGGGATACTCTTTGCTCAACAGCCGGCCTTTGAAGGCCTGACGCAGGGCACTGATGAGCATTTTATCCTGCACCGGACGCTGATTGACAAAGAACAGAATCCGGTCGCCCCTGGTCTGAGCCGCCTCTGGGTGTCCGACATATCCGGACAGGAGGTACTCATCATCTCCCCCATCAACCTCCAGGAGCTTGTCTGTTATTCCCGGGGGCCAGATGCTCTGCAGGCGGTGAACAAGGCTTTGTCCAGCTGGGAAATCAAGAACTTTCCGCTCATTGGAAGTCAAAATAAAGGATGCTTTCAGGTTGGCCAGGGCAAAACGGTACACTGCCTCCTGGCAGCGCTTGACCTCTGTGTGCTGGGTCTTCATAAACTTCAGCCGGGCCGGAGTGTTGGCGAACAGATCCTTGACCTGGATACTGGTTCCTTCCCGGAACGGGACAGGTTTGACCTCTGATAAAAGGCCAAACTCGACCTTGAGTTCCGCGCCTTCGCTCTGATCGGCTTGAATGGAGCGAAGGCACATCCTGGACACCGAGCCGATAGAAGGCAGGGCTTCACCCCGGAAACCGAAGCTTTCAATGCGCAGCAAATCGCGAAAGGTGGATATTTTGCTTGTAGCGTGCCTGGCCATGGCCTGAGGCAGCTGATCCGGGCTCATGCCCCAGCCGTTGTCTTCAACCTGAATCAGGGATTGCCCGCCACCTTGAATGGCAGTCTGAATCCGGGTCGCCCCGGCGTCCAGGCTGTTTTCCATCAATTCCTTGAGCACGCTGGAAGGGCGTTCCACCACCTCTCCGGCCGCAATCTGGTTTTGCAGCTCTGGTGATAAAATCAAAATTGAAGAGGGCATATTTTCTGTTCCCTGTTCAGATTTGCCTCTGGCAAATCTGAAATATTTTTTTGCCCCAAAGCGGGCAAAAAAAATTGCCGGATTGATCAAGGGTGAAACTGACTAAGGGGCTGGGCTTGGGGTCAAGCCCGCCCTACTGGAGAAGTAGCAGGAGCCAGCCTTGTATTCTAAGGCAGGTCCGTATTGAGATAGTAATGAGGAGTCAGGGCCTTGGGCCTATGGAAGCACCACCAGTAGGCCGCCCTTGCCCCCAAGGGCAGGCCATCTTTTCTTCGTTCCCAGGGTTCACTCCGTTAAATCTCTTCCATTTAACTGGGGTTTATCCTGTGAACTTTCTTCCAGTTCACCAGGGTCCTCCCTGGAATGTCTTCTTCTTATAGCTCCGGCCATCTGCTTATTTTTTCGTTATGTTTGCACTACAGCGACAGTTCGGGCATGACCAAACCTTGAAAGAGCCAGGCAGACGCCTGGTGATCCCAGAAAGGCCAGGGTGGCACCTGGCGATCCCAGTCGGAAAAGCCAGTTCCGCAAAAGCTCACATTTTGTTTCCTGCCAGACCAGCGCTTCATCACGGCTCAAGGCTTATATCCTGTCCAAATTGTCCAAGCTGGAGCAGATTGAGCATGACCGTGACTTTGTTCTCATATTCGGTCCGTTCAAACTCCATATCCATTCCCCAGCACTGGTGCCTATATCCCACATTGAGGCGTTGGTGAATGATCTCTGAGTCTTCAATGTCCTGTTCTAAGTCAACTCCAACCCGCCAGGATGGGGACAACTTATGTGTGCCCCCCACCCGAACCACGTTCAGGGCCCCCTGGTCCCTTCGCCAGATATCTTCTTCCAGTTCTTTTCGATAATCCAGACCGAAAAACATGGAGGTGTCTTTTTGGGGACGCATCTCCAGGGTGTGCTCATGCTCAGTAAACGCAGTTTCATAGGGTGAAAACCAGGTCTTGGCGTACAGGGAGAGCCAGGAGGTCAGGTTGAGCTGCAGCTTGGTTCGGATATCGGAAAAAGGACGTCTGGGATACGTGTCTCGATCATGAGTTCGAGTCGCTTCCCGGAAATCATAGCTCTGCTCCAGGTCAAAGAGACAAAAGTCACGATACGTTGTTTTCACATCTGATTTTTTTTCATCAGGACTTTCAGAAGTGCGTTTGGTCTCTTTCTGCCGGGTGAGAACGGACTGAAGAGTATAGGTCAGCTCATTCTCCGGCTCAATGCGGTCCAGAGAATCGAAATCCGGCAGATCGTCCTGATCCTGATCCGGGATATAATTCCATTCCAGTTCCGGCTGCAGGGTATGTTTTATCCCGGTCCAGTGCGAATCACCTGGACTTTCCAGCCCGTGACCTGCCCCTTGGTTGAGCGTCAAATCAAAAACGCGCTGCATGGAAGTATAGGCTGTAATCTGGGCGTCGAACAGGCCCCGGGTGTGAAACCTGTCGTCCACATTGGGATTGTTTTCCATTCTGTCCAGAGTGTACAGCGTCTGCCGCCAGCCCAGCCTGGGAATGATGCTGCCGTAGGCATTGCTCAGCGGCAGGCTGAGCTGAGGATGAAAGTCGGTGCGCACACCGGTTGTTCCGAATTCGCGCCAGAAATAGGTCATCTGGTTTTCCGCCTGCCACTGCAAGGGAGTGGACAGCAGCTGGGATTGAAAAAAATCCAGGTCTACTTGGGGTAAACGCTGTAAGGTGGGGTTTTTGGATGCGGGCAGGTTGTCGTTCATATAATTTAAATTCTGGGTGTATTCCAGCTGAGTATGCAGGCCGACCTGGGACCAGTTGCGGCTGACCAGGAAAGTGCTGGTTCGTTCCAGGGCGTCCATGTCCTGAATGTCCCGGCCGAATTCAGAGAGAAATATATCCCGGCTGTCGTCAAAGCCGCTCATCCCGGAATCAAAATCACGAAGATAGTCCTGATCCGAGACCAGGTCCACATCAAATTTGGTCCTCCAATCCGGGGAGAGCAGCTTTCCGTTGTATTTGCCCCGAATCCAGTAACGATCTGTGTTGGGCCGTTCTAGATCATCGTTTTTAAACTGGTCGATATCCTCATCCTTCAGGGAATCACTGAGCCAGTCGGCCCGGAAATGGCCCTTGGACATGAGATCCGGCGTGGTTCGATACTCAAGTCCAAGCATGAGCCCCCGCTTGCTCATCATATTGGCATACAGTGTCGCATCCTGGTCTTCATCAATGACCAGATAATAGGGCTGATTCAGACTCACTCCGTTGCGGTCGCCGGTGGAAAATTCAGGCATGAGCGCCCCGGACTGGCGTTTTTTCTTGGCCGGCAGGAACAGGTAGGGGGAATAGAGGACCGGCTGTCCTTTGATCTTAAACCTGGGATGGAACATTCGGGCATAACCATCCAGGGTTATGGATCCTTTTGAGGTTTGCAGGGACCAGGCCGGGTCTGGCCCATCGCAAGTGGTCACTTCGGCCTGATCAAAGCTGTAGCTCTCCGGTCCGGTTTTTTTAATCCTCTCCCCTGTGACATACGTATTGGTTTCTTCCAGGAAGATCTGTCCGTTATTCAGCCAGCCCACCTCGTTCTCCAGATCGAATTCCGCTGTCTCGGCCTGTAAGGTGTCCGGACCGAATCTGATGCGGATGTTACCGCGCAGATAGACCCAATTTGTATCCCAAAAGTAGCGGGCAAAGTCGGCTTGCAGAGATTCGTCGCCCTTGGTCAGCAGGACATTTTCTTCAGCTTCAACCACATTTCGTTTCTCAAAGACCTGCATGCGTTCAGCCCGCAGTATCCAGGGCTCGGAATCTGAGCCGGCATCCAGGTGCATGGGCTGGGATTGGGCATTGGCTATCTGAATAAGGGATATGAGAAGAATCAGGGCCGTAAGGCCGGATGCGGGCAGGCTTGGAAAATAAATGCGGGCAGTATGCAGCATGAACTCTTCTGCCGGATTTTACAGGGGTTGCTCACTGCAAACCAGACTATAGCCTGGCCTGATGTGTCCAGGGCTCTGCCAAAACGTGTCCTCTCTTCTGCACATAGACGGAAACGCTTCTTTTGTAAAGGAAAGCCAGATACTCAGTAATTTCTCACCCGGGCTCTTCTGCTTTCGGGGCAGGCTTTGCGTCTGCGTATAATCTCTGCCCTTTGTTTCTGGTCATTGCCAGGGTTTGAAGGACGTGAAATTCTTTTTCTGAGACAGGAGTATTGATACAAAATTGTTTCTAAGAGGTCCTGGGCATTGAATTTTGCTTTGGTCATGAATCCATTTGATGCGATGAGCCTGATCCAGGCAGCAATGACCAGGAATTGAAACCAGAAAATCAGCTCTGGAGGAGGCCCCAAAAAGGTGCCCGCAGAGATAATATGCAGGCAATAACAACAAAAATGTATCAAAATATGCTCGTTTTGAGGATGAAAAGAGAAATAATATTCTTCAAGTACATGAAATAATATATAATTAAAGTTTGGCAAGCCCTTTGCTTTTAACCTTCTTGAACAGCCCAAGGACCGAAAGAGAAAGACACTGATAACCTGAGCAGATCAAGGAGGAGAAGATGAAAAAGATCGAGGCCATCATCAAGCCCTTTAAGTTCAATGCAGTCAAGCAGGGCCTGACCGAGATGGGAGTGCAGGGAATGACCATCAGCGAAGTGCGGGGATGCGGGCGGCAAAAAGGGCACCAGGAGATCTACCGGGGGGCGGAATACGAGGTTGACCTGATCCCTAAGATCAAAATCGAAGTAGTCATTGATGACCATCATCTCGACCAGGTTATGGAGGTCATTCAGCACAATGCCCAGACCGGGAAGATTGGAGACGGCAAGATCTTTGTCTCAGCAATCGATGATGTGCTGCGCATTCGAACCGGTGAGTCCGGACAAAATGCTCTATAAGCACCCCAAAGAAAGACCTTGGCGGGAGAATAAGGACAAGATTGCTGATAAAAACAGCAGCCTTGATGTTCACAACGATTTCCAAAACCAAGTAATGGGTGGTCATCACAGGAGGATAGAGACGTGGAATCTGTGTTAGAACTAAGTTATGCCTTGGATACTTTTTATTTTCTGATTTCAGGAATTCTGGTCATGTGGATGGCGGCTGGTTTTTCCATGCTGGAAGCAGGCATGGTCCGGACCATGAACACAGTAGAAATACTAACCAAAAATATCGCTCTGTATTCTATCGCCTGCATTATGTATATGCTCATTGGCTACAACATAATGTATGGTGATGGGGGAGTACTCATCCCTGGATTCGGATTCTTGATCCAGGGCGATAACAGTGTCCAGAGCGTTGTGGCCGGTGGAGATCAAGCCCCGTATTATTCGTCCATGGCCGATTTCTTCTTTCAGGTCGTTTTTGTGGCCACAGCCATGTCTGTGGTCTCCGGGGCGGTGGCTGAACGGATGAAGCTGTGGGCCTTTTTGTTTTTTGCTGTCATCATGACCGGCATCCTGTATCCAGTGCATGGATATTGGACCTGGGGAGGCGGCTTCCTGGATGGGCTGGGTTTTTCCGACTATGCTGGTTCCGGCATTGTGCACATGGCTGGAGCTGCAGCCGCCCTGGCCGGTGTGCTGGTTCTGGGACCGCGAAAGGGTAAATACGGGCCTGGAGGTAAAATCTCGCCCATTCCCGGGGCCAATCTGCCCCTGTCCGCTCTGGGCACCTTTATCTTGTGGATGGGCTGGTTCGGATTCAACGGCGGATCTGAACTCAAAGTATCTGACGTGGAGTCGGCTAATGCCGTGGCTCTGGTCTTTGCCAATACGAACATGGCTGCTGCCTCGGGCATGATCGTGGCCCTGGCTGTCTCCCAACTCAAGTTCGGCAAAGCGGATCTGACCATGGGCTTAAACGGTGCTCTGGCCGGGCTGGTGGCCATTACCGCTGAGCCCAGCGCGCCGTCTATGCTTTTAGCCTCCTGCATAGGGGCAGTGGGCGGTATCATAGTTGTTTTTTCCATCGTGGCTCTGGACAAGCTCAAGATTGACGATCCAGTGGGGGCGATTTCTGTCCACGGAGTGGCGGGCATCTGGGGCCTGCTGGCTGTCTTGCTCTCCAGTCCTGAGGCCAGTTTGTTCGGCCAGCTGGCCGGAATTGGAGTCATATTTGCCTGGATGTTCGGCACCAGCTATCTGGTATGGCTGGGATTAAAGGTGGTCATGGGCATCCGGATCAGCGAAGAGATGGAATACAGCGGCATGGATATGGCTGAATGCGGTATGGAAGCCTATCCGGAATTTATGGGCAGCCAGTAAAGCACTTTTTGCCCTCATTTTGAGCTGAACATGAAGGCTTGAGCCTTTGTGTATGCCAAATAATTTCTTCCACGTGGGCTCAAGTGAGTTGACGTCGGCGGCATTCATGCTCATTGTGCTGGGATGAACAGTCTGATATGCAGGGGCTGGGCATTTGATTGTCCAGCCTTTTTTGATGCATGACCCCCTTCTGAGCACAAGGAGCCGCCATGAGCGAGGAGTTAAGAGATATCTGGATTGCGGTCCTGGGATCAGGATGGCATGTGATTTATGAGAAAGAAACAGATGAATCTGGGGAAACGGTATGGAAGTATCCACTTTTTCTGGAAATTGAAGAGCAGGATGACGGACAGCCAGGCATTATCTTCAGACCCCTGTGCGTCTTTGGCAACAACTCGCGCCTGGACCCGATTGACACCAGACATATAATGTATTCTTACCCCCCGGCGGACGACATCATCAGTATGCGGGACAAGTTTGTGGACAGATACAAGGCCGAGCTGGAATCAATGAGCAAGAGCACTCATGAGGTGAATTCCGCCAACGGTGGACGGTTGCAATAGGAGCCCCCTGTCGCTGCCCGAGATTTTACCATGCCCTACACCACCATACCGGAAAGAATTTATTGGAGTAGCAGATTCAAGAATGAGTCTGAAGAAGACCTGTTTCCCGGACCCAAGACCCAGATACTCATCATAGGCAGTGGATATACCGGTTTGAGCGCGGCCCTGCATCTGGCCCGAAATGATGTCCAGGTTATGGTTGTAGACCAAGAGGACGGTCCGGGGCAGGGGGCCAGCGGGCGCAACGGGGGCATAGTCCTCTCCGGTTATCCTGTTGATTGTACAACATTGATCGACAAATTTGGATCAGAGCGGGCCAAAACCCTGTTCAACATATCCCGAAGAGCGATCATCGGGGTGGAAAAGCTGATCCAGGAAGGAAATATTACTTGTGATTTTATGCCCAGGACGCATATCACAGCTGCTGTCCGCCCGGGACACAGGGATTGGTTGCGCCAGGAACAGGAAAGCATGGCCAAGATCTCAGGCACAAGCCCCCGGGTGCTGGATGCCGGCCAGATGCGAAAAGAGCTGGGAACCAATGCATATTGGGGTGGCCTGGCCGACCCGTGGTCCGCGTCTTTGAACCCGGCCCGGTTTGCCGCAGGCCTGCATCAAATGGCTCTGGCCGCCGGGGTCAAATTCAGCTGGTCCACCCGGGTACACGCCATTCAAAATGAAAACCGAAGGATACGCATGCAAACCAGCCGGGGCGACATCGTGGCCGACCAGGTCGTGCTGGCTACGAACGCTTTTACCCCGATCCTGAATGATTGGCTTGGCCGGCGGGTGGTGCCGGTTGAAAGCGTGATGATCGCCACTGAGGAAGTGCCGGATGAAGTCATACAGACGGTTTTGCCCCAGGGAAACACGGCATCAGATACCAAGCGGGTCCTGCATTACTTTCGCAAGTCACCGGACGGGAAAAGGATTTTGTTTGGCGGCCGCCCCTCCCTGATATGGGGGTCCCTTCAGGACAAGGGCTTCGCCCTGCACAAGGATATGCTGACTGTTTTTCCGCAGCTCAGGCCCTATAAACCGGCCTGGGTCTGGTCCGGTCAGGTAGGCTTTACCCGGGACCATCTCCCGCACAGTGGGGACATAAATGGTCTTTGGTATGCCACTGGGTATTGTGGGCATGGAATTGCCCTGGCTACCTATCTGGGCCGGCAGATGGCCAATGCAGTTTTGGGCTCCGATAATCCGAAAGATTGGGACTTTCCAGGCCCTCCCTTTCCCCGTTTCCCTTTGTATCGAAAGCGGGCCTGGTTTGTGCCCCTGACTCTGGCCTGGTTTGGCCTTCTGGACCGCTTCTCTTAAGAATTCACCGCAGAACAACAGAGACCGCCTGAGGACAACTTTCCCTGCTCTCCAGACAGAGAAAAGTTGACCAGTACCCCCATTTTAATACATCATTACTTTTTCCCAGGCAGTGGTGCCCATGTTTGCCGTGAACTGTGCACTCATTTTATACTTACCGAGAAGATTGATATGGATGAAAAGCAAAAATTCCGCAATGTAGCTCAAATGCTCAAACCAGATGAGCTTGGGCTGGAGCCTTTGATCCCTCTGGACCCGGATGAGGTGGAGGGCTTTGACGACCTTTTGTGGTCCATGTCCAAGACCGCTTTCGGCGGCCGGAGACTGGGAGAGGCTTTGGATGTCCTGCAGACCATGGTCCAGGATCCGGACTGCCATGTGGTGGGGACCTTTTCCGGAGCCATGACTGTGGCCAAAATGGGGCCTCTGCTCTGCCGGATGATAGACAAGGGCTGGCTCAACACGGTCATCTCCACCGGGGCCCTGATGGCCCATGGATTTATCGAATCCATCGGCCTGAAGCACTACAAATATAAGCCCGGGGAGATGAGCGATCCCGAGCTGTGCCAAGCCGGCCTGAATCGGGTCTACGATACCCTGGAATCGGAATTTAATTTTATTGAGGCCGAAAAGATCATTTATGCAGTCATGGAGAGCTTGGATCCCAAAGAGGTTTTTTCATCCAGAACCGTGTGTGCGGCCATCGGCAAGCACCTGCACGAGAACGTGCCGGGGATGGGCATCTTAAAAAGCGCGTATGAGCAAAGCGTCCCAGTCTATATTCCGGCCTTTACCGACTCTGAATTGGCCCTGGATATCGCTTCCTACATGATTAAACTCCAGCCCGAACTCGGAGAGCAGGAAGTTCCGGCCGGTTCTCTGCCTTTTCATTTCAACCCCTTTGCCGATCTCTTTGACTATACCCGAAGGATGGTGGGGGCCAAACGCCTGGGCATCTTTACCATTGGCGGCGGCGTGCCCAGAAACTGGGCCCAACAAATGGGTCCCTTTGTAGAAATGGCCAAACAAACCCATCCCCACCTGTCCTGGCCCTATTCCCGGTTTCAGTATGGGGTGCGCATCTGCCCTGAACCGGATCACTGGGGTGGACTCTCCGGCTGCACATACCAAGAGGGCGTGTCCTGGGGGAAATTTGCCCCCCCTTCTCAGGGAGGCCGCTTTGCCGAAGTGTTGTGCGATGCAACCATTGCCTGGCCCATCCTGATCAAGGCCCTGCAGAAGCGATTGGAAAAAAGCCCCGCAAAATGAATATTTCCGGTTATTTTCAGCGCCAGCTGTACATCGACCTTTACCGACAGTCGTGTGAAATCCGGCCCTTGGATCCGGAACTCCTGAGCCAGACTTTGGGCGGCAAGGGATTGGCTGTTCATTTGTTTCAACAGCTGGTTCCAGACCCTATCCATCCTTTCTCAGCTGATAATCCCCTCATCTTTGCCCTGGGTCCGGTCACAGATACTCCGGTCTGGGGCTCAACCAGGTTTGGCGTGTTCACCAAGTCCCCCCTGACCGGCTGTTTTAACGAGTCTTATGCCGGTGGAAGGGCAGCGATCCCCATGAGCCGAACCGGGTTTGATGTCGTGGTCATTACCGGTGTGGCCGAGAAACCACTGTGGCTGGAAATTTCAGAAACCGGGGCTGTCTTTCACTCAGCAGCAAAGCTCTGGGGACTGGATTGCCTCCAGAGCGAAGCGGCCCTGAAGGCCAAAAGTGGTCCCGGGTCCGGGGCACTCGTTATTGGTCCGGCCGGAGAGAATCTGGTTCGCTTTGCGGTTTTGGCCACTGATCGATGGCATATGGCCGGCCGAGGCGGTACCGGAGCGGTTATGGGCTCAAAACGGCTCAAAGGGATCGTCTTTCACGGGGCAGCCCGCCGTCAGGTCCACAACCCAGGGGGCGTCAAATCCTGGTCGCAAAGATTGGTCCAGGAACATAAGCACCAGCCGGGGCCGGAAAATTATCGCAAATTCGGAACAACAGCCATGCTGGATCTGATGAACACGGCCGGTGCCTTTCCTTGTGCATACTGGTCTCAGGGCCGGCTGCCCGACTGGGAACACCTGAGTGCAGCCCATATCATGGATCAGTTGCAGGCCCAGCCCAGATCCTGTCCCCGATGCTTTCTGAGCTGCCGCAAGCTGGGGCATGTTTCAAGCGGCCCATTCCAGGGGCTGCGGATTGAAGGCCCGGAGTACGAGACCCTCTATGCCTTTGGCGGATTGTGCCTGATCTCTGATGTACGGGAGATTGCCCATCTCAACGATGTATGCGATCGGCTGGGCATGGACACCATGAGTGCCGGGAATTTGACAGGGATGATTCTGGAAGCGACCCGTCAAGGCCGCATGCGTACCAGCCTGGAGTATGGTCAGGGCCAACAGATAGCAGATCTTATGGAACAAATGGCCTTCAGAAAGGGCCTGGGCGGAATTCTGGCCCTGGGCATGCGCCAGGCGGCCAGCAACCTGGGATTGGAAGATTTGGCTGTCCAGGTCAAGGGCATGGAACCGGCCGGGTATGATCCCCGGGTGCTCAAGGGTATGGGCCTGGCCTATGCGGTCAGTTCCCGGGGTGCATGTCACTTAAGAGCATCCTTCCACCGGGCCGAACTGACCGGAGAGGCCAATGTCAAAGATCCGTCCGGATTGGTAGCCTCTTTCCTGGAGCATGAAGACACCTGCACCCTCCTGGACTGCCTGATTGTCTGCCGCTTTTTCCGCAAGCTCTACGCCCGGGAAATGCCCAGGTTCATCTCTTTGGTCACTGGATTGGATGTGGACCTGCCGACCCTTCGGGATATGGCTGGAGAAATCATGGACCTGACCAGAATGGTCAATCTCAGCCAGGGCATAGGCCCAGATCAGGACTGCCTGCCAGAGCACATTACGCAAAATCCATTACCGGATGGGAGCAGTATCGGAGAACAAGAGCTGCAGACTTTGATCAGGGAGTATTACCGCCAAAGGGGGTGGGATGAGCAAGGCATACCTGCGTATGGACATGCTTCATTTTTCAGCCACGATGCATGTCCCGAGTTGACGGATCGCAAGTAATTTTCCAATGCGGGCAGGAGGTTGAACAGCCAAAGTGGATAAATCACAACAGCAATTCAAAATCCACTTCTTGGAGGGAGCTTATTCTTTTAAATCATTTACATTGGAGTAATGCGAATATCTCTCATTGAGCTCCTTTTTTTTAATTTTTTCAAGTAAAGTGGTACGCTTGAGATTTAATCTTTTCGCTGCCTGCTTCTTGTTGCCATTTGTGGCTATGAGTGCCTGCAGTATAAGTCTGTCCTCATACTCACTGATTTGCTTGTTAAAATCAATTTCCGAATCCCTCATGACATGCAGGTTTTCCTCTGTTATCCCGCCAAGTTCATCCTCGAGCTCACACTGGGTGTTCTTGTTTTCAACAACCCGATATTCTTCAGGTAAATCATCAACATGAATTATTGATCCCCGATGCAGGACACACACCCTTTGGACCAGATTCATGAGCTCCCGTACATTTCCTGGCCAGGAGTATTTCTGAAGTATGTGTATGGCTTCCGGCGAAAACTCCTTGGGCTTTCCTTGTTTGCCTCTATTGTATAACAACGCGAATTTATGGAGCAATAATGGTATGTCAACCTGTCTTTTGCGGAGTGGGGGGATGTATAAAGGGACTACACTGAGCCGATAATAAAGGTCAGTTCGAAACGAATTGTTTTTAACAGCCTGCTCAAGATCGATATTCGTGGCAGCTATGATCCGGGTGTCGACCTGAACCGGCTTGACAGTCCCGAGGGGCTCGAATTCTCTTTCCTGAATGACGCGAAGAAGTTTAGTCTGGAGTGTTGGCTGCATTTCACCGATTTCATCCAAAAACAAGGTCCCGCCTTGGGCTAGGTCTAATCTGCCTTTCTTTTTTTGCGTCGCACCGGTGAAAGCTCCTTTTTCATGCCCAAAGAGCTCGCTTTCCAAAAGGCTGTCCGGTATGGCAGCACAGTTGACAGGCACAAAATTCCTTTTGGCCCTTGGGCTGCATCTGTGCAGGGCCATGGCCACAAGCTCCTTTCCCACACCGCTTTCACCTTGAATGAGGACAGTGCTTTCTCCTTCTTCCCCTAAGCGGGCAATAGTCTCATACAGTTTATGCATTACCGGGGAGTTGCCCACAATACCATAGAATCCGTCCCTCTCTCTCAGGCCAGGGGTCTCGCTTTTGGGTTGCCCAAGGCTAGTGCGGTTGAAAAAAAGGTTGGAGACAGTCAAAGAAATTTCTTCTTCGTGGAGCGGAGTGGATATTGTCGCTTGTGCTCCACTTCGCATGGCTTCAATATGCATCGATCTCTCACTATGAGGAGCAATTGCAACACATAGAGTCGGAATATTTGAATCCTTCATTTTACTTATGAATTGAAGTTCGTGATAGGAGTCTGTCGTCAGATCTACGATGACCAGCTGAGGCGCAGCTTGGATCATGGCATCCCAGGCAATGGTCGAAGCGTGGGCAATATGGCTCTGGGGACCGAATGTTTTAGGCAGTATATCGACCAGCTTTTGGGCATGATCACTCTTTTTGGACAATATCAAAATGGAGATTTCGCTGTTACTCATCGTGTCCTTGCAGATACAATTTTTTACAATTGCTGCATAAGCTCGAATTCCTCAATAAGAACAATTATTACCACAAAGAGCACCTAAAGTCAAGCTTTAAACAAGCGGATTTCTGGCATGAAATAAGATGTGTATGCTAAAAACCTAACGAAACGTAGAAAAACACATTATCTCATTTGAGATCTGGATTTGTCAATTTATTGACAATTTTTCTCCGCAATAAAAATAACTTTCATAGACTCCACCAACCTCAGATCCATAACCCATCCGCTCACTTTTGGGATAGACCGAAATCACGGCAATTTGCAGGGAAAATATTGTTTTTGGCGCAGCTATTGCAAAAAGAGTCCCGGCCAGGAAATTGTTGCCCCAAGACTAAAGAGCACTGAGGGAATCCTGGGAATGAGTTTCAGCCATCAGCTGAACTCTTCATGCCAACTCAATATTCATGGTGTCGGGAAATCGACATATACTGTTCAAGCCCACGGTCCGCCAATACAGACTATGCATTTGAGGGATAATGTCATCTAAGCTTCTCTGGAATCGTATCCGGCAATGGCCCCTGTCCAGACAGTTGAGTCTCCTTGCTGTTGCCCTGTTATCTCTGGCTGCCTTTGCCTATCTCATCCTGCAAGTCCGGGTGGCCGACTATCAGCTCTTGTATGCCGATCTGACCCAAAAGGAAGCCTCCTCGGTCATGACCTGGCTGGAAGACAACAATATCCCTTATGAGCTGCGGGATGAAGGCCAAGCCATCTATGTTCCAGCCGATCAGGTGTATAAGCTTCGGCTGGACCTTGCGGGTGAAGGGTTGCCTAAAGGGCAGGGAGTAGGATTTGAGGTTTTTGACAAGCAACGGTTCGGGGTAACCAAGTTTACTCAACAAGTAAATTATCAACGGGCTCTGCAAGGGGAATTGGCCAGGAGTGTGGCCAGTCTGAGCGCAGTCAAAAGCGCCAGGGTGCACCTGGTCATTCCGGAAAAGAGGGTTCTCCAGGAAATGCAGGAAGAACCAAAGGCCTCGGTTGTGGTCAACATGGATGGAGGAGGGTTGCTCAGTCAAAGCCAGGTCAGTGGTGTTGTGCATCTCGTCGCTGGAAGTGTTCAGGGTCTGGAACCGGACCAGGTCACTTTGGTCACTGGCAAAGGACGGGTCCTGCATGGGGAGGAAACGGAAAACGAGGGTTCGAGCCTGTCTCCACAAAAAATGGAGTACAGACAGCAAGTAGAATCAACACTGGAAGACCGGGCCGGGGCCCTGTTGACCAAGGTCTTTGGAGACCAGAATGCCATGGTCCGAGTCACTGCAGATATCGATTTTACAGAAAAAGATACAACAGAGGAGATTTTCGATCCTGACAGCCTGGTTCCCAGGAGTGAAAAAAGCACTGATAAGTCCCGGGGGCTGCAAACGGCTGGAGGCATTCCAGGAGCAGACTCCAATCTGGATATGGAAGAAGAAGGTGAGGGAAATGCCCAGCCCAGCCAGGAAGCAAGCGAAACCGTCAATTATGAAATCAACAGAACAGTAAACCGTATTACCAGTGGAATGGGCGATATTCAGAGGCTTTCTGTGGCTGTTCTGTTGTCGGAACAGTTCCTCTCAGCTCAAGACGGGGGTGGAGGTGCTCAAGAACTCACCCAATCCGTGCAGCGACTCGTATCCAGTGCTTTGGGACTCAGGCAAGAGAGAGGAGACCAGATTGAGGTCGTATCCATGCCGATCAGCGTTGCTGAAGCTGAGGAGATGGGGGTGACCGAGGAATCTCCAACCTCCTATATACCTCTGATCAAGTATGCGGTCATAGGGCTTGGATTCATTCTGATCTATTTTTTCCTGGTCAGACCAATTATCAAGACATTACGGGGCGAACAGAGTGAGCCCTACAAGACAGTGGAAGAGCTGGAATCTGAATACAATTATGAGCTTGAAGAAAGACGCAAGCAGGATCCAACAGAGCAGCTCAAAAAGGAAATCGCCCGCTCGGAGGTCACTCCGGCCCAAATCGTGAAGACCTGGTTAAAGGAAAAATAGATGATGAGGCGTATTGGGTATGGCCAGAAAAATTAATCGAGATTTCGATAGATTGGCGGGAACAGAAAAGGCAGCTGTTCTGCTATTGTGTTTGGGAGAAAAGACAACAGCAGAGGTGTTCAAAGAGCTGACCGACAATGAGGTTCGCATGATCAGCCGGGCCATGATGCAGGTCGATCATGTGCCCGCTTCAATGGCTCAAAAGGTGCTGGATCGCTACAAGGAAGCCCAGCAGGAATACGCGGGATTTTTTATCAACGGAGGGGAATTTACCCAAAAAGCCATATACGCCACAGGCGACCCGGACAGAGTCGACAGCTTGATGGAAGATATCGTCTTTGGCAACGAGGACCGGCCCCTGGAAACAATCGCCATGATGGAGCCGGGGACAATAGCTGGCTTGCTGCAGAACGAACATCCCCAAACCATTGCTCTGATCCTCTCCACCCAAAAGGCTGATCAGACCGGACGCATCCTTCCCCATTTTTCCGAGGAACTCAAGTCAGAGGTTATCTATCGCATTGGTAAAATCGACAAAGTCTCACCTGAAGTCCTGAGTAAGATCGAAGAGGCCCTGCAGCGAGAAATCGGAGGGGTTGTCAATCAGGAGCAACAGCAGGTTGGTGGGGTGGACAAAGTGGTCGAAATTTTGACTCAGATGGAAAAAGGTCTCGATTACAAGATACTGGAGAGGATTGAAGATCAAGATCCGGAAATGGCTGAAGAGATCCGGAAGAAGATGTTTACCTTTGACGATCTGGTACACATAGATAACCGGGGCATGCAGCTTATCCTGCGCGAGGTGCGTAATGAAACCCTGACCCTGGCCTTAAAGACCGCCTCATCCAAGGTCCAGGAAAAAATCTTCGCCAATATCAGCGAACGAGCCAAAACCATGATCAAAGAAGACTTGGAAACCCTGGGGCCTGTCCGGCTTACGGATGTGGAGACCGCGCAGCAGGGCATAGTGCAGCTCGCTCTGCGCCTGGAGGAAGATGGAAAAGTGGTCATTCCCGGTCGAGGAGGAGATGAAATCCTTGTCTAGAATCTTGCGCGGACACCTTTGTGAGCTGGAACTAATCCAGTTTCGAGATTTAGAAAGCATCCCCGACTCTCCGGAGGATAATTTTACCGTGTTTGACTATCTTTCTGTCAAAAAACCGACAGAAGAAAACTCCAGGCCGGAACCTGAAGACCTGTCCAGACCAAAACAAAGCTCCAGGCCAAACAAAGATATGAGCCAGCCTGCACCTGAACATGAAAAGTCTGTCCAGCCAGAAGTGGATGTCGAATCCATCCGGGCTGAAGCCTATGCCCAGGGAGAGGCTGATGGTCGGCAAAAGATGCACCACGAGCTGGACACAGCCTTGAATTCCTTTTCTCTGGCCGCAAAAGAGCTCAACAACTTGCGAACTGAGATGATGAAAGGACAAGGCAATGATCTGGTCCGTTTGGCCATGGTTGTGGCTGAACAGGTGATAAGCACCGAACTGACCCTCAACGAGGATATGATCATCCCAATTGTAGATAAGGCCATTAAGTCAGCCGCTGAGGCCGACGAGTTTACCGTTCGAGTTCATCCTGCAGATGCCCACACAATCCAGGAGAAGAGGCCGCTGTTGATAGCCGGAGTGAACTGTCTGCGCCAGATCCATGTGCACGAGGATGAGAGCATTACGCGCGGAGGGTGTGTCGTAGAGTCGAATAAAGGCCAGGTGGATGCCAGGCTGGAAAGCAAACTTTCTGAAATTCAAAGACAACTCCTAAGGGCAGTGCAAGCAAAATGATGGATTCTTTACTTGATTGTGCTCGCAGCGTTGATCCGGTCCGAACCTGCGGCAAAGTAACCAACATCATCGGCATGCTCGTACAGGGATATTGTCCCCGGGTATCAGTGGGCTCTATGTGCGAGATCTGGCCGGAAGTCGGGCAGGACCCGATATTGGCCGAGGTGGTCGGTTTTCGCGATTCCATGGCCTTGCTTATGCCTCTGGGAGAATTGCAGGGCCTGGCCCCGGGAAATTTGATCAGGTTGCGGGATCCGGACGCCCGGCTGTCTGTGAGCTCACAAATGTTGGGGCGTATTTTGGATGCCATGGGCCGGCCTATTGATAATGGTCCAGCTTTGCCCCTGACAGAGGAACGGTCAATATACACCTTGCCTCCGGGCCCCATGGACAGGCAGCGGATCGATGTTCCTCTGGATTTGGGAGTGCGCAGCATCAACGGGCTCCTCACCTGCGGAATGGGTCAACGCCTGGCAATAATGGCTGGTTCCGGGGTGGGGAAAAGCACTTTGCTGGGTATGATGGCCAGAAACGCCGAGGTCCCGATAAACGTCATCGCCCTTATCGGAGAGCGGGGCAGAGAGGTCCGCGAGTTCATCGAAAATGATCTGGGGCCAGAAGGCCTGGATCGATCGGTACTGGTCGTGGCCACATCGGACCAATCCCCTGTTTTGCGTATGCGCGGAGTATTCGTTGCCACAACTATAGCCGAGTACTTTGCCGATCTGGGCCATGACGTCCTGTTCATGATGGATTCAGTGACCAGGTTCGCCATGGCTGGACGGGAGATCGGACTGGCCGTGGGTGAACCGCCCACAACCAAAGGGTATCCTCCCTCGGTGTTTGCCCGGATGCCCAAGTTTTTGGAGCGGGCAGGCAATTATAAAGGCAAGGGGAGCATTACCGGGTTGTACACAGTCCTGGTAGAAGGGGACGATATGAACGAACCGGTATCAGACACCGTACGTTCCATCCTGGACGGGCATGTTGTTTTAACCCGAAAACTGGCCCACAAAAACCACTATCCGCCAATTGATGTCCTGCAATCCACCAGCCGGCTGATGAAAGAGATCGTGGGACCGGAACATATGGAGCTCAGTGAAAAAATCAAGGAAATCCTTGCTACATACGCCGAATCCGAAGATCTGGTGTCCATAGGGGCGTACACGCCGGGGGCCAATCCCAAGTTGGATCATGCCCTGGATTGCCTGCCTGCAATACATCGTTTCTTGAGGCAGGACAAAGAGGAAAAGGTCTCCATTCAAGAGACATTACAGGACATGCAGCAAGTATGTGCAGCTTAACATTTTTTCAAAACTAGGTTGTATTTATGAAAGATTTCCCATTGCACTCAGTATTGGACTACAGAAAGAATCTCGAGGACAAAGCCCAGTTGGCCCTGAGTCAAGCCAGACAGGAGTATCAGAGGATTGATCAGAGAATCCGGGCGGAAAAAGAACGCTTGGCTGAAGTACGCCAGGCATTGGATAAGCGCCAGATTCAGGGAACTGATGCCATGACCCTTATGCTCCACCAGCAATACCTGGAGGCTGTTGGGCATAATCTGCAAAGACTGGAGCAGGAACTCCTGTGGGCGGATAAAAAAATCTGGGACAAAAAAAAGGCCCTGCATACAGCGTGTACCAACAAAAAAAAGCTGGAAAAGCTCAAAACAAGCCATGAACTGAAAGTTCAAGCGGAAAAGAACCGGGTGGAGACCGCACAACTGGACGAGGTTGCCGCTTCCAGGTGGGGGGGGAACTGGTAAATGGTCTCCCTTCGTTTGTCTCCGAGGATCTTCCGGATATGGGGCCCACACTTTATGCGAATTCTTTGTATTGCCTCGGCTTTAATCTTTCTTACCCTCTCGCCTGTGCATGGGCAGCCGGAAAAGCAGACCACAGAGGATTCAGATCCGCTGACCCTGGAGGAAAAACGGATTGTCGCCCTTTTGCGTAACAAGCTCTCAGACCTGGAAGCAAGAGAAGAGGAGGTCAGTTTGAGGGAAAAAGAATTAAAGATTCTGCACCGGGAGGTCGAAGATAAACTGAAGCAAATGCGTGAACTGCGCCAGGACCTGGAACAGACCCTGGGAGAGAAGCGCCGGGCCAAGAAGGCTCAAGTAAAGGAACTGAGTGGAATATACGAAAATATGAATGCAGCCCGGGCGGCTGCGGCCATGCTGTCTATGGACCGGGAGTTGGCAATTGGTATTTTATCCAATATGCGCAGAAAGCTGGCCGGAGAAGTCTTGGATCAAATGCCCGGGGAAGATGCTGCGGAAATAAGTCGGGACTACAGTAACATGGGAGGTGGAGAACCGCCTCCGTAACCTGTGGACATACTATGAGTCAACTTGCGTCGGTTATCATCCAGCCTGCAAGCACCTCCAAAGGCCTGCCCAAGACCTCCCGGTCTGGGCAGGGCCAATCCATGGCCGGTTCCTCATCCCCATTCGCCAGATTTCTGACCACTGCTGGAGAGTCCCCTTCTCAAGCATCATCATCTCAATCCGGTTCTGCTCAAGCAGATTCCCGCCCCTTAGGCCAGACCCCCACCCTGTCCGAGGCAGACCCAGCCGTCCAGGAGATGGTCCAGGGTTTGGCCAATTTGCTTCAGAAGAGGCCTCAAGCCGGACAGATGCTGCAGGAAGCAATGGAAACAGGTGATCTCAATGCCTCGTTCATGGGCCGACTGCTGGCGGCTTTGCAGCAGTCTGGGGCTGATGGAGCCCAAATGTCCAGCCTGCAGATGGCAGAGGCAACTGTAGATCAGAGGCAACAAAACCCAGAAGGTCCCAGCCAGGGCGATATCGCCGGGTCAGATCTCCTTTCCGCTCTACTCAGCCAGATGCAATTGCAAGGACAGGAAGCCCAGCCCGGAACTCAGTCCGTCGAGATATCCCGGCTTTTGGAGTCAGTTCAGGGGCAAGGCCAGGTGGGG